>CAVQSG010000018.1:0-146350 GCA_963715415.1 uncultured Chloroflexia bacterium | reverse complement strand
CGGAGAAAGGACGACTTGTCGGCGAGACGGCGTAAGCCGGGTAACTCCCAGTCAAGGAGAATTAGGTCCGGATTTGTCCCGGCCGTCAGATCTCGAAGCGAAGCGACATCGACCGCTTCTGCGACCGTCTCGATCTCCGATTGTTCATCAAGTAAAAGCCGCACAGCCGATCGGAGCCAAGGCTGATCGTCGGCCAACAACACTCGCATTTACGCCTCGATTTGCAGAGCCGGTGAGGTCACGGGACACGGTCGAAGGACGCCCCCCGATCGCGGGTGCACCCTGACTTACAATGCTGTGCATAGTGTACATGCCGAACAGCTGGATGCGACCGGGCATCAGTGGGGAGCTACTCCTGGACAGCTGACGGGTTTTGCACCTGGTCGAGAGGCCAGTGAATGTGATGAGGCGTACCGGTCAAGTCAAGGGGATCTAAGCGATCAGTCCGTGCTGAAGTGAGTAGGCCACAGCTTCAGTTCGGCTGGCGACATGCAGCTTGGAGAGGATGTTGCTAACGTGGAACTTTACGGTAGAGCGGCTAACCACGAGTTTGTCTGCGATGTCGGTATTGTTGAGGCCCTGGACCATCAACGCCAGCACCTCCCGTTCGCGCTCGGTGAGATCGTGGCCGGGCTCCATAGTCGACGATCGGGTTGCCGTGTGGATCAATGCTTGGGCAGCCTCCGGCGCCAGTGTGGGGCGGCCGGCATGCGCCGCGCGTATGGCAGCGGCGAGTTCGTCAGTCGAGACATTCTTGAGCAGGTAGCCAATTGCACCCGCCTGTAGCGCGCCCTGGACCAAATCGTCTTCCTTGAAACTGGTCAGAACAATGACCTGGATGGATGGATGCGCCGATCGAATCGCCCTGGTCGCCGTGGCGCCATCCATCTCGGGCATGACCAGGTCCATCAACACCACATCAGGTTTGACGCGACCAGACATGGCCACGGCTTCGGCGCCGTCTGACGCTTCTCCGACTAGTTCAAGATCGTCGTAGGCCATGAGAAACGCAGCCGATCCGCTGCGGACAACGGCATGATCGTCGACAAGCATCACGCGGATGCTGGATGTGAATTCTCCGGTCACTATGTCAGTCCTTGGCAAGAAACTATATATTTGCGCCTTCGCTGGAGGCTCAGGACGGCGGCGCAAATCGGGCCTTCGGCCGTATCGACGAGCGCTTATTCGCCTATCGACACTTTTTTGTCGATGTCATTTTGTAAGCGCCTACATATTTGCGCCTGCAACTGTCGTGCACGACGACGGCGCAAATATTGCCATCGGCCGTATTGACAAAATTGCGTCGATGTCGCTGTGCAAGCGCCTATGAACTCACTCTGCCGCGCTATGCGGAACGATTCGACGCATCGACGCCGATCGAGGCTAGCTATCGTACCATCATTGTTGCCATTCCAACGATACGACGGTGCCATGGTCAACAACGCTGGCGATGTCCAGATGCGCACCGATGCTCTCGGCGCGTTCGCGCATGATTGTCAGTCCCAGGTGCTCTGCGGTGACGGTGTCGAGAGCGAAACCGCGTCCGTCATCCTGGACGCGCAACAAGAGCCTGTCGTCAGTACAGGAGAGCGACAGCGAAGCGGATGTCGCCCGCGCATGTTTTGCCACGTTGTTGAGGGCTTCCTGGGCAATGTGATAGACCGCAATCTTGACGTCGGGTGGCAAACTCGCGTCGCCGTCCACGCTTAATCCGATAGGCAGACGTGCGCGTCCGATTGCTGATTCCGTCAATTGCCGGAGCAGTTCGCCGATCCCCACTTCGATGAGCGTGGCCGGACGCAGTTCGAGCAGAAGTGTGCGCATTTCTGCCAAGGCGCCGCGTGTCAACTGACGCAGTTCCGCCAGGCGACGCTCGCTCTCTTTCCGGTCGCGGGCCCAAATCTTGGGCAGCACTTCGGCGATAACGGTTGCGGAAAAGAGCGTCTGCGTGACTGAATCGTGGAGATCGCGCGCGATACGATTCCGTTCCGCTGTCACCGCGATCCGCTCAGCGTGGGCGCGGAGACGAGCGTTCTCGATTGCCAGCGCAGCTTGATCACCCACCATGGTTGCCAACTCGATCTCTTCCGGTGAAAATTTGCGCGGCTCACTATAATAGAGCATGAGGCTGCCATAGATCGCACCCTTCACCAACAGCGGCACCGAGAGCATCGCCTGATAACCCGACTCGAGCAGCAAGTGCCCGGCTGGGTTTCGGGTCGGGCGCTCGACCGTGCTGAGATGCGTCCGGCGGGCGTCGGGCATGCTGTCATTCCCGTCTGCGTGCCCGACCTCAAATTCGAGCATTGAGCCGGATGCAGTGGACTCCTGCGCCAAGCGCGCCGCCCACTGGATCTGCTCGTCCGTGATTCCGGAATGGGCTTTTAGGACGGGAGAGAGGCTGCCGTCCTCCAGGCTATAGACAGCGGCCGCATCGGCGAAAAGCAGCGAGGACGCCTGGTCGACGATGTGCGCCAGAATCTCGTCCAGCTGGCGGCTGGAGTTGAGAATGGCCAACGTATCGCGGAGACCGTCCGCGACTGCTCGCCGCCGCTCAAGTTCCTGGGTGCGCTGGCGTACGCGCGTTTCCAGCAACTCTTCGGTCTGTTTTCGTCGCGGAGATGTCCGTGATCGAACCCATGATTAACCCGGTCTCGCCGAGTTGAATCTGGCTGAGTCCTGCTTCGATGGGGAATTCGCGGCCGTCCTTGCGACGACCGGCCAGATCCATACCGGTCCCCATGGGACGCGCATGGGGTTGTCGGGCATAGGATTGACGATGTTGCTGATGGATGAACCGGAAACGTTCGGGAATCAACTGCTCTATTGAGTGACCGAGCAATTCTCCCCGTTCATAGCCGAACATCTCGTTGAGACGTGTGTTGGTATATAGAATGGTGCCCGTGTGGTCCACAGTGACGATGGCTACCGGCGCTGATTCGAGTAGGAGCGCCAAGTTTTTGCTGTTGTCCATACAGAGTCAAGTTGCGTCCTGAGTTAGCTTTTGTGTCGCCGCGAATTATACCATAGCGTGGTTTTGTGAACGGGATATTTCGCAGCGCTGCAACCTTTGAGCCGCAATTGCGTAATGCACTATACGTGAACGACGCGTTTGGAGCCGGGAAATCGTGAGGCTCGCCCATCAAGGTCGGACCGATATCCATCCTGTTTGTAGGCATAGTACCTCTATCTCATGGGGCGATATGCTAAAAAGTGTGGGCGGTTCGGGAAAAGGAACTCGAAATGAACAGTCAAAAACGTCTGGTTCGTAGTCGCACCGATCGGATGATCGGCGGTGTATGTGGGGGTTTCGGCAACTATTTCAATATCGATCCGACGCTGATCCGCATTGCTTTTGCGATGCTGATTTTTATCGGCATCGGCAGTCCGCTGCTGCTCTACCTGTTGCTCTGGATTATCATGCCGAATGAGGGGAGCGCGCACTACTTGGCTGAAGACGGGGCTGACTACTCGAGCGCAGAAGCCACGGATCCCACGATCGAGATCGCGCCGGTTGTGCAGCCGCCGGCTGTACCGGTCGAGAGGAATACATCCAATCCCGCAGGAGCCGATGCCGCAGGTGTAGCGACCGACAGCGGTAGGTGTCCGCTGGCGACACCCAATTGACGACCGGGAATTCAACGACGGTAGCCTTGGCTGCCGTCGTTTTCCTTTGTAACGAATCTGCAAAACCGGGTTTCCAAACCGGTCTTTTTGATGCCGATTCATCTTTCTGCAGTGGACTCTTCTCCACGCCGTGTTCTTGCACATCATGATCGCGGCAAGGAATTGGGTGATGATCTTACTTCGCGGGCGTACAACGTTGTGATAAGAGTATAGACATTGCTTTGGTCGCACATCAGCCTGTCATTTGGGCACAAAAGTGTGCTTCTAGCGCCGTCTTGTTTGCACCGACGACCCGCAGAAATGATAATTTTGAATGCCGATACTCGAAGCACGGGAACTGACAAAAACCTATGCGATTGTGGACCGATCCATCACCGTGTTGTGGCGTATTTCGTTTGTGATCGATGCCGGCGAATTTGTCGTGATCAAGGGAAGCAGCGGCAGCGGCAAGACGACGTTGCTCAGCTTACTGTCGGGGCTTGACAGCCCCACGTCGGGGCGGGTTTTGGTCCAGAATGAGGACATTACAGACTTCACCGAAGATCAATTGGCGCCCCTGCGCAACAGCACCATCGGCTTCGTCTTTCAATCGTTTCATCTCGTGCCTTCGTTGAATGCACTGGAAAATGTCATGTTCCCGGCCGAACTGCGTCGTGACCATGACGCGGAGAGTCGTGCCCGGGCTCTGCTGGACCGAGTGGGGCTGGCCGCACGCAGCAGCAACTACCCACATCAGCTTTCGGGTGGAGAGCGCCAGCGCGTCGCCATCTGCCGAGCGCTTATCAACAATCCGGCAATTCTCTTCGCCGATGAGCCGACCGGAAATCTCGACTCCAAAAACGGTGCAGCCATTCTCGATCTGTTGCTGGACCTGCATCGGGAGCGACAGACGACGCTCATCATGGTGACTCACAGTGACGAACTTGCAGCCAGGGCTGAACGCGTTCTCACGCTCTACGACGGCAAGCTTGCGTCCGATACGCAACGGGACATGGCTGCGCAACCTTGATGGTATATTCCGTGGAAGATTCAGCCGAATACACTGGTTCGTTGGCACCGCGCAGGAGCATCGCCATGCTGAACAGACGTTTTGTACTCAGTCAGTTGGCGACGTCGAAACAGCAGTCAGCAATTTTCGTGCTCTGTGTGGCGCTGTCCATGTTGTCGCTGGTGGCCCTGCGCGGACTGGGGGACAGTATCAACCACACGTTGTTGGCAGACGCCAAAGAGCTTCAGGCTGCCGACATCATTGTCGAGTCGAACTTCGAACTAGCCGACAAGACACGTGCGGAAATCAATGCGCTGGCAGCGGAGGGGACGGTTCTCGCAGCACAGATCCGGGAATTCTACACCGTCGTTCGCCTCTCCGATCGAGAAGAGACCCTGTTGGCTGAAATCAAGGCAGTCGAACCGGGCTACCCCTTCTATGGCCGGGTTGAACTGGCATCGGGTAGAGACTTCGCCGACCGATTGTCTAACGGCGTTATTGTTGAACAGTCACTCCTGGATCGCCTGGCTGTCGTCGTCGGAGACTCGTTGCGCATTGGCGAGTCGACGATGACCATCGTCGATGTGGTGGTGCATGAATCCGATCGCCCGGTCGATTTCTTTTCACTAGGACCGCGCATCTTTGTCGCTGCCGACGATCTGGCGGCCACGGCATTGATCCAGCCGGGCAGCCGCGTGACCTACACGACATTGCTCAAGGTGATCGACGGAACCCCGTTGGAACGTGTCGCGCAACGGCTCAGCGATGTGCGCGACGTCGGTATGGAGAGCGTGGAAACCTATCGCACCGCACCGTCAGGAGTCCAGAGTTTCTTTGACAATCTGATCTTTTTTCTGAGCTTGGTGGCAATCTTCACATTGCTGTTGGCCGGCATCGGCATCCAGAGTGCACTCACAGCCTTCCTGCCGCGAGCGCTATACGACGATCGCCGTCATCAAGACGTTGGGCGCGACCCGCCGTTTTGTGACGCTGCACTTCTACGCGATTGTTACGCTGCTGGGGCTCATGGGCACGGTGCTCGGCGTGCTTCTGGGTTTTGCACTGCAGCTGCTTCTACCATATCTGCTTGGCGATCTTCTGCCGCCTGATGTCCGGTTGAACCTGTCGCCGCGTGCAGTGGTTGAAGGGCTATTGCTGGGGGCATTCGTGGTGCTCGCCTTCACATTTATCCCCCTTTACCGGCTGGGCGAACTAAAACCAAATTTTATCTTTCGCAAGGAAGCCGTCGGGTTGGACTCGCGCTGGCCCTATGTGGCGGCAGTCGTCTTGATTTTGGGCGCCTTTGGCGCCATGGTGCTCTGGCTGTTGGGCGAGGTGCGCACAAGTCTCTATTTCACTGCGACCGTGGTTGGGCTGGTTGTGATCTCCGCAGTTTGTACGGAAATCCTGCTTCGACTGTTGCGTCGCCGGCGTTTCCGGTGGCTGCCGCTGCGCCAGGCACTGCGTGGCCTCTTTCGACCGCGCAACCCGACCCGCGCCATTATCATCACACTATCTGCCAGTCTAGCAGTGCTGTTCTGCATTTTCTTCGTCGAACGTACCCTTGATGCGACCTTCGTTGCCTCTTTCCCGGATGATGCGCCCAATCTCTTTTTCCTGGACATCCAACCCGATCAAGTGGACGACTTCGCAGGGGAACTGGGTCGACAGACGGTCTATTTTCCGGTCGTGCGCTCGACTATCGCTGCCGTCAACGGCGCCCCACCCGAAGCCGGTGACGGCGGTGGCACGCGCGGCGAAGAAGGGCGAGATTTTCAGTTCAACTTGACCTACCGTGATGAACTGCTGGAGGACGAGCGTGTCATCGGCGGCGGTCCGCTCTTTGATGCCTCGTTCAGCGGTCCTCAGGTATCCGTGCTGGACGATGTCCAGGACTTTGCGCATGTAAACATGGGGGACACCATCACCTTTCGTGTCCAAGGTGTGCCGCTGGACGCGACCGTGACCAGCGTGCGTACACGTAGTGACGAAGAGTCGGTGCAGCCGTTCTTCACCTTCGTCTTTCCGCCTGACGTATTGGCAAACGCACCCCAAACGATCTTTACCGCCCTGCGCGTCGATGAGGTCGAAATTCCCGCACTTCAGAACCGGATGGTGGCAAGTTTTCCCAACGTCAGCGTAATCGATGTCACTGCCGCTATTGATACCTTCGCCGACCTTGCCGGGCGTGTGACGCGGGTGATACGCTTTTTCACCACATTCAGCATCGTCGCCGGCCTGCTCATCGTAATCAGTGCCGTCTTTGCGACGCGATTCGCGCAGATCCAGGAAGCAGCCTATTACAAGGTGCTCGGCGCCAATCGTCGCTTTGTTCTGCAGGTTTTTACGGCGGAAAATTTGCTTTTGGGCCTGATCAGCGCGCTCTTGGGTCTGGCCATGGCGCAGCTGGGAAGTTGGCTCATCAACACACGGCTCTTTGAGCTTGACTTTCGACCGTTTCTCCCGGCCAGTGTCGCCATGGTGCTTGCTACCATGGTGCTGGTGACGCTTGTCGGCATGCTGGCTTCGATCTCGATCCTACGCAGCAAGCCGATTCGGATTCTACGTGAGCAAACAGAAGAAGAGTAGGCAAAGATGGGCGGAAATCAAAGCGTAAAGTGGTGGCGTCGTCGCGCTGTCTTATGGATGGCGACGGGCTTGTTGGTCCTGCTGGTCACGAGTTGCGGCATGGCGCGCTCCCCAGCGACGCCGGCGGTTGCCCCGACATCGTCAGACCGATCGACAGCTTCCGGCGCCGCTCCGGTGGTCATCGTTGCCGTGGGCGACAGCCTCACCGAAGGCTTTGGCGTCGAACCGGAGGACGCCTATCCGGCGCAGCTGGAGCGAAAACTACGGGCGGACGGGCACGACATCACTGTCGTCAATGCTGGCAACAGCGGCGAAACCAGCAGCGGCGCCCGCTCGCGTATCGACTGGGTGCTGACACTCAACCCTGACATCGTGATCCTGGCGACCGGCGGCAATGACGGACTGCGTGGCATCAGCACCGCAGTAACGGCGGAGAACCTGGACGCGCTGATTGGCCAATTTCAGGCGGCCGGCGCGATCGTCGTTGTTGCGGGGATGGAGATGGTGCAGAACATGGGGGCAGAGTACACGTCAGCATTTCGGGCGCTCTATCCTGCCGCTGCCCATGCGCACGACGCGATTTTGATTCCGTTTCTTTTGGAAGGAGTCGCGGCCGATCCTGCGCACAATCAGTCCGATTTTATTCATCCGACAGGTGACGGATATGCTGTCGTGGTAGAGACCATCTACCCGTATGTCTTGGAAGCGCTTGGGCAGTTGGACGCGGAGTCAGTCGCTCGGGAGTAGGGATTGCAGATCGTCGCGCCGGTTAACTTCGATGACTGCCTGCCCATTGGTTATGTCGGTGACGGCGGCAGTCAAGCCCTCAAGTTGCTCGACGGGCAGCCGCAGCTGATACGTCACGTCGACGCCATACTCTTCATCGAGGATCTCCGCCTCATATTGCCGGACTGTGCGTTGAAAAGCCGAGATCGCACCGTACTCCATCACTACCTGCAGGTAGGCGTAGTCTAGGTGTTCGCCGAGTTGCAGTGATGCCAAGGCCAACTGCACGCCGCCTCCATAGGCCTTCACCAGTCCGCCTTTCCCCAACAGGGTTCCGCCAAAGTACCGTGTGACGACGGCACAAATATCGCCAATGCCCGAGTGCTCCAGCACCGTGAGCATCGGTCTACCGGCAGTGCCGTGGGGTTCACCGTCGTCGCTCATCCCGACTTGTGCCATGCTGCCGGGGACGCCGATCAGGTAGGCCCAGCAGTTGTGTGAAGCGTCGCCGAACTCTCCGCGTACCTCTGCGATGAGCGCGCGCGGCCGCAACGTCGGGCGCATAGGCGACTGTGGTGATGAAGCGGCTGCGTCGTATCTCTTCTTCCACACGGTGGCGTCCGGCTGGAATGTGATACCGGCTTCGGTTACTCATCGTCAAGTGATGGCTCCTTACTGACACGCTACCATGTTCGACCCTGTTGTCGTGACACAGACCATATTCGCGTCTGCAACGGTTGTGCGGGGTGCCGGCGCAACCATGGCCTGCGGCTGCATTGGCGGCCCGTCGTGGGTATTTCGACAGAAATGTGTCGATGCCATTTTGTCAGCGCCTACCAGCCGCAATTTTGGTTGACAGGGATCAGACCGCACGCTACAATCACTTGCATGAATGCTGCACCTCCCGACGGCCGATCGCGCCTACCCATATTTAGAACAATCGCCGTACCGTTCGAGAATAGCGACCGTGAACCGATGGTCGGGATTCGCATGATCGAACCGGTGGCCGGTACGCGCCAATCTCTACGCGGCAACCTCTACGCGGTCATTGATCTCAGCGGTGAACATCCGGAACGAATGCGCCTGATCGAAAGCCTGTTGAGCACGATCCAGCGCACATACTATACCGCAAAAGGCAGCCGATCCCAGGTGCTGGTGCAGGCAGTTCTCGAAACAAGCCAAAAAATCGACGCCTGGAATCGAGACTTTCCGGACCGGCAACTCACCACCGGCATAATCGTCGCCGCGTTCTTGAACGGCCGCTTGTTGGTCATGCATAACGGACCGGCGGCGGCCCTTGTGACCAATTCCGAGCGGGTTGAACTCTACCCCAGCGAACTCGAAAGGCGCGCAAACGGATAGTACGTCGGGACAAGCCTCCAACTGGGAAATCTATCGGCAGGACGTCGATCAGAGCGTCGGCCTTTTCATGGGCACTGTACGGTGGCTGGAAGCTGTGCAGATCCGCACCATCGCCGGCTACGTTGCCCATTTGTCGATCGAGAATTGTCGGCCCGCAGCAACCGGTTTGGCCATCGAAGCCGGAGAGATCAATCTCCCCGGATTGCTTTTCTATGCCGAACGGATGTCGGACGCCTGGCAACCGAGCGATGTTGCCCAAAAGACTTCGCCGCTCACGTCGCGCCGAAGCGGGCCCCATGGTCGCGCCGGCGGACTTCTGACCTCGGTCAACGCCAAGCCTCCGCTGCGAGACATCCCTGCAGCGCCGCCGGAAGTTCCACTCCACACCCCTGACATGCGACCATCGGCAACGGTCCATCTGTCGCCGCTGGGTGAACAAGCGGCGCCCGCGCCGCCGGACATGGTGGCCTCTGACACAGCCGCCGATCCGAACAAGATCAGTGCCGGCGCCGACATCGACCGGGTGCACGGCAATGGTGACTGGAATGTGGCAGACGCCGCCACGGCCCAGGACGCGCTGCAATCATCCACCGATGACGAGGAGACGGTCGTCGAGTTTGACGCGGAGTTCACCGGTGAGCCGATTGGCCCACAATTGGGCGAGATCGCCCCTGAGACTCCTTCCTTGCTCGAACGGATTACTACCGGCGCGACGTCCGCTCTGGTTGTGGGCTATACTCGGTCACGCGAGCTGATGGGCGGTATGCTGCCGGACAGGGAAGCGACTACCCCCTCCGTCAACCGGTACCGCCCAAGTGCCCAAGCGACCGCGTCCGCCGCAACACAGCGCCGTCCTGTCTATGCGGATGTGAGTGAACGCATCCATGAGGCCGTTGCGGCAGCACCCGTATTTGCTCCACCCGCACCGGCCGCCGGTGGGCGACAGCGTCTCTTTGTTCTCTTGGCGATTCTGATCCTTGTCCTGGTGCCGACGATCGTCTACACAGTGGCCAACGTGGTCACCAGTGAGTCTGATCTTTCCCGCGGTCAGAATCTTCTGGACATGGCCCAAGTTCGTGTGGACAATGGTCTGCTGGCGTTGGACAGTGATGACGTTGAGATTGCGCGGTCCATGTGTCTGGACGCCCAGAGTCTATTGGTAGAGGGGAGCGCAATCAGCGGTCGCAGTGAGCGTACCGCGATCATGTCCGAAGAGATTGAACGCTGTCTCAATGCCACCATGGATACGGAGTATCTCTTCGAACTGGCGGAACCAATGGTTCGCTTTTCCGCCGACGCCGAGCCCCAGCGTGTGCTGGTGGCGGACGAACATATTTTTGTCTTGGATACCGGTCGCCAGCTTGTCGAACACTACCAGATGGATGGCGCCCGGCAGTTTGTCCCGGATCGGGTTCCTTTGGTTGCCGTCGCCGAGGGGCAAGTGATCGACGGTGTGACCGTCGGGCGGCTGGTGGACATGGCCTGGCAGCCCATCGTTGCCGGGTATCAGGAGCGGCCTTCGTTGATCGTGCTGGATCGCAACAACCATCTGTTCCGCTTTGATCCGCGTGTGGAAGGGGCCACACACGTTCCGCTGGCGCAACCGGCTCCACTTCAAGCGCCGAACCAGATGGAGGTCTATCTGGGACGGACCTATATCAGCGATGAAGGATTGAACCAGATCCTGCGTTATAACGCCGGTCGACTTGATGAGCAGCCGGAACCTTGGTTCGACGCTGAAGCGAACCCCGATCTCGCCGGCGTAATTCGAATGGCCATCGATGGGGATATTTGGCTGCTCTACAACCGCGGCAGTCTGATTCGGTACAGCGTGGGGCTGCAGTCGCCTTTCTCCCTGGGTGGCGGATCGGTCGTGGCCGGTCAGGCTGTGGACATGGTGCTGGGTGACGAGGTCTACGCGTCGATCTATGTGGCCGATGCGGCCCAAGAACGAATTTTGGTCTTTGACAAAGCAACCGGCGCCTACGACTTTCAATGGGTGGCACCGGAAGGCGATCCATTGCGCGATTTGCGTGGCCTATTCATTGAACCCATCGACGGCAATCTCTATATTCTGACCAAGTCATCGCTCTACCAACACCCGCTACGCAATTGATCGACAACCCTTTGCTCCAGCCGACTCCCCATGCATGCGTCCGGCTTCGTAGCGATCTCCCGGACCGTCCCCCTACGTCTGCCATACTATCCGCAATGTTGCACGGTGAAGTCACAGTTCTGCCGCGCTGATCGGCTGAATGGGTTGTGATCCGTCGTTCACAATACTTGATCTGCCGGCGAGCGCCTATGCTATAATGCCGGCGTATGCGTAAATCGGACGAAGCAAGACCTCAATCAGTCGAACCCGGGCCTGTTTCCCATCGATCCAGTCAGGACGGCCGTCGCTCACTATGGATCTTCGCGACCCTCACCTATGTGGTGGGGGTCTTGGTGTTTGCCGGATTCGCTGCAACCAACCTGCACGACTGGGCGCGAACCCGCATTCTCGATACGTCGATTCTGGGGCGGGTTGATACGTTGGTTCCGTTGCCGAGTGTCGACGGCTCCAATTCAGCGGCGTCTGAGGCGACCACGATGGTCTCGGGTGAAGCAACAGACATGGATGTTGTTGTTGCGCCCGCCGGCGCCACATTCGAGCCCATCAACATTCTGTTGATGGGCACTGATGCACGTCCGGACGAACTCGGACCGCCGCTCACCGACACGCTGATCCTGCTGTCGCTCGATCCCAACTCTATGACGGCCGGCATACTCTCCTTACCCCGCGATCTGTGGGTTCCATTGCCCGGCATGGATTTGACGACCAAGGTCAACATTGCCTACCGGATCGGTGAGACCAGCAAATATCCGGGCGGCGGCCCGCAGTTGGTCAAGGACACGATCAGCTCAGTGATCGGCCAGCCGGTACCCTACTATGTCCAGGTCAGTTTTGACGGTTTCACTGAGGTGGTCGACCTGATCGGCGGCGTCGACGTCGTTGTGCCGGTGGCTATCCATGACGAGGAATATCCGACTGAGAATTACGGCTTCGAGACCTTCCATCTGGATGCCGGCGCGCAGCACATGGACGGTGAAACCGCGCTCAAGTACGTGCGTACACGCAATGTGGACAGTGATTACGGTCGGGCGCGACGGCAACAACAGGTCATTCGGGCCCTGGCTGACAAGGTGCTGCGCGCAGAAATGATCCCGACGTTGATCGCCAAAGCGCCGAAGTTGCTCTACACCATGCGCAGCAGCATCGATACTGACATGCCCATGGCGGTGCAGCTCGATCTCGCCAACTTCGTCGCCGACAATTCCGTCAACGAGATCAGGCAACTCGTGCTCGACTCGCGCTACGGTGAAGAAACCTACAGTGATGAGGGCGCCTGGATTCTGGTTCCCGATCGGGCTCGGGTACGTGCGGCGCTCAATACATTCTTTAGCCCGGCACCGAGCGGCAACGCCGGCGCCGTCGCCGCGGCGGGAACACCGGACTGGATACGGGTGGAGATTTTGAACGGCACCGGCGAACCGGGGGTGGCTGCCAGACGCGGGATCTGCTGCAGGCTCGTGGTTGGCAGGTGATCTCCATTGGTGATGCCGACCGCAGCGACTATCGCCACACGCTGATCGTCAACTACGGCGTGCCCGACACCATGATCGCTCGGCTGAGTGGTGATCTGAGCGCTCGACCCGAATATTTCTACCCTCAACGGGTTCGATCCGACGCGTCCGGTCGACATGCGTATCGTTGTTGGCACAGATTTTTTGGCCAGCGTCCGGTAGCCCCGATCAGTCACCAACAGATCCCGGCGTCAATAGGGCCACGATTATGTTGTCGCTTGCACTCGAATAGTCTGGCCCGATTTGCCGCTGTGGTATCTACGCCGCAGCGGATTAGCCAACGCAATTGACGGTATTTGTGAACACAGAGCGACCATCGGCTCTGTGTTTTTATCTGGGTGTCGCTGTCAATTGTAGGCCGAGATGGCATCTCGGCCCGCTCCATTTGCCCTCAAAGACGCATTGTTTATGAGAATCGAGGCATTGCCCGATGCAACGTAACTGGTTAATTGCCGGCGCCGGTGCAGCGCTGGGATTGTTCGCCTATCGATTGTGGCGTGTTGCACCGCTGAACCAAGTGCCGGAGGCAAGTCCGGAATCCACCTATGCAAGTGCGATGGCACGTGCGGCTCGCTTGCAGCAACGTGACGGCGAGCAGATTCAAACTGCCTGCCGTACCCGACTTCTAACCCATGGGCACAAGACCGCGCACTCGATCGTGTTGCTCCATGGTTTTACCAACTGTCCCCTTCAGTATGCGCAGCTGGATGCAAGGCTCTTCAATGCCGGCTACAACGTCATCGCACCGCGCTATCCCTATCACGGCCACGATCGGTTGTCGTCCGACATTGCGAACTTGAAGGCCGAACAGCTCGTCGCTGTGACCGCTGAAGCGGTTGACATCGCCGGCGGGTTAGGCGAGACAGTTACCGTCCTTGGTCTCTCGTTGGGCGGCATCCTGGCAACCTGGGTGGCTCTCAATCGCGCCGATGTCCATCATGCTGTGGTCGTCTCGCCGGCGTACGGCGCCCAGGCCGTCGACGGCGATCTGCGCAGCCGGGTGATGGCCGATCTTCTTCAGATTGTGCCCGGATTTTTTCGCTGGTGGGATCCGGAATTGAAGGAAAGAACCCCGATTCCTCCCCACATCTATCCACGCATATCCTCGCGCCTTTGGGCAGTTGCTGCGGCTCGGGCGGCTCGTATTCTACGCAGCCAAAAGTGGGAATCCCGTGGCACCTCTAGTGACCATGGTGCTGAACCCCTGTGATGACGCGGTAGACAACAGCGTGACCGAACAGATTCTGGCGGTCTGGAGGTCGCGGAACGTTGGCGTCAATCGCTACGATTTCGCGGCGACGTTGAATCTGATCCATGACATCATCGACCCGACCCAGGCAGAAGAGCAGGTCGCTATCGTCTATCCAGTCATCGAGGAACTGATCTGTACGCCGGCTGCAGAGGTTGAGACGCCGGCGTAGGTTTGTAGGGGTATGCCTTTGCGCCTGCCCACAGTAAACCACCGCAAGGGTGCGTTCCTACCCAAGAGCAAAAAGAGACCCACCGGCGTCGCCGGTGGGTCTCTTTTTGCTCTTGGGTTCCCGGTCCGCTTCCCTACCAGCCGATATGGCGAATGTCTTCGGGATCGTTCAGGCTGAGCACGACGATGCCGCCGTCGTACGCCTGGACGATGTTGCTACCCACGGTCAATTCCTCGGTCACAGGCCTGCCGAGATCATGTGCTCGTGCATACTTGGCCAGGCGCGAGTCAGCGTCGTAGCCCACGCCGATACGGCTCCAAGCCGCGGCGCGCAACGCCTCATCGCCGGATAGGACGGGGCTTGACGACGGTGGGCTTGTGGCATCCGAACTCTCTTCCGTCGTCGATACTGCTTGGCCCGCAGGTCGCACCGTCGTCCGGTCGCCGCCGGCCACAAACGGGAGAAAGATGTTGTACTCGTCTTGTCCACCGTCGTTGGTCCCCTCGACAACTTCGGAGAGAGGGACAGCCTGCCAAACGACGAACGTCGAGATGTGCTGTTTGGCCGGCAGTCCACCACCGCAGACAACCTCCGACGCACCCTGGGGCGCCCAACACCATGGACCCGCTTCACCGCGTTCCGGCACGAAGTTGCTGCTGGGGCCGATGGGAATATTGATCCAGCCCGATTTGTCCTTGGTTTGGCGCTTGACATAGCCGCCGTAGTCCGGATCGTTTAGCTTGTCGAAACCATCCGACCAGTAGACCACGTCAGCACCTTTGACCAACTTCCCATCCAACCCGATGACCGCCGCAAAGAGATGGTGGTCGGCGCCGGCGTCGTCAAAGTAGTCGGGAGCGCCGAACGGTTTGAGATAGTCGTCTCTGGCCCACTGGGTCACCGAATGGGGTTGGTTGTCCGGTTCCCAGGAGCCGTTGCGTGTGGTGAACACATCCTTGACCACATAGGCCACGTCACCGAACGGATCATCCGGCCGGTCGGCCAGCCCCTTGATCGACACGTTCATCTGCTCTGCCCATGGGCTGACGCGACGGATCACACTCTGGGGCGCTGTGGGGGTTGTCGGCTTTTTGGGTTGGACCGGTTTTTCCGGCTCAACCGGCTGGGTCGGCTTCTGGGGTTCGGTTCCCTCGCCGCCACCGCCGCCGGTCAACTCAGACTCCTTGACCGCCTGCCAGACTGCATAGGTCGATACATGCTCCTTGGCGGGCATGCCGCCGCCGCAGACCACGTCGGCCGCGCCTTCCGGCGCCCAGCACCACGGCCCGGATTCTCCTCGTTCCGGCACAAAACTGCTGCCGGGGCCGATGGGGATGTTGATCCAGCCGGACTTTTCCTTGGTCTGGCGACGCACGTACCCTTCGTAATCTTCCTCGCCCAACTTGTCGTAGCCGTCGGACCAGTAGCGGATCTCCTTGTTTCTTATCAACTGCCCATCCGGACCGATGACCGCCGCAAAGAGATGGTGATCGCCGCCGGCGTCGTCAAAGTAGTCCGGTGCACCAAAGGGCTTGAGATAGGCCTCGCGCGCCCATTGGGGAATGGCGCCCAGTCCCGGACCGGGTTCCCACGACCCGTTGTGGGTCGTAAAGAGATCCTTCAGTACATAGACGTAGCCGTCTTCGGGCGCCGGTTTGTCCGGGCGCTGATTCCAACGACTGTAGCCGACGTTGAAACGGCTGGCCCAGTCACTGATCCGCCGCTCAAATGCCGGTTCGGCGGGTCTTTGCGGCCCGGTCGGCCGCTCCGGCTCAACTGGTTGTGTGGGGTCGACGGGTTGTTCCGGCTCCGTCGGCTTTGCGGGCTCGACAGGTTTCTCCGGAACGACGACGCCGTCTCCGGGATCGAGCTGATCGCGCCTCAATTTCTGCCAGACCACAAAGGTCGAGATGTGGTGATTGGCCGGCAGACCACCGCCGCAGATGACTTCGGACGCACCCTGCGGAGCCCAGCACCACGGGCCGGACTCGCCCCGTTCGGGCACAAAGGAGCTGCCGCCGGCCATGAACATATTCGCCCATCCCGAACTGGTCTTGGTCTTCTCGGTGACGTAGCCGTGGTACTCGGGATCGCCCAGCTTGCCGTAACCGTCGGACCAGTAGGTGATGGGGAAATCCTTGACAAAGTTGCCCTCTTCATCCAGAACGGCTGCGAAGAGATGGTGGTCGGCCCCCGCCTCCAGGAATTCCGGCTTCAAATAGGCGTCACGCGCCCACTGTGGGATCGCACCCGGTTCGCTGGAGGGTTCGAACGAGCCGTTGCGCGTCGTAAAGATATCCTTGACGACATAGACGTCGTCGCCGCTGGCGAATCGGGACGGTCCGCAATCGAGTTGATCTGCATGTTGTACCCGTCGACCCATTGACTGAGCCGGCGTTCGATCATTGGTGCACTGGTTTGCCACCTCCGTCCGGTTCGGTCGGTCGTGTGGGTTCCTGGGGCTCCAGCCGGTTCTTGCGGTTCCGGTCGGCTGCTGGGGTTCGGTTGGCTCGGCTGGCTCCACCGGCGTGACGGGCAGTCGTCGCACCCCCACCGGGAGCGGTGACCGTGTCTCCACCGTCAGTTGCGCCCATCTCCGCTGTGCTGACGGTCACATCGGCCCAGACCCCTCTGTGGGACTCATTGGCAAGAATCCAGGCCGTTTCACCTTCGATTTCGTAGCTGCCCCAGGGCGAGTTGTGACCCAGTGTAAAGACGGCGTAGCCGAGGCACGCGGCCGGAGAAGATCTCGGTGTAGCTGCCGCTGCGCAGCAATTGATCGGCATAGCCGCGACTGTCGGTGAAGCTCTGCCAGCCGGCAGGGCTCGGGCCCTGGATCAGACCGTCGATGCCGTACTCGGTGACCGCAAACTGGACCTTCTTATAGGGGATACGGCGCAAAACCTGATGTTCCAGGCGATAGATCAGCCAGTCGGCCAGACCCGCCGGTCCCCACAGATCGGGCATGCCGTATTGGTGCAGTGCGATGATATGGCCGTTGCGCTCCGCCTGTTCAATGGCCGGATAGACCAGTTCCCAGTCCGCCGTGCGGTCATCTTCGGGCAGGTCGGGGTTGCCGACGCTGAAAGCGAAGAGCGCGCACCGGTAGCCGGCGGCCTCGGCCAGCCGCATCCGTTCCAGTTCGAAGCGGTTGAGCAACGGCAAGCTCTCCGTATTCTGCAACACCTCGTTGGCAATCTGCCAGTAGTCGACGGCGTCGGTCATGCGTCCCATGGCCATGTCGTGCGCCCATTGTGCCGCTTGTTCCGGGTTGTCGCGAATGCGGTGCTCCACATCCTGGTCGGTGGCGAAAACGCGCCCGACGATGACGGCATCGGGGCAAGCCGCGCGCAGATGGCGCATTTCATCGGGGTTGGGATCGACGACCAGGATGAGGCGCGGTTGCCACTGCCTCAACAGCTCCAAATGTTTGTGGATGCCACCGACGATGTGCGATCCGATGACGGCGCCACGCGGTTGGGTGAGACGATCGAGATAGGGCTGTGGGTCTGAATAGCCACACCAGCCGTCAGCCACGCTGAAGGGGTGGATACGTAGGCCGAAGTGGAGGTGTGGCTGTGTACTCGCACCTGAATTGCCCGAGACGCCGATCTGGCTGCCGCCGCCGATCGGCTGTCCCTGGGCGACGTTGATCTGGGCCAGATGTGCGTAGAGCGATTGCCCCCACGCATGGCCGAGAACCACGTAGTTGCCGAAGCCGTCCGGCTCGTGGCCGGTTTCCAGCACCGTACCGTCCTGGACGGCAAGAATGGGCGTACCGGCGGGGGTGGCGAAATCGACACCATTGTGGCCGCGCAACGCCACGCCGGCGCACGCGATCGAGGCATAGCGCTCCGGGTGATCGCCGAAGCTCTGCAACATTGGAAACTGACCGGCAAACGGCGGGGACTTGAGCATGGAGTGCCTCCTGGAGGATGGACTGTTGCGATGGTTCGTTCAGGCTTCTCAACTTGACATAGTCGGTATGATAGTCGATTCCGATCGGTTGCGCAACCTGATTGAACGGATCTGTATGCGCATATTTGGGAATTCAAATGATCGGCAGGAGGCATCGGAAATTGAGAAGGCGATTCTGCGCGACGTATAGGGCGCGGCACCAATTTTCCTCAGACCGACCCGTGTTGAGACGAGATCGAATTCTCACCCATAGGGGATACAAATGCTCCGCGATCACAAACTTACGGCAAATTTAATATTTGGCGTTACTTCCATTGCTTTGTTTACGTCCTACTCTAACAGGGGCTTTGTGTACGAACTAAAATAAATAAGAAGTCGGTTTGAAATGAGGTTTGTAATACTGCTAATGTATATATGGTATATATAATAAAATCAATTATGTTAGTTACCTTGTGATTTTCTTTGTGTGGGTATTGCGGTTTTCCCCCTGATCGCAACACTTATCTACCGATTTTTTGCATCCGATAGCAATGACCCTCGATCGATCTGTTTGGAGAGAACACCTTGAGTCCGAAAATCATGAGCTCGAAGGACATTGAGTTTCGTGTCGCGCATGACGTGTTTTGATGAGTCGCTGATCGTTTCACATTTTCAGCACTTTGCTTGAGAGCAAGGAGAAGAACCGAGATGAACAAAACGAACCATTTCTTGTTTCCGGGTTTGATGCGGAACACGGCTAGGACGCTGCGCATGGTGTTGAGCGCCAGCCTGCTGGCCGCGCTATTGGCCGGCATGATACCGCTGCAATTGGTGACGCAATTTGCGTCACCCGCTTTGGCGCCCCTGGCGCAAGCTGTTGCCGGCCGTTTGCCGCAACCAACTGTGGCCAGCGCCAACACCGATCCCACCCTCTGCTATGCAGTGGCCGACGACGGTGACCGTCTGGTCACCATCAACCGGATTACCGGTGGAAACTTCACGGACATCGGCAGCCTGGGCGCGACTGCAGTCGAAGCCATCGCCTGGAACCTGGATGCCACTATCCTCTATGCGGCCAACGCCGGTACGTTCGGCACCATCAATATCAGCACTGGCGCCTTTACGTCGATTGGCTCATTCGGCAGCGGCACCGGTACCGAAACACCTTCCGGTGACGGCAACGTGAGCTTCAGCGACGTTGATGGTCTGGGGATCGATCCGACCACCGGCATCATGTACGGAACAGTGCGCAATGGCGACGGTACGACGCCGGACGACGTGTTGATCCAGATCAACCTGAGTACCGGCGCCCACATAAACGACGCGTTCGGTGCCGGCAAGGACTTCGTGTCTATCAACACCAGTACGATCAATGCGACATTGAACGACGTAGATGACATCGCAGTCGACCCAACTGACGGTCAGATGTATGCAGTGGCCAACAACTCCGGCGGCAACGACCGTTTGGTAAAAGTGAACAAAGCCACAGGGGTTGTTACCGACGTCGGACTGTTGAGACTGGCTGACAATACACCTGTTGAGGACATGGAAGGCTTCAGTTTCTACAACGACGGCACGTTTTATGGTACCACCGGCAACGCCGCCGCGGCAGCCACCAACAACCGACTGTGGCAGATCGATCCTGATACGGGCATCGTCACCCTGATCGGTGCGTTCACTTCGTATGGTGACTATGAAGCAGTGGCCTGTCTCACAGGCGGCTCGAACAAGATCGAAGGCACAGCCTTCGAGGATGTCAATGCCAACGGTGCCTGGAATCCGGGTACGGATAGCCCCACCGCGAACGTCACTGTCTCGCTCTACCGAGACAGCACCGGCGACGGCAACTACGACACGCTGGTCGATACCACAACCAGCGCGACGGACGGTTCCTACTCGTTTGAGGTCGCGCTCTCTGGTGACTTCAAGGTGGTGGTGGGAACCATGCCGGCACCGACCTTGTCTACGCCGGGCGACTATGAGATCACGTTTACCGACTTCGGCAACACCAGTTCCGGCAACGACTTCGGCTATGTGACCAGCGGTTCCATCGGCAACTACATCTGGCTCGATCTGGACAGACAGGGCGATCAGGATGCGGGCGAGCCGGGCATCCCCGGCATCGTGGTCGAGCTGCAGGATGGTTCCTGCACGCCCGGAACGCCCGGCAATCCGCCCACGGCCGGCACCTGCACAACGGTGACTACGGATGAAGATGGTCTCTACAGCTTTCCCGGACTGAATCTCGGGACGTACACGGTCAATGTACTCAGCGACATGTCAGCGTACGGTCTGACCCAAACCTACGATCCTGACGAAGGAGCAGGCACCTGCTCGACCTGTAACGGTAACGACGCCGACATCAACCTGGCGCAGGGCCAGGTCTACAACACGGCCGATTTGGGTTATCGCGGCAGCGCCAGTATCGGCGACTTCGTCTGGGACGATGCAGGTAACGATGGTGGCTACGATGTCGGTGAAGCCGGTCTCAGTGGCGTGACCGTCAATCTCACCTGGTACGGACCGGACGGGACAGCCGGCGGCGGGGACGACGTGAGCTTCACCACCGCCAGCGACGGCAGCGGCAGCTACGACTTCACCGGTCTGCCCAGCGGTAACTACAGCGTGGACCTCGACGGAAGCACTGCACCGGCGGGCTACGTGCTCACGACCGGAAATGATCCGTTGGCGGTCACACTCACCACGGGCCAGGACTACAACACAGCTGACTTCGGTCTCTACAAGGCGCCCGAAGCAACCAAGCAACTCTACTTCACCGAGGCGGGCCAGGGCTTGGATCGCATCAGTCCGGTCGATACCAACGATACGACGACCGCCACCAGCGGTCAACTGAGTGTACCGAAGACGAGCTACCAGGTGCGAGACGAGTTCAACGGCGGGATCGACTACACAGGTAACGACGGTACCGACAGCTGGGCCGATCAATGGCGCGACGTTGGCGACACGGGAACGGCAGACGATCCCAACGACGGTAAGATCGTCGTGGCGGAAAAGCCGGGTGCCCTGGGTGTTTGTGTGGATGATGGCGACTATTGTGTCGACTTCAAGACTTGGGAAGTAGCCAACACTCGCTACATCTATCGCGCAGTCGACATGAGCTCAGCTCTAGGTAGTGCTACCTTTTCGTTCGACTATTACTACAAACTTGATGATGCAGCGGCAAAGATGGAGGTGCAATATTCGTGTGACGGAGGCAGCTCCTGGACAACATTCCCGGATGGTACGTTCGGTCCCAGTGATACAGACAGTGGAAGTTTCTCAAAGACGATCCCTTGCACCACATCCAATACCCGAATTCGCTTCGTCTCGACTGGCACTAAGAAGGACAAGACCTTTGTCTTCGACGATGTCGACATCAGTTGGACAATACCGGCGACACCGGATACTGAAACTTTTACCCAGGGTGCGGCTCTGGTCGATGACTTGACTCTGCCCGCCAACGGTGAAGTGAAGGTGTCGGCCTATCTAGATGTAACCAGTGGCTTCATCGACCTGACCCAGTCCGTATCTATGGAGGCGAAAGTGCGTTACGGCGGTTCGACACTGCTCACGCTGAGCAATCCCACCGTCACTGCACTCCTGCCACCCATCCTTAACGACGTGGAGGATACCTTCCCCGTCAAGGGACAATATGACGGTAACTCGGGTAGCGCCAACTGGTCAAACGTCTGGCAGGAGGAGCTCGACGGCGGCGATCCGGGTGCCGGCGACATCAAGGTGAACGATGTCAACTGTCCCAGCGGCTCAGGCAATTGTCTTGAGATCAAAGCGAACAATGTGGAGCGATCAGTCTATCGCACGGCCAACCTGACAGGCGCTGTCTCTGCCATCCTGACGTATAGCTACAACAACTTGCTGGAGCGCAAGAGTGCCACAGAGAACGATGTGGTTGTCCTGGAGGTGTCGAAGAATGGCGGTGTGAGCTATACAACCGTCGCCACGCATTCCGGCGACGAGAATGGCGAGAACGACAGCAACACAGTAGATATTACTGCCTATGCCTCTGCCAACACGTCCATTCGCTTCCGCGTTGCCGGAAAAGGTGGGGCGCAGAAACTCTTTGTCGACGATGTGAATATTACGTACGGCGTCGACGACAAGCTCTATCTGGCTACATGGACCGGGACCGTTCCCAGCAACACGACGATTCCGTCCGGCTCCGCCATAGCCGTGGACATCATATCGTCAGTCGGTGGCACGAACATGAACGTGCTCTATGACAGCACGACCCGACCATCGCAGCTCAATATGACTGTCAGCAGTTTCATCAATATCGACTCGCTCGGGATCTACGACGCTGCCTACAGTGGCGGCAGTGTGGTCACCGAGAGTGAGCCGGGCGATACTGTCTACATCCGCGCCACAGTCAGCGATCCCTTCGGCGCCGCGGATATCACCGACCTGGATCTGGGCATCACCGACATTGGCTGTGGTTCGGTCGATACGACCTTGAGTAGTCCCGTGGCGAGCAGCGCGAGCACGAAGACCTTTGAGTATGTCTGGAACGTGGGCTCGTGTGAAGGCGATTATCTGGTTTCGGCCACGGCCAACGAAGGTACAGAAGGCGTCACAGCCCGTAAGGCAATTCCGTTCGCGGTCGTCCGTCCGGCCACCATCGGCAACCGGGTCTGGTTGGACGAGGACGGCGACGGTGTGCAGGACGCAGGAGAAGACGGCATCGCCAATGCGACGGTTGAGCTGGTGGACGGCAGCAACAATGTGGTCGCCACCACCAGGACGGGTGCGGACGGCGGCTATCTCTTCACGGACGTGACGCCCGGCACCTACACGGTGCGCGTGGTGTCCGGCAGCCTGCCCAGCGGTCTGGCTGCCAACCCGACCTACGACGAGAACGGTACCGGCACCGCCCATGTCACGAGCGTGACGGTGGCGGGAGGCGACGAGCATCTGACGGCCGACTTCGGCTACAACTGGGTCTCGCCCACGGACAACAGCAACCCGCCGCAGGGTGCCACCGGCGCCATCGGCGACCGCGTGTGGAACGATGCCAACGGCGACGGAGTACAGGATCCGGGCGAGAGCGGTCTGGGCGGCGTGACGGTGAAGATCTACCACGACCCGGACGGCAACGGAGTCTACGACACGCTCTACACGGATGCAGTCGACCAGGACGGCAACAGCGGCACCGGCATGACGACCACCGAGGCGGACGGCAGCTACATCTTCGACAACCTGGCGCCTGGGGAGCTACGTCATCGAGGTGAACGACGGCAGTGCGCCGACCGGCTTCACCCAGAGCGGTGACCCGGATGGTGTGCTGGACAGCAAGAGCACGTCACCCATCGTGGTGGCGCCTGGAGATGTCTATGTCAATGCCGACTTCGGCTACAGCCTGACACCGGCGCCGGCAACAGCATCGGCGACCGGGTCTGGCTGGATGCGGATGCCGACGGCGTGCAGGACAGCGGCGAGGCAGGAATCCCGGGTGTCGAGGTGAAGATCACCTGGTACGGGAACGACGGCACGCTGGGCACGGCCGACGACGTGGTCTACCTGACGACGACCGATTTCACCGGCGCCTACCTGGTGGATGGACTGCCTGACGGCAACTTCCAGGTGACGACGAACACGACCGGCAACCTGGCCACCGGCGCCACGCTGAACGGTCTGACCCAGACCTACGACAGCGACGGCACGGCCACGACCCACACCAGCACAGTCACCGGACTGGGCGTCGGTGTGGATGCACCGGTGGCCTCGCTAACTGAGGATTTCGGCTACAGCCCGACGAATCCGTCCACCACGGGCCGGGGCATCATCGGGGACACGATCTTCTTCGACGCCAACAGCAACGGTGTGCCGGACCCGGGCGAAGGCATCCCCGGTGTGAAGGTGACGGTGAGCGACGGGACGAACACGTACGTAACCTACACCGATGCCAACGGCAACTGGTATGTAGGCGACCTGCCGGTCGGCACCTACACGGTGACGGTGGACCCGACCACGCTGCCGGGCGGCGGTTCGGGTCTGACCAACACCATCGACCCGGACGGCGGCACGGCGAACCAGTCGTCAGTCACGCTGTCGGCGACGATGCTGGTAGACCTGAAGCAGGACTTCGGCTACACAGGCACGAACCCGCTGACCAACAGCATCGGCGACACGGTCTGGCTGGATGCGGACCGCAACGGCAGCCAGGGCGCAGGCGAACCGGGTATCCCGGGCGTCACGGTGCAGCTCACCTACTACGGCACGGATGGTGTAGCCGGCGGCGGTGACGATGTAGTCTACCTGACGACGACGGATGAGAATGGGCACTATCTGTTCGAGAACCTGCCGGACGGCAACTACAGCGTGACGACCGTGCTGGCGCAGAACACAGGCACAGGTGGTGCGCTGGCCGGCCTGTCCACAAGCTACGACAAGGACGGCACGACCAGCACGCCGGACGGCACGACGCCGGTGACCCTGGCCAGTGGCGACCAACTGGATGTGGACTTCGGCTACAGCCCGTCAGACGGCTCGGGTGACAACGGCGTCATTGGCGACACGATCTTCTTCGACGCCAACGGCAACGGTGTGCCTGACCCGGGCGAAGGCCTCCCGGGCGTCAAGGTGACGCTGGACGGCAGCACGGTGACCTACACCGACGCCAACGGCAACTACAGCTTCGGCAACCTGGCGGCCGGCAACCACACGGTCGTGGTGGACACGACCACGCTGCCGGGCGGCGGGACGAGCTTCACCAACACGGTGGATCCGGACGGCGGCATTGCGAACCAGTCGACGGTGAATCTGGCGACGAACAGCAGTGTGAACCTGGAGCAGGACTTCGGCTACCAGAGCACCATGACCGGTAGCCATCGGCAGACACGGTGTGGCTGGATGCCGACGTCGACGGTGTGCAGGATGCAGGCGAACCGGGCATTGCCGGTGTGACGGTGGCGCTGATCCAGGACAGCAACGGCAACGGTCAGTGGGATGCCGGCGAACCGATCATCGCCACCACGACCACCAACGAGAACGGCGTCTACGGCTTCACCGGCCTGTCGCTGGACGACGGCGGTGGAGACGGCGATGCGGACTATCTGGTCTGGGTGAACGACACCGAGAACGTGTTGGGCGAGCTGGTGGCGACCTACGACGCCGACGGTACCGACTCCCGCCGCCGGACTGCAGAGTGGGCTCGGCATCAGTGCCGTGGCGCTGAGCAGCGGTACGCCCATCAACAACAACCAGGACTTCGGCTACGCACCGGAAGGACATAGCACCGGCGAGGGCTTGATCGGCGACACGGTCTTCATCGACACGGACGGCAGCGGTGGTCTGACGGCCGGTGAAGGTGTGGAAGGTGTGACGGTCAACCTCTACGATGCGGCCGGCACGACGCTCGTCGACACGACGGTGACGGACAAGAACGGCAACTACACCTTCGGCAACCTGGTCCCGACCGCGACCTACACGGTCAAGGTCGACACGACGACGCTGCCCAACGGCGGGACCGGGCTGAGCAACACCATCGATCCGGACGGCAATACGGCCAACGAGTCGGTGGTCAACCTGAGCACGACCGGTGGCATCAACCTGAGCCAGGATTTCGGCTACACGATGCCGAGTGGTGCCAATACGATTGGCGGCACGATCTGGGAGGACAAGAACGCCGACGGCACGCTGAACGAAGCGACGCCCAACGGTCTGGCCGGGGTGACGGTGGTGCTGCGCGACAGCAGCGGCGACATCGTGGCGACGGCGACCACCGATGCCAATGGTGGATACAGCTTCACGAATCTGCCCAACGGCAGCTACACGGTCGACGTGACCGACGAAGCGAATGTCCTGGCCGGCTACTGGCACAGCGACGGACCGAACGACGGATCTGACAACAACAGCCAGGTCGATCCCTACACTGTGTCGGTCACCGGTGGCCAGACCAATACGACAGCTGACTTCGGCTACTACAAGGAACTGGCGGCTGTCGGGCAACACCGTCTGGATGGACGACAACAACGACGGTCTCCAGGATGAACTGGAATCGGGGCTTGACGGTGTCGTCGTGAAGCTGACCATCGCCTATCCGAACGGCGATACGGCGGTCATTACGACGGTGACGGGCGACGATCCCAGCACACCGAATGTGGTGGAGAAGGGCTGGTACAGCTTCGGCAACTCTGCTGGCCGACGAGGACTACAACGGCGCCGGTGGTGAGCGAGCCGACGTTCACCATCACCATGGACACGAGCCAGAGTGCACTGGCAGGACTCGACTCCACAGTCATCGACGTGGCCGGTAATTCCAAGGATGCGCAGGATGCCGACAACCCGGCCAGCACGACACCCAACGTGGTGCCCGTGCAGGGCGTGACCGATACCAGCCGGCAGGGAGATCCGACAGCCGAGCCGGCTCCAGCACATACCGACTTCGGTCTCTACTGTGACTCGGACTGGGGCGATCTGCCGGATGACGTCGCTACTCGTCGCTATCCGACTCTGTTGCCCAGTCGAGGTGGTCGTCACTGCATCGTGACTGGCCTCCACCTGGGTACGGGGGTCGACAAGGAATCGAACGGCAAGCCTCACGCCAATGCAGCGGGCGACACGATGAAGGTGTCAACATAGCCAGTGTCATCTACAACGACAGCACCAAGGTCTTCACCATTGAGGTGACGGTGGTGAACAGCACGGCAAAGGATGCTCAGCTGGTGGGCTGGATAGACTTCAACGAGAACGACAAGCTGGAGACAAGCGAGCGGTCCAGGCCGGCGCTGGTCAACGGCACCGGTGGTGCGGGCGACACTACCTTTACGCACCGGCAATATTCCGGCGAGTACCAGCGGTACCGTAAAGCTCCAGTGGACGAATGTCAACCTGCCGCTGAACACCGCGCTGTCGCTCTTCAGCCGCTTCCGGCTGAGCTACGACCCGAGCTTCTTCAGCGATGCGTCGCCGGAACCGGACCAGTGGGTCAACAGCGGCGAGGTGGAGGACTTCGAGATCCCCATCACCACGCTGCCGGTGACCGTCTCCTACGTCCACGCCGAGCGGCGCGGGGGTGAGGTGCTCTTCACCTGGCAGACGTCCACGGAGACGTCCAGTGCCGGCTTCAAGATTCTGGTGGAGACGCCGGCCGGTCTGGTGCAGCTCAATCCTGAGCTGATTCCATCCAAGGTCATCGACTCGGTCGAGCCGACCGAATACAATGTGACACTGGTCACCGACGCCACGATCTACTACCTGCAGCAGATGGGCATCGATGGTTCGATCGAGCAGATGGGACCCTTTACAGTGGGTCTGACCTACGGTAGCACGGTGAACCGCTTCCCGGGCGAAAAGGACAACCTCGTCTACCTGCCCATAGTTGTGAAACGATAACTTGGCTACCGGGTGTTGTCGCAACGCCGCTCGGCAGGTAAATAGAAGGGACTAAAAAGGAAGCTGCCATCCGCGGATGGCAGCTTCCTTTTTAGTCCCTTCTATTTACCGGAAATGTCATTCGGAATTTCGATCAACCTCCGAATTCCAGTGCCGGCTCCGCAACGTGGCCATTGACCACTGGTTCTGCCATCTCGACTTCATCCGTCGCGGTGCCGAACGGATCATACTCCTGCTCCAGCTCCTTGCGGAACTGCTGGGTGTAGAGCCGGTAGTAGTGGCCGCCCTGCTGCAGCAGTTCGGCGTGGGTGCCCATCTCGGCGATGCGGCCATCCTCGATGACCAGGATGCGGTCCGCGTTGCGGATGGTGCGAGAGCCGGTGGGCGATGACGAAGCTGGTGCGTCCGTCCATCAGCAGTCTCCATGCCCCTGCTGGATCAGCGCCTCGGTCAGGGTATCGACCGAACTGGTCGCCTCGTCCATGATGAAGATGTCCGGCTGGGCCAGCACCGCCCGGGCCAGGCTGATCAGCTGCTTCTGCCCGACCGAGAGCAGGCTGCCGCCCTCGCCGACCTCTTCGTCGTAGCCCTTCTCCAGCGCCATGATGAACTCATGCGCGCCGACCAGCGCGGCCGCGGCCTCGACCTCTTCGTCGTCGGCGTCCAGCCGGCCGTAGCGGATGTTCTCCAGGATCGTGCCGGAGAAGAGATGCGGCGTCTGCAGCACCATGCCGATCCGCGACTGGATGGCGTGCTGGGTGAACTCCCGGTAGTCGACGCCGCCGATGCGGATCGCGCCCCGCTGCGGCTCGTAGAAGCGACAGATCAGGTTGACGATGGTCGACTTGCCGCCGCCGGTCGGCCCGACCAGCGCGATGGTCTCGCCCCGCTTGACCGTCAGGTTGAAGTCGCTCAGCACCGGCTTGTCCTCTTCGTAGTAGAAGTCCACATGGTCGAACTCGATGTCGCCCCGGAGCGTGCCGGGATCGTACGGCATCTGGCACTGTCCACGATCTCGGGCTCCGAGTCGAGCAGCGAGAAGATGCGCTCGCCGGAAGCGATCGCCTGCTGCATGCTGGCATAGACCCGCGCCATCTCCTGGATCGGCCAGAGCATGAAGGTGACGTAGGAGATGAAGGCCTGGATGCCGCCGATGGTCATGTTGCCGATCTGCGCCTGCACGCCGCTGTACCAGATGATGGCGCCGACTGCGAAGGCGCGATCATCTGCACGGCCGGCAGGAAGAGGGCCGAGAGCCAGGCCGCGCGATAGCCGGCCCGATACATCTCGCCGGTCAGATCCTTGAACTCGTCCAGGTTTGCCTCTTCGCGGCGCAGCGCCTTGACCACGCGCACGCCGGTGATGGTCTCGTTGTACGGCGCCGGTGATCTTCGAGTTGATCTTGCGCACGGTCCGGTACTCGACCAGGATGCGCTTCTTGAACTGGATGGCCACCACGATGATGACCGGGATGATCAGCGAGCACGATCAGCGCCAGCTGCCAGTTGATGCGCCACATGAAGAAGATCGGCCGTCGCGATGTTGGCGCATGGCCCAGACCACGTCCAGCATTCCCCAGGTGACCAACTCGGCGACCCGGTCGGTGTCCGAGGTGACGCGCGACATGATCCAGCCCACCGGCGTGCTGGTTGTAGTAGGACAGCGACAGCGTCTGCAGGTGGCCGAACATGTCCTGGCGCAGGTCGTAGCGCACCCGCTCGCCCAGGATGCCGGACAGGTAGATGAAGCCGAAGACCGCCGCCGCCTGGACCAGGATCAGCGACGCGTAGTGGGTCGGCGATGCGCAGCATCGCTGCGGTGTCGCCCGCGACGATGCCTTCGTCGATGATGCGCTTGCTCAGGTAGGTGAAGTAGGAATCGAGCGCCGAGACGAGCACGATCATGACCAGGAAGCCCGACCACCCAGGGCCAGTGGGGCATCAGCTGACCGGCCGATGCGGCGGATCGTCTGGCCGTTGAACTGGGTTGTGAATTCTTCTTCTTCGAATTCGTAGTTATACTCTGACACGGTTCAGCTCCTCTTGCAGCTCGGCTTCGATGCGAGTCTGCGCCTCGTAGATGCGCCGGTACATGCCCGGCTGCTCCATCAGCTCGTCGTGGGTGCCCTGCTGCACGATCCGGCCCTGCTCCAGCACCAGGATCAGATCGGCGTTCATCACGCTCTGGATGCGGTGGGCGATGATGAAGGTCGTGCGATTCTCCATCAGCCGTTCCAGCGCGCCGCGGATCATGGCCTCGGTCTCGGTGTCCACCGACGAGGTCGAGTCATCCAGGATCAGGATGCGCGGGTCCTTGAGCAGCGTGCGGGCGATGGCCACGCGCTGCTTCTGCCCGCCCGAGAGCGTCACGCCCCGTTCGCCGACCAGCGTGTCGTAGCCGTCGGGGAACTTGGTCAGGATCACGTCGTGGATCGCGGCCGCACGGGCGGCCTCCTCCACTCTCCTCCTGCGACACGTCGCGCCCCACGCCGTAGGTGATGTTGTCGCGAATGGTGCGCGAGAAGAGGAAGGGTTCCTGCTCGACGATACCGATCTGCTGGCGCAGGTAGCCGGCCGAGTATTCGGTCAGCTCCTTGCCGTCCAGCAGGATGCGCCCGCCGGTGTAGTCGTAGAAGCGAGGCAGCAGGTTGACCAGCGACGTCTTGCCCGAGCCGGTGGCGCCCAGCAGCGCGATGCGCTGCCCGGCCGCGGCTGGAAGGTGATGTCGCTCAACACTGTGGTGTCGCGTACCGCGATAGGCGAAGGTCACATTGTCGAAGACGATCTCACCGCGCAGAGTCGGCCGGCGCCACGAAACCCGCGCATCGTCCAGCCGCTCCCGCTCCTCCTCGGATCACCTCGCCACACGGTTGAACGAGACCAGCGCTTCGGACATCTGCACGATCATGCGGCCCAGGTTGCGGATCGGCCAGATGATCCAGATCACCATGCCCGCAGTAGGCCAGGTAGTTGACCGATGGTGATCGTGCCGTTGATGGCCATCAACGCGCCCAGGGCAAAGCCGCTGATCATCTGGATGCCGCACAGGATGTCCGTGATGGGCCAGTAGAGCGAGTGCGCGATCAGCAAGCGCTTGCCGCGCTGGTACTTCTCCCAGTTCTCATCCTCGAACTTGCCTTCTTCGAATTCCTGGCGGGCGAAGGCCTTGACCACCCGCACGCCGCTCAGATTCTCCTGCAACGTGCTGGAGAGCTTGGCCTCCTGCTCCTGATAGAGCTCGTAGAGCGTTGAGACACCGGCGGAAGAAGAAGAACGAGACGATCAGCACGATCGGGATCACGATCACCGAGAAGACGCCAGTCGCCAGTTGATGAAACAGAGCGCGGTGAAGTTGACCGACAAAGAGCAGGACGATGCGGCCGCTCTCGATGGCCTGTTCGGCGAAGAAGCGTCGGATCGTGTCCACGTCGGACGTCGCGCGCTGAATCAATTCACCGGTTTGGGTCTTGTCGTGATAGGTGAAGGTCAGCCGCTGAATATGGTCGAGCAGATAGTTGCGCAGCCGCAGCACGATGCCCTCGGCCGTTGCCGCCGCCAGCCGTCCGCTCAGGAAGGTGAAGCCGCCCTGGACCGACCGCCAGCACGACAAAGCCGGCCACGATCACCCAGCAGCGCCTACGGTGCGATCACCCTGCCATCAGATAGCTGTCCACGAAGTAGGCCAGCAGCAGAAAAGTGCCGGTGCGCGCCAGCGTCGCGATGCCAAGGCTGGCCGCCGCGCCGAAATAGGTGGTGCGAAAGCCGGTCATCATGCGCCAGAGATTTCTTAACCTGCTCTCGGTCTGTGCGCTTCAGATCGTACTCGAGCTTTTCTGCTTTCGGTAATGCTGTGACTGTCATGATCGATCTGTTCCTCGATAGTGACGATTGACAGTGCTCTCGATTGCACTGTCTTCGCCCTTTGATCGTTGCTGTAGGTGAATACATCTCTGTTCCACCCCTTCCTTGCAAGCCCTCGCCCAAACGTTCTGCCGGATAGAACGGCACAAAAAAGACGTGGGCTCTGTGTCTCCACAATGCCCACGCCTCAGAATTGGCGCCAGCCCACGATCACGGGTTTAGGCCAATAAAAAAGCCGCAGGCATCAGTGATGCGCTGCGGCCAGTCGTCAGAAATGAATTCCTACCGAACAGCAGACGCACCTCTCCCTGGGTCATCAACACTTCCACCGCCAAAGGTGAAGATCTTGAAGTACACCATTCGGGCGTCTCCTTTCGACAGAGAACCAAAGCTGTTGCCAGCTAAGGGTCAAGGTATCATGATATTCCGACGTTTGTCAAGTTAGAAATCGAAATTGAATTTCGAAATAGTCCGATCAACTTCATAGGTTCCTCTCCGTGCTGCGGCGTGTGGTAGAATTTCAACCGTATTGACTTTGCCTGTTCGCCGCAGAAAGAGCCACAATGACCCTTGTCATCGGAGTAGATCTGGGAGGAACGCAAACGCGGGCCGTGTTGGCTACCGAAGCCGGAGCCATCGTCCACCGCTCAGTTACACCCACCGAGGCGCACGAAGGCCCCGAGGCAGTGCTCACGCGCGATTTGCCAACAGATTCGCTGCGCAGCCGGAGAGCAGACGTTCGATTCCATCGGCATCGGCGCACCCGGTGCGACCGATCCGTATAAGGGCATGGTCATTCTCGCCCCCAATTTGCCCGGTTGGCACAATGTGCCGCTGCGCGAGTATCTGGAGAACGAGTTCGGTGTGCCCGTCTTTGTGGGCAACGATGCCAACTTGGCCGGTTTGGCCGAGCATCGCTACGGGGCCGGACAGGGCTCCAGCGACATGATCTATATCACCGTCAGTACAGGAATTGGTGGCGGCGTCATCGTCGCCAATCGCATGTTACTCGGGCGCCAGGGTCTTGCCGCCGAGATTGGCCATGTCACCATCGATATTTCTTCGGAAGAACGGGGCGAGGTCTAGCGCGGCACCCTGGAAGGGCTTACATCCGGACCCAACATCGCACGCAGAGCGCGTAAGGCGCTCTCCGGAGGCGCATCCAGCATCCTGAACCAGCGGCTGAACAACGACATCGCCGCTTTGACTCCAAAGATGCTGAACGTAGCTGCGCGTGACGGCGACGAATTTGCGCTCCACCAGTTTCGGATAGCGGGGCGTTATTTGGGTATCGGCATCGTCAATCTACTCCATATCTTCAATCCGCAACGGATCGTGATCGGCGGTAGCATCTGGATCTACACGAGTCAGTTTCTGGAACCGACCATGTGGGAGACAATCAAAGAACGCGCCAACGCACCCGAATATTGGCGGGATCTTGAAATCGTCTCCGCGGACCTGACCGATGATGTGGGGCTGCTGGGCGCCGTGGCCTTGGCCGTCGCCGGGCTGGAAGGCAGCTCCGCCATCTGATGACGAACCGATCCGAACTCGACATAAAATTATTCAGGAAGAACACATGCAAATCGGCATTATCGGCCTCCCGAACAGCGGGAAGACCACCATCTTCAACGCCCTGACGCGCAGTGACACGGCCACAGAAGCCTTTTCCAGTGGTCAGGTCAACGTCCATACCGCTGTTGTCGATGTACCGGATAGGCGGGTCGACACACTTTCAGAGCTGTTCAATCCCAAGAAAACGACCTATGCCAAGGTGACCTACAATGATATCGCCGGCTTCGGCAAGGGCGCGGCCAAATCGGGGTTGAGCGGCCCGCTGCTCAACGCCATTGCCGCCAACGACGCTCTGCTGCTGGTGGTGCGTGCGTTCGACGATGAAAATGTGCCCCATCCGGACGATCGCATCGATCCGGCGCGTGACCTGGAGGCCATGGAATCCGAATTGATGCTCAACGATATGACAGTCATCGATCGGCGGCTGGAGCGTCTGGTCGGCCAGAAGAACCGGGGCACGCCGGATGAGCGCAAACGGATGGCAGACGAAGAGACCTTGCTGCAGCGTCTGATGAACGCCCTGGAAAACGAACAGCCGCTGCGTAGTATCGAACTCTCTGAAGATGAGCGCAAGATGTTGGGTGGATTCGGTCTGTTGTCGCTCAAACCCATTTTGCGCGTTGTCAATTGTGGCGACGAAGACGGCGAAGCCGCGCTTGCCGGCTTGCTCGATGCACGGACATTTATTCTACGTGGACGTCTGGAAGCGGAAATCGCACAGATGGAAGCCGGTGAGGCCGCCGAATTTCTCGGCGACTTCGGCATCGACGAGCCGGGCTTGAACCGAGCGATTCGCTTCTGCTACGATATGTTGGGTTTGCAGAGCTTCTTCACCGTCGGTGATGACGAGGTGCGCGCGTGGACGGTCGAGGTCGGCGCCAAGGCGCCCGAGGCCGCCGGTGTCATTCATTCAGACCTACAGAAGGGTTTTATTCGCGCCGAGGTGATGAGCTATGAAGACCTCATGACGGCCGGCGGACTGGCTGAGATCAAAAAACAGGGTAAATTTCGGCTGGAAGGTAAAGAGTACGTCGTGCAGGAAGGCGATATACTCAATATCCGCTTCAACTTGTAACAGGGAAACGTCATGAATACAAAAGACCGCTTCATGAATGCCTTGCGCGGAGAACCGGTGGACCGCCCACCGGTGGCGGCTGTGGTCACCGGCATTACGGTTGAAATGATGGAGAAGACTGGCGTTTTCTGGCCGGAAGCCCATAGCGACGCCGATCAACTGGCGGCATTGGCTGCTTCCGTCTGGGAAGTGGCGGGGATCGAGTGTATCAAGCTACCCTTCTGCATGACCATCGAAGTCGAAACGTTCGGCGCTCCCATGGATTATGGAACGCTTGACACGCTTCCGACCGAAATCGGCCACGTCTACAACCATCCGGATGAGTTGGTGATTCCCGGGGACTTTTTCCAGCGCAACCGGGTGCCCGTGGTGCTGGAGGCCATCAGAACGCTTCGTGCACGCTACGATGGAGAAGTCGCAATTGTTTCGTCGATCGTCGGTCCCTTTGCACTGGCGGCGAAGCTGTTCGGCTTCGACAATCTGTTCCCCTGGCTGATCACAAAACCTGCGTATGTTCACCAGATCATGGAGAAGCTAACCGGGCTTGCCGTGGATTACGCTGCGGCGCAGATCGACGCCGGTGCCGATGCCATACTGGTCGGCGAGGCAACCTGTTCCGGAGATCTGATCTCCCCAGCCAACTATCGCGATTTCATCGCCCCCTATCACACCAAGCTCTGTCAATCTATTGCTGCGCCGAGCATCCTGCATATCTGTGGCAATTCCACCGGTCACATTCCCTATCTTGCCGAAACCGGCAGCCAGTTCTTACAGTTTTGACGAAGGTGCTGACATTGCCGAAGCCCGTAAACATCTCAAGGGGAAGGTCGCTTTGGCGGGTTATGTTCCCACCGTTGACTTCCTGTTGCACGGCACATCGGACTATGTCTACCAGGCCGCATTGGAATGTTTGGGTAAGGGCGTAGACCTCTTGACACCGGGTTGCTCGCTTCCGCAGCACACAACCCTTGCCAATGTCGAGGCCATGCACCGTGCCGTACGCGACTGGAGTAGCGCGCCTGCAGATGAGAGAACTGTGCCGGATGTCATTGTCGAGAACTTGGCGTCAAAACAGGTGCAACTCAACGCAAAATCAGTGGCGGCGGCAGCAGCAGCGCGCGAGCGGCGCGCCAACCGACGTAGTCAAGCTCGATAATCATCGTCGCCTGAAAGCCGGATCGGGACAATGTGCCGATCTTATTCCACCTGCACGAATTCCCCATCCACCACCTGATAGATCCAGATCCGTGCATCGGCCAGATCGCCGTCTTCCTCAAAGCGCAGGGGTCCAAGCAGGGTATCGATCTCTTGCTCGCGCAGGGCCGCGCCGACCGCTGCTCTGTCAAATGTGCCGGCTTGCTCTATACCGCCGGCCAATACCTGCATCGCTACGTAACCGTTGACGGAGTAGGTATCGGGATTGCGGTATTCGACAGCCTGATAGGCTTCAATCCACTTCGGGTCGGCCACATTCCGTGGGCTGGGCGCGAATGCACTGACGTACATACCCTCCGCCGTGCCGTTGGACTCGTCGATGGTGGCAGCCAGGAACGCGCCGTCGCTGGCCAACATAGGGACTTCCACGCCCGCCTCCACGAGCGCAGCACGCAAGTAGGGCGCCTCGATCTCGTATCCTGCGTAGAAGAGCGCGTCTGGAGCCGACTCGATCACCAATCTTGTGCTCGTTCTCATACCTGCTCTGCCCTTCGGTGACCTCCGCCATCAACGCGACGGTGGCTCCCTGTTCAATCAACTTGTCGCTCAATGTCGTAGCCAGACCTCGGCCATATTCGGTATCGTTATGCAGGATAGCAACATTGCGTGCAGCCAACGCACCGACCAAAAATGCGCCGTCGACACCGGCCTGTATGGCGTCATTTGCATTCACGCGGAAGAAGTTGGTATAGCCTTTTTCGGTCAGCCCCTGTTCGGAGGCAGTCGGCGTGATGACGGTGAGCGGTAGGTCGCGATAGATGCTCCATGGCAGCTTGCGTCTGGCCGCTATTGAGGTGGCCGATGATACCGATGACCTCGTCGCCGTTGCTCAACGCGTTGTCTATCTGGGCTACCTGGCTGACGGCCGTGTCGCTGTCGGATTCATCGTCCAGCGGACGTACGACAACCGTCTTGCCCAGCAGTCCACCGCTCCGGTTGATCTCCTCCGCAGCCAGACGAACGCCGCCCAGAATCGTCTGCCCACCGTTGGCCTGAAAGCCGCTCAACGGTACGGCTACGTAGACGACGACTTCGCCCTCGGCGTTAGGCTCTCCTGCGGTACTACCGCAGCCGGCGAAAACGATAGAGGCGAGTGCAAATGCCGCCATAAAGAGGAGTGTTTTGGTTCGTGCTTGAGGGTCCATCACAAGAGTATCGCTGCTCTGCACCGAAGCAAATTTCAAGAACCGATTGATCGCTGTCGTCAGCATGCCCGATCTACCCCAATCCCTTGGTGCTGTAGTCATATACGTCGTTGATGCCGGCTCACCAGATCGTTCAGCCGGTCGACTTGCTCACGAATATCAGCCTGAAGTCGTTCGGCGCTGTCCACTGTCGACATCCTGCGCGTCGATCAGCTGAACCTGGCTGTAGACGGTGCCCAAGGCGGTTAGACTTTGTTCCAATTGCAGTGCAGCCTGGCGCATGCGTACATCCAGATTTCGTACCGCCTGCCAGTGTTTCCCCTTGCCGGCAATTACCTGGTCGAGTTGCTCCTGCACTTGGGTGTTCGACTCCAGCTTGCGTTGCGCGGTCAACTGCTCGACCTCCCGCGGCAACAGCTCCCGCTCGCGGGCCAACAGATCGTCCTGGCGATAGGTGTCGACGCGCACTGCCAACTGGTAGATGTTGCTGACCCAGTCGGTGATCTGGTTGGCGGTATCCTCCAGCCGATCGCGGATCAGACCGCTCTTGTGTCGCAGAATGTGGTCTTCGATGCGGCGCTGATATTCGAGCGCTTGTTCGACATCTGTGCGCAGCTCCCGATCCTTGATCGCCGCGGGTTGAACTGTTCCTGGTACAGTTGGAGCAAGATGCGCGAGTTTGCGTCGGCATCTGTCAGGCTCGAGTAGACCATCACCCCAAAGCCAATGACGCCGAGAACCAGCCAACCAAAGGGCGGCCACCAAAAAAACGGACGTCGATAGAGGAAGAAGAGCACGAGCGCCAGCGCCAGGATCAATGCGCTTTCCCATCGAAAGAACGCATACTGGATGATGGAGCTTTGGGCTTTCTGCTGTAGCTCGGATCGGATTGTGCGTCATGGGCTGTTCAGCAAATAGGTTGAAATCAATTTGTACAGCTCTTCAATATCGGTTTCATCGGCACGACGAAATTGGCCGTCACCGATGAGCGCCATGTTGTAGAGCATCGCCTCGTCGGCGTCACGGCCGAAGGCGATGGTAAAGATCACGATCGGCGCTGTGCCAGACTCATCGAGCAGCCGTTGGAGATCGCGCAGGGTACGGCGACTTTCGTTTTCCCGTCCGTCGGTCATCACAACGAGTGCGTTGATGGCCTGCTCGTCATCCTGTGCCTGAAGATCGATCGCCGCATCAATGACGGCATCGATCAGCGCCGTTGAGCCCGATGCCTCCATGCGCGTCGATAGTTTCCATCAGCGTCGACGCGGTTCCCTTCATCCAGTTCGCGGACCGGCAGAAAACTCTTGACATCACTGCCGAACTCGACGATTCCCACTGCATCACGGCTGCCCCGAATCTGATCGACGAAGCTTTGAAGCGCCCCCTGTGTCGATCCAACTTGTCTCCACTCATACTGCCGCTGGTGTCGACCACCAGGTAGACATTGGTCGGTCGCTTGGTATAGAACCAGGCATTCTGCACGACGTCAACCACAGCGGGTGACGGCATCTGTAACGTCGTCTGCGGCTGGCGCCAGTCGACAGAAGTCGTTGCCGAAAAAGGGCTGCCCGGCGTGTCCAGCGGGATTGCCAAATCGGCCGGTCGATAACCGGCGGTCAACAGACGCTGTTGGGCCTCACTCGCCGGTCAAGATAGGCTCGCCAATGCCTCGAAACGTCTCACGCTGGTTGTCGGTGACCGCCGTCTCCTCTGCTCCACCCAGTTCCAATAGGACCAGAGGATGATCGGTCCAGAGTGTTCCTTCGGCCGGGTAGATGGCGACCAGCTTCTCGCCGGACCTGCTCTGATTCCAGTCGATGACAACACGTTCCTGAGCGACGAATGCGTCCAGAAAATCGCGCCCTTCCTCAGCTAGCCGTTCGACGATTACCTCTTCGCCTTCACCGTAAAACCGCACTGTAGACTCCACTGCCTGTACATAGTCGAGCGTCTGCTGGGCCGTGGCACTCTCGGCTGTCAGACCACGGGTAAGACCGGCGCCCGCATAGAACTCGGCCAGTGTCGCCAGTAACCCGGCAGCAGAGTTGGTGCTGGGATGGTTCCATTTGAAGTTTGGATCCTGTGTCGCCTGTGGTCTGAATCGTCTGCCAACCGACCGGTCGATCCGGCCATCCCAGATCGCGGGCGGCGCTCTCCCAAGCCGCAATGACGATGGGCTGACCGCGTAACGAGTCTGCTCGCTGGTACGCGCTGGTCCAATGGGAATCTGCGTCTCGCTTCGGTCTTCTCCGCCGTCCGCCCTCTGGTCGCGCCTCACCACGTCTGTTCGAGACGGTCCACCCACAGGCTGCTGTCAGGCGACATGGCCTGGAACGCGGCGCCCCGAGAGCGATGTCGACCATACGTTCAGGCGCATAGACCAGGGTCTGCACGAACATGGGTTGCCGTCCTGGGCCTTCAACCGCTGGGCGTTAAACTCAGACGCCAGTTGCTGGAGCACAGGCGCCATGACCGGCGAGACCGCCACGGTCAGCTCGGCGCTGTCCGCATCCCAGCTGGGGTACGTGCTTCGAGAGGCTGGCGACTCGAACGCTGACGATCCGGAGCGGGCGACCCACAACAAGCCGGCGCCAGCTCAGGGAGGCGCAGGCTGCCAATGCCAACACCAGGGCACCGATTCCAAGCAGAACGTTTCGTCGTCGCCGTACTTCCTTGGATGACTTCCGAGTACGTTTCGTCATCGTCACCTCACTGCGTCACGTTCAGTTCGAACCAGCGCAGCAGGGTCAGCAGTACATCACGATCGGGGCTGCGCATGGCCGTCGTGCGCGGCACCATCGGCTGTACACCCTGGTCCTGCCACTGCACGAAGAGGCTATCGTCGGTGGCATCGACCGGAATGTTCGGATTGGCCGGCCGCAGACCGTACGCCAGTGCTTTTTCTTGCTGCTCGGGACTCAGCAGGTAGCGCTGAAACTCCAATGCCGCGTTCTTTTCCAGCGCTGATGTCTCAGGGCCGACCCAGACTGTAAACGGGAAGTCGAACCAAGTCACATAATCCGGATAGACCATCTGCAGTGGATCTTCCCAGCGGGTAAGAATGCCCTGCATGTTTTGGAGCAGATCGCTCTCGAGCAACTGGCCGCCGTCGCCCACGCTATAGCCGAAGAGTGCGAAGTCCTCTGCCGTGTAGGCGCTTGAGCTGCTGAAATCGGTCACGGCGCCCATGAGCTCGCGCAGCCACGCCTGGAACTCCGGATTGGTCACATCTTCGACGCTGATGTCAGTTCGGTCGTAGTACTCGCCGGCCATGGCGACCATAGCCGCCAATCCGCCGACGTTCTTATTGGGATTGGGCACGACCAGCTTGAAAAATCCCCAAGACGGATCTCCGCCTAATTCAGGCCAGCCGCCGGCTGGCGATGGCCGCATCGTGGATCGTCTCCCAGTTGATCTCGCCGAATTTCTGCTCGAGCACGTCGCCGCGGCTGTCGTAGACACCCCAGGCAAAGAGGCTGATGGCGGTAGGGCCGTGCCCGGTACTCGCCGTCGGTCAGAAAGACGTCACGCCCCAATCGCTCCTTGTATGATGCGTTGGCCAACTCCACGAGATAACGGCTGTCGGGGATCCAGGCGGTGGGGAAATCTTCCAACGCGGCGCGTTCTTCCTCGGTCAGCTCGTCCGGGCGTACATCGGCCGGCAACGCACCGTATTCATTTCGATCCCAACGGCCCAACGCGGTCAAGCCATCGGTAGCGACAATCTCCACCTTGATGGGAACGCCGTCCAGGACGTTGTCGCCGGCGTTGAACGTCGTCGGCCGCACTGCGTACCCACGGTTCGACAGGCAGCGCTGTCAGGACGCGCACCGTCACGGCGTCTGGGCGTTCCACCGTCAACGCACCGGAAGATGGTGATCCACTGTTGCCGCCGATCAAAAAAGATAGACCGACGATCAACAGCGCGAGTACGAGAATGCCGACAAAGATCAGACGTGTGCGGTTCATGAGATCGCGCGTCGATCCGGCAGTGATAAATGTTCTAAGACGTCCCCCGTTTGAGGGTCTGGGGAGCGCTACCAGACAATGATTCCGCTGCCCCAAACCCTGTTCCTGCTACCGGCGTCGGTGGCGACGGCCGGTTTATGCGCCACATTACCTTATCTGCTATTCATCACCAGACCGAGCTTCTTCTTGCGGTCGGCGAGCTGACTGTTGAGCGCACTGCGTTCCAGCACATCGTCCATCTGCTCGTCCAAGCTGGCAGCCTGTATTTCGCTGGCCGTGCTTGCCTTATCCAGGCGACTATAGATACTTTCTGCAATGGCCTTGATATCGCTATCCCCGGATCCCATCAGATCGTCAAGGCTCTTCATGGCCTTGACGGTGGTCTCCTTGCTCTTGGCCAGTTCGAGCAGCGCCTGCAATTCCTCGCGCTCCTGCTTCATGGTCGCCAGACGCGCCTCCAGCTTTACCTTGGCGTCGAGCAGCTTCCCGAACTCCGCATCCTGGCGTTCTACCTGGGCTTCATATGTTTCGACCAGCCGCTTCGTGCTGTTGAGCTTGCTCTGGGCGGCGACGGCGGCCGACTCGTTCCCTTCCATCAGGAAGGCGTCAATCGCCCGATCAAGCTCCGCATTCTTGTGTTCGTAATCGGTGAGTTTACGTTTGAGTGAGCGCACTTCGCCGCCCACAGTTGCGGCCGCGTCTTCCAGATCGTCCAGATTGTCCTCTACCTGGCGAATATACTGATCGATGACGGCCAAACTATTGCTTTTCAAGGCCTGGTCGACCATAAAGTGAAGGTTAGCGGAAATCAGTGTTGAGACTTTTTCAAGCAAGGATGCCATGGGAATTCTCCTCCTGGGCAGAGATCGAAACAATAATGATTCGGTTGTACGTGCGTAGACGCGTTGTGAAAAATTCTGTTCGGGTCGTTGCAAACGGTCGTTTCTCGTCCATAGTTCTGTACATTATATCTGTACGTTCATTGTGCAGTTTGGTTGTAGGTTTGCGCCCGTTGTCAAGTTCTGAATGGACAAGCACCCAGATTATACCGCGCTAGGAGAAGACCTTCAATGACGTCAAGCTGACGGTAGGTCCTCAATAAGCAGGACTTGCCAAATTTCAGCATGAGCTCGACTCCTCACCAAAGCTGGAAGGCTGCAGTATCTTTGGCGTGACGTGGTGGAATTGCGACGCCGGTTACGGAGCGAACGAAGGGGCGAAAAGCCGGCCGTCAGGATGTAATGACCAGACTTGAATGTATTCATTTAGCAGGGCTAGAAATTAACGGACTGCCGGAGCGGAGAGCCGATTCCCGACGCCTCGAACCGATTGTACATGCGGTAGAGAAGTGCACCTGCGCGTTGTGGGGGTGTCCTGCGGACGTCAGAAGCTCTGCCGGAGCCGTAAGAATCACAGTGCTCACCCTATTGTGGTTCGATCGCGTCCGTCACGAAGGTGAGGATCTGCTCTGTGTCAGCATTGATTCGAGCACTCCGAAAGCCGACGATCGACTCGAGCTCATCGCGATTGCGCGGGGCATTTCGAGCGATAGTCTTGAGGATGGTGTTGGACGCAGCTTGGTATGGTGGGATGCCCTCGGCAATCGCACGTTTCTGACGAATTTCCTGTAATTTGAGAAAGATCCGCCGTTCTACCTGTGGAGAGACAGCCGGCGCAGACAATTGCTGGCCGGTCCGGATCCGTTGTTCACCACTCGCCTGATCCGTGCGTTGGCGGTGCATTAGTTCGTCATCACCAGCCTGAACAGGATTGAGCTGTATGAGATCGAGAATCATCGGGCCGTAGCGCTGGAGACGTTGTACTCCCATACCGGGAAGTGCTGACAGTTCGGCTTCAGTCTGTGGACGCGTCTCTGCGATCTGGAGCATCAGGTCATTGCTCATAATCACGTAGGGCGGCTGGTTTAGTTCGTCAGATGTGCGTCTGCGCCAGACCCACAGCGCTTTCTGTAGCGCTGTGTATTTGTCACCTTCGTTCTCCTGGGATACCTCCTCTTGCGCCGGCACTTTGTTTTCTTCCGGGTAGGCCGCCAATTCCGGATGCTCGTCGAGCCAGGACTCTGCCTCACTTCGCCCGCGTATGGTGGCAGCTAGAACAGGGTAACCACTGCGTTCATATTGCCGCAGCGCGTTCTTCTCCAACAGATCATCGATGTAGCTAATCGTGGCTGCTTCACCCAGTTCCTTGAGACGGCCGTAGTGACGAGCCTGATGGGGTTTGACCGGCGATCGTAGACCGCCGGCCAAAATACGCGCCAGACCACTGCGACCTACAGGTTTCGGCAGACTCACAAGACAGTCGATGATCATCGGTTCGATATCGGCGTCATCGGGGAGAGGATGTTCAGGAGCTTTGATTTCAGGCAACTCCGGACGCAGCCCGGTACAGTTGTCGCAAACATCGCAACTGCTGCGTACAGGGCTACCGAAATGCATGCTGATGTAGCCGTGGCGGCAGCTCTCCGCCGTCGCGTAGCCGATCACATCATCGATGCGCCGCTGGGCCAATGCCGCAGACTGGGCCAGTAGCCGCGCCAACCGCTCATGTACATCCGGCGGCGTCGACGAAAGTTCGATAAACATGGCGCGCCGGCTGCCCTTCACGGTAAGAAACCCCTGATTCTGCCATGCCATAAGTAGGCTATCGACATTATCCAAAGGTCGATCCAGAAAATCAGCCACGTCCTGGAGTTGGAATGCCGCACGCCGTCCAGGCTTCAGATCGAGGCCTTTCTTGAGGAAGTTGAAGTCTTGGTCTGTGGCTGCCTCCGGCGGTAGCGACCGTACCATGCCAATTTCGACCTCACGCGGAATGTCAAATCCGCGGCTCAACAGGTCTGCCCGTTCCAGCATGCTGATGGCTACGCGGACCGTTGTCTCGTCACTGTTTAGAACCTGCTGCAAGCGGCGCGCATCCACCGGACCAATTCCTTCGAGCGGTGAATCGGGGGCCCCTCGATCCTTGTCTTCCAGCTGCTCCGGCGCGATCTTTACGTTCAATTGATTGGCAATCGCGACATAGACCTTGAGCAGATAGTCGATGGTAAATTCATCGGCTTTTGCCCAACGTCGCAGATCGGCCCAATCGTTGTTGCTGTAAAAGAGCAGCCCCTGACTAGGGAGCCCGTCGCGCCCCGCGCGCCCCACTTCCTGATAGTAGGCAGCCAGGCTGCGTGGTGGGTGAAAATGTACGATAAACCGGATATCCGATTTGTCGATGCCCATACCAAAGGCGACAGTTGCGACGACGACTCGCGTCCTGTCGCCCATGAAGCGATCCTGCACGGCTCCACGATTGGCGAGACCGGCGTGATAGGCTTCAGCTGCCACATTTATGCGGCGGAGTTCATAGGCCAACGTTTCACATTTGTGCCTGCTGTTGACATAAACGATTCCGCTGCCTTCGGTTTCTCCCACGAACTTGCAGAGTGCGGCCAACTTCTCATCTTCATTGTGAAAACGCGTCGACGATAGATGCAGGTTGTCCCGGAAGATATCCAGCGTCATCACCTGCGGCCGACTGACCTGAAGAATATCGTTTCCGGCGCCGGCCGGGCTGCCGTCATCGCTGAGGTAGTCGACAATTTCATCGCGTACCGCGCGGTGGTGCGGTGGCGGTCATGGCCAGTGACGGCGGATTCCCGAGCTCATGGCGTGCTTCTTGAATAAAGAGATAATCCGGCCTGAAGTCGTGACCCCAAAGGCTGACACAATGGGCTTCGTCGACCACGAACAGGTCGAGGCCGGCAGCGCGCAGTGCGTGTAGGAACTCACGTTGTCTCAAGCGTTCCGGCGCCGCGTAGATCAGTTTGTAGCGTCCGTCCGAAATTCCCTTCATGCGCTCGAAGAGTTCGGCGTCGCTGAGCGAACTGTTGATGAAGGTTGCCTGTTTCCGCGCAGCAGACGGCAACGATTCAACCTGGTCCTTCATCAGAGCAATCAGGGGGCTAATGACCAGTGTCGCACGGGGCAGCGTCAGTGCCGGCAACTGGTAACAGAGTGACTTGCCGGCGCCGGTCGGCATGACTGTGAGCAAGGACTGGCCGCGCAGCACGGTGGCAATCGCCTCAATTTGGCCTGTACGCAACTGCATGAATCCGAAATGGCGTACAGCCTCCAACTTGATGTCGCGGGATTCTTTGCGATCTACCACGATGGAGTCGGGACCATTCAGATGCCGGAAGAGCAACTCAGCCTGGGCTGCCGTGGATAGGTCGACATCGACATAGGGGGAGAGCGCGTCATTGAGCGCTGCCAGAGTCTCGAGCCGACGGCGTTCAAGCTCTAAATCGACGGCATTGGCCGTTTCCCGGAAATCGCTCTCCGCCAGCAGCGATTGTAGTCTCAGCAGATCACGGTTGTCGATGTCGGGTGAAATCCCGGCACCCAAACGCTGTAGATGCTCTCGTTCCAGATCCGTTCGACCGCTCTCTCGGCCAATGCGTATCATCGCAATCAGCGCCGGACTATGGCGTGGCCGCTGCTGTAGATACGTGTCCAACAAATGCTCCGCATGGTCGGACCGGCCAGACGCGCATAGACGAGCGCGGCTGCGCTGACGGCGGCTATGTCACGGGGATAGGCCTGGCTGATATCGTCGGCCACGTCTTGGGCATGGGCTTCATAACCGGCTGCCAGCAGTGCCTGTGCTTCCAAGGCTTGGCTGGCAATTGTCGTGCTGCGCCGTTGCCGTCGCTCAATGAGAGTCAGCACCTGGTCGAAATTGCCCCGACGATATTCTGCACGTGCCTGATAGTCGAGGAGAAATAGAAGCGGGCCGTGTAATTCGCGCAGCAGTTCACCCAAGGCTACCTGGGTCTCCGTATCGCCCCATACCTCGATGTAGGCCATGAGCGCATCGCGCGTTTCCGGCGGCAGTGACTGTAGTTGATCGCGTGAGAGGCGAGGACCGCCCGGTAGGGCGAGGCCATCAGGCTGATGGTTGGTCATACCGATCCGTCAATAAAGCCGGGAGGAGTTGGAAAGGGAATCTGATGCATGAAATGAAAAATACATGCTCCGGCAAGAGTTGTCAACCATATTCATACATCGATTTCTCCATCGACCAACAACCCGATCGAAACCAGTGGACAATCGCGGTGTTACTGCGTATGCCCGCGGCCAGATCGATGCCTGCTGGAAAACTAGTGAATCCCGGCAGAAATTCCTATATAGGCGCTTACGCGACATCGACAGTAAAGTGTCGATAGGCGAATAGGCGCTCGTCGATAGTGCCGAAGGCCCTATTTGCGCCGCCGTCCTGAGCCTCCAGCGCAGGCGCATATATATAGTGACTACCAGTGGTAGAGCAGTCCGATTTCTGTCGTGGTATTCACGCCGCATTGAACTAAACTGACCGCACTACGAAAGCATTAGTTTCTTCCAGAGTACTGGCCTCGAAAAAGACATGGTCTCGTAGTGTCTTTAGTTTAGTTGCTGGAAACGTCGCCCGTTCGGGCAAATTGGCTTAGAATTTGTCGATCCGCGCGCCGGAAAAGAGGAAATCTTGAAGTCAATTTTGACGCCGACTGATCGCTTTCATATAATCCATTCATTCAACAGGTTCCGGTATTCCGTGAATTGACGTCTCTGCGGAGCGCGCGCTGCAGTATGCGCGATGACGTAATGGCATTCTGCGTTACCCTGCAGGACAGGTCACGGCTGGAATCGAAACGCCACTGCGAAGGTAGACATGGTATGACACGAGTATTCGTAACCGGAATGGGTGCGTTAACACCAATTGGAAACGATGTCCAGACCTATTGGACGAACTTGATTGCCGGCCGGTCGGGCGCGGCAAGAATCACATCATTTGACACGGAAGATATGCCGCACAACATGGCCTGTGAGGTCAAGGGTTTCGATCCGGAAGAGTACATGGACCGCAAGACGGTGCGGCGTACGGCCCGATCCACTCAATTTGCCATTGCCGTTGCGAAACAGGCTCTTGCTGACGCTGACTTCACCATCGACGACGATAACTGGTACAGGGTCGGCGTGATGATGGCGACCGGTGGCGGCGGCATTACCGACTTGGAATCAGCAAGTGTCGATGTCCATACCAGAGGCTGGCGTGTAGCGGGGCCATTTGTCGTGCCCAGTGTGATGGCCAACGCGGTGAGCTGTCAGGTTTCAATCGAAACAGGCGCTCGCGGACCGGTGATGACCAGCACTGCCGCCTGTGCCAGCGGCCACTATTCGATCATCGAGGCCTATCATTACCTTCAGCGCGGCGAGGCCGATGTGATGATCGCCGGCGGCACCGAGTCGGCAATCTCCATGCTGGTCATGGCGGCATTTGGCCGGATGGGACCACTGTCGAAACGGACGGATAACCCGGCAACTGCCAGCCGTCCCTTTTCGGTCGACCGCGATGGGTTTGTCAGCGGCGAGGGTGCCTGTGCGGTGGTGCTCGAAACCGAGGAACATCGCGCGCAGTCGCGGGGCGCATATCTACGGCGAAGTACTGGGTGGCGCCATCACGGCCGACGCCTATCACATCACGGCGCCTGATCCCCAAGGCGATGGCGCTGCACGTGCACTGACCAACGCAATCGGCAATGCCGGTCTCTGCTACCGATGACATTGGTGTCGTCTTTGCCCACGGTACCGGCACAGTGCTGAACGATGACGGCGAGACCAAGGCGCTCAAACGCGCCTTTGATGAGCATGTCTACGATCTACAGATTACCAGCATCAAGAGTATGGTCGGACATGCTCTCGGCGCTGCCGGCGCGGAATCGGCCGTTGCTGCCGTGATGGGGTTGCGCGACGGGTTGGTGCCGCCGACCATCAACTACACGCCTGACCCTGAGCTAGACATCCCGATTGTCGGCAACGTTGCGCAGAGCACCGACGCACACTATGCGACAGTCAATGCATTTGGTTTTGGCGGCCAAAATGTGGTTGCCGTATTCGGCAAGGTGAATGAATAGGTCGCGATGACAAGTACGCCCTGAAACAAAAAGGGACCGGTTCGGATGTCCGAACCGGTCCCTTTTCAGTTGCCGGATCAGTCGCGCAGCCCGCGGCCTGTGTAGGTAAGGAAGACGTCGCCGAGGCTCGGTTTGGCGACACTGATCTCTTGGATGTGGAAACCGGCGTCTGCAGCCAACTGCACCAACTGTGGTAGTCGTCTGTCGCCGGCATCGACGCCGATCTGGAGCAAGGTTTCGTTCTGGTCGAGCGCATGTCGGCTGGTGCTCGTCACGTATTCCGTCGCCTCGGCGGCATGGGTCAGTGCATCGCCGTCGCCGTGACCCTGTATCGAGACGACGTCTGCGCCCATCGCGCGAATCAGCGCGGCCGGTGTTCCCTCTACAATCAATTGTCCGTGATCGATGATGCCGACCCGGTCAGCCAATGCTTCGGCCTCCTCCATATAGTGGGTTGTCAAGAGAAGCGTCATGCCGGTTTCGTTGCGCAGGGTTCGAATATAGCGCCAGATACCGGCCCGGTTCTGTGGATCCAACCCCTGGGTCGGTTCGTCGAGAAAGAGCACGCGCGGCGAGGTCATCAAACCACGCGCCAGCTCAAGCCGTCGCTTCATCCCTCCGGAATATCCGGCTGCCTTGCGATCCAGAACCTCGGTCAACTCCACAAGTGCACCCAATTCAGCGATGCGCTCGTTGCGCTTCGTACGGCTCAAGCCGTAGAGTTTGGCATGGAAGTCCATGATCTGGCGCCCCGTCAACTCCTCGTCCAACACGACTTCCTGAAACGTCACGCCGATCTTCCGGCGCACGTCTGCAGGTTGGCGAACCACATCATAGCCGCCGACCAGGGCCGTACCGCCAGTAGGCAGTAGCAACGTGGTCAGCATTGAAATCATTGTCGTCTTTCCGGCTCCGTTGGGGCCAAGCAACGCATAGATCTCACCTTGGCTCACGGACAGGTCGACGCCACGTACTGCCTGTACGACCTCACCATTGCCCGTACGATAGTGCTTTTCCAAACCCACCGTCTCGATTGCAAACTCATTCATCATTGCACATCCATGCCGCGGCCGCCTGTCTGTCGTTCATCAATCGCTCGTAAAGTTGGGCTTGAATACCACGACAGAAATCCGGCAGTCCTGCCGGTGGTAGGGCCTGTCAAAGTGTTTTCTGCCGGGATTCACTAGATTGCACCTTGAATCTGGAGCACGCCGACGAAGATCACAATCCCTGAAATCAGGAAATACATGGTCAGTAGACCAAATCTTGCCCGTGCGGTCGGCATGTGGTGCGCACGCCACCAGCCGTAATGAACCACGGCCAGCGCCAGCAACATCAGCGCCGGATGTCGCCGGCTTCGCAACATGTCGACAGCGTCCCAACGACCTTGCTGAAACCAAACCAGGATGCCCAGGATCACTTCCAGATCGATGACACTGAGATAGAATCGACCGATTCGAGTATCAGACGGTTTCCAGTCGCGCTTGTCCAACCAGCCAATGAACGCATTGCCGATGGCCACAAAGATCGAGATGAGGACCACGTAGCGCCAGATGGAGTGAGCCCCGAGCAGGGCTTGTGACAGCGCATCCACAGCCTACATCCAGCCCGTAATGCGCGCCACACTCAAAGCGACCAGTAGACCGGCAACGATATACCCAATCGCAGCGTTCTTGAATTTTGCGTGATCGTCGGCCGCACGTTTTGCCCGTGCCCAACCGATATGGGCGGCAACCAGCGCAACGGTCATCACCGTCATGTGCTCAATAGACCGGCCGGTCATAGGTACACCGCGTGTGATCCAGAGCAGCAACCCGAGCAGCCACTGTATATCGATGACGATGGGCGTCATGACGCCCAGGCGCTGATCCCACGTTCCCCAGGATCGTTTGCCGAGCCAGCCGATCAACATCTTGACAACGGCAATCGCCAACACCAGGAGAACGACATAGCGCCAACCGGAATGGGTATAGAAGAGCATATTCGCCATGAATCCAGACCTTTCAAGGTTGTGAATCAATTCACACGATACGTCCAATCTTACGCCAATGTCGGCGAAAGACCAACATCCTGTGCAGGATGACGGATCGCAAAGATGACGACAAACAGAGAATTCGCTATCATGCAGACGATATTGTCCGCAAGGCCCAAGAGGTGGCCGTAGCCTGTCTACCGGATGAATTTTTCCCCGCTGCCTCGCTGAGGTTGAGCCCGCCAAAGAGGATAGACCATGTTGACAGTGCCTGAAACAACGACAACCGACCTGATCGAACGGTGCCGGCAAGGCGACGACGCAGCCTGGCGCAGCCTGGTCGATCGGTACCGCGCGTCTTGTTCGGGCCACGGCAGCCCAGCACTCAGAGTCGGCGGACGACATAGATGACGTCGCACAGGAGGTGTTTCTGTCTCTCGCCCGTTCTCTGCAAGAAATTGAAGACCCGGAACGGTTGCCCGGCTGGCTTGTCACGACGACGCGTCGAGCCTGCTGGCGACTGGCGCAGCGTCGACGCTCCGAACATAGACACGTCAGTACAGACATGCTGGAAGAGAGCGGGTCCGAAAGTAAAACCATGGCCATCTCCTTACCATCACTCACTTCACTATTGGATTCGTGGCATCGCCAAGACATATTGGCACAATCACTGAATCTATTGCCGGATCGCTGCCGACGCCTACTACTCCTACTCTTCTTGGACCGGACAGAACCGAGTTATGATGAGATCAGCCGCCGACTTGACCTACCCGTCGGCAGTATCGGCCCGACTCGCACTCGCTGTTTGGCCAAGCTTCGCTCTGTGCTCGAGGCTGCCGGCTATCGCCGTGTCGATCTGTAGGCGCTTGCGCAGCGACATCGGCAAAATCTCATCGATTCCAAAAATGGACGGAGGTCGCAATCATGTCGAACAGTCTCCGGATCGACGATCGACCGACGCCAAGCGAACGCAGATCCGCCGATTGCACAGCGATACATGTATTTTCCCCCTGTTTGGCGCGCTCTATTGGGATAGAAACCCGTATACTCTGAATGACCGGGGATAACAAAAATGGAACACTTGAGTGCAGAACGGGTATCTGCTCTGGCAGATGACCCACATGAAATCACGGATGTCGAAGGTATGCATATTGCCGGCTGCACTGTATGCCGCGGTGCACTCGAGACCGCAACACAGCTGTTGGAAGATCTGGTTCTGTTGCGCCGGGCCGCTCCCTCCCCGGAGCAGCTTGCCCGTTACTATGGGCTGTTTGACCAGATCGAGGTTGTGCCTTCGCCAATTCAGCGAGCGTGGGAAGCGTTGCGCGTTATACTCTCGTGGGATAGCCGGAGCCGGCAAGCGTTTTCGGCAGTGCGCAGCACCTCGGCATCCTCCTATCGTCTGCTTTACGAAACTGAGGTCGTGCACGAGAGCGCCGCAACTGACAGCGACACACAAAGTAGCCTACGCGGGCAACCTGAACAGATCAGAGCCGAACTTGAACTGATGGTGACGGTAACAGAACGAAAGCGTCGAATCGTCGGCGAATTCACCTCTGAACCACACGTGAGCGGCAGTATGCTCGAATTGGTCGACCCCGCCGGCGTCGAGGTTCGGTCGGTGGTCACGGCAATGGACGGACGTTTCCAACTGGAAGACGTTGTGCCGGGTCACTATCGGTTGGCGTTGACAACTGACCTGGGAACAGCCTGTCTGATCGATGATCTGGAGATCACATGAACGGAGAGGCGGGCCAACCATCGCTCACTGATGAGCAATTGGCGCGGTGGAGTTCAATCCAACCCACCACGGCCCTGGACGAAATTCACGCACACTTCGGTGACGACCAGCGTGCCATCGGCGCCTTGACCGATGCCGCCCTCGCGCGCGCCGGCGAAATGCCGCAGTCCGCCCGGACATGGCTTCAACTGGCCGCATCCGTAGCCGATGAGCCACCAGTGGCGACAATGGCCGCCATCGACTACGCGCGGGCGCGCGTGGCTGTCACTTCAGGTGACCCGATTGAGGCGGAATCTTTCTTGCGGCGTGCCCAGTCCGGCTGGGGCGCCGCCGGTGATACAGATGCGCTCGGTCGTTCCTACCTCGGTCTTACACAGATCCTTGCGGTCCAGGGACGCTACGGCGAAGCGGAGGAAGCGGCTGACTCGGCGGTCGAGCTTCTTGAGCGACCGTCGACCGCTGAGGAGTTGCTGCTGTTTGTCCGTGCATTGCGCAACCTGGCAACGCTACAACTCTACCGCGAACGTCATACTGCCTCTTTGGCGACGTTTGGGCGCGCCCGCACCGCGATTGCAGCCGGTGTTGACGATCAATTGCTGCACGCTGAACTCGCACATATCGATCTCAACGAAGCCGGCGCCTTGACCTTTTTGGATCGGGTATCTGAAGCGACCGCAGCGCTCGAGGCCGCGATTCAGGGCTTCGGTGACCTCGGCGATCTGATCGACCGCGGCCGGGCGCGGTCGAATCTCGGTCGACTCCACCTGCGGACCGGCCGATACGTTGACGCCTTGCGTCAATTCGAGCTTGCGGCCCGGGATCTTCTTGGTGATGTCTACGCCGAACGTCTCGAGGAAGCCGACGAGGGAGATCTCCGCCTTGCCGACGAACTGTTGCTCGAATGGTCGCTGGCCTATGTAACGCTAAACTTGTTGCCGGAGGCGGAACGCACTTTACAGCGGGCGGAGACATTGTTTCGGGCGTCACAACAGCCCTATGAACTGGGCCAAACCCGCTATACGCAAGGACTGCTGTTCGTCCGTCAGGCACGGTTTCTCGAATGTGAAGACGCCTTGACCGACGCGCTCAACCTGTTCACCGAGCTGGGAAACGCCTACTGGCGCAACCGAACGCTGCTGGGAATGGCAGACCTGGCGCTCCATCAAGCAAGACCTGTTGCTGCACAGAACCGACTGGCCGACGTCGCGGCCGGTATGGCTACCGCCGCGGGGGAGGGTGAGGAAGGTGAGCCGGCGGTGGCGCTTGATATGAGTATGCAGGCCGGCATCCTTCTCCTGTCCGCACGCGCCGACCTGGCTCTGGGCCATCCCGACGCCGCAGCTGACGCCATGGCACGACTCGCCGCGCTGTTAGATGGCGTCGAGTCGCTTCTGCCCCACCTTGCCCTGCAGCTTGCCCATGTGCGCGGGCAGATCGCACGCGCTCATGGCAATTCGGAAGTCGCGCTGACGCACTTCGCCGCTGCAGTCGATCTGCTGGATGGTTTACACAGCGCGTTTCCGTTGGAGGAGTTGCGTGCAGCCTACCTGTTGGACAAAGAAGAGATCTACAGCGATATCCTACTCGCTCATCTGGATGTCGGACGGCCGTTAGAGCAAGTCTTTGCCGTCGTAGAGCGAACGCGTTCCCGGTCGTTGCTGGAACGATTGCTCGCCGACGCAGAGGAATGGCCGTCACAAGACGATACAAAGCGCGTATTGGTCGAAGACGCACGAAGGCGGCTCCACTGGCTGTACAACAGGCTGCAGGGGGAGGAGGGCACCCGACGCGGTTTTGGTGAACTTTCCGGCGAATTGCAGCGAACCGAAGCGCTCTTACAGCGTCTGGAGACCTCGGTCGATCTGTCCGAACGAAACGCACCGCGAAGCCTGCCACAAGTCGACCTGTCCGCATTTCAGGCCGAACTCGGACCGGATCATGCAGCTGTCATCTTTATGGTTGCCGGGGCCGAGGTGCTGGCCATGATCGTTACCGCGCACGGTGCGAACTTAGTGCGCGGAATCGCCGGCGCCGATTCGCTGGAGGCGCTTCTGGCAGATCTTCGTTTTCAGATGGGGCGCGTGGAAACGCGGTCCGCCAGACCGGAACAGTCGCGTCGGCTGTTGCGGCGTGTACAGGAGTCGCTGGCGCATCTGTACACATCGCTGGTGGCGCCGCTCGAACCGTTGCTGACCGCCACAAAAATAACCTGGATCCCCTACGGCTCTCTGCATCAAGTGCCGTTCCACGCGCTCTGGGATGGTGAGGACTACCTCCTGCAAAGATTCGAGTGCCGCTACGCGCCGAGTGCTACCGTCGCCTTCATTGCCGCGCGTGACCGGCGCAACGACGCCAAATTAGGTTGTTTTGTCGGTCTCGCACCGGATGATCCGACCATTCCGGCGGCGCAGCGCGAGGTAATGGCTGTGGCTTCTCGTTTTGCCGACGGCCGACTCTATCTCGGCAATGAGGCATCGCGTTGCGCCCTGGTTGCCGCTGCTGCAGAGGCCGATGTGCTGCACCTCGCCACCCACGGTCTGTTTCGTCCCGACAATCCTTACTTTTCGGCGCTCAAACTGGCCGATGGTTGGGTGGACGTGCGTGAACTCTACCGCCTGCCGTTGCGGGCGCAGTTGGTTGTGTTGAGTGCGTGCGAAAGCGGGGCTGCTTCCCGGTTGGGTGGCGACGAATTGGTTGGTCTGGCGCGTGGTTTTATGGGCGCCGGGGCGACGTCATTGGTCGTCAGTCAGTGGAATGTTCACGATGAAAGTGCAGCCGTCCTGATGGACCGATTCTATGCCCATTTGACCAGCGGCGCGGGGAAGTTGTCGCCCGCGGCGGCACTCGCCCGTGCACAGCGCGAGTCGATCGAGCAGGGTCGTCACCCCTATTACTGGGCAGCATTTCGCGCGCTGGGCGTCTAATTCACCGGCACACTGTTGTCGATACGGGCAACGGCCCCATGGGTGCCGCCGCCCTTCACTGCGGCTGCAGGCGCAAATAGATAGGCGCCTACAAGATAACATCGACAAAAAAGTGTCGATAGGCGCACAAATCATGGTCTATACGGCCGTAGGCCCTGTTTGCGCCGCCGTCCTGAGCCCCCAGCGAAGGCGCAAACATGTAGGTTCTGTGAAGAATTTGTTAGGAGCAAATCAGATGGATAACTCACTTGCCGGAACGAATCGTCTGCGTGTCCGCATCCCTCCAGTGGTAGGGCGGTGGTTGGTGGTCATATTGGCGACGATATTGCTCGTAATGGTGGCCGGCACCACCACAATGGCATCTGACAATCCTGAAGTCGTCTGGACCGGTGTCGTGCAGAGCGTCCCGGACTCAGAGACCGGGGTCGGGCGCTACATTATCCTTCAGGAGGACGGTGAGCAGCGCAAAGTTTTCGCTGACGATGATACCGAATTTCACGACGACACCGTGCCGGCAACCGGCCAATCTATTGAAGCCAAGGGGCATGAGTGGCGCGACGGCGGTCTCCTGGCTGAACGAATCAAAATAGAGGATGGCGGCGTCGATCCGGATGACGGTCATGCCAGCCCATGCGCGGATGCAGAACGGAGCGAGTGGAAAGGCATCGTGGTGTCGCGCCCGCAGGCGGATCGAGGACCGGTCGGTGACTGGACAATTGCGGTTGGAGATGTCGTTCTCCTGACGGCCCGTGTCACCTCGACAACCCGCTTCGACCGCGGCGTACCTCAAGTTGGTGGATGGGTTGAGTTGAAAGGCGAGATTACGGATGCAGAGGTCTGCCGGGTGCTGGTCAGACGTATGCGTCCCGATGATATCGAAGGTGGTCAGGTGGTGATCCGTCTGCGCGGCGATGCGCGACCAAAAGATATCGCAGACGATTCTGCTTACGACCTGACCTTTGTCAAGACCTTACTACGCACCGCCAATATCCATCTCTTTGTGGCTGACGACGATGAGGCGGACGAGATCGATATAGTCGATCAACTCCAAGATGATGCCCGTATCGAGTGGGCGGAGCTGAACTATGTCGGCGGCATCCCGGAGAGCGACGGTTACAAGACCTGGGGCTGGGGTGGTGAAGAGGAGTCAGGCTATCAGAACCAGGCGGCCTTCGAACAGGTGAATCTGGCTCCGGCACTTGAGCGGGCGTCAGGTGCCGGCATCACTGTCGCGATTCTGGACACCGGCGTTGATGCGACCCATCCCGCGCTTAGCGGCCGCATGCTGGCCGGTCGTGACATGGTCGACGATGACGATGATCCCCGGGAAGAATCGGGCGGTGTCGCTTGGGGTCACGGTACCCATGTCAGCGGCATCGTGGCTGCGGTCGCGCCGGACGCAACCCTTTTGCCGGTACGTGTGCTGGACAGCAACGGCCGCGGGAACATGTTTACCCTGGCCTATGCCATCGAATGGGCAGTAGATCAGGGCGTCGATGTAATCAATCTCAGCCTCGGCTCTGAGGTGGATTCCCGTGTACTGGAAGAGGCAGTGGCCGCTGCCGTCGATGTGGGCGTCGTGGTTGTCGCCGCCGCAGGCAACAGCGGTGACAATGTGGTGCAGTACCCCGCCGGTTTCCCGGACGTTATTAGCGTTACAGCGGTCGATGGAGAGGGTGTCAAAGCAGACTTTGCCAGCTTCGGCAGCCAATGGGTGGATGTAGCGGCCCCAGGCGTGGGGATCGTCTCTCCGGTGCCGGACTATGATGCCGATGGTATCGCCGACTACAGCGCGTGGAGTGGTACATCCATGTCCTCCCCATTTGCCAGTGGGGCAGCCGCGCTCATCAAAGAACTGAGCGTCGACTCCACGTCAGGCCAGGTGGAGGAACTATTCACTGCGAGCGCGGCGAACCTGGACTCTCTCAATATATTCAAGCTTGCCGGGCAGTTGGGCGGGCTGCTCAATATCGGCGACGCAGTGGAAGCGGCATCGCCTGAGACGCCCGAAGTTCCCGAGGTGCACGAAGTCTTCCTGCCCGTGATCGTCAATCCATAGGGGATATTCAACGCCGGATCCTGCGCGAAACCTACGCAATCTTGACGATGCCCCTGCGGATGGATGCAGGGGCATTTCTCATGTATTTTCTCCGGTCTCATCAGTCTCTTATTGGGTGTACGACTGTGTTTAGACAGAGGCCGGATGCAGCGTTTGCTGTCATCCTTGCACCACTGTACTGACCGTGAGCATGGCTGACATCAACCTGCTGAAGGTCTCTGCCATCTCGAATCCGAAAAGGAGTGAAACATGCATAACGCAAGTGCGACTCGTCGCATCGGTCGCCTGGCCCTGGTGGCCATGATTGTCGGTTTTCTGGCACTTTCCGGCCTCTTTGCCGGTCAGGCTCTGGCGGAAGAGACCCACGACAACGAACACGAAGGCCGTATCGAATCGCGGCCCGACGGCAAGGAAGGCGAATGGAAGATCGGTGGGCGCTCTTTCCAGGGCATGGACGACACTGAGGTCCTCGAGGACGCCGGCCCTCTGGAGATGAAGACCTGTGTCGAACTTCGCTATGAAGTGGAGGATGACACGGCTTATCTGATCAAGATCCGTTCACGCGACGACAGCAAGTGCGACAGTGACGACGGCGACAATGACGACGGCGACAGTGACGACGGCGACAGTGACGACGGCGACAGTGACGACGGCGACAATGACGACGGCGACAATGACGATGGCGACAGTGACGACGGCGACAATGACGATGGCGACAGTGACGATGGCGACAATGACGACGGCGACGACCTAGGCAATATTTCGGGCCGGCTATACGGTATCCTCGAAAAGATCGATAACAGCGGGGATGATACGGTCTATGTCATCGACGGCATGAAATATCTGATTCTCCAACGGACCCAACTGGAGCGAGAACATGGACGCTTCTACGAGGGAGCCTGTGTCAAGGTCAAATATGTCGAGACGGATGCCGGTCGTGTGGCAAAGGAAGTTGAGACCGAGCGCGCCTACAAATGTGGTGCCAATGGCGATGATGACACACCCGATGACGATGACAACGATGTTTTTGAGGGTGAGCTATTTGGCATCGTTCTAGAAATCCCGGACGGTCGCATCGGCCCCTGGCGCATCGGTGGCCTGACAGTCGAGGTGACCCCACAGACCCAGATTGACGAAGAAGACGGGGCCATTGCCAAGGGTGCCATCGTCAAGGTTCACTTCTCGACCGACGCCGAGGGCGTCCATACCGCACGCGAAATCGAGGTTCGAATTGCCGCGCCGGACGGCGTAGGTGACGACAATGACGATGATGACGGTGACAGCAAGGGTGACGACGATGACAAGCCTGGGCACCACCATCGCTGGATTTACCATGCGCGTGGTCATACCTACGGGCAGATCGAGAGTTTCCCGTCGGGCACCATGGGGCCAATCGGCAAATGGTCGATCGGCGGCAATGCCTATCTTGCCAATGAACGTACCAAGTTTCTCCAGGTAAACGGCCTCTTTGCCAAGGAAAAATGGGTGCTTGTCAAGTATCAATTGGACCAGGACGGCAATCGGATCGCCCGGGTCGTCATGACCATTGACGGATCCCGCTTTGACGGCCAGATCGTCCGTCTGTATGGTCTCGTGGACATTATGCCGGATCCGACCGATGACGGCGATCGTAACTTTGTCGGACCGTGGGTTGTCGGCAACGTCGATATGGTTGCGGATGAAAATACGGACTTTCTGGAGGTCAACGGATTGCTCGGCGAGGGCGCGTTCGTCGGCGTCCAGTATCAGGTTATGGCGGACAAGACCAACTACATCCTGGCAATTAAGACGCTCGTGCCGCCGGGAGCAGGTGAGCACACCAGACGCGGTCGAATCCATCGGGTTGGCGGTGAAGATGTCGTAGCTGCGGCCGCCACAGCAGGGGCAGATGCAACCTGGGTGATCGACGGCCAGAGTTATTTGGTCACCGAAGCAACGGACCTGGATGACACTGCCGGTCCGTTACAGGTCGATGCCAATGTCGTGGTCAATAGCTACGTCGACGCCGATGGCGTTGAGGTCGCGACCCAGATCCTGGCACTTGGTGAGAACAAGGTTTTCCTGCCTTTCGCAGTCAATCGCTAAAGGTCAGGGGGCGACCGTCTAGTGAATCCCGACGGAAATCCTTGTGACCAGTACTCCTCTATGCGGACAGTGACGACACACTCCCGGTAGCTGACAGGGGATATCGAAGAGCGTGTCTTCGTTGACCACCGGTTTCGACCGGAATAAGAAGAGGGACGGCCGTCACGGCCGTCCCTCTTCTTATTCCGGCTACTTATTCCGGTCGGATCGCCGCATCGCTGTGATATGGACGGCCGAGCCGTCGGGAACCGTCAACCTGTCTTTCTCTGAACGCTCCTTGCCGACCGCCATATGCCTGCAACAGCATCAATCGCTCTGCATTGGACGTAGCTCCCGATAAGATAGCGAGACAGCAGAAAAATAGACCTTTTGAATTCCCTCTGGTAAACTCCGATGCCGATGGTCGCAAAGAAACTACAGGGACAAATCGCCATAGTAACCGGGGCCAGCCGGGGGCTTGGCGCTGCCGTCGCCGAGAAGCTGGCTTTGGCAGGCGCCGGTGTCGTGCTGGTCGCGCGACGAACTCCTGACCGAGAAGATAGCCAGGCTAATTCGCGACCAAGGCGGTCGTGCCGAAGCCGTCCCCGCGGATATCAGTGATCCTGATGCGTTGGACTCGCTCATGGAAGTGGTGTTGGACGAATTTCGGCGGGTAGATATCTTGATCAACAACGCCGGTGTCATCTGGCCACTCGACCTGGTCGCCGAGGCGGACCTGGACGAATGGGCCTACAACATCCATGTCAACCTGGTAGCGCCCTTCTACCTGACCAGAACCGTGCTGCCTGTCATGCAGGCGCAAGAGTATGGCCGTATCCTCAATATCAGTAGTGGCGCTGCAGCCCACCCGATTCCCGGCTGGAGCGCCTATTGCGCCGCCAAAGCTGGTCTTGAACAGTTCACCAAGACGCTAGCTCTGGAACTCAAAAATACGCCGATTTCCGTCAACGCCTTTGATCCGGGCATGGTCGACACGGACATGCAGGAAGATATCCGCAGTGTCGACACCGCAGAAAGTGATCTCGATTTCAGCTTCTGGTACCAGGCGCATGAAGAAGGAAAGCTGAAGCCGCCCGCCGAGATTGCCCGCCTCGTCTACTGGCTGGTCGGGCCGTGGAGCCGGGGGCGATCCGGTGAACGTTTCACCGTCAGCGACGAAGCCTGGGTTCGACAGGCCTACGAAGCTGTGCCGGATGCCTCATCCCAAGTGAGTTAACCCAACAACAATCGATCAGTGCAAAATTCCAGCAGGAGAGATAACCGATGGCTTTCGACAAAATAGTGGTTCCCGGTGCCGGGAAAAAGATCATGCTTCAGGACGGCAAGCTCAATGTGCCGGACAATCCGATCGTCGCCTTTATTGAAGGCGACGGCACCGGCGTCGACATCTGGGCCGCCAGCCAACCTGTCCTGGACGCCGCGGTGGCGAAAGCTTACGGTGGTCAGAAACAGATCGTCTGGATGGAAGTCTATGCCGGGGACAAGGCCAACGAGGTCTACAACGAACCGATCTGGCTGCCTCAGGAGACCCTGGACGCCATCGACGAGTATCTGGTCGCCATCAAGGGTCCGCTGACCACACCGATCGGTGGCGGCATTCGCAGCATCAATGTTGCACTGCGCCAGCGGCTGGATCTCTACGCATGCGTACGCCCGGTCCAGTACTTCGAAGGCGTGCCGAGTCCGGTCAAGCATCCGGAATCGGTCAATATGGTGATCTTCCGCGAAAACACCGAGGATATCTATGCCGGTATCGAATGGGAAGCCTACAGCGCCGGCGCCAAGAAAGTGATCAAGTTTCTGCAAGATGAAATGGGTGTCAGCGCCATCCGCTTTCCGGAAAGCAGTGGTATCGGTGTCAAACCGGTTAGTGAGGAGGGCACTGCTCGCCTGGTCCGCGCCGCCATTCAATATGCCGTCGACAACAATCGCAAGAGCGTGACCCTCGTTCACAAGGGCAATATCATGAAATTTACCGAGGGCGCGTTCATGGGCTGGGGCTACAAAGTGGCTGCCGAACAGTTTGGCGCCACACCTTTGGATGGTGGACCGTGGCATGTTCTGCCCAATGGGATTATCGTGAAAGACGTAATCGCCGATGCCATGTTGCAACAGGTGCTGACCCGACCTGCTGAGTACGATGTGCTGGCTACCCTTAACCTCAACGGTGACTATATCAGCGACGCGTTGGCGGCTCAGGTTGGCGGCATCGGTATCGCACCCGGCGCCAACATCAACTACGAGACCGGCCGCGCCATCTTCGAGGCGACCCACGGCACCGCACCCAAGTATGCCGGGCAGGACAAAGTCAATCCGTCATCGGTTATTCTCAGCGGCGAGATGATGTTGCGACATCTGGGCTGGAACAAGGCAGCTGATCTCGTGATCAACTCCATGGAGAAGACCATCGGTGAGAAGCGCGTGACCTACGATTTCCATCGCTTGATGGAGAGTGCAACCTTGCTCTCGTGTAGCGAATTTGGCCAGGCCCTGATCGACAATATGTAGGTGATTGTCCGCAATGATCCTCCGGGAGGCGATGGGGAGCAGACCATCCGCCGGACAGACTACCACCTGTTCCCGGAGGTTGAGATCGCTCATTTGTCTGCGGACTTTGATTACGTTGCCGACGGTGACAGGTCGACTAAACCGAAATCCTGATGAAAACACGAGGTAGTGTCGGGCATCCTTGCCCGACACGGTTGACGTACTACGATCAGTCAGGTAGGAGAGCGGTCGGGCAGGGATGCGCCGACCTACTAACTCATGATGTTGAAATGCGGCGCCACTTCCCGAAAATGGCGCCGCATGACCAACTCACTTTTTGAATTGCCAGAGAATTGATCGGACATTCCCCACTGCTGCACAGTGACGCGTCGACCGACTTGCCGGCTGACATCCACGGCGGTGTTCACCACAACCTCTTTGCACCGGACACCGTGACGTTCGCATTGCGTGCGCCCCATAAACCCTATGTGAGTCTCGTCGGTGACTTCAACGGGTGGGACACGCGCGCCAACCCGCTGGTGACTGACGGACGCGGCACCTGGTGGACAACGCTTCGTACACCGAGCTCGACTCGCTATGGTTACTTTGTTGCCGTCGACGAACAGGCGCACGCTTGGGTCGGCGATCCCTATGCCACAGAACTACGCTGGGACAATCGCAGCGCCTGGGCATATTTGGCACAGCGTCCACAGCCATTCATGTGGAGCGATGGTGGGTGGTGCACCCCACCCTTGCGGGAACTTGTGATCTATGAGCTGAATGTGCGCGACTTCGCCGGTTGCTGGGAACACAACCGGCCCCGTTACGGATCGTTCAGTGCGATGCTGGCCCAGATCGACTATCTTGCCGACCTGGGTGTGAACGCGATCGAGTTGATGCCGATCCAGGCCTTCCCCGGCGAATCGAGTTGGGGATACAACCCGGTCTTCTACTTTGCCCCGGCGGCAGTCTACGGAACGCCGGATGAGTTGCGGCTGTTGGTGGATCGCTGTCACACCAAGGGCTTGGCCGTCATCCTCGACGTTGCCTTCAACCACGCTTGGGGCGATCATCCCTATTACCACTATTACCCCCCACTCTATGACGGCAAAGGCGCCCGGCTGGCCAACTGGAGCCCCTTCTTTCACCACACGCCGCCGTCGGTCAACATGTGGGGAGGTCTGGATTGGGACCACTTTCGCCCGGACACGACCCGCTACTTCCAGGACGTCATACGACATTGGCTGCGCGAGTATCATGTGGACGGTTTTCGGTTCGACTGGGTGTGTGGTGTAGATTTCGACACGCGCGCCCCAATGAGCCCCGGTTTCGATCCCTATCACGGCATCAGTGCCATCTGCTGGGCCGCGCGACAGGAAAAACCCGACTGCATCCTTATCGGAGAATTTTGGCAGTTGGAGGGCACCCACCCGGACAAGACCGGAGCCAAATTGGTACGCGACACCGAGATGGATGCAGTCTGGAACGGGGAGTTCCACCATACGCTGGACGACGTGCTCAATCAGCGCTGGCAGTGGGAGCGCAACGACATCTTCCGTGCCATCGGTGGTTACCGCGACCGGGGATTCGACTGTGCGGCCCAGGTGATCAACTATTCATGCAGCCACGACGAGGTGCGGCCGGAACACGAGATCAAGTACTATTCCGGGCGGTACATTGAACGACCCCAGAGCTTGACGCTCCAGGAGATGGCATTGCGCAAGGCGCTGCTCGGCCTAGTGGTCGTGATGACGGCTCCGGGCGTTCCGATGATCTATGCCGGCCAGGAGTATGGCGAGGATTCGCCGCGCACCATCGACTTTCTGCCGCTGGCCTGGCAAAAACTGGCTGTTCCACAGCACGCTCGCCATGCCGCGGATGTGCGCCGATTGATCGCCTTGCGCCGGGATCGCGCTGCGTTGCGCGGCGATCATATTCGCTTCTACGTGAATCACTTTGACCGGGAAAAACTGGTCCGTTATGACCGTTGGGACGATGCCGGGGACTGCGTCATCGTTGCGCTCAACTTTGCGGGTGAGAACCGCTTTACCTGGCTGGATGTACCGACTGCAGGAACCTGGGTGGACGTACTCTCCGGCGTAGCGTATGGACCTGTAGACATGCGGGTGGATCTCAAACTTGAACCCTGGCAGGCAGTGGTTCTCGTTGCGAAGGATTCGATCCGGTCGCGTTCGAACGGGAGTTTGTGAATTGCGCCACAAACAAAGTGTGGCGTTCTTGGTACAATGCCGATGTGTAACGGAGGGTTCAAACTCCAGGCAAATTATTGTACCTGACCAGTAACTGTATTAGAATAGGATTTCGGCATCGCAAGACTTCGACCTCGCGACGTCATCCTCGAACAAGCGACGAATGGTGCACGCCAAACCACTGCTGACCGTCGATTGGCGCTTACACAGCGACATCGACAAACTGTGTCGATACGGCCGAAGGCCCGATTTGCGCCGCCGTCCTCGCACTACAGTTGCAGGCGCAAATATGCCGTCCTGCACTACAGTTGCAGGCGCAAATATGCCGTCCTGCACTACAGTTGCAGGCGCAAATATGTAGTAACTATTGAATAGATCGTCATTGCTCCGCACACGCATGCAAGGAGGTTCAACTGTATGCAAGCCACTCAAGCGCTACCGCTCTACCGGTCGACCATCGGCAAGAAAGCCATCATGGCGGTGACCGGGTTGATCGGCATTGGATTTATCGTCTTCCATATGTACGGCAATCTCAAGATTTTTGGCGGCGCTGTCTACTTCAATGAGTATGCCGAAGGTCTGCGCGAGATCGGTCATCCAATTTTCGGCCATACACATCTGCTCTGGGTGGGTCGTATCGTTTTGCTCTCGGCTGTGGTGCTCCATGTATGGGCAGCCGTGTCACTGTTCCGGCAGGCAAAAAACGCCCGGTCGACCAATTACCATGTCAAACGTACGGTTGCCGCTAACTATGCTGCACGCACGATCCGTCTCGGCGGTGTCGTCATCTTCTTTTTTATCCTCTTTCATCTTGCCCAACTTACTTGGGGTACGCCTGGCGTACACAGTGACTTTATACCGGGCGACGCATATCACAACGTGATCGTAGCTTTTCAGAATCCGTTGGTATCGCTATTCTATCTCGTTGCCATTGTGGCGCTCGGTTTCCATCTCTATCACGGCACCTGGAGCATGATTCAGACCCTCGGCTTCCTGAGCAGCAGGTACGATCGCGCCGTACGTGCAATCGGACTCGTGCTGGCTTTGGTTGTATCTCTTGGGCTTGCATCCATCCCGATTGCCGTCTTGACCGGCATCGTGTCGTAAAACCTGGGAGAATTTGTTGTATGGAGACCACCACGAAAGAAACAGTCAGAACCATGCCGTCCTTCACCGAGGCGGTACTAGATGCGAAGGTGCCCGAAGGTCCGATTCAGGAGAAATGGGATAAACATTGCTTCGACATGAAGCTGATCAACCCTGCCAATCGGCGCAAGTTCAACATCATCGTCGTCGGCTCCGGGTTGGCCGGTGGCGCGGCTGCCGCCTCCTTGGGCGAGATGGGCTACAACGTCCAATGCTTCTGCTATCAGGACAGCCCGCGACGCGCCCATAGTGTCGCCGCGCAGGGCGGGATCAACGCCGCCAAGAACTACCGGAACGACGGTGACAGCATCTATCGGCTCTTCTACGACACAGTCAAAGGGGGGGACTTTCGCTCGCGCGAGGCCAATGTCTATCGTCTCGCCCAGGTCAGCAACGACATCATCGACCAATGCGTTGCACAGGGTGTTCCCTTTGCCGCGCGAATATGGCGGCAACTTGGATAACCGTTCCTTTGGCGGCGCCCAGGTGTCACGCACCTTTTATGCCCGTGGCCAGACGGGCCAGCAGCTGCTTCTCGGCGCGTATCAGGCCTTGGCGCGACAGATTCATGCCGGATCGGTGGAGATGTTCACCCGCACCGAGATGCTTGACCTGGTACTGGTTGACGGTCGGGCGCGGCGGCATCATCGCCCGCGACCTGAAGACGGGCGCGATTCAGGCCTTTGCAGCAGATGCGGTCGTATTGGCCACCGGCGGTTACGGCAACGTGTTCTATCTCTCTACGAATGCCAAGGGCTGCAATACGACGGCGATCTGGCGGGCCTACAAGCGTGGCGCGTATTTCGCCAATCCCTGCTTCACCCAGATTCACCCCACCTGCATCCCACCGGCAGGCGAACATCAGTCCAAACTCACGTTGATGAGTGAATCGCTGCGCAACGACGGCCGAATCTGGGTGCCGCGCAAAGCCGGCGACAACCGTGCTGCCAAGGATATCCCGGAGAACGAGCGCTGGTACTATCTGGAAGAGAAATATCCCAGCTTCGGCAATCTGGTCCCGCGCGATATCGCCTCACGCGCAGCCAAGAACGTCGTCGACGCCGGCCATGGTGTGGGCTCGCTCAAGAACGGGGTCTATCTGGATTTTGCTGACGCCATCAGCCGATCTGGGCCAGAAGATAATCGCCGATCGGTACGGCAATCTGTTTGATATGTACGAGAACATCACCGGCGAAAATCCCTATCAGGTTCCGATGCGTATCTATCCGGCTTCTCACTACACAATGGGTGGTCTCTGGGTCGACTATAACTTGGAGAGCACGGTTCCCGGCCTCTTCGTCATCGGTGAGGCCAACTTCTCTGACCATGGTGCCAATCGTCTGGGCGCAGACGCGCTCATGCAGGGCCTTGCCGATGGCTACTTTGTGGCTCCGAACACGTTGAGCAACTATCTCGGCAGTGCACAGCTGGGCAAAGTGACGCCGACGAGTTCTGCGTTCACCGACGTCAAGAACGAGGTCGATCAGCGCGTCAAGAATCTGCTGAGCATCGGCGGTAGACGTACGCCGACTGAGTTCCATCGCGACCTCGGCAAGATCGTCTGGGAAGCATGCGGTATGGGACGTAATGAGGCCGGCCTCAAAAGAGCGCTGGACCGAATTCCGGCGCTGCGGCAGGAATTTCGGGAAGATCTACGTGTCCCGGGCGTTGCCAATGACTTTAACCAGAACTTGGAACTGGCTGGACGTCTCGCCGATTTCTTTGAGTTGGCCGAACTCATGTGTCTTGACGCGCTGGATCGTGAAGAGTCATGCGGTGCCCACTTCCGTGAAGAATATCAAACCGACGAGGGTGAGGCCCTGCGCCGTGACGACGAGTTTATGTACGTTTCGGCGTGGGAATACCGCGGCGAAAACAGCAGTCCGGCATTACATAAGGAAAAGCTCAACTTCGAATACGTCATGCCGACGACACGCAGTTACAAGTAGCCAATTCGGACCGGTGGCTGAATCGCACTCTGACGAGCGGTTCGTACCGTGACTATCGATACAAGGAGCACAAAGCACCATGAAGTTGAATCTGCGGATTTGGCGACAGTCCGGCCCGAGCTCGACGGGCGAGTTTGCCGACTATACGCTGGATGACGTCAGCCCTGAATCTTCCTTTTTGGAGATGCTCGATCTGTTGAACGAAGACCTGATTAGGAAGGGTGACGAACCCGTTGCCTTTGACCATGACTGCCGCGAAGGCATCTGTGGCACCTGTGGCATGATGATCGCCGGGGTGGCCCATGGCCCAAAGAAGGCCATCACGACCTGCCAATTGCACATGCGCGAGTTCAAAGACGGCGACACCATCTCTGTCGAACCGTGGCGTGCATCTGCCTTTCCTGTGATCAAGGATCTGGTTGTGGATCGGACCGCGTTCGAACGCATTATTCAATCTGCCGGATATATTTCGGTCTCGACCGGCGGCGCACCCGACGCCAACAATAGTCCGATTCCCAAGAATAAAGCCGACAAGTCCATGGATGCTGCCGCATGCATCGGCTGTGGCGCCTGCGTGGCAGCCTGCCCCAACTCATCCGCGATGCTCTTTACGTCGGCCAAAGTTGCGCATCTCGGCATCCTGCCTCAAGGACAGACCGAGCGCTATGATCGCGCCGTGTTGATGGTGGGTCAGATGGATGCCGAAGGCTTCGGCGGCTGCACCAATCTGCGCGAGTGCGAAGCCGTCTGCCCCAAGGAGATCAGCATCGATTTCATCGGAATGATGAATCGGGACTTGATTCGCGGTTCGCTGGCCCACGCGGGAAATCGGTAAAGCCATTCCAGAGAAATAGAGACCCCGATCTTCCTGGAAGTTCACATGCGGCGATGCAGCGCCACGGGGGATGAAAACAAGAGAGCCATCTGTGTTTATCTGTGTATATCTGTGGCTAATTTTCAGGGCAGGTGCATAGGGGTAGCCATTTCCTTGGCTAGGCCTAGCGCGTACGTTGAGATCCTCGTCGACATCATCCTCGTCGACATCATCCTCGGCGAAATATGATGCGGGCGGCCAATCTACGGCCGTCCGTATTTGACTGGAGGGACTCTCTGTTTGACCTGCCGGCAACGCATTCGCGATCTATCTATCGATCGGGGAAAATGACGCAAGGGGTTGCCGGCGCCCGTTGTGGAAGCCTGTGCGTGAGGGGATGCGGCGTTACCCGCGAAACCAGCGGCGCAGCCGCCCGGGCAAGTCGTTGTGTTCGGGTTCCGGCGCCAGTTCGGCCCCGTCAATGGCTGTGATGAATTCGTTTCCGGTCTGAAACCGATCGTCCGGATTCTTGGCAATTGCTTTCAGAATGGTCTTTTCCAGGTCAGGCGACACCTGAGAGAATTCGGAAGGACGCGGTGGCGGTGTATGCTGATGCGCGTTCAACACTTCGGTCCGACCGCCATAGAATGGCTTGCGCCCGGTCACCATCAGATAGAGCAAAATACCCAGAGCATAGAGATCTGCGCGCCCATCCACCACTTCTTCGCGAATCTGTTCCGGCGCCAGGAAAGCCGGCGTACCGTAGACGCCTATGACATCGCTCGCAAGCGGATCGCGGAGATCCAGCACCGTGCCGAAATCGAACAGAACCACACGGCCGTCGGAGGCAAGCAACAGGTTGGCCGGCTTGACGTCTCTGTGGACAAAACCCCTGCCGTGTAAATAATCCAGCGCGCTCGCGATCTGGCGCGCTATCCCGATGGCGGCGGCTTCACCGAGCTTCTTGTTGCGCAGTAGAAAGCCGTCCATGGTCTCGCCGTCGATACGTTCCATGGCAATATAGAAATAGCCGTCGACCTCACCGGTATCGAATACCTGGATGATGTTGCGATGGCGCAGGCTGGAGAGTGTGCGATATTCGCGCTGGAATCCCAGCCGCACCGTCGGCTGTGAGGATGCCGGGCGCGTCAGCACCTTGAGGACAATTGCTTGGCCCGACTGATCGCGTGCGGCATAGACGATCGCGACCGCCCCCTGTCCCAACACCGACTCGATCGCATACGGGCCGAAGCGATTGTAGCTGATATGGGGACTGGTTCGATGGCTTTGCTGGATTGCCGGCACTTGGAAACCTGGTTCAGTAAAGCTATGCGTCTCCCCGTTCAGGGAACACGGCGGGGATCAATTTTCGCTCGGAGACAAGCGCGCTGCATCTCCTCAGTTGGGCTGTACTCCAACGACGATCACTCTACGCAACAAAGAATAAGACTCTGCAGCGACACATGGCTGTGCATTATAGCCAAGGGAATGGCGTTTGTAAATGTGCAAACTGTACACCCGGTTCGATCACCGACTGTTGAGGAGCATGCCGGGTGCATATGGCTTCTTCTTATGCAATGGTTAAGTATAATCGGCGCGGGACAAAAAAAAGAGACGGCAGAATTTCTGCCGTCTCCTGCCGATTGAATTGGTGCAGTGTTGGCGATCAGTCGCCGCCTGTCGCTCCCAGACCCGGCAAGTCATACGCGCCCATGCCATGCTCGGAAATGTCCAGCCCGGCCTGTTCCTCCTCCGGCGATACCCGCAGCATGCCCACGGCCTTGAGCACGGTGAACAGTACGAAACTCGTGGCAAATGCCCACAATGGAATGGCAATCGAACCGACGATCTGCGCCACCATGGGGTGACCACCGAAGATACCCGTGGCAAGACCGCCCCAGATGCCCACAAAGCCATGGACCGGCCAGGCGCCGACGGTATCGTCGATCTTGGCAGCCTCCAGCAGGTCGATACCGACGCCGACCAGGAGACCGGCCACCGCACCGATGATCAGCGCTTCGACATTGGTGACGGAATCGCAATTTGCTGTGATGCCCACCAACCCCGCTAACATGCCATTGAGCGTGTAGCCCAGATCCGGCTTACCCTTGCGCAGCCAACTGTAGAGCATGGCCAGCAACGTGCCGGTGGCGGCGGCCAGCGCCGTATTGGTGGCGATGAGCATTGTGGCGTCTGTGTTCGATGCACCGGTAAAAGCAAGCTGGCTGCCGGGATTGAAGCCGAACCAACCGACAAAGAGGATGAAGACGCCGAGTGTTGACAGCCCCATACTGTGGGGGGGAAAGGGGTTCGTGCCCTTCTCGGAAAAACGCCCGATGCGCGGTCCGAGGACGATCACCGCGGCTAGTGCCGCAAAGCCACCGACGGCATGGACGACGATTGAACCGGCGAAGTCGTAGAAACCCATTTGGTCCAGCCAGCCACCACCCCATTTCCAATATCCGCTGATCGGATAGATGATGGCCGTGATGACGATACTGTAGATCAGATAGCCGGATACCTTCATACGCCCGGCGACCGCGCCCGAAACAATGGTTGCTGCTGTCGCGGCGAAGGCGGCTTGGAAGAGGAAATCGACCTGCGGGTTCAGATTGCCGGGCAGCGCCTCCGGAGGTGTCTGGCTGATACCGAATCCACCCCAGACCAGCCAGTTCGGAATAATCTCACTGGCGCCATACATGATCCCGTAGCCGACCAGCCAGAAGATGGCGAGACCGGCTGCCAGATCGATGATGTTCTTGAACATGATATTTACGGCATTCTTGGCCGAGTTGAAGCCGGTCTCAACCATGGCAAATCCGGCCTGCATGAAGAGCACCAGAACCGCAGCAATGAAAAGAACGATGTTGTCGATGGCGTAGGCCAGTTCATTGGTGGAGATGCCTTCACCGTCTTGCGCAAGAACGGGAATCGCAATCAGAGTAAGGAGAAGAGCAAGCGGGAACGCTCGCAACAGTTTCGATCGCATTGGTGAGTTATCCTCCTAAATACATGAGCGAATTGATGGAAAATAAATCCTCGATGACGGCAAGGCTTGTCTCTTTTTCATAAGCCTTGCGCATAAGTGTACGTTCTTCCGACTCTAGGCTCAATGTGCATCTTGCACAAAACTCATCGTAAAATGGGTGTTAGGTTTGCATGTGGCACCCGGTCAAGAGCAAACGTGTGTACATCGTGCATGGTAAACGGGGGATATCCTGGATTGTAGACCCGGCGGAGAGGACAGTGGATATGACGGTGAACGCAGAGGACAATCGAATCGCACTGGGAACGTCATCCTGGCAATTTGACGGCTGGCGCGGTACCTTCTACCCCGACAGGATGGCGTCGAGCGGCTATCTCTCCTTCTATGCGCAGATATTCCCCACCGTGGAAGTCAACACTTCGTTCTATGCCATCCCCGCGAGACGACCGTCGAACGTTGGCGCACGAGTGTGCCGGACGGCTTCACGTTCTGCCTGAAGTTCCCGCGTGCGATCACCCACGAGAAACAGTTGGTGGGGTGTGAAGAGGAGACTGCGCGATTTCTTGACCGGCTGCGGATTCTTGATGACAAGGCCGCGCCGGCGTTTTTGCAGTTTCCTGCCCGTTTCAGCCGAGATCGCCATGGTCTCCAACTGGCCACTTATCTGGACTGGCTGGCACCCCGATCGGACGGCATGCGCCTGGGTGTTGAAGTGCGCGCGGTCGACCTCCATACACCGGAATTTGCCGCCTTTCTGGCTGAACGTGGCCTGTCTCTGCTGCTCGTTGATCGCATCAATACGCCGGACATGTTCGACGTCTGGTACGATCTGGTTAAGGGCAATCGGGCGCCCGATTTCTGCGTTATTCGTTGGATTGGCGACGATCTCGATGGTCCTCAAGGGGACCGAGAGCTGAGTGCGCCGCGCGACAAGGATCTGCTGCGTTGGCGTGACCGGCTGGTTGCACTGCACAATGCAGGCGTTCATGTTTACGGCTATATGCATAACCCCTATGAAGGGCACTCACCGGCCAGTGTGCGGCGTCTCGAAAACTTGGTGCGCAGCAAGCTAGACCTTCCTCTTTGGTCGCCGGCGCCGTCCGGTGATGAACAGTCAGATCAACTCCCGCTCTTTGGTGATGAGGATTTTGGCTGAGCGTTGCCTCGGCCGTCCACGTGCCGCAGGAACCGACAAATACCACATAGTTCAGTTCGGCGTGAATACCACGACAGAAATAATCAGCCGTTTCAGTCGAGTACAATGACTATCTATCTGTCTGATCATTCCTGTCGGGATTCACTGGTCAATCCGGATTGTCCGCGATCGTTGCATCGCGAATGTAGCGGCCGGTGTTGTGACTGCACGTCGATTTCATGCCGCAACGAGTGAACGGTATACTTGGTCCGCAAGCGGCTGCACCTGATAACGGTACGACAGTTTCGTAGCCTGCTCGTATTGCGAATAGCAGTGGCAGGAAAGGCGGTTCCCGGTTGCGCACTGTGTACTTCGAAAAGAACATTCCCAAAATTCTTCTGACCAAGACATTGCAGCCGCTATGGGCGAATGTTATCTATTCCCGCTGGTCGCCGACCCGACTTGAGAATCTCCCCGACCAAGCTCTGCCGGGTCCGAATTGGGTGCGAGTGCGCAATCTTCTCTGCGGAATCTGCACCTCGGATCTTCACTTCCTGTTTGTCGAAACGGACCCGCAAATTGCCGCTGCCGCTTTGCCGGGCACCGAGCGGATCTATTTGGGGCATGAAGTTGTCGGGGAAGTCGTGGAAGTTGGCGCGGGCGTGACGACACTCTCCGCGGGTGACCGAGTCGTGATGGACAGTCGCGCTATTTTGAGTCCGAATTGCATAAGCCAAGAACTGAACACGATCTGCCGTCACTGCGCCCGCGGCGATCGCGCGCTCTGCGAAAATGCCTCACTCGGCGTCGGTCGCTTTGGCACAGGCGGTGGCTGGGGCGACTCATTTACAGCACATGTATCGGAAGTGTACAAAGTACCGAAGAATTTCGATGACGAAACGGCTATGATGATTGAGCCATTGTCGGTGGGTGTGAGGGCGGCGTTGCGTCGCCTGCCGCAATCGGGTGAACAGGCGCTCGTGGTTGGATGTGGGGTCGTCGGTCTCAATCTGCTGCAGTCCCTCCGTGCGCTGTCGCCGGCGTGCCGGATCACTGCCATAGCCCGTTATCCACATCAGATCGAGATGGCGCAGAAATTGGGTGCGGATCGGGTAATTACGGACGATCTGTACGAGGCAACGGCCGAGATCACCGACGGAAAGCTCTATACCGGCCCGTTGAAGAATCGCATGATCTTAGGCGGTTTCGACACTGTGTTCGATTGTGTCGGATCGGCACAGACCATCCAAGACAGTGTCCGCCTGACTCGCGCAGGCGGAGCAGTCGTCCTAGTTGGCGTATCGCTGGTACGCATGAAGGTGGATTTGATGCCTGTCTGGTACCAGGAAGTCGATTTGGTCGGGTCCATGGCCCATGGCATGGAGGAATGGAACGGCGCGTCGATTTCGACCTACGATTTAGTCTGTGCGCTGTTGGCGGAGGGCAAGCTGACTATTGACGGTCTAATTACGCATGCGTACCCGCTCGACCGATGGCGCGACGCTGTTAACACTGCGTCAGACAAACGGACGGGCGCGATCAAGGTCATTTTTGACTATCGGGATACCGGTTCGATAAGGAGTAGACCATGAAGATCACCGAAATCAAGACCTATCTCATGCACGCCGGCGGCTTCAGCAAGAATTGGTCCAGCGCGCAACTGGCTCTTCGTCAAGATCTTCACCGATGAGGGGATCTACGGCGTCGGCGAGGCCAGCGGTTGGCCGCGGGTGGTTGAAACAGCCATCAAGGATCTGACACCTTTGCTGATCGGCGAAGATCCCATGCACATCGAGAAGTTGTGGCAGAAGCTCTACCTGGCCATGATGGGCCATGGCATGACCGGCATCGTCGGCGGCGGCGCGCTGACCGGCATCGAGATGGCGCTGTGGGACATCAAGGGCAAGGCGCTCAACACCCCGGTATGGAACCTGCTGGGCGGCAAGATTCGGGATACCATCTGGCTCTATCCCCATGCCAAGACGCCGGCCGTGGCCGCCGCGATGGTCGAGCAGCGGCTACACGGCCCTCAAGGTCACCGGCATGGAGAACGCCGTGCAACGGGTCAAAGCCATTCGTGAGGAAGTCGGCCCGGACATCGATCTGATGCTGGACATCCACGGGCCGCCTTGGCTGACGACCGCGGATGCCATTCGCACCGGGCAGGCGCTGGAGGAGGTAGACTTGCTCTTCTACGAAGATCCGGTGGCGCCCGAAAACCCCAACGCGTTGGCCGAAGTCGCTGCCCATGTCAATCTTCCGATTGCCGCCGGTGAACGGCTGACCAACATCTACGGCATTCGCGAGCTCATCGAGCGCGAGATCGTCGACGTTATCCAACCGGACACGGGGCGCGCCAGCGGTCTGCTCCAGATGAAGAAGATGGCTGCCATGGCCGAGGCCCACTTCATCACCTTTGCGCCCCACTCCGGCTCGCTGGGACCGGTGGCCGAGATGGCCGCAGTCCAACTGCTCTGCACGCTCCCCAATTTCCTGATCCTGGAACACATCGAAGACGACGTCCCCCAGCGTCACGAGGTGATCGATCCGCTGCCGGAGATCGTCGACGGCCACATCGTCGTGTCCGATCGTCCCGGCCTCGGCGTCGATATCGTTGAAGAGGCGATTGCCGGATATCCGTCGCAGGGCAACGTGTCGGCCCCTAATCCTGAAGAGGAATATGTCTACTTTCGCGCCCGGAAACAGCGCGCGCGCTGGCTGAATGGCTAAGTATTGAGGAGCAGTCCATTCACACATGTTTACCGAGAACCAAGCTGGACTAACCGGATAGGAACCATACCGAGAACCCATGGACAGAACAACACCCGTAGCGCATAACGAAGAGATTGAGCTCTACATCCGCACCTACTATTCACTCTTGCGCAGCAGCGGTCCGGTTCGGGTGCGTAGTTTGGAAGACACGCACGCAGCCATGAAGTCCAATCTTCATTACCACGCCGCCGACACGGATCTGGATGTCTCGGCGCTGATCTATGCAGGACTTCGTTTGCCGGACTGCTTGCCGGGGATCAAACTGCTTGTCATGGGGCAGATGGAGGATGTTTTCCATCGCGAGGGGTACGATGTCGACGCCTGGCGCCCGGTGCGGGCGCGGGCGCGCCGACGCAAGTTCTACTTCCAGAAAGAAGCCGGACTCTTGGCCGCGTTCGTGGCCAGCGTGAGCGATATCGATGACCTCATCCCTTCCTTGACTACCTTTCAGATCGAGTGGAACAAGATCAACCAGAAATTGAACAACGGCGATGTGGGCGTTCGCCTGCGCGCGTCCCAGAGTGGCAATGGTTATGCTCCCATGGACTTGCTCGAGCATGTGCGGCGCGCGCTGGGATTGGACTCTGAGGATTTTAGCAAGCTTGGACAGATGTGGCCGGACCGGCAATTGCTCGAAAACTTGCGTCTTGCTGCCCAACAACCGCTCGATCTGGAGGTGCGCGTCTTGGGTAGCGGTCTGAGCGACTATCGACGTAGCGTGCAGCACTGGTGGACCAAGATCGAACATGCCTCCGAGTCCATCGGACTCTCCGATCGGCCTATCTACTTCGTCAGCAGCAACGTCCACAGTATGATCAACCTTCTCTCCGGTGCCGCCTGGGAGTTACAGGACGATCTGCTCAAGTTTCTGGAACAGGAAAACCCCGAATCGCTGCGCACTGAATTTGCGGCGCTGGTCGAAGACGATCAAGGCAGTCTGGGCAACTTTCTCTACTACATCTCGCGACTCTATGCGGCTCATCACACTTGTCCGGAGCGCGTACGCGGCCGCATTGAGCATCGCGAGCGCAAGGCCGGTATCCAGCGCATTAGCGATCCCCACTGTCTGGATGTTGAGGCGCAGGTGATCGAAATGCAGAGTTTGCGCGCGAAGCGACTTGACCCGAGGCTGCAACACGTTGACCGAAGAAGAGTGGCAGCTACTGCGCGAGAGCGACGCGCTGATCTTCAACATCGACTATCCGCTGGGGATGGCAGCCTATCACATCTTCAGCCAGATCAGCACAGCGGCCGATCGCATCCTGGGCGTCTACATCCTGGGCAAGGCCGCCACGCTCAACGGACGGGTCGGCGATGTGATGATTCCCAACGTGGTCTATGATGAACATTCACGCAACTCCTATCTTTTCCGCAACTGCTTTACGGCCCAGGATGTCGGCGCGTATCTCAACCACGGCACCGTTTTTGACAACCAGAAGGCCGTCACCCTGCGCGGCACTTTGCTGCAAAACCGGGAGTTCATGCACGTATTCTACGAGGAGGGCTACACCGACATCGAAATGGAGGCCGGTCCCTATCTGAGCGCTCTCTATGAGGACATCTATCCCAGACGCTATCCGGTCAATGAGATCGTCAATCTATTCATCAACGCACCATATGATATCGGTGTGCTCCACTACGCCAGCGATACGCCGATCAGCAAACGGCAGATGTTGTTGAGCAAGAGCCTAAGCTACTTTGGCGTCGACGCGACCTATGCCACGTCAGTGGCCGTCATGCGGCGCATTCTGGCCAACGAAGTTGTGCGCATGCGCATGAAGACAGCATTCGTCGTTGACTGTCGGACGAAGTAAAAGCGGTGAATGGAGCGGCAGCAAACGGCTGACCATGATATAATCCCACCATGGACTATCTTGTCGAATTTGGCCGCGAAGTGCAAAAAGCCGAACCGTCTCTCGAACGGCTGGCACTATTGATCTGCACCATCGGTTATCCGGAATTGGCGATCAACGAGCAGCTTTCCCGGCTGGATGCATTGGCGAGCAGGCCGATGCTCTGCTTGGTGACGCCAGGTTGGGTGAGCCCCGTGCACAACGTTTTCTCTCCGTTATCAACGACGGGCTCGGTTTTCGGGGCAACCGTCGCCGGTACTACGACCCACGCAACAGCTATTTGAACGAAGTATTGGAGCGGCGCCTTGGCCTGCCGATCCTGTTGAGTCTGATCTGTATCTCCATCGGCCGTCGGATCGGTGTGGACATCGAAGGACTCGGCTTTCCCGGCCACTTCATGGCACGCTACCGAGACGAAGTGGGCGTCTGGCTGCTGGACTCGTTTCACGGCAACGTCGTGAGTGAAGCCGAGACGCCGAGCCTATCTCGCTGAAGTCCTGGGCCAGCCGGTACAGTTGTCGTCAGATTCGTTTCAGGCCATAACGCCCGTCGCATTTGCCCAGCGCATACTCAATAACCTGCGCAACGTCTATCTGAGCGCTCAGGATCTGGAGGCCGCATCGCTGGTGCTGGATTATATGCTCGTGCTGTTGCCTGCGAGCACCGTGCTGTGGCAGGAACGCGGTCTTCTGCATTACCGCCGTGGCGCATTTGAGGATGCAGCCCACGATCTGCGTCGCTACTTCTTTCTCAACGGTCTGCTGCCGTTCGCATTCAATCTGGAAGACCACAGCCAACGCCCCCGCCTCAGCCGCCAGGATCAGGGTCTGCTGCAGCTGTTCCAACAGATTGAGGAAGTTCGCGACCAACTCAATTGAGAACCGAGTGAATCGCGACAGAAATCCCTCGACCTTTTGATTTCGATTGCTTCAAACTCTTGACGCGCAAGCGTAACTTCGGTGTCAGCCCGTGGCTTCGCCCTACGTAGCCGCAGGGTTGCTCTTGCAGAAGGGGTTTCCATCGTGGTCATGCCACGCGATGCATCGTTTCTGTGGAAGTGTCTGTGGCTTCTTTCTGTGGTTCTGCGACCGCTCTGTAGCCGCGGCCGCGTTCACGGCCGCGAGCACGTTCCATTGGATGGCGGATTTGTTCTAGCCAGCAATCACAACCCTGGGCCGGACTATGTGCTCATCGGCCATGCCTGTCCGCGCCAGGTCTTCTATATGGCCAAAAGCGAAATTTTCAATGCGGATCCACGGCTCAGCGCCTTTTTGCACCGGATCGGCACCTTTCCCGTTCACCGCGGTAGAAGGGATCTCGCCGCATTTGACGCCGCGCGACAGCTGCTCGAAAGTGGCCATGTCGTCGGTATGTTTCCCGAAGGCACACGCAGCAAAAGCGGTCAGCTACAGCGCGGAAAGTCCGGCGCCGTACGACTGGCAATGCAATCCAACGTACCTGTGGTCCCGGTGGCTGTGATCAACTCCAGGGCTGTAATGGGGGGATTTTTTCAGTTCCCCAAGCCGCACGTGAGTGTGCGGTTCGGTCCACCGATCGACGTTCCCGGCGATCCCCACGACGCCCGGCTTGCCGCTGAACACACGGAGATCGTCATGCGCGCTATTGCCGCGTTGCTGCCGCCGGAGTTGCAGGGCGTGTATGGGGATGAAAAGATTCCGGCTGATACTCCCGGCATTCGAACAAAACGGGACTGATGCACAATGACGCATCAGTCCCGTTTGCCGCTGAAGTTGTTTCCGGCGCAAGCGTCGCGATCCCCGGATCCGTCCCGGAGATGATGCCTGCGTCCGGTACGCTATAGCCCGGCCAAAATCTCGTCCAGCTTATCCTTGCCCGGTCGAAGCTGTGCTTCGCCCAACGATGCAAGTGGTTCGTCGACCAGGTTGAGTAACTCATTGGTATCGGGCTGGCTCTCGTCTACATAGAACAACCCCGTCACCAGCTTTTCCTCGGCGCGGGCTTTGATCAGTGTCTCGTAGGCCAACATCTTGTTGGTCGGATCGTAGTCCCGATCAAGTCTCTTGAGCACGATCCATGACCCGTCGTGCATCTGCACTTCCAGTTCATCGTCGTAGTCATCGATTTCGATTTCTTCGTAACTTGGTACGAAGTTGAGTTCGTGGAGCGGCATCTCGTGTTCTTTGCCCCAACCATAGCTCTTGGTCGACGTTTCATGGTTGTTAAAGGTTACACACGGACTGACGATATCGATCAACGCTATGCCGCGGTGGTTGAGTGCCGCCATGATGAGCGCTTCCACCTGCTTGGCGTGGCCGGCAAAACTGCGCGCCACAAAGGTAGCGTTGGCAGCCAGCGCCTCTAGACAGATGTCGAGCGGCGGCAGATCGTTGACGCCCTGATATTTGAGTTGCTGACCCATGTCGGCGGTCGCGCTGAATTGGCCCTTGGTCAAGCCATAGACGCCGTTGTTTTCCACAATGTAGACAAGTGGCAGGTTGCGACGCATGGCGTGCTTGAACTGGCCCACACCGATGGATGCAGTATCACCGTCGCCGGAGACGCCCACGGCCTTGAGACCGCGATTGGCGACCAGCGCGCCGGTGGCCACCGACGGCATGCGGCCGTGGACGCTGTTGAAACCATGGCTGTGACCCAGAAAATAGGCCGGCGTCTTGCTGCTGCAACCGATGCCGCTCAATTTGATCACTTGGGTCTGATTCGAGACCCAACTCCCAGACGGAGTTGATGATGCGTTGGCTGATGCTGTCGTGACCGCATCCTTTGCAGAGGGTAGATGGTCGACCACGGTACTCATTCTTTTCCAGACCCAAGGTATTGACCTTCGGGGCCCGGGGTGTCGGTCGCTTGACTGCTTTTGTCGTCATGATTGGTCCTCTCTATACTGCCAACGCGTTGACAATCGACTCAGTGATAAAGCGGGCTGAGATCGCCCAGCCGTCACATTTGGTCACCGAAACCAATTTCGTCGCGTGTTCTGGAAGTTCCGCGCGTAGAATTGTGCACAGCTGGCCATCGTGATTGGCCTCGACGACGAATATGGTCTCGTACTCCGCGACAAATTTTTTGACATCTTCGCCCAATGGCAGGGAGCGCAGTCTGCAGATAGCCCGTTTCAACATCTTGCGTGTTGAGACGAACACGTGCCTCCAGAATAGCTTCATGATTGCTGCCCAGGCTCAGAATGGCGACTTTCTTGTCGCTGCTCTCGACGATCTCTGCCTGTGGAACAAGAGTACGCGCGGTTTCAAATTTGCGGCTCAACCGTGCCATATTCAGTTCCCAGTCATCGGATCGCTCGCTGTAGAAGGCGCGCTCGTTGTGGCCTGTTCCTCGTGTGAAGTATGCAGCCAGCATGTTCTCGTTGCCCGGCAGGGTACGGTACGGAATCCCGTCACCGTCCACATCTTTGTAGCGACCCCAGGCGCCGCCCAACTCTTTGATCTGGTCGGCGTCCAAGACCTTGCCCCGATCCATGGGCCGTTCGGGATAATCGAACGGCTCGCTGATCCAGCTGTTCATGCCCAGATCCAGGTCACTGAGGACAAAGACCGGTGTTTGCAGGCGTTCTGCCAGGTCAAACGCAATACCGGCAAATTCAAAGCACTCCTTGGGTGTGGCCGGGAAGAGCAGGACGTGACGGGTGTCGCCATGGCTCAGATAGTAGGTGCTCAAGATATCGGTCTGCCCAGTGCGCGTTGGCAAGCCTGTGCTGGGCCCCATTCGCTGGATGTCCCAGACCACTGCGGGAACCTCGGCGAAGTAGGCCAGACCGATGAACTCGGACATCAAGCTGATGCCAGGGCCGCTGGTGGCAGTCATCGCGCGGGCACCGGCCCAACCGGCGCCGACCACCATGCCAATGGCCGCCAGTTCGTCTTCCGCCTGGATGACGGCATAGGAGTTCTTACCCGTGTCCGGATCGCGACGTAGTTGCGGCGCGTGGGAGCTGACCGCTTCTGCCAGGCTCGATGACGGGGTGATCGGATACCAGGATACCACCTGGACACCGTTGAAGATGGCGCCGAGCGCGGCTGCGGTGTTGCCGTCCACCATGACCTTGCCTTCGTTGTGCCCACGCATGCGCTCGACCCGGTACGGCTGATCGTTGCTCAATTTCTCGACAGCGTAGTCGTACGCGGCTTTGGTCATGCCATAGTTCAGATCGATCGGCTTGCTCTTGCCGGCGAAGTTCCAGTCGAGCGCAGCCCTTACCTCGTCCAACTCAATTTCCAGCAAATAGGCCAGCGTGCCCACGTAGGCAAAGTTGGCCACATAGTCGCGCAAACTGTGCGGCAAATCGGCCGCCTTGACCAGATCCTTCACTGGTACCGCATAGTAGGTCACATCTTTGCGGTGGTTGGCGATCGGCAGCGCATCGTCATAGACGATGATGCCGCCCGGCAGCACGCTCTCCATGTCCTCGGCCACGGTAGCCGGGTTCATGCAGACCATGACCTCGATACCGTCGCGCCGAGCCAGATAGCCTTCATTGCTCAGGCGTACGTGAAACCAGGTGGGCAGCCCCTGGATGTTGCTGGGGAACATGTTCTTGCCGGTCACGGGAATGCCCATCTTGAAGAGTGACCGGATCAAAACCGCGTTGCTTGTCTGGCTGCCGGTGCCGTTGACCGTCGCCACGTTGATGTTGAAGTCGTTGACGACCCGATCCGGCGCAGTCGTCTCTGACGGCGAAACCTGGGTGAGTAAGCTCATGCTGATCCTCCGAAAATCAGATTCCTCTGGAGCCTGGCCGCATGACGATCGGCAATAGACACAAGATTCAGACCGGTGTCACCCGGTCACTCTGCAACGACGTGCTCGCTGATGGGGCGCCGAGTCTCCATTGAGATTCCGCGCACGCTCAGCAACTGCATGTGTTCGATTAGCAAGCGTTTTCCTTCTCCGCTGTCGTCAGCTTCGATTGCATCCACAATACGGTCATGATAGACCCAGACATCGGTCAAATATTGGTAGTCGGCATACGTATTCAATTCCACAGCCTCATAGGCATCCCAGTACGCTTCCAGAAGGCCGGTGACAAAGGGATTGTCCAGGCGGCGAAAGATGGCTCAGATGTAGCTCACGGTGCTCTTGGAACGGGATCTGGATGCGCGACTGGCGCAGTTTGGCCTGGGCTGTACTCACAAGCTCACGCAAATGGCGTTTGTCGTCGTCGGTGAGCAGCGCCACCGCCTCGTTCCAATATGCCGTCTCCAGATGGACACGCAGTCCGCTAAAGGCGTCAAAGTTGTGCCGGTCTATGGCCAACGCGGCCAGCAGGCTCAGGCGTACGGCCGGGAGGAACCCATACTCGGTACAAGTGATGCCGCGCCGTGGGCTGGCCTCAACCAAACCCAGCGCACGCGCAACCTCCAGTTGTTCGCGTAGCTTACCCACACTCACGCCGATTTCACGACTCAACTCACTGAGCGAGGGCAGCCGCTCGCCTGGTCTGTATCCCTGTTCAAAGATATAGCGCAACAAGTCCGAATCGATACGACTGATGACCATGGAAAGAAGAACGAATCACTAATGATTAGATTAATCCGATTAATTAGTTTGTTATGAATAATTACACCACGGGCAATACAAAAAGTCAATTTCGACTGGCTGACAAATTGGCAATGAATCGTGAGATTTTTGTCGTGGTATTCACGCCGGAGAGTATTAGAAGGGCGCAATGACCGTGAGAAATGAAAGCAGTGAATCGCCTCGATTCTCCACGCCGTGGGGAATGCCGGCCGGAGCCAGAACCAACTGGCCGGCGCTGCAGACTTGGGCCTGATCGCCGACAGTGAAGTAGCCGGAACCGTCCAGCACGAAGTAGAACTTGTCTTGATCCGGGTGATCGTGAATCTGCTGCGCCTGACCCGGTTTCAGACAGTTGAGTCCGGCCAACATGCGTTCTGTCTCCAGAAAACTGTACTTGAACGCCTTGTCCGCGCCTTCCCGGGCAAACGTAAGAGGATCGATGAAGTATTGTTCGGACATTGGATCTCCTCGATGGTCATTCAGCGTCGACACTTGCGGTGGTTACCGGTTCACATACGCGGCCGCGGCGCCGGCCAACAGCGCAACGCCGGTCGCTAGCATACCTTCGTCGAAATCAAAAGTCGGATTGTGATGGGGGCTGTGCAATCTGCCGTCTGCATGGGCCGCGCCGACCAGGATCAGCGCTCCCGGTGCCCGGTTGAGGAATTCGGCCATGTCCTCGCCGACCATCATGGGGGCGATCTGCATGATGCGTTCCTCGCCGACGATGGCACTCGCGACGTTATGCATTAGCGCAGAAGCCGCTTCGTCATTGATCGTCGCCGGTACGTAGCCAAGGTGTTGGAAGTCGGCCGTGGCGCCGTAGGCCGTGGCCACGTTGACCGCGATCTCCTCCAGGCGCAGCAACAGCAATTCGCGCGTCTCGTCGCTAAAGACGCGGTAGGTGCCCCCCAGTTCAGCCCGATCTGAAATGATGTTGTAGGCCTCGCCGCTGTGAAAAGAGCCAACCGAAATGACGGCTGTATCCGTAGGGTTGACGTTGCGGGCGACGATACTCTGCCAGTTGACCAGAATCTGGGCTGCCGACCACCGTCGCATCGACCGTCTCGTGGGGAACCGCGCCATGGCCGCCGTGACCATGGACGGTCAGCTGAAACTTGCCGGCGCTGGCCCAGAGTGGCCCGGGCTGGACCACCACGCTGCCCAACGGCAGGCGGCTCCACAGGTGCAGAGCGAAGGAAGCGCTGGGCGTCGGATCGTCCATGACGCCATCCATGATCATGGCCAGCGCGCCGCCGAGACCCTCCTCGGCCGGCTGAAAGACCAGCTTGACTCGGCCGTTCAGCTGGTTGCGGTGCTTGGTCAGTAGCTGCGCCACTCCCATTCCGACGGCAGTGTGTCCATCATGGCCACAGGCGTGCATGACGCCCTCCGTCTGGGAGCGGTACGGGAGGTCGTTCTCTTCCTGGATGGGGAGCGCGTCCATATCGAAACGTAACATCACCGTCGGCGCGTCGTCTGTCACTGCGTCCGGCTCGACCACCGCCACGACACCGGTGCCACCTACTGCCGGTGGTCATCTCCAGGCCCAAGTCGCGGAGGTGATCGGCGACGATGCCGGAAGTCCGCTACCTCCTGGAAACCCAGCTCCGGATGCATGTGAAAATCGCGCCGCCAGGCGACGAGTTGGTCATAGAGATCGTCGGCTTCTTGCCGGAGTTGCTCGGTCAGATCCATGGTCATCCCTTCGTCCACTACTTGATGCGGCCACAGTGCTTTCGATTATACGGCACTTTGGTCGCAGCGCCACTTTGACCCGGCCCATCCGTGTAGTCGTGCGTATGAGCAACCGGATGCGCAACATGGCTTCACGCTCCCAGAGCCTCGTCGAAGATCTCATTTGCGTCACGTACGGACTCGTAGCCCCGGCGTGCTTGCACGAGGACGTCGCCGATGCCCTCAATGCGTTCCTGAAGATCGACTTCATCCTTGCTGGATTCCCATGCCTTGCGCAGCAATTCCTCGAACGACTTCGCTCCCTCCACATTGCCCAGGATTAGGTCCAGTTCGCCGATGACCAGTTCGAACATGCGGATCTTGCGCGCCAGCAGTTCGATGATATGCGCTTCGATGGTTTCGTTGCAGCTCAGGTTGAAGATGGTCACATCATTGGCCTGGCCGAGCCGATGTAGACGCCCGATGCGCTGTTCGACACGCATGGGGTTCCAGGGCAGATCGTAGTTGATGAGCTGGTGGCAGAACTGCAGGTTGCGTCCCTCCGCGCCGCTTTCGGTGCTGACCATCACCCGAGCGCTGCCGGCGTCGTCGGCGCGAAATTGTTCGACAACTGCCTCTTTTTGGCGGATGTTCAGTCCGCCGTGAAAGGCCACGGCGTCCACGCCCCATTCCCGAAGCTGGGCAACGATGGTCTCCAGCGTGCGGCGGAACTCGGTGAAGATGAGAAACTTGCCGGGAAATCGCTCCAGGATCTCGCGTACGGCGGCCAGCTTGCGTCCGATCGGGATCGACTCGGCCAGTTCGAGAAATTCACGTAGCTCGGCGCGAGCATGATCGCTGTAGCCACGATCGTCGATCATCTTGCGCAGTGTGCCGGCCACGGCCTGCGGGCTGCTACTCAGTTCGCGCTGCAGCGTCATGAGGGTCAGTCGCAGGTGTTTGTTGTTGGCGCCTGCCTTGAAACGCCGCCGGATGTAGTCAGTGGTGTCGGCGTAGAGTCGCCACTCATCCTCGCTTAGAGCAAGGTGGTAGATGGCCGCACGCCGTCTGGGAAACTGGACATCGACGTTGTTGCGCCGGTTGCGGATCATGACATCATTGAGCAGGCTGCGCAGTGCGGGCGTGTTCTTGGGCCGGCGCTTGTCGTGGTCTTCCAGATAGTGACGGCGGAAGGCCCGCACGGTGCCGAGCTGACCCGGCGCCAGGATGGTGATCAGGCTATAGAGTTCCATGAGGTCGTTTTGGATGGGCGTGGCCGTCAGCATGAGCACGTAGCGCTTGCGGATCTGGTTGACGAACTTCCAGGCTAAGGTGTTGCGATTTTTTAGTTTATGGGCCTCGTCGACGATCAGGAGATCGTAGTCACGCGCCAGGATTTCCTGGCTGTGTACCTTGAGTTTGGCGCGGTCCAGACTGGCGATCCAACGACCGCTGTCGGTTCCGTTGGATTTGCGCCACTGCGCCGGAGTCGTCATCACGGTGAACTCTTCGTGGAACTTGGTGGTAAACTCCTCACGCCACTGTTCGGTGAGCGAGGCCGGCGTTAGCACCAGGACGCTCTGGACCAGTCCGCGGCGCACCAGTTCCTTCATGACGATGCCGGCCTCAATGGTCTTGCCCAACCCGACCTCGTCGGCCAATAGGGCGCGGCCGCGCATGGTCTGCAGGGCTCGAAGGGCGGCCTCGATCTGATGTTCGTAATGATCGAGGTCTAGTTCATCCAGACAGATCAGCTGGTCGAAGCCACGACTGAGGCGTAATCGCTCCGCTTCGGTACGCAGCAGAAAGACAGCTGGCGGCTCCGGCGGCCGGGTGCGCCCGTGGGTGCGGAAAAAATTGCCCAGATCCTGGGACGTCTCGATGACCCGTTGCGGCAGCGTCACTCCAAGGCGGCCGATCTGGTCTGACATGATGCGATCCACGTTGTAACGGTGGCCGCAGCGGAAACATTGGGTGGCTGTTTCCTCCTCTAGCCAACCACAGACGGGACAGCGCTTGCCGATGACCGTCTCCGGTTCGACGCGATCGGGCACTATTTTTTTTCGGTGTTTGGTCGGGTAGTTCCAACCACTCAAAGCGATCTTCTGTCATGGGTGTGATATAGCCAATTAGGATGCCTTTCGCGCACGTGTTTCCGCCCATGCACGTAGTCCGTCGATCTCTTCCTGCATCATGGTTCCGAGCGGAATCGTCTGCTGCAATACGTCGAGCAAGTCGGCCATTTCCAGCGGCCGATGGCGGTCGAACGCCTCGTAGAGACCGTCGACGATCGCCTGTTCGATCTCGGCGCCGGACAGACCGTCCGAGGCCATGGCCAGGGTAGAGAGGTCGAACTGATCCGGATCGCGGTTGCGCTTGGTCAGGTGAATCCGCCAGATGTCGGCCCGTTCGTTGGCGTCAGGCAGGTCCACAAAGAAGATCTCGTCGAAGCGCCCCTTACGGACCAACTCCGCCGGCAGCTGTAAGACGTCGTTGGCTGTGGCGATGACAAAGACCGGCGCCTGTTTTTCCTGCAGCCAGGTCACGAAGCTGCCGAAGACCCGGGCCGACGTGCCGGCGTCGCGCAGGTTACTGGAGCCGACACCGGAAAACCCCTTTTCGATCTCGTCGACCCAGAGCACGACGGGCGCGATGCTTTCAGCTGTGCGAATAGCCATGCGCAAATTGGCTTCGCTGGAGCCGACGAGCGATGTAAAGAGCCGTCCGACGTCCAGCCGTAACAACGGCAGCTTCCATTGGTTGGCAACGGCCTTTGCCACCAGGCTCTTGCCGCAGCCCTGTACGCCGACCAGTAAGATGCCCTTGGGTTGGGGGAGGCCGAAGGCTCGCGCTTCCTCCCCGAAGGCGCGCGTCCGCTTGCCGATCCACGTCTTGAGCGTATCCAACCCGCCCACATTCTGCAGTCCCTCTTCACTGGCGAAGAATTCGAGCATACCGCTCTTGCGGATGATCTGTTCTTTCTCGGCCGTGACGGTTTCGACTGCACTGCCGTCCAATTGACCACCGGCGTGAATGATGGCCCTGGCAATGGCGTTGGCGGCCTCGTCCGCTGTCAAGCCAAGGGAGGCTTGTACCAGCCGATCACGCTGGCGGCGATCCAACATTACCTCGATCTTGGCGCCATTTTGCAGACGTTCCACAATGCCGTCGAGTTTGCTTGCCAACTGCGCGGCAGAAGGCAGGTTGTAGTCGATCACCGTCACCTCCTTTTCCAGCTCCGGCGGAATCGTGAGCACGGGGCCCAGGAGGATCACTGTCTTGTTGCTAGACTTGATGCCGAACGCGACCTCGCGCAGACGGCGCACGATCGAGGCATCGCGTAGAAACGGATGGAAATCACGCAGCACCCAGATGCAAGGCTCTTGATCCTCCAGGATGGCCGTCAACAGTTTTGCCGGATCGCATTTTGAGGTGTCGAAACGGTCCGGACGTACCGGGTTGAAGACGCCTTGGGTAATGCTCCAGGCCATGACGCGCTTCTGTTGGGCGTCTGCCAGCACCTGGATATCGCGTAGCGCACGCGCCTCTTCCGGTGTTACGATCCAGAGCAATGGATAGCGGGCTCGAATGTAGACATCCAGTTCGTCATTCATGATTGGTGTCGGTTCAATTTAACGCAAGAACTGAGAATAGGGCCAGATCTTCCATTTTTCAAGCTCTTCGCCCTCAACATAGATGCGCGTACTGCTCCAACTCTGTACATAGTCCCAAATGCGCCAGAACTGCCGCAACTTGCTCTTGCGGAAGGCCAACCGGTAGATGATATGCCGGTCTTCATCCATCAATTGTGCGAAGCCTTCCATTCGGCGGGCGATATCCAGCACGTAGTCGAAATGCTCGGATCGACTCTGCTGAAACTCGAGGATCAAATAATTGTCGGCGACCATCGCCGGTTCGTCCGTGCACGCTGCCTGCCGCGGCGCATAGAATTCCGGACTCTGGCCGTTCCCGGCGGGTACGCGGTCAATACGCAGCACATCAACCAGCGCCGGCTCAATGATCTTGCGCACGGACGGCTGGGGAATTGTGATGCGCAGATCTCGATGGGCGCATCGCCAGGTCATCGGACGCAAATCTTCATCAGTCCAAAGGCTGCGCGCGTAGCTGAGTGGTTCAGTGCCCAGCGTGGCAGTCAGCGAGTCGAGTCGCGACTTGAGCATTTCGGCCGGTGGGACATTCGCGGCAAGAGCCCAACGCACGATCATCTCGCCCAATTGCCCCGTTGTGATGGGTGCATCCAGCAGCGCTTGCCAGCCCAACCCTACGTCAAACAGTCGCGACGACGGTTCTCCGCTGGTCAGCCAATTCGCCATCCCGGCGCCATCTTTGAGCAGGAAAAAGCCGAGCATGATCGCGCGTGCCAGCGCTTCATTCGTTCGCCATGCCGGCGTGCCTTCGAGCCTGGTCATCCAACCGTGAGCGTGCGACGCGGACGGGCTCTCTTCAAAGAGTCTGGCTTCCAAATGGGCGACATACAGCTCCTGGTAGGAGGCGTGCATCGGCTGCATCGGATCTTCGAGCCAATCGAGAAAGCATGCGCGCTGCTCGGGCGTCATGCCGCCATAACCGAGACCGGATCGGGGCGGCGCGACGGCAGCGACATCGGCCGGCCGGCCGACTGCCAGTGTGGGATCGATCAGCGTGTAGTCCTCGTCCATTGGTGCACTGCGCACGCGTATGGTTGCCGGCGCGATCTTTTGCGCCGCACCGGCCAACAACGATGCGGCAGCCCTATCTGTGTCTGTTATGCGCGCATGAGCGCCGGCGACAATCGCGCGTTGTCGCTCTGTAAGACGATTGCGGTTTCTGTTTCCTGTACTCATGTATGCAAAAATGACTGATTGTGGCAAGTGTTCTTGCCAATCGGCGCGCCGTCATTGTACTGCAAGACGGCGGTCCTGGCGAGAGAATCCCAGCGAGGATTTCTCGGTCTCAGCCTGTGGAGTTCGTCGACATCTATGGTATCATGGCGACCACTTTGGCGCGTCGAACGCGTGTGTAGTTGTGATTCGTCTTCACTGTGGGGGAGTTGATGGCACTGGTTTCGGACGGTTGTATGCAACCGGGCTATGGCCCGACGAATATCGACCACGCGCGCGTACTCTTCAGCCGGCGCCATCCCGGATTTGACCACAGCGCGGTGGCCAAATTGCGCGATGAGGAATATGCCCGGCTGGACGCGAAGAAGCAGGTCTATCTTGACTATACGGGTGGCGGTCTGCATGGTGCGAGTCAGATCCGCAAACACACGACGTTGTTGGCAAATGAGGTATTGGGCAATCCCCATTCTCATAATCCGACCTCATTGGCCATGACCCGACTGGTTGACGACGCCCGCGCGTATGTGCTGCGCTATTTCCGCTCCGATCCGGACGAATATATCGCCGTCTTTACGCCAAATGCCAGTGGCGCGCTAAAACATGTGGGCGAATCGTATCCATTTGACGAGAGTAGCCGTTTCGTCATCGCATACGACAATCACAACTCGGTCAATGGAATTCGCGAATTTGCCGCGTGCAAGAGGCGCGTTTATTGGCTACGTGCCGATTACACTGCCGGAACTGCGGCTAGATGAGGCCCATCTGAACGCCGTCTTTGCGGCGCCCAAAGCCGACGGGCAACCATCTCTTCGCATTCCCGGCCCAGTCCAACTTTTCCGGCGTACAGCATCCGTTGTCGCTGATCGAGGAAGCGCATGCCGCCGGTTTCGACGTATTGCTGGACGCAGCCGCGTATGTGCCGACCAACCGGCTCGATCTGGCGCAGGTCAAGCCTGAATTTGTGTCGCTGTCGTTCTACAAGATGTTCGGCTATCCGACGGGGATCGGTTGTCTGCTGGCCCGCAAAGGAGCCGTCCGCAAATTGCGTCGTCCGTGGTTTGCCGGCGGCACCATCGCTATCGCCTCGGTGCAGGGTGATGGACACTACTTTGCCGATGATGAGGCTGCATTTGAAGACGGCACCATCGACTACCTCAATATCCCAGCCGTCGAGACTGGGCTGCGCCATCTGGAGTCCATCGGCATCGAGACCATTCACGATCGGGTCACGGCATTGGCCGGCTGGTTGTTGGAGACTCTTCCCGCCATGACCCACAGCAACGGTGCACCGATCATCCGCGTCTACGGCCCTGAGAACACAGATCGCCGCGGCGGGACCGTGACCGTGACCTTTCTGGATCCCCACGGTGTCAGCCTGGATGAGCGCCGTATCGAGGAATTGGCCAACCATGCAGGGATTTCCTTGCGCACAGGTTGTTTCTGCAATCCCGGTGCCGGTGAGATTGCCCACCGGCTATCCGAGCAGGAGATGCGCGCATTTTTTGCTCTCGGCCGGCGCTTCTCGTTTGACGACCTGCGCGAGAGAATCCGGACCGAATACCACAAGAGCGTGGCCTCGATCCGGATCTCTGTGGGCATCGCGACCAACTTCGAAGACATCTATGCGTTGCTCCACTTCGTTGAAGGATTTCGGGACCGCACGGCGGCAGATGTTGGTGAGCCTTCGGCCTGTGTAGTCTGTCAGGAGTCGCGTGCGGTTGTCTAGTGAATCCCGGCAGAAATATTTATACAGTTCCTCCCAGAGGTAGCATGGCCGAATTTCTGTCGTGGTATTCACGCCGAAATGAACTAGGTCTTGTCTGGACAGAACCTTCCGTAGGTGATTGACGGACGAGCAAGTTTTCAATCCCAGATGATGAGAAATAGAGAAAGTTCGCCCGGAAATGCCTGAATCTCCCTATGAGATGTTGCCCGTCGACCAGGCGCTGCGCATCGTTCTGGAGCATGCGCAGCGCCTGCCGCCGGTCGATTTGCCCTTGCTTCAGGCAGCTGGGTCGATCCTGGCCGGCGATATCGTAGCGCAGGAGCCGCTACCGCCCTTTCCCGCGTCCATCAAGGACGGCTACGCTGTTGTTGCCGCTGACGGACCGGGCGAGTACCCGATCATCGGTGCGAGCACGGCCGGGCGAGTGCCGGAGATACGCGTGTTGCCGGGAACTGTTGCCTATATCACCACCGGCGCGCCGCTGCCTCAAGGGGCGGATGCAGTCGTCATGGTCGAGCAGACCAAGGCGGTCCTGACCACTGGCAGGCACAATCACATACGAATTACGACGCGGGTCCGGGAAGGCCAGGATATCCGATCGATCGGTGCTGACATTGATGTCGGAATGTTGGTGCTGTCGAAGGGCGAGCTGACTGGGGGCAGCTGAGATCGGTCTGTTGGCAACCGTCGGGGTTACAACGGTTCCTGTTTTTGCTCGGCCGAAAGTGGGGATTCTCTCCACCGGTGACGAATTGATCGAACCGGCAGAGGCGCTTGGACCGGGCCAGATCCGCGGACAGCAATCGCTATATGCTGGCGGCGGCCGTTAAGTCAATGGGCGGCATTCCAGTGGACTTGGGCATTGGCGCCGACACCCAGAGCGGCGTTGGAATCGGCGGTACAGCAAGGTCTCGACCAGGTCGATATCCTTCTCACATCGGGTGGCGTCTCCATGGGCGACCTCGACCTGATAAAGCCGCTGTTGGAGCATGCCGGCACGTGCATTTCGGACGCATCCGCATGAAGCCGGGCAAGCCGCTCACATTTGCCACTGCGGATGTCGACGGGGCACACCGGCTGATCTTCGGGCTGCCCGGCAACCCCGTGAGCAGTCTCGTGACCTTCTACCTGATGACCGTCGCCCGCGCTACGCAAGCTGGCCGGTCGGCAGGAGCCAAATCTGGCCCGTGTACAGGCGGTGCTGGCATCGAGCCGTTGGCACTCGACCCTGAGCGGCCCGAGTATCACCGGGCGACGTTGCGCTGGGATGTCGACACTGCACGGTGGGGATAGGTGGCTTGTCTGGCCACGAGCACCGGGAGTCAGGCCAGTAGTCGTCTTGCTCTCCATGCGCACGGCCAATGCGTTGTTGGAGTTGCCGCAGGCGGCGGTGAGCTCGCAGCCGGCTCGGTCGTGACGGCGCTGGTGATTGGGGTAATTGATTAGGCGCAGGCTCCGTTTTGTCCCGCATCTGCCTTGCTCCACTTCGGGCGAAGCGTAGTTTCGATATCGAGGGTGAACCCCGGAGGCCAAATTGAACAGACCATGGCACAGCAACTGACCCATCTGGACCAACAGCGGCCAGCGCAGCCATGGTGGACGTGGCCGACAAGACAGTGACCAGCCGGACCGCGATCGCCAAGGGCGAAGTGCGGATGCAACCGGCTACGCTGGACGCCATCCGCGCTGGGAATGTGCCCAAGGGCGACGTGCTGGCCGCGGCGCGGATTGCCGGCATCATGGCGGCCAAGCGGACGCCGGAACTGATTCCGCTCTGCCACACGCTGCTGCTGAGTAAAGTGGCGGTCGACTTCGCGTTCGACGATGCAGACAAGCCGGGTGATGATTACCGCCACGGTCCGTTGTCACGGGCCAGACAGGCGTCGAAATGGAAGCATTGACCGCCGTCAGCGTGGCTGCGCTCACCATCTACGACATGGCCAAGGCGTTGGAAAAGACCATGACCATTGGCGAAATCCGGCTATTGGAGAAGATGGGCGGTAAGTCAGGCGACTGGCAGCGGGGCGACGAGCGAACGTTCAAGGATAGCAGGATAATTCAAGTGAGAGTCAGACTCTTTGCCACACTGCGCACGCGGCCGGCTGGTCCGAGCAGACATCTGACGCTGCCACAGTCCGCAACCATCGCGACTCATGGCCGTGCTGGATCGCGCAACGCCCAGCCTGGACCTAGCCACGCGCAACGTCTATGTGGCGATCAACCGCCAGTACGGCAAAATCGACGATCCGCTGGCCGACGGGGATGAGGTGGCGTTGTTTCCGCCGGTGTCCGGGGGGACGGTGCAAGATCGAACGCGGATTGGGCGGATGAGCTGATCTGCGCGGATTCTCTGTGGTGTTTGAGAAGTCTACTGGGATGAACGAACCCAAGTATTTCGAGATCACGACCGAGCCGCTGTCGTTGGACGATGTCGCGGCGCGGGTGACGCGGCCGGACTGTGGCGGGATCACGGTTTTTTCCGGCGTGGTGCGGGGCGAGACGGCGACCGACGCGGGCACGCGCGGCACCGATTTTCTGGCCTACGAAGCGTATACCGAGATGGCCGAGGAGATGATGGCCGCGATCGGCGACGGAGATCCAGGTCAAATGGCCCAAGGTGCGGGCGGTCAGCATCCTGCACCGGGTGGGACGCTGCGAGATCGGCGAGCCCAGCGTGGTCATCGCGGTGGCCACTCCCCACCGGGGCGACGGTTGCTTCGAGGCGTGTCAGTATGCAATCGAGCGGCTGAAGGCCATCGTTCCTATCTGGAAACAGGAAAACTGGTCTGACGGCCAGGTGTGGGTGGAGGGACCGCGCCAGCCCGATCTGGACGGTCGGTGCGGCTGCACGCGACCCACACCTGACCACGAAGGCAAGTAGATAAACGCGGATACCACTTTGGGTGGATTCCTATCGGCGCTGCCGGTGATCTTCTTCGCCTGACGCTCCCGAAATGGCCGATGCCCTCATTGACCGCCAATAAATTTGACTTTTTCGGGCAACCGGTAGATTTGTGGTCGCCACGGGTGTGTTGACCTGCACGTTGACAAGTGAGAATAGGGTGAATTCAGGCCGTCGCTGTCGAAGAATACTCTTCGGCAGAGGAACTTCCCGACTCCTGCTCGGCGTTGCCCGGTGTGCGGAACGTTGCCTCACGAAACAGTAAGTGAGGGCGGCGTCTGGTAACGGGTGTCTGACTACAACCGCAACAGAGAGTAGACCCGCAGCCGGTAGACCGGTCGGTGAGGGGTGAAAGGGTGGGGTAAGAGCCCACCAGCGGCCGCAGTAATGGGACCGGCTAGGCGAGCGTGCAACCGGGAGCAAGGCGAGAGGGTCCTGCTGGCAACGGTGGGATCTCGTCGCAGCGGCGCAGGCGAAGTCGGGTAACACCCGGCAGACCATGCGCTGCCACGTGGTGGCGACCACTGAGATAGATGACGGCACAGCCGCAGTGGCTGACAGAATCGGGGGTATCGAATTCACTCGCTCATACTTGCTCGATCCGTCGATGTTGGATAGAATAGACGTTTGCATGCCGACGTGTTGAGCCGACGTGGCGGAATTGGCAGACGCGCTAGATTTAGGATCTAGTACCCGCAAGGATGTGGAGGTTCGAGTCCTCTCGTCGGCATCAGATCTAATTGTTGATAGTCAACAGTCAATTTTCCATTGTCAATGGCTGGTACGTGCTGCCAATGCTTGACCATTGAATGTTGGTCTTTGCACAATTGATAATTATTCCGGGCCCGTGGCCTAGCGGGAAGGCGTCTCCTTTGCAAGGAGAAGATCGTCGGTTCGAATCCGACCGGGTCCACTTGTAAATCGACCACGGATGACGCGGATTCTGATGGCGCGTCGAACCATCGGGCGGATTTCGCAGATTCTTGCGACATCAATCCGCGATATCTGCCCCATCCCGGTCGACGTAACGTGTTGTGTGAAATCTTGACTGGTTGAAGCCGGATTTGCCAAATCCGTCGCAGTCGGCTAAGATAACGCATCGCTTTGCGGGCGTAGTTCAGTGGTAGAACGTCTCCTTGCCAAGGAGAAGGTCGTGAGTTCGAATCTCATCGCCCGCTCTCGGAGGGCCGGCCAACTGGCCGGCTCTTTTGCCGAGGTAGCTCAGTTGGTAGAGCACAGCACTGAAAATGCTGGTGTCCCCAGTTCAAGTCTGGGCCTCGGCACCTGATCAATGGTCAATCGTCAACGTTCAGTTTTCAATTGTCAATGGGTGTTGATCCCGGTCATTGACAATTGACTGTTGACACATTGAGACATTGACGAATTGTGGTGGGGGATCGTCTAATGGCAGGACTACGGACTTTGGATCCGTCAATCGGGGTTCGAATCCCTGTCCCCCAGCCATAAACGGGACAGGAACTCCTGTCCCGTTTTGTCTTCCACCTGTAACGGTATTATGGCGCCTATAGCTCAATGGCAGAGCACCTGATTGTGGATCAGGAGGTTGTGGGTTCGAAACCCACTAGGCGCCCTTCAGACGTGAAAAGTCCCTTGCTTTCTCTAGTGATGAGAAAGCAAGGGACTTTTCCGTTACAGCCTCAACTCAGCATCGCTTTGCGTAGAAGGTTTCATCTGCCACGCATCCGGCGTCCTAAGAAAAAGGCCAGGATCGCTGCCCCTCTTCTCGAATATCAACAACGCTCAAGATGGTGGGGCAAAGATGCTACATTGGATACCCTTTCAATCCCTGCAGACCCTTGAGACAGGCGATCTCGCCGGTATGGCAATAGGTGTTCAAGATCATGATGTTGAAGATCCAGCCCATGGTCTGCTTTCCGGTGGCGCCCAGATCCACCTCTCTGTCTAGGTCGCTATCGGTCAGCGTGGCCAGGAAAACATCGATTCCTTCGAAGATCGCCTTGGCATATTCGTGGATCTCCGGCAGGTTGACCTGAACCTGTTCTCCCCAATCGCTCCAATCGCCCTGAGGTGGTGGTTCGCTGATGCCCGCCTTGCCGGCAAAAGTACTGGTCATGAGCGGCGCTCCGCCGGCAGCATGGCCCAGGATAAAAAAGTCCAGGCCGGTGAGCGAATGTGCAATCTGGCCGGCGATGGGTCCCGCCAACCCGGGTGGATTATACCGGGCGACGTCGTCTGTTACGCCTGCCATCGTGCCCTGTAGCCAATCAAAGCTCTGCTTGTACTGTGCCCGCAATAGGTCAATAGCTGTGGTCATGTAATGCTGATCCTTTCCTGAATGATAAGAATACGGCGCCAAACAGCCTACTTTGGCTTCGTCACGAACTCGCGTGCTTCGACGAGCAAGGTCTTCCACAGATCATCGTCGCGTCCGACAACGGAGACCCATTCGCGAAAACGACGTCCATTGGGCGCAAATGCCTGCCCGGTCCCGTCATCGATGAGGTTTTCTACCCGCTCTGCGGGCAGTTTGACGATAAGATCTCCACTCTGTCGTTCGGCAGAAGCGTAGAAGTTACCATTGACGCGCAGACAGGGAAATCCCATCATCGTACCCTTGCTGACTTCGGGCAGCGCCAGCTCCGAATGCGCGACTTCCCAAAAGAACGAGTCGGGGCCACTTTCGCTCATGGTCATACCTCCTTTGTGGACGGCTTCGTGTAGACATAATCGAAATAATTGGAGTCGAAAACAGGTCACTTGTATTTTGCAAGTCACGATTGCCAAGTATAATACCATTGTGTGATGATGTCAAGAACAAATATTCTAATGGATGCGTACCACATTTTGGGGCTTTCTCAAGGAGATTCGTTGCGCGTTCTCGACTGGCGCCCCCGGAAAATGGGATGCACCCTGTTCTGATCTCTGGCTACCGAACGACAACTGTTGACAAGAGGTGCAAAGATGGCCCGTTCTCGCTGCCCAATTACAAATATGCTGGATCTGGTCGGCGACAAGTGGACCTTACTGATCGTGCGCGATATGCTCTTTGACCACAAGAGTCGTTTTGGCGAGTTTCTCTGTTCAGACGAAGGCATTCCGACCAATATTCTTGCGGATCGTCTCAAGCGCCTGGAGGCAGCCGGTGTAATCGACAAAATCCCCTATCAGGAAAACCCGGTGCGATTTACCTATACGCTTACTGGAAAAGGGCGAGATCTTGCGCCGGTTCTACGTGAGGCTGCACGCTGGGGGCTTACGCACATTCCCGGTACCAGTCCGGACCATGGACCGAGTGATCTCTGACACGATGTGGTCGTGTCGATGTGAATTGCGTTGCCACACGTTACTCTAGTTCGTGGTCGGGGTCGTCGATGGATATTGGCTGTCGTCGCTGTGGGTCGTGCACCGGCCTGTTTTCAGATGTAATAGGCGGTGTTACAGGGGATGGGTCTGCCCATGAATCTTGGTATGTCTGATCGTGCCTTCGCTCATCCGCGCGACTTGCAGCGATCAGTGACGCCAGGACGATAATAGTTGCGACAGCAACGATGACGGCAATGACGAAAACAACCATGTATTTGTCCCCTGTACATCTGTCATGCTGGAATGAGAGCAGTACCCTTACGCGGTGACGATGTTGTCGCAATGGGTGTAGGGTAGTTTGACTTTCGCCAAACGTCAGACTTCTTGTTCCATAGCATTGGATGCAGTTGACGGTCGCATATGCGGTAGAAAGCGTGACGGGAGAGCGACCAGATGCTAGTTTACCACAGAATCAAGGTGAATAATGAACGCCAACCGTATGTGATACGTATGGCCGGCTGTTAGGGAATGGTGTAGCTAGCGTATGGCGCCCATCCCCGTTGCGGTTGCGTGCCGGTAGGGCTGAAACAAATAAGCCGTAGATCAGCTAACGCATAATAATCCAGCTTCGGAGCCGCATTTCCGCTACAGTATGTGCGTCCCTCTCCATCGACGTCCTACATTGCAGCTCTCGTCAACGTGTCGCCAATCGATTCATCGGTTCGGGCAGGCGGTTTCTTCTGTTCGGCCCGCACCAAAGCGGCGGCATACGGGTACGCATTTTGATGCGCGGCTACCGAAAGGAGCAGCAAACCATGTGGATGATCGCCGTTTGGATGACGCTGTCGATCTTGACAGTACTGTTCGTATTGGCCGCATGTGTCGTGGCTGGACGCGCCGATCATGCGGCGCTACAGGTGCGCAACGAGTTAGTCCTACGCAGTATGGCCGGCCAAAGTCAGAGTAAACGTTCGACCTGTCGACCCCGAGGTGCGCGGAAGGTCGCTGCGGCCAGAAGATGTTCCATGCAAGCAGTGCGTGTAAGCCGCTATATCCCTCCCTCTCGGAGACGCTCACCAAGCCTGAGGTAACGCTGGCCGAGCCTGATCGAGTGAGTGTTAGCGAATTGACTGTGAAGACGGTCATCGCGACCGTACCGGCCTGACACGGGCTTTCATGGATAAGTTTTTGCAGAGGAGCGGCGCACAGCTGTGCGCCGCTCCTCTTCTTGGTAGATCAAGAACACTGATGCGGCCACGGCGCTGTCAGCGCCAAGATTTGCACCACTCTTTGGTGTGTACGTCGCTGGCAATGCGCCATTCAACCAGCTGATTGAGCAAATCTTGTTTAACGTCTGCCGCGTCGGGCGAATCCCATAAATTGACACTCTCATCCGGGTCGTTCGCCAGATCGAAATAGCTGGCCGAACGATTCGCCGAGAAAGTGGACCAATTTCCACTGTGGGGTGCGGACCATCGTCATGAACTCGGTCTGCTGCAGAATGCCATCTCGACCATGTTCAGCATAGACTGTATCGCGGCCGGTCCAGTCAGATCCTTCGAGTGCCGGTCGCAGCGATTCGGCGTCCCATGTCTCCGGCGGCGGCAATTCCGGCCAATTCGAGAATCGTCGGGCCGATGTCCATGAGCTGGCAGAGACCGTCGACCGTTGCGCCGTCTGCGAGGCCGACGACCAGACGATGCAGTGGTACACGTGTGATGATGTCGTACATGGTCCATTTCTGGCTGTGGCCGTGATCGCCCAGGCAGTCGCCGTGGTCGGACGTGAAGATGACGACGGCGTTCTCCAGATAGCCCTTTTCGTCCAGCGCTGTCCAGGATCTCGCCGACCTTTCTCGTCGATCATGGTGACGTTGGCCAGGTAGTAGGCGCGCTGGCGGTGGACTGCTCGCGGCGTCGGGTTCAGCATGATGGACGACCGAATCGTGGTCGACCTCGCAGTTGTGTGCGCGCATGGCTTGAAGCGGCGGCGGCTGTCCGGCCAGTTCCTCCTCGGTTCACGTCCGGCAGGGGCAGGTCCGTGTCCAGATACGGTTCGGCGTAGCGCGGGATTGGATCGTAGGGCGGGTGTGGGCCGGGAAAGCCGATCTGCAGGAAGAGCGGTTGTTCGTCTTTGGTTTGGTGTCGCAGCCACCAGATGCGCCATGTCGCCGACAAACATGTCGGAGTGCAGGTCTTCGGGCAGTTCCCACTCGAAGGCGCCCAGACGCTCGTCGTAGTCCGGCCGCTGGCGATACTGTTCGCGCTGCTGCTTGACCAGCCCGCGCGCCCGCAGGCCTTTGTCCCACTCGTCGAAGTAGTAGCGCTGCTTCCAGGTAGCGATCCTTGTTTTCGACGACGTAGCGTTCGTGGAAGCCCAGTGGCGTCTCATATGGGAAGGTGTGCATCTTGCCGATGTTGACGCAGTAGTAGCCGCTCGTCCGCCAAGCTGCTCGACCCAGGAGTGGCGCCACTGGTCGGCGTTCTTGAGGATGCCGGTGGTGTGCGGGTAGTAGCCGGTGAAGAGGCTGGCCCGCGACGGCGCGCACGAGGGCGCGGTGATGAAGCAGTTGGTGAAGGTGACGCCTTCCTCGCACAAGCCGGTCCAGATTGGGCGTGTCCATGTAGGGAAACCCGAGCGCGGCAATGGTGTCGTAGCGCTGCTGGTCGGTGATGATCAAGATGATGTTGGTTCGTTCGTCCTTCATCGCACGTCTCTTTCAGAGAATGGCTTGACTGGGTCTGGAAAGGGAAACGCCCTTACCAGGTCGGCAAGGGCGTTTCCGGTCTCAGTGTCCGGTAGCGTACAACTAGAGGCGAACCTCTGAAGGTGACGCTACCGGACGGATACTCGTACTACAATCCATAAGCATCACCTCCTTTATATTAGGATAGCGATTTTAAGGCTGGCAATGGACGACACAGACTGAATCCAAGTGTAGAACTTGACTCCATCTACGATAGAACAAACGTGCGACCATTCCTAGCTGGCTTGAGTATCGCACAGTTAGGTAGGCCTGTCAAGTAGAATTTTCCACACGAGATTCGGCGCCGGCTGGCCACATGGGCGTAGAGTGCAGCGTAGTGCGTTGCGGTTTGTGCAGCGTGTGCAATGTGATTTCCGGCGGACAGAAGAATCGAATTGGGACTCCGGTGGCGCCCGTTCCCGCCGATGTATAGCCCTGCAAGGTGCTGTATCGCCAAGCTCCGCGATGCATGTAAAGTGGACAACGTGCGTTTCGTTGAATGATGCGCCCTCCCGGCAAACAGATCTGGCCGGCGTGAGTGTGACCACTCAACATCAGATCATATCGATGGGCCGCGGCTGCCCGGTAGATATCCGGCGTGTGTGACAGCAAGATCGATGCGGCATTCTCAGGGACATCGGCGGCTGCGGCCGGTAGGTCATCGGTGGCATAGAAATGGTGGTCGTCGATGCCGGTCATGTACAAGGAACTCTGACCGCGCCGGAATCTGATCGTCTCGTTGAGCAGGATTCGAATGCCCGTCCGTTCCAAAGCCGGCACCATATCCAGAAAATCGTGGTTTCCTAGGATGCCGTATACAGGACCATCCAGGCCATCCGCGATCTGTCGCGATCTGTCGATGGTTTCTTCGGTTGGGCCGACCGTTCCGTTTCGAAAATCGCCAGTGATCACAGCGACGTCGAAACTGAGATCGGCGACCCGTTCCAAGATCACCGTGGTTAGACGACGATCCATGTCAATGTGCAGATCGCTCAACTGTAAAACACAAAATCCGTCAAATTGATCGGGCAGATGCGCGATGGAGATATGGTTGTGTCGGATCTGTACGTCCAAGAAGTTCCGATAACCGCGCTCATACAAGCCTGTCGCTTTGAGTCCATAGTGAATAAGTAGCCGCTTCCAGCCGCCGTTTGCCAGATAGGGGAGTGCGCTGGCTCGCGTGGATGACGCCAGCATACGCTCGGTCTGGGCTGTTAATCGGTGCCGGACATAGGCTTCACCCAATCGCTCAATCAACTCGATATACTCTTGTTCGTAATTAGGTTCTCCGTTCATGCGGCAAACATCGGACCTTTCGGGTACACGAGAGATAATTCGGCGCAAATGCCGCTGCGGAAGTGGGGACCATCCGCTATCGGCAGGAACTCGCGGTAGATCCTCGTCGGCATATGTCGGGAACGAACAGCGGTGCATCCCATTTCGGGGCGCCAGGCGAGAAGATCATCGGCAGCGCCCAAATGTGGTATGCACCCACAAATAGACGCGACTTTACATCCTAGTCGACTGTGTGTTAGACTTTGCGCCTGGATAAGTCGGCCAATTATATAATGATTCGGTCGGCACGACATCATTGACCTTCGGTTACGCAGGCCATCACGCTCAAGTCCGCCGAAATCGTCAATGTTACAGCAAACGACTGGAAAGGGGGGCGTATCTATGGCAGGGCAAGTAAAAGTCTATAAGGTCATGCCGGACCGGCTTGACCTGCACCAGGTACGCCTGCAACCAATTTGTTGATTCGCGCAGTTGTCGCGTTTCTTCCCAACGGATCAGTTGACTACCAGATATAGAGCCTGTGACGATTACAGGTCTGGTGCTGATCGATTGTGGATTCGTTGACTCGTATTGATCGAGGACAAATTGCCGCAGGCCAACCTGGCCTGCGGCTTACTTATTTGGCGAACATATCCTTGTGACTATTCATCGATGTGGTTGAGCAAGTTTTCGGTATTCCATGCCGACCTTTCTTCCATCGAAGTGCAGATAGCCACCGGGACAGTGTGACAACCGTCGAAGCTCGGCTGCGCGATGAGCGTTGAGAAGCGACGAAGACACCTGACTTACGTTGAGCCACGGGGAAGCCGCCCCGTGGCTCTTCTTGATCTCTCAAGGAACCCAACAGTGCATACGACACAACCGTACGACGACTCGATGAACATGGATGACCCGTTTGCAGCCTACGCTGCAGAGCACGATCCTGACTACGCATCTGCTTGGTCGGCAGCGCCATTGAAACCGCGCAGGCGCAAGGTCCACATGTCCCGGCGCGACGAAGTGGCGCATCTGACCGATGAAGCGCAAGGATTGGAAGCAGGATTTGAAACGACCTATCAGCCGGCTCGCTACGAGGCAATCTGGCTCTATTCCTCACTGCGCGCGTTCTACGATCAGGCGTTGATTACCGATATCTTGTCACAGGTTAAGGGCGGTAAGGAGGCCAGCGTCTATCGCTGCGTGGGGCACCCGACTACCGGCACCCAGTTTCTGGCCGCCAAAGTCTACCGTCCGCGCCAGTTCCGCAACTTGCGCAACGACAAGATCTACCGCGAAGGCCGCCAAGTACTGGACATTAACGGCCGGCCGGTCAAGGCAGACGACGCCCGTGCGATGCGGGCGTTGGAGAAAGGGACGGCCTTCGGCGCTCAACTGGCCCACACATCCTGGTTGATGCATGAATTCAATACATTGGCCCGGTTGCACGACGCCGGCGGCTCTGTTCCTAAACCGATAAGCTCGGCAGAAAACTCGTTGCTAATGGAGTATGTCGGCGATGAGAATTTGCCGGCATCGACCCTACATGAGGTGCGGCTCGATTCGGATGAGGCACGTCGACTCTTTACCGATGTCCTTGACAATATCGAACTGATGCTGAGTATGGGCATTGTTCACGGCGATCTCTCTGCCTACAATATTCTCTACTGGCAGGGAGAAATCGTCCTGATCGATTTTCCTCAGGTGGTCAGCAGTCTGGGAAATGCCCATGCCCAGACCATCTTCAGCCGCGATGTGCACCGTGTCTGCGACTATTTCGTCCATCAGGGCGTCGAGTCAGACCCACAGCAGATCGTTGATTCGTTATGGAATCGCTACGCCTATCGCAATCCGCTGGACGATCTGGCCGAACTATCGCGGTGGGAAGCGGAACACGAAGAGGAAGAGCACAGCGAAGCGGATACTGAGTAGATTCAACGCTGAGCGTTGTGTCTTTCAAGGTAGGGGCATGGCAAAGACATCTGCGCAGGCATGCCCGGATCAGAACCCACGATCCGGGCATGCCTCACATATCCGAGGAAATGACCTCAGCCGGATTTTACATTAACGGGTGATTTCCGGTGTGCTATTGACGCCGGACTGTATGAGTTGTTCGTGGTCTGCTTCGGCGGCGCCGGAAAGCAGTTCGGGCCACAACAAGAAGCTGACGACGCCGATACCTACACCGAGCCAAAGCGTGCAGAAGCGGGTCAGGAGCGCTGCCGCGGTCGCTGTGGCGCTGGTCAGACCCAAGAAGCGCATGCTCAATGCAACCATGCTTCCTTCGACGCCACCCAGCCCACCCGGCAGCGCGAAGAGTGCGCCGATGACCGTGCTGATACAGAATATGAAGACTGCGGTCCATGCCGTCATGATGCCCGGTGCGGCGCCGAAACCGACCAGGACTATATAGTAAGCAATGCCTTCGGCCCCCCAAGTGATGACACCGATCGTGATGGATATCAGCAGATTCCGAGGGCTGAAGATGGTGTAGCTGCTCTCGTAGAGGGTGTGAAGACTCGAGGCAAAGCGACTGACAATAGGCAGGGCATGCGCATAGCCCAAAAACCAAAGCGACACCGGTCGGATCTGAATCACAGCGATCAAGGCGACAAAGCCGCTGAAAACCACCAGTGCGATCAGGCGCGCTTTTTGATCCGGAAAGGCAAACAGGCCGACGCCGGCCAGAAGCAACATAGCCATGCCATCAGTGACCCGCTCGGCAAGCACCACCGGCGCCGTAACGCTCATGGGCGTACCCGTCACGTTCTTGACCATATAGCTCTTGAGAAATTCGCCTGCCTTGCCCGGCGTCATGACCATCAACATACCGATGCCGAAGATGCGGGTACTGTCAAAACGCGAGATTTTGACGCCCACCACCCGTAGATACCACTGCCATTTGAGCAGACGACCCACATAGTTGACGATCGTCAGTGCAACGACCGCCGGCAGCCACTGCCAGGGAAATTCGACCAACGCTGCGGCGAGTGACTGCCAGTCGCTCCACAATGCCAGGGCGACATAAAACAGCAGTGCCAGCAGCAGCGAATAGATTAGCTTGCGTCGAATGTCAGCGCTCATAGGCTCAACAGTATACTGCGCCGCACAACGAGGGCTGAAATTGCTGCCGCCGTCAATCGAACTCTTTCAGCACGGCGACCCGGTGCCTCAAACAGGGCGAGTTGTCCCAACCCACTTGACCTTGGTCGTCCAGTGCATCCGGTTGCAGCAAGTCGGAGAGGGCACTTATCGTGCCGCCGGGCGAAACTGTGGCAGCCAGCGACAGGTCAGGACCATCTCCATGAAACACGATTATTTTGTCCATGAAACACGATTATTTTGCCGCTTGCACTCGCGTCGTTTGACCCGATTTATCGCCGTGGTGTCTACGCCGCAACGTGCTGACTTTGCAGATCAGACTTGGCGTGCGACCTTGTTGCCCGCGAGGTGAGCTGCCCGATTCAGGCATTGGCCTCGTCGGCTTCATTCGGTGCAGGCGCATTGCGCACGAATTGGTAGTCGCTGCGCAGGGATTCGAGTTCCAGATCGGCCAGCGTCTGGTTGCCGTATTCGACGCGCATATAGGCGGCGGTAATGCGCTCGAGCGCGTCGTGGCAGGCGGGGAAGGCCTGTTCGAGTTCGGCCAGATAGTAATCCGGCGGCAGGGACGGTCGTCGCGGGAAGCCACGCTGCCGTGCAAGTCTGGAGATATTCGCGTAGATGTTCTGAATGGAGATTGCCGCCAAAAGATCCCCACTGAGTCCATAGCGTTGCACAAGGTCAAACAAATTACGCAGGCGGTCCCAGCCACGTTGCAGTAGTCCACCGCCAAAGGTGACCGATTCAAGTTCATACTCTTCGTCCTCGTCGGATAGCGTACGTCTCTCCGTGCGCAGGAAAAAGAACCAGATTAGAAATAGGCATGCCGCGATCAGCAACAGAACGAGTGCGTACCGAACGACCGGTGTTCGATCCAGCAACGTAGTCAGATCTGAGGGGCGTAGGGCAAAATCCGGCGTAACCGGTTGTTGATTCTGTGCGACTTCCACAGGCTCGATCTGTGAAAGAACCCATTGCAGAAATCGCACACTCCGTTCGAGCAGCGGCGCCAGAAGCCATGCCAACGCGAAGATCAAGCCGGACAAGACCAGCCTGATCAGCGCCCAAAGGGGCGAGAACCAATCCAGCACTGTGCGGATGTTCCCGGGCGTGTAGACGAGTGCGAGCAGATAACCAATGACCGTCGTGACCACAGCAGTCGTACCGGTCAGCGCTACCTGCCGCCACGGCAAGACGCCGCCACGACTGTCGTCCACCAGCAACGCCTTTTCGTCGATGCGTGCGATCGCCACCGCCGCAAGCCCAAAGACCATGAACAGAAAAAAGTAGACGAGGCTGCTGCCCGGCGGCTGGCCCCCCTTGCCCGCCAGCAGCGCGCCGCCGGCAATCGCCAGAAGAATGCCGGTACGGAAGCTCAGCCCGACGCCCAAGAAGGTCAGGTCACGATCGGTACTGTTGGCCACGCGAAACCAGAGGAAGGCATTGAGCAGCAGGATGATGGTTTCCGGACGCCGGCCCGCGGTGAAGTTGAAGACTGCACTCCAGACCGCGCCGAGCCAGCGCAAGTCAGTGCCCGGCATATTGCCGTAGATGAGAATGCGTACGGCGAAGAGGGAGGTACCGGTAATCATGACCACGATCGTAGCGGCACGTGCCGCGCCGAAGAGTTGGTGTTGGTTGAGCAGGTCCGCCATCAACATGTAGAAGACCATGAGCAGAAAGAAAAACGCGAACGTGACCAAGGGTGGGAATGTCAGGATCGCCGACAATGCATCGGCCGTCTGTTGTAGCTCCAGCCGTCGCAACAGGGGGAAGTCGAGCCGTCCCTGCCAGTAGCCGATCAACAGCAGCGCGATGGGCGCAAACCAACCGATTTCCATCCCCGCAAGCGCCAGAAAGAGTATGCGGTGTCGTCGATCCGTCACCAACATGGCAGATGCCTCTCGTTCAGCTCGGCGTGAATACCGCGGCAAAAATCCTTGTTCTGGTGTTTTCTGTGGTTGTTACAGATCACTACAACGAATTCAGACAGGAACGAATGATTGCTCTCGTTTTCGGCGATCATTGTCCAGTAGCCGCCGAACCTGGTCGCCTATAATACAATTCGTTGCCGTCTGAATTCGTTGTAGTGACAGCAGAAATACAAAACCACAGAAAAGGCCAGAACTAGCAAAAATCTGGTTACGCTACCTCTGGTAGAAAGTGTACAGGGATTTCTGCCGGGATTCACTCGTCTATGTTCTCTGCACCAACGCCGGCGCCACAATGTCGTCGACCAGATGGGGCAGATGGTAGACAGTCACTCTGTCCAGTATTCTGTCCGGCGGTTTTTGCGCCAGCGTGAATAGCACCATGCGCCGCCCGACGTGCGCGAGTTCCAGCAACGATGCCAACAACGCTTCGTGCGCGATGGCGGTCACCACGACAACTGTGGAACCCCAGGGTAAGTTCGGCGCCTCGTGCAGCATCATCTGCTCGATGGGCGTTGTTGCGAACGGAGTGACTGCCGCCAGGAGTTCCAAAATGCGGACGATCTGATCCGGGCTACGGCCAGGGAGCAAGCGTAGCGGTTGGTCGCTGCCCGGCAAAGCACCATTGGCAACGAGTCCAACGGGCAAGCGCAGGTCGGATGCCATAGCCGCCAGGCTTCCGGCCACGCTGATGGTGCGCTCCTGGAGCTCCGGCAGATATCCATGCCAATGCCGTTCAAGCGTCGTCACGTTGAGCAGTAGCAAGATCTCCTGTTCTTCACTTGGCTCGTAGACGCGGCTGAGTAGCTGCTGCTGTCGTGCGGTCGCCTTCCAATGGATCCGCCGCGGCGTGTCCTGTTCGCGCCACTCGCGAATGCCGACGGTCCGCAGCGGGTCTTCGTAGAGATGCCCATACGCGCGCAGGTTGCCGAAGGGATTCTTGGTCGGGAGACCCAGTTCTTCGACGGCGTAGAGCTGTGGATAGACAATTAGACGCTCTTCGCGTTGGTCAACGCGCACTTGGCGAAAGAAACCGAACCCGTCGCCCGTCTCTTGTCGAACGGGGCCATAGCGATAGAAACCGCGCCGGGTGCACGCGATCTGAAACGTGCGTTTGGTGCGTTGAAACGGGCCGAGCATCCAAAATGTGGTGAAGTTTGCCTGCATGGTCGCCGGGCTGACCGTCAGATCCTTGCCGTTGACCGGCAAATCTGCCGGAAAGCGATCGCGCACCACCAACCACGTGACGGGCAGAAATTTCTGGTTGACGACTTCCAGCACCAATTCGACCGTTTCACCCCGAAATGCACGAATTTCGCTGAAATGACGCCGATATTCGAGACCAAAAAGGCTCAAGGCCGACCAGATCCAGGTCACGGAGGTCACTGCAAGAATAACGGCAGCTGCACTGGTCAAGAACCGGCTGTCGAACAGCAACGCGAGCAGGGTCAGGATCAGCGCCAAAACGAGCCAGGCGTCGGTGAACTGTGTATCTTTGCCGGTGTCAATGGAACGGGTTGGACGTCTAAACATGGAGAATCAAGTGCTGTCGCTCTTGGATGTTTACTCTTCGAGTTCAACCCATTTGTCAGCCGGCTACCGGAACCGGGACGTGCTCGGCAATTTCAGCCACGATCTGCGCCGGCGTGCGTCCGCGCAGCCGTGTCTGCGGGTTGATATGAATGCGATGAGTCAGCAGTGGTGGGCTCAAGTGTTGTACGTCGCTGGGAATGACATAATCGCGGCCGCGCAGTGCAGCCAGTGCTTGGCCGGATCGGTAGAGAGCGAGCGCTCCGCGCGGCGACACGCCGAGTTCCACTGCCTCGTGTTCGCGCGTACTGCGGACGACGGCCAACATATAGCGACGGACATCATCGCTGACATGGATGGTCTTGACCTGTTCCTGCAGCCGCAAAATCTCTTCGCTGTGCGAGACTGCCGTCAATGTCTGCAACGGATCCTGCAGTTCGTAACGCAGCAGGATCTCCTCTTCTTCCTCGAGGGTCGGATAGCCCAATTCCACCTGGAGCAGAAAACGATCGAGTTGCGCTTCCGGCAACGGAAATGTCCCCTCCAACTCGACTGGGTTTTGGGTTGCGATGACCAGAAAGGGAGACGGCAACTGCATGGTGTCGCCGTCGACCGTGATTTGCTTTTCCTGCATCGCCTCCAGCAGGCTGGATTGGGTGCGAGGCGTGGCGCGGTTGATCTCGTCGGCCAGCAGAACCTGGCTAAAAACTGGACCGCCGCGGAACTCGAAATTCTGTTCTCTCTGGTTGAAGAAGTTGATGCCGGTGACGTCGCTGGGAAGGAGGTCGGGCGTAAATTGAATACGGGAAAAGCTACAGTCGATGCTGCGCGCCAGTGCTTTGGCCAGTGTCGTCTTACCGATGCCCGGTACGTCTTCCAGCAGAATATGCCCACCACAGAGGAGCGCCACCAGCATCAGTTCTACTGATTGTTGCTTGCCGACAATTACACGGGCGATATTGTCTTGCAGGCGCCGGGCAAACGCGACAAAGTCCATAGCTCCTCCTGGTGGCTGTAAGCGGTCATGGAAGAGGACTCAGTACAGGTCTCGCATGCCGCATCAGAAGCGCAGTCTACCGTCGAACGCGGACGAGGTCAATCAGGATAGATGGCCCGTTTTTTGACACCAGTCAGGCAGCGTTCTATAATTTCGTGGTTTGTCTCCCAAGAGTGTGGGGCGCTGAAATCCATTGATAGGAATTGAGACCGTGGTGAATAATGCGCAATAACACAGTATGGCTTATTGTCATCATTTTGTTGATCTTGGTTGCGCTCTTTGTAGCGCTTCCAATCGAGCATCCAAGCTGGCTGGAAAAGGCTCTGCCCGGCTCGTCTGCAGAAGCGCCTCGCGATTTGCATGATCTGGAACTGGGCCTGGATCTACGTGGCGGCACACAGGTGCTGCTGGAGGCGATGCCGGCCGAAGGACAGGACCTCGACGAAGGTGCCATGGGCACGGCCAAGTTGATCGTCGAGAACCGCGTCAACGGCTTAGGCGTGGCCGAGGCCAATGTCCAGCAACAGGGCGAAGATCGCATCATCGTCGAGTTGCCCGGTGTGGATAACCCGGATCAGGCTGTTGAAACCATTCGTTCGACCGGACAGCTTGAGTTTGTCGATCCCGGCGATGCTCTGCTTTCCGACGGCATGATTATCAATACGACCTACCGCCCCACTGCCGCCCAAAGCGCATTAGAAGGTATCGCCGCCGGCACCGTTGACCCTGCGGCAATTCCCTATCCCGATCAGCTTTTCGAGACGGTAATGACCGGCGATATCCTACGCAATGCGTTGCCGACCCAGGGCCAATACGGCCAGTGGGAGATCGGATTCGAACTGACCAACGCCGGCAGCGACGAATTCTTCAACTACACCCGCGACCATGTCGGTCGCCCGCTGGCAATCGTGCTTGACGGGCTTGTCCTCTCCGCGCCGACCATCCAGGCCGCGATCAGCGATAGCGGCGTGATCAACGGCCAATTCACACGAGATGAGGCCGATTCACTGGCGGTCCAGATGCGCTACGGCGCGCTGCCCGTACCGCTTGAGGTAGTCGACATCAACACCATTGGTGCCCAGCTGGGACAGGCATCGGTTGACGCCAGCGTGCAGGCCGGTATCATCGGCTTGGTGGCGGTCTTGCTCTTCATGTTGTTGCTCTATCGACTGCCGGGCGTCGTCGCCGATTTGGCATTGGCCGCCTATGTGCTCTTCAACCTGGCGGTCTACAAACTGATTCCGGTCACCCTGACCTTACCGGGTATCGCCGGTTTCCTGCTCTCTATCGGTATGGCCGTCGACGCAAACATTCTCATCCTGGAGCGCATGAAGGAAGAGTTGCGCGTCGGGCGTTCCCTGCGCCTTGCAGTCGAGGCAGGCTTTAGCCGGGCCTGGCCTGCTATCCGGGACGGCAACCTAACGACGTTGATCAGTTGCGCTGTACTGTTCTGGTTCGGCAACACCTTTGGCGCCAGTATCGTCAAGGGTTTTGCCTTTACGCTGGCCATCGGTGTCCTACTCTCCATGTTTACGGCGATGGTCGTGACGCGTATCTTTATGCGCACAATCATGGGTTCTGTCGGTCAAAAAATGTTGGAATCACGCCTGCTGCGCGGCTTTTAGTTCAGCTCGGCGAATAGCCCACGACGGTTAATTGGGCCAGTTTACTCGAACGGGAGCAGTAAAATAACCATGGCCCGTTTTGCACCGGGATCTGCTAGTTCAGTTCGGTATGAATACCACGACAGAACTCCGGTAAGCTAACTCCGGTAGGAACTGGACTAAGAGTTCTGCCGGGATTTACTGGAATAATCGCTGTTTCGCAAGTCGGTGTTGAGGCAGGCCGCTTTTTAGGGTCGACCCCTCAGGACCGCAGCACTGCGGAGCGCTTCACGAGGACAAGTAACCATGTATCGGATTGTAGAAAAACGCGGGCTCTGGTTCCTAATCTCGGGCATACTGACGGTGCCGGGCATTCTCTTCATGGTCTTCATGTTGGCGACGACCGGCGCGCCGTTGCCCCTGAGCATCGATTTTACCGGCGGTACCCTGTGGGATATGCAATTCGCCGAGGCCGTGACGCCGAATGAAGTGCGGCAGGTCTTTGTGGACGCCGGCTATGGGGACACTGTCGCCTACAATGTGGGCGGCGAAAACGTGGTTCAGACCAAGTTAAAGAACTTGGACACACCGGCCAAGGAAGCCCTGGTGGCGGCCATTAAGCAAAACATCGGCGACTTCGTGGAACTCTCCTATCGCAGCATCGGTCCGTCAATCGGATCTGAAGTCAGCCGCGCTGCGTTGCTGGCAATTGCCTTGGCATCATTCTTCATCATTCTCTACGTTGCCTGGGCCTTCCGCCAGGTCTCTCACCCGTTCCGCTTTGGGGTATGCGCAGTCAGTGCACTGCTCCACGACGTCTTCGTCGTCATCTCGTTCGTCGCGATTATGTATTTTGTTACCGGCTGGGAAATCAACGCGCTCTTTTTGACCGCGGTTCTAACGGTTATCGGCTATAGCGTCAACGACACCATTGTTGTCTTCGACCGCATCCGCGAAAATGTGAAACGTCACCGAGGCGAATCGCTGACAATCGTTGCCAACCGCAGCATTCTGGAGACCGCTCAACGCTCGATAGCGACCGTTGTTACCACGCTCCTGCCGCTGATCGCAATCCTGATCCTGGGCGGACCGACACTGCGCCAGTTTATGGCAATTCTTATCGTCGGTCTGATTTCGGGCGGATACAGTTCGATCTTCAACGCCACGGCTCTGCTCGTATCATGGGAAGAACGTTCGTTCCTGCCGAAGGATCGGCCGACCGGCAGTGTGACTGACGGAAGCGCGGCGTTGGCCTGATCCGCGCTCATCCATGAACGGCGGAGCGCGCGCGCTTCGCCGTTTTTGTTTCCGGGGGAGAGATGTCAAACCAAATGCGGGCGTTGGTCTTGACCGATCAGGGCCCAGTTTTTCGAACTGACTATCCTGTCCCTGATGTCGCACCAGGCGAAGCGCTGATTCGGGTCGCGTGTGCAGGCATCTGCTCCACCGATCTCGAGCTGATCAAGGGCTATAAAGGTGGTTTCCGAGGCGTTCTCGGCCACGAATTTGTCGGCATGGTGGCAGCGGCGCCGGATGCAGAATCGTGGATCGGCAAACGCGTCGTCGGCGAGATCAATGTCGGGTGTGGTCTGTGCGATCTCTGCCGGCGAGGCCTCGGCAAGCACTGCGCCAAGCGCACGAGCACCGGTATTATCGGGCGCGATGGCGTATTTGCCGATTATCTTGCGCTTCCCCTGGCGAATCTGCATGCTGTGCCGGAACATCTTGCAGATGCCGGCGCGGTCTTTGTCGAACCGTTGGCTGCTGCGTTGCGTATCGTCGAACAGCTCCATATCGGCCCGGACGTGACGGTCTACCAGCTTGGCGACGGTCGTCTGGGTCTTCTGGCGGCACAGGTCTTGGCCCGCACCGGCTGCGACCTGACCGTGATCGGCCGCAGTGTGGAAAAGCAGGCGCTGGTGGCTCAACTGAATTCCGGTCGCGGCGTCCGGATCGGCACGCTCGAATGGGATGCTCTTCAACAGACACATGCCGATGTCGTGGTCGATACGACAGGATCCCCGCAAGGATTCGAGTTCGCATTGCAATTGGTGCGTCCGGGCGGCGCCCTTGTTGTGAAGAGTACCTATGCTGCGTCCTTGGACGCGTTTAACCTCAGCCGGCTGGTTGTGGATGAACTCACGCTGGTCGGCAGCCGTTGTGGGCCTTTCCCTCCCGCACTGCGTCTGCTGGCCGACGGACACATAGAGACACGCCCCCTGATCTCGGCCGTCTACCCTCTTGAGCATGGGGTGGAGGGGCTGCATTACGCAGAGGAAAGCGGCGTCATCAAGGTCTTGTTGACAATGGATGGGAGCACTAGCCATGGCTGAAGAGCGACTGCAGAAGGTGCTCGCCGCCGCCGGCGTCGCCAGCCGGCGTGCGTCCGAACAACTCATTACGGCCGGGCGCGTCAGGGTGGACGGAATCGTCGTCACCGAGTTGGGGACGAAAGTCGATCCCGGCAGCGCCGACATACTGGTTGACGGCAAACCGATCTCGCGCAGCGGACGGAATGTCTATATCAAGATACATAAACCGCGCGATATACTCAGTGATATCGGCGGCGACACGAGGGGCCGGACGACAGTGGCCGATCTGCTGGCTGAGTCGGATCGGCGACAGCGTCTTTTCCCGGTTGGACGCCTCGACCTCAATAGCGAGGGGTTGGTTCTGCTCACGGATGACGGCCATTTGGCCCATCGCCTGACTCATCCTCGCTTTGAGCACCCCAAGCGCTATTATGTGTTGCTCGCATCGCGTCCAAGTGACAACGCATTACGTCGGCTGGAAAAAGGCGTAAACCTGGAGACCGGCCGTACCGCGCCTGCCCGCGTACGGATCGTCTCGACTCTGCCGCCCGCCCTCATGTTGGCGTCCGGCCCGAGGGCAGGATGTTGGCTGGAAATCGTTCTACGGGAAGGCAAAAAACGGCAGATTCGTCACATGACGGCAGCAGTGGGGCACCCGACTCTGCGTCTTGTGCGCTGGTCGATTGGACCGCTCGAACTGGGCTCGCTCGAGTCCGGCGCTTCGGTTCACCTCAGTAGCAAGGAACTTGGGGCGCTCAAACGATCGGTTGGAGCGCCCAACAAGCCCGGTCGCCCGGTCTCCAACTTCGGCACGTCCAAGCAGGGAAAATCGGGCAAACGCCGGCCCGCTTCCCGAAAACCGTCAAACAGCTCCTCTACCCGGAAAAGGGGCTGACATGCCATGACTGCGAACCCAACAGCCCTTGACTCAGCATCATGTCTCGATTCGGCCACGATCGCCATTGATGGGCCGGCCGCGTCGGGGAAAAGCACGGTCGGCTACGCCGTAGCCGCGGCGCTTGATTACCTCTTTTTTGACACGGGTGTCATCTATCGAGCGGTTACCTGGGCTGCGTTGGCGCAACACCTGGATTTGACCGACGCCGGCGCCGTGGCCTCGCTTGCATCTGCAGTGGAAATCGATGTGACGACGCCGGCCGCTGATGTGAATGACGGTCGTCAATGCACCGTCTTGATGGATGGTAGAGATGTGACTTGGCTGATTCGTACGCCGGATGTCGACCAGAATGTCTCAGTTATTTCGGCGTACGCTGGTGTCCGCCGCGCGCTGACCGACCAACAGCGTCGCATCGGATTGCGCTACGGCAGCGGCCAGGCTGAGAAGGCAGGGGTCGTGATGGTCGGCCGCGATATCGGCACAGTGGTATTGCCCGAAGCGGGACTGAAAATCTATATGGACGCATCGGCTGAAGTACGGGCGCAGCGACGTTGCCTGGAATTGCAGCGCCGTGGCAAGGTCGTTCCATATGCAGAAGTATTGCGTGACATTCGGCTACGCGACCAAGCTGACAGCCAGCGCGACGTCTCACCGTTGCGGCCTGCTGACGACGCCGTAGTGATCGACACGTCCGACCACGCGCCGGCCGCGGTTGTCCATGAAGTGCTCGTTTTGGCCCAGAGCTGCCCTGGATGAACTGCCCATGACCGTACACGCCCTCACCAACCAGCAGCGCCTCGAACTCTACTACTGGATGAAGCTGACCCGTCTCTTTGACGAGACCATGGTCGCGCACTGGAAACAAGGGCGCGGCTTGGGCGGTGTCTTCAGCCAGCGCGGGCACGAGGCCATTAGTGTCGGCGCCGGCTATGCGTTGGCGCCCGATGACTATGTCGCGCCCATGCATCGCGATTTGGGCTGCTATCTTCTGCGTGGCATGGCGCCCCGGCGGATCTTCGCCAATATGCTGGGTCGAGATACCGGCGTTTCAGCCGGACGTGATGCCAATCTTCACGGTGCCGGCGATCTGGATCTCAATATCATCGGCTTCATCAGTCACCTGCCCCACTCGCTTCCCGTCACCGTGGGCGTTGCCATGAGCTTCACCTATCGCAAGGAAGCGCGCGTCGCTCTGACCTTCGTCGGCGACGGCTCCAGCAGCGCCGGCCTCTTTCACGAGTCGCTCAACCTGGCGGCCGTGCAAAACGCTCCCGTAGTGGTTCTCCTTGAAAACAACCAGTACGCCTATTCGACGCCATTGGACCAACAGACCCGGCAGCAGGATTTTGCCCGCCGTGCTGACGCCTACGGCATCCCCGGTGTCACAGTGGAAGGCAATGATGTCGAGGCGGTCTACGCGGTCGTCAAGCAGGCGGTCGAACACGCCCGCTCCGGGGGCGGACCGACTCTGATCGAAGCCAAGACCATGCGTATGTTGGGCCACGCGATCCATGACGGCTTCGAATATGTGCCTCGCGAGCTACTGGAGACATGGGAACGCAAGGATCCTGTCCGAACCTATGAAGAACGGCTGATAGAGACCGGCATCGCCGATCGGACTGAATTGGATGAACTTGCGCACCGCTGTGAGGTCGAGGTGGTCGAAGCGGTCGATTTTGCTGAAGCGTCGCCCTGGCCCGCGCCCGCATCGGTGACTGAGGGTGTTTATGCCCCGCCGACCTATTTTGACCCAAGATCCGGGACGGCGAAGGAGACGGCTCATGAGTGATAGCGGGAGTAATTTTGGCTTCACGGACGACGAGCAGGCCGTCAAAACCGATGCTGTAGAAAACGAGCGGGAGCTGACCTATATTGCCGCCATCAGCGAGGCTCTGCGCGAAGAGATGCGTCGCGATCCCAATGTGCTGCTCATGGGCGAGGACATCGGCGGCAACTTTGGCGGCGCGTTCAAAGTGACCAAGGGCTTCTCCGCCGAGTTTGGTGACCGGCGTGTCATGAATATGCCGTTGGCTGAGTTGGGTTTCGTCGGCGCTGCCACTGGGATGGCGCTGACAGGTCTGCGACCCGTCATCGAGATGCAGTTTGCCGATTTTATCTCATCGGCCTTCGACAGCATCGTTCAATACGCGGCGACGACCCACTATCGCTGGAAGGGAGCCGTGCCCTGGGTCATCCGCGCACCAAGCGACGGCGGCCTTCGTTCCGGTCCCTTCCATAGCCAAAACCCGGAAGCCTGGTTTGTCCACACGCCCGGCATCAAGGTTGTGGCGCCAGCCACGCCGGCCGATGCCAAGGGGCTTATGACAGCAGCCATCCGCGACAACAATCCGGTGATCTATTTTGAGAGCAAGCCGCTTTACCGATCGGCCAGAGGGTTTGTGCCTGTCGGTGAATATGTGGTTCCTCTGGGAGAGGCCGATCTGGCACGCCAGGGAAACGATCTGTCGATCATCACCTATGGCGCGCAGGTGCGCGAGGCGCTTACGGCCGCAGAAACCCTGGCCGCTTCGGGCGTCGACGCCGAGGTGCTCGATCTGCGCACACTCAAACCGCTGGATGGTGCCGCGATTTTGGCGACGGCGCGCAAGACGGGTAAGATTTTGATCGTGCATTCTGCCAATCAGCTGGCCGGAATCGGCGCCGAAATCAGCGCCTTGATCAGCGCCGAAGCCTTCGAATGGCTGGACGCGCCGGTGCAGCGCCTCGGTGGGCTGGACACGCCGGTTCCCTTTAGTCCGCCGTTGGAGGATGCCTACCGGCCGAACGCCGACAAGATACGCACGCTGGCTCAACAGCTTGCTGCATATTGATCACTGAAGGCAGCATCCCGAATTGTGTGCAAATTCGCAATCTACCGGAGAGAGCAAGCCGCTTTTGCACAATTCGTGGCATACCACCCGACTGAATGAGTGCGTGAAGACATAATGCTGCCTCGCCCAACGTCGTCACTGTCGACCCATATTGACCGCACCCAAATCCCACAGCTCAGTTCCCTTATGATGAAACTTGCCACTCTCTGCTATGTACGCCGGAACGACCAAACCCTGATGCTCTACCGCAACAAGAAAAAGAACGATATGCATGAAGGCAAGTGGAATGGGCTTGGCGGCAAATTTGAGCCCGGTGAGACGCCGGAGGCCTGCGCCGTACGTGAGATCTATGAAGAGAGCGGACTCACGGTGAACAATCCCCAGCTACAGGGCGTATTGACTTTCCCTGCATTTGCCGACCATGAGGATTGGTATGCGTTCGTCTTTGTGGCGCGCGACTTTCGTGGTGAACTGATCGAGAGCTCGGAAGGCGAGCTAGCCTGGATCGACAATGACAGACTGACCGATCTCAACCTGTGGGCCGGCGATCACATTTTTCTGGACTGGCTTGAGCAAGAGCGTCTCTTCTCCGCACGTTTCGACTACGTGGACGGCCGACTGACCGACTACGAAGTCAGTTTCTACCCTCTATCACCCAGGGCCGAGGCCGGTGCCACAGGAGGCGCAGCGTGAGCAACGAGGAATCGCGCTGGAAACCGTTCAAAAAAACCGGTGAAATTGCCGAGCGGACCGATGATGCCCGCGCCGGCGCGCAGGTCAAGGTGCGCAGGTCTAAGGGCAAACATGAGGAATTTGTCGTCATCGGCCTTGGCCGGTTTGGAACCTCTGTGGCGATAACCCTCTTCAACTACGGTTTCAATGTCCTGGCGATTGACGCCGATATGGAGCGCGTCCAGCATCTGAGTACGACGTTGCCCCACGTCTTGCAGCTCGACGCCACCAATATTGACGCCTTGCGTCAGGCTGGAGTCGATGCATTTGATACGGGGCTGATCTGTATCGGCACTGACTTCGAGAGCAATCTGTTGACGACGGTGCTGCTCCAGCGTCTGGGGGTAAAACGCGTCATTGCCAAGGCGCGTACGACTATGCAGAAAGAGATTTTGCAGCGGGTGGGCGCAGACGAAGTGATCTTGCCTGAACATGAGGCAGGGGTGCGGCTGGCGCGAAAATTGGCGGCCGGACACTTCATCGACTATTTGGAAGTGGGTGGTGACGTAGGTGTAGTCGAGTTGATGGCGCCACCCAGTGTCTGGGGCAAAGCGCTCTCCGACTGCAATCTGCGCCAACGATATGGGCTGACAGTCATAGCAGTTCGCCGGGGCGATGAACTAATCGTCAGTCCGACGGCCTCATTTCACATCGAAGAGAACGACATTCTGGTCGTCCTCGGCAAAATCGAAAATGCCGAACGGATGAATCAGTAATGAATCCCGGCAGAGTTCCTTGCACGGTTCCTACCTGAAGTAGCATAGCTGGATTTTGACGTGATATACACGCCGAACTGAACCAATGGGAAACGACGGTTCCAATGAAGCTATACGAGGTTGCTGCGGCGCAGGAGAGCATTCTGCGTCGCCGGGCGTGGGATGCTCTTGACGTTCCGGAAGCCCTGTTGGCCGGTATCGAACGGCTCTTCGGCGAGCGACTGGCGCCCGATGATGCTGTTCGACGCATACTGCGCGACATTCGTGATGAAGGCGATAGTGCCCTGCGCCGCTGGTCCCTTGTATTGGACAAGGTGGAACCGGCACAGATTCAGGTGTCGCGAGACGAAATCGCTGCTGCCCGCGCCCACGTGGACGACGCCGTGATCGACGCAATGCGCACGGCTGCTGCTCGCATCGAGGCCTTTCACCGCCGCCAGCCTACCATAAGCTGGATTCATAACGATGCCGAGGGCACGCTCGGCCAGTTGGTGCGACCCATCAGCCGGGTCGGCATCTATATCCCCGGCGGCACTGCGCCATTGCCTAGCTCACTACTCATGACGGCCATCCCGGCCAAAGTGGCCGGTGTGCCCCACGTCGCGGTCATTTCACCGCCCCAACGCGATACCGGTCTGCCACATGCAACTGTCTTGGTTGCGGCCGATTTGGTCGGTGTGGATGCGATCTATGTAGGCGGCGGCGCGCAGGCCATCGGCGCATTGGCCTTTGGTACCGAATCTGTCGACGCCGTGGACAAGGTCTGTGGACCGGGCAGCCTTTTTACAACACTTGCCAAGCGACAGGTCTATGGGATTGTCGGCATCGACGGGCTACCGGGGCCGACGGAGACCGTCGTGATCGCGGACGAGGGTGCCGACGCCGAGTTGGCGGCCGCCGATCTGCTGGCCCAGGCTGAGCACGACATCCTCGCCAGCGCGATATTACTGACCCACAGCCGCACCAAGGCCCAGGAAGTTCAGGCCGCAGTCTACCGGCAGATGGAGGAGTTGGAACGCAGCGAAATCTTGGCCAAATCCGTACTCAACAACAGCGGTATCGTGGTCACCGCATCTTTGGAGCAGTCGTTGGAACTGGCCAACACCTACGCACCGGAGCATCTCTGTCTGCTGATCGACGATCCCTGGCAGGCGATCAGCGCAGTACAGAATGCGGGCGGCATCTTCTTGGGTGAGCGCAGCTTCGAAGTCATGGGAGACTATGTGGCCGGCCCCAGCCATGTGATGCCGACCGGCGCCACGGCCCGTTTTGCCAGCCCCATCAACGTCAACGACTTTGTCAAGATCATCAGCCTGGTCGGCCTGAACGAGCGTGCCCTGCAGGCGGTTGGACCGGCAGCGGAGACGTTGGCCCGCGCCGAGGGTTTGACGGCCCATGCCGCGGCCGTCAGCCGGCGCCTACGCGATCGACCGCACCGGGCGCCTTGACCATGACAGCGACCGGTTCGGATCCGCGTACCCTGCTGCGACGCGATGTTGCGGCCATGGAAGAGTATACCCCCATCCAGCCATATGAGGTGTTGAGCCGGCGGCTGGGACTGCCGGCGTCGCAGATTATCAAGCTCGACGCCAACGAGAACCCCTATGGACCCGCACCCGGCATTGCCGAAGCCCTGGCCGAGTATCCGTACTATCACATCTATCCCGATCCGCAGCAGAGCGAATTGCGCGCAGCGTTGAGCGATTATGCCGGGGTACCTGCCGCCAACATTCTGCCCAGCCATGGCGCCGACGAAATGCTCGACTATCTCTGCCGCCTCTTTCTGGAGCCGGGCGATGCAGTGATCAACTGTCCACCCACATTCGGCATGTACAGCTTTGACGCCGGACTCTCCGGCGGCCGCGTGGTCGACGTCCGGCGGCGCCATGACTACAGTGTCGACGTCGACGCCATCGAGGCATACTTTGCCTGGGCAGACCAAGGTGGAGTCGGCGTTGGAAAGCCGCCGGACCGGACTATCAAGCTACTCTTCCTGACCTCGCCCAACAATCCTTCCGGTACTTGGCTCAACGACGAGGATCTGGCGCGTTTGCTGGCCTTGCCGGTCTTGGTGGTGCTGGACGAGGCATACGTCGAGTTCGCCGAAAGACCCAGCCGTGCCCCGCTTGTGCTCGCGTACGACAACCTGGTTACTCTGCGCACCTTCAGCAAGGCTGCCGGCATGGCCGGACTGCGTCTCGGCTACGGCATCTGCCCGCTTTGGCTCATGGAGCAGCTCTGGAAGTTCAAGCAGCCCTATAATGTGAGCGTGGCCGCATCGGTGGCGGGGCTGGCAGCGCTGCGCCAACAGGAGCACATGTGGAAGACAGTCGCGCGGCTGAAACAAGATCGCGTGCGTCTGTTTGAGGGGCTGCAGCAGATCGCCTTCCTCGAACCGTTGCCGTCACAAGCCAACTTCGTCCTCTGTCGCGTCGTCGACCGGGACGCCGCCAAACTGAAGTTTGTGCTGGAGCAACAGGGCATCTTGGTCCGCTACTACGACAAACCCGGGCTGGCCAACTGTATCCGCATTTCGGTGGGGCGCACGGAGCAAATTGACCGGCTGCTGCAGGTGCTAAGTCGAGTACGATACAAGAGTTAGCAGCCGTTGTTCCGCTTCCTGACCTTTTCCTGTTGCAATACTTCTGCTTGCTATGACGTAACTGATTTCACCAACGTCATGCCACCCAACGCGGTGGTTCGTACGATGCATTCCGGCGGAAGTCCTTGCACAGTTGCCATCAGAGGCAGCATAGCCGGATTTCTGTCCCAGTTTGCGCGCCGAACTGTACCGGGCCCGAACGCAACAGATGGAGAAGGTGCATTTTGGATAGTTCTGCCGACTACAGTCGCAAATGGTATGTATTGTCAACAGTCGCTATCAGCATCTTGTTGGGCACTATCAATGCCGGCGTAGTCAACGTCGCGCTGCCGACGCTTGTGACTGAACTGGGCAGCACATTTGCCACTGTCCAGTGGGTGGTACTCGTCTACATGCTGACACAGGCGACGCTGATGCCGATCATTGGGCGATTGGGCGACATGATCGGCAGAAAGCCGATCTTTATCAGTGGCTTTGTGGTCTTTGGCATCGGCACACTGTTGTGCGGATTGTCACCAAATATCTACTGGCTGATTGGGTTTCGAGTTCTGCAGGCAGCCGGTGGCGCCATGATGTTGACCCTCGCCTTTGCGCTCATCGTCGAGGCCTTTCCGCCGAACGAACGTGGGAAGGCAGTCGGTCTCCAGAGCACCTTCAGTTCCACGGGGATCGTGCTGGGACCGATCCTCGGCGGTTTCATGTTGAGTAGTCTACATTGGCGATGGCTCTTTTTTGTCACCGTGCCCCTGTCCGTCCTCGGCCTACTAATGGCCCTCCGCTACGTGCCGGATACCAAACCCGCAAAAGGCCAACGTTTTGACTATCTGGGCGCGACCATGCTCTTCGTCAGCCTGCTGTCGCTGTTGCAGGCGCTCACAGCAGGACAACGACTTGGATACGGTGACGGTCGAATCCTGCTCCTCTTCAGTGTGGCGTTTCTCACGTTTCTCGCCTTCGTCGGCATCGAAATGCGAGTCCGCCAGCCGATGATCGACCCGCGCCTCTTTGGGAACCATGTGTTCACCGTCAACTTGACAACTCGACTCGTCACATTCATTGCCATGACCGGGGTGATTCTTCTCCTGCCGTTCTATCTGGAAGACGTCCTCAACTACCAGACGCGCCAGGTTGGCCTGTTTTTGGCAGTGGTACCACTTTGTCTGGGGATCTTCTCTCCACTGTCCGGTACGTTGGCGGATCGCATCGGGGATCGGACCGTGATGACCGCGGGCGTTCTCCTTCTGGTCATCGGTTACTTCAGTCTGAGCACGCTCGACGAGCAGACGACCACCTGGGGAGTTGTCCTGCGGCTGTTGCCGGTCGGCATCGGCATGGGTACGTTTCAAGCGCCCAACAACAGCGCGATCATGGGCGCTGTCCCTCCCACTCAACTGGGCATCGCCTCCGGGTTGGTTTCAATCACGCGCACATTGGGACAGACGTTGGGTGTCGCAATATTAGGCGCCATGTGGGCAGGACGCACAATGGCGTACTACGGCGCTGCGCTGCCCGGTGGCGTCACGACGGCGCCGCCGGCCATGCAGGTGGCCGGCCTGCGAGATACGTTGCTGGCCGTCACGCTGCTGGCTCTTGTCGCATTCTTCTTTAACGTGCGTCTTCTGATGCAGAGGCAGAAAGATCTCCAACGCACGATTGCCGCAAAGTGAGCGACCATTTTGTCGCCATTTTGTCGCGTTTCTGCTCATCCCTTTTTGATACAACAGAGACAACCCAATACAGTACTCGTGCGGCCACCCGTTCCGCTGGACTTCCTCCGAACCTTGATGCCGAAATCGCTTTCGATGCAGACGCCAACCGGCTGCGTCGAGAACGGACTAACGAAGGGAGGGATACGATGATTCTCGTTGCTGGTGCAACCGGTAAGCTGGGTCACGCAATCTGTCGCCGACTGCTCGCCGATGGCTATGATGTACGCGGCATGGTGCGGCTGACCTCAAATCCGAAGACCGTGGCCGCACTGAATGCCATGGGTGTCCAGACAGTGGTGGCAGATCTCAAGGACTATGTGTCACTCAAGTTTGCATGTCACAACGCAGATACCGTTATCTCAACGGCGTCTGCACTCTTCTCCACCGGGCCTGGCGATACGATCATGTCGGTAGATCGTCGCGGACATGCCAATCTCATCGATGCCGCGCGAATTGCGGGTGCTGGTCGCTTCGTCTATATTTCGGCCTACTTCAATCTGAAGCTGAATTTTCCGCTGGCGCTGGCGAAACAGGCCACGGAACGCCATCTGATCGGCAGCGGCATGGCGCACACGATTTTGCGTCCGGTCAACTTCATGGAGACTTGGTTGTCTCCGGCGCTGGGATTCGACTACCAGATCGGGCGGGCGCGCCTGTTGGGTGACGGCAATGCCGCCGTGAGTTGGATCAGCGTTGAAGACGTCGCCGCCATCGTCCAGTGTGCCCTCCACCGCCACGAGTATGACAACTGCACGCTGGACATCGGCGGGCCCGAAGCTTTGTCGATGCTGGACGTCATCCGGACGTTTGAGAACCTGACCGGCATGCGGTTTGCGACCGAATCCATTGGCGTCGACGAGCTACGGATGAAGATCGACACCGCAACAGATCCGTTGAGTCAGTCGATTGCCGCACTCGAACTGCAGACTGCCCTGGGCGCCACTGTCGATATGGCGGAGCTCTACTGTGATGTGCCGCTCTGGCCGACCACTGTGCCGCGACTATGCAGGCCGTGTATCGACCATCAAATTGGACCGAGTTTTGGCCTGAAATCGGTTGTTTGTAGCCAGATCGGCGCGTTTTTGTTACCTGTGCCCGATCTATACTGTTTTTTGACGCTTGTGAGGAAACCGCCCGCACAGTTCAATGGTGAAGCGTGTCCCGGTCGGCTTGGGTAAACGGTAGGATTTGCCCGTTTCGTCGAATAGAGAGGAAGGCCGGCAGCGGACAGGTTGGGCGTAAGAATTAGCTGCGCTTTAGGGACGCCATACAACAGCGCGCGGCAACAATTGCCGCACCCGTAAGAAAGGAGGGGTTGTGATGTTACGGCGTATCGTAAATGTCGCGATGGTGACCGTGTTGGTCGTCACTGCGTTCGCTTCGCTGGCCGCGGCCAATGTAAGCGGACCGTACGAACCCATGGTCCAGAACGATGAATTCACCCGGATCAAACCGGGTGAACTACACTGGTATGCGTTCACCTTCGATTTCGATGAGGATCTGGAAACGCCCATGCAGATCAAGTTGTTCAGTGAGCCGTTCCATTCCACAGAGTTGCTCTTGCTCAATCGACAGCAGGTTGAGGAATGGATCGATGACGGCACTGAGGGCCACTTCGGATGCTGCACGAAGGTCTACAAAGATCGTGAGGATGAGGTGTTCGAGGAGTACGCTCTCTGGTCAGGTATGCCAGGTGCGACGGGAACCCATTACATCCTCGTAAAGACCGCCGGCGACGTGAATGAACCGGTCTCCTACCGCTTTGAGGTCACCGGCGAGAACTTCGCGATGCTCGGCGAGAAGATGGCGCCTGTTGAAGACGTCGCAGTCGAGACCGTCATGGCCACCGTGCCTGAGAAGCAGCCGGTAACTGTGGAAGGGCTGACAGGATCCAGCCCCTTCTTCGCCATGCCGCCCACGACGGATTGGATTGAACTCAAACCTGGTGCTGCGCACTGGTATGCGTTTGACTTCGACTTCGATCCGGATTTGGCCGAACAGGCCGAGATTCGCCTGGTGGCAGACAAGATCGACGACGTCCTGCTCACCGTTCACAACGGTGAACAGGCGCGCATGTGGGAGCTTGGAGAAGATCTGAAGCACTTCGGCTGCTGTTCGTTCGTCAATCAGGACAACGACGAAGATGGCGTGAAAGACTTCGCGATGTGGTCGGGCAGTTTGCGCAGCTCTGGCCGTTACTACATCGTGGTTGAAGCGCCTGACAACGTCGAAGAGACCATCTATTACAGCTTCGACTTGACCGGCGATGGAATTCAGTAGTCCTTTCTCGAGTCCGCTCACATGATTTTGTGAGGTGAGGTGCCTACCCACCAAGAGACCCCGCCGGCGTACGCCGGCGGGGTCTCACTCAATTGTCATTCAGTTTTGAGCCGGCAACAGCGACGGCGAGGAAGTAGATCAGCGGCGCGAATCACGCACCGGCATCAAGAGGGGTGCCAGTCGGCGGCCCAGAATGGTATCGGCGTGATGAAGACCCAAAGCCATCAGCGTGTGCTGATCGACGACTTCAGCCGGATTGCTGGCGTAGCGATCGATACCCGCATTGACTTCGTGAAGATATTGTCGTGCCGTGCATTCGTGACAGCGAAGTGCCATGGCAATGTGCCCGATCGTCGAACCTCGGTCCATGCTCGATTGCTCCTTGTGAACTCGACGGAGGACCTCCAGACCGACCAATCAGTCCATTGACCACGGATCTTTGCTGACATTGATTGGACCAATTGGCTGGAGGAGGGCCACACAAAAGACGGACGTCACGAGAATCGTGCTTCGGGGATCTGTATGGCAGACGGATGGTGGCCCGGGCAAGTTCCAACACCAATTCATGCGTATGGTAGCGCGTAGGAATGCCATACTGTTGGTGCGCTGGGTCGACGCAGGGGTATATCCCATTTGGGGGCGGAAAATGGAGTATGGACCCTCTCCGCAATTGCCCTTGGCACAAGCCTGCCGAACCGTGTACACTAAAGGTCTTTGACCATCCATTCTGCCCTACCCACGTTCTAGGTAGAGGCACAGAAACGTACAAGCCAATGAATACCATGCGCGAAGCCCAAATTCAGCGGAAGACTCGCGAAACGGATATTGAACTCTATCTCAATGTGGACGGCCGCGGTTAGCGCTGAAGTCGACACCGGTATCGGTTTTCTGGATCATATGCTGACGGCCATCGCCGCGCACGGCATGTTTGACCTGACTGTCAAGGCGCAAGGAGATCTCCAGATTGACGAACACCATACAGCCGAGGATATCTTCATCTGTCTCGGGAAGGCGTTGGATCAGGCGCTGGGCGACCGCCGCTCGATCGTGCGGACCGCACACAGCTATGTGACGATGGATGAAGCACTGGCCTTTGTCGCACTGGATTTTGGTGGTCGCCCCTATTGCGTCTTCGACGCCGGCTTTACCACGCCGGCGGTGGGAAAATTGGGGACGGATCTGATCTTTCACCTATTTGAAAGCATTGCATACAACAGCCGCATGAACCTGCACGCAAAGATCCTCTACGGTCGCAACGACCATCACAAGGTCGAAGCGCTCTTTAAGGCGCTGGCGCGCGCGTTGGATAAGGCCACGCGCACAGACCCGCGCAGGCAGGCTGTTCCCAGCACTAAAGGGACCTTGATCGCCTAGTAGATCCCGGCGTAAATAGGGCCACAGTTATTCAGGTGTTCTTACTCGAGTATAGCGGCCCTATTTACTGCCGTGGAATCTACGCCCGACTGTACTAGCGTCCGGCAACCTATTCCCGGGCCGACCCTTGGTTCACCTGACATGTCTCGACTTATTCTTGCCTATCCACAAGCGCAACTGCTGCTCGACGCCTGTGCCGCCGGCCGTATGAAGGTCGAGAGCTCCGCCGATCTCAACTTAACCCGCATGCAGGCTGTTTGTGATGATGCCGGCGTTACATTTGCGTGCGGTCAGGTGGTGCCGTGGCCCGTGCTGCGAGAGATAGCGGCCAGCAATGTAAACTGTTTTCTGGTCGAAGACGGCGTCGCCGAGAAGATCGTACGCTTTGCAGAATCGACCAACCGCGTCTATAGTCTCATGCCGACCGAACGTGCGCCGACGATGCTCATTTCCGGCATCTCCATGCACCGCATCAAGGGGACCGATCCGGTGCAGGACACACGTGAGAAGGTCAAGGCGCTACGGCCCCGCGGACACGTGCTCGACACGGCGACCGGTCTGGGCTACACTGCTGTCGAAACGAGTAAGTCAGCTATCCATGTGACCACCATCGAAATCGAGCCGACGGTGCTGGAACTGTGTCGCCTCAATCCTTGGTCGCAAGCGTTGTTCGACAACCCCAAGGTCACGCAGTTGGTGGGCGATAGCTACGACTTGATCCAGGAGTTCGCGGATGCTGAGTTCGACGGCGTCCTCCACGATCCACCGGCCTTTGGGATTGACGGTGATCTGTATAGTGCAACGGTCTATGGCGAGTTCATGCGTATCCTGAAGCCACGCGGGCGTCTCTTTCACTATATCGGCAACCCCAACAGCAGGTCGGGCGCCACAGTGACACGCGGTGTGGTGCGGCGGCTGCAGGAAGCCGGTTTTACAGGCATCGCGCCACGGCCACAGGCATTTGGGGTCGTTGCCCGCAAGCCCTAGTACAGTTCGGCGTGAATACCACGACAGAAATCCGGCTGGGCTACCTCTGGTAGAAACTGTGTAGGGATTTCTGTCGGGATTCACTAGTGAATCCCGGCAGGAATAATCAGAGAGACAGATAGTCATCAATGCTCTATCTGATTGCAACACCCATCGGAAATCTTGACGACATCACTCTGCGTGCCCTCGAGACCCTGCGCAACGCCGACTTCGTGGCCAGTGAGGATACACGCAAGACGGGACGTCTGCTCAAGCACTACGACATCCGGCAACCACAGATCGCTTTTCACGAGCACAACGAACACGCGGCAGGGGAGCGGATTCTCGATCTGTTGCGAGAAGGCAAGAACGTGGCGATGGTCACCGATGCCGGCACTCCCGGCATCTCTGACCCAGGATTCACCTTGGTGCGCCGGGTATTACAGGCCAGAGACTCGGGAGAAGATCTGGACCTGACCATGGTTCCGGGCCCGTCCGCACTGCTCATGGCGCTGGTGCTGTCCGGGCTGGCGGTGCACAGCTTCACCTTCCGCGGCTTCCCCCCGCGGAAGAGCGGGCAGAGACGCAATTTCTTGGCCATCGATGCGGAGTCGCCCCACACCTTGATTTTTTACGAAAGCCCATTTTCGCGTCGGTGCCTTCCTGGTTGATGCACTGGACGTCTATGGCGACCGTCCCGCAGCGGTGGCCCGAGAACTGACCAAGCTCTACGAATCCGTTGAACGCGGCCTTCTCTCCGAACTGGCCGCCCAGTACGCGGATCGAAAGGCCAAGGGTGAATTTGTGATTGTGATTGCGGGTAAGGACGCAAAGGTGTAGCGTTCATGAGAGAGCATAAGGAGGAAATCCATGTTGGCATTTGTACTCAGTGGCGCAGGTAATCGCGGCCCGTTGGAGGTTGGCGCGCTGCGGGCTATGTTGGAAACCGGACTCAAACCCGATCTGGTGGTTGGTACGTCGGCCGGCGCGATCAATGCGGCCTATCTGGCCGCACACGGCGCCAATCTCAAGACGATCGACGCCATGGGAGAACTGTGGAATTCGGTCACGGTCGACACGATCTATCCTGAGCATATTCTGGAGATTGGCTGGCGCCTGCGCAGCCGGCAGCCAAGTCTCTACAGCAACACGGGGATGCGCCAGATACTGGAGAACACGCTGCCCGATACCTTCAACGACCTACAGCACCCACTCTACGTCACCAGCACCGATCTGACCACGCATCGACTCTTTCTCTTCGGGCTGCGACAGATCCGCACCGCTGCGTCGACGCGGTGCTGGCCAGTTCCACGGTGCCGGGCATTCACCCGCCCATTGCATACAGGGACCTCTATCTGGTCGACGGCGGGGTGGTGGCCAATGTTGCCGCCAGTGTCGCCATCGATCAGGGCGCCACCACCATCTATGTCGTCAATGCCGGATATGGTGATTACAAGGTCGAGGTGCCAAAAGGCGTGCTCAACGTGTTGGGTCTCACGCTGTCGACCATGTTGAGTCAATCCCTACTTCATGACATCGATCGAGCCAAGCAGGCGCCCAACATCGATCTCTACCACGTCAATCTACCTGACTTCAGCGATATCGGCTTTCGTGATTTCAGCAAGGGTGACCAGATGATCCAGGCCGGCTATAGTCGCGCCAAGGCATTTCTGGCCTCGCCCCCGCCCGCCTTCACGCCGCTTCCGGCGCAGACTCCGGCGCCGGTTTCGCCCTACGGTGATGTGGTGGGTACTGCCCAGGAGTACGTGCCGGCCTATTTGCGTTAGTCGCAGGATGTCTTCTCAGCCTGCCACTTCTACCACACTCTCTTCTGTACGTCCCGGTCGTTTTGTTGCAGAGGTCGGCCTCACGGTCGGCCTCTGCATTCTGGGCGATTCGCTGATGTACAGTATTCTGCCGCTTGAAGCCGCCAATTTGGGCATTGCATTGCCGTTGGTCGGTCTGTTGTTAAGCGCCAATCGTCTCATCCGTCTACTTTCCAATAGTTGGGCCGGCGGACTCTTTGAACGCTTCGGCCCACGCCGACCCTTTACAGCGGCGACAGTGTTGAGTCTGGTGACGACCTCGACCTACGCTCTGGTGAGTGGGTTCGCGCCGTTTCTGCTGGCGCGGCATACTCTGGGGCGTGGCCTGGTCTTCCCTGCGCCAGGGTGGATATGTCGCGATTTGGACCGGCGACGGTGCGCGCAAGGGCCGGCTAACGGGCCTGCTCTGGGGGCTGGTGCGGCTCGGCAGCGCATTAAGCGTCCTCGCCGGCGGTCTCCTCTACGATCGCTACGGATACCGGTCGGCTGTGGGCGCGATCGCCTTCGTGACCGCACTTGCCGTCCCCATCGCAATCTTCTTGCCCTGGCGCAACATAGCGTCTGCCGATGACTCGACGGTCTCCTCAATAGCTTCCCGGGAAACGCAGCCGCCGGCGACGGTTCGAGACGGCTGGCGCGCCATGTGGGTCAATCCGGTCCGGCGCTGGCTGACTGCATCGAGTATGGTCGGGCATTTTGTCAACGGCGTCGTTCTCTCCACGACGTCGCTCTTCCTGGCACAACGGCTGCCGGAGGATCGAACGGTCTTTCTTTTGGGGATCGGCGTGGGAACTCTGGCCGGGTTGATGTTAGGCGCGCGCTGGTTGAGTGATATGGTTCTGGGCCCCGCCTTCGGCTACCTCTCCGACCGGACCGGTCAGGCGAACATGGCGCTGGGGCTGGCGATCTTGTATGTGCTGGGGCTGGCCGGCGTGATTTCGCTGCCCATAGCCGGCGCTGTATTGTGCTTGTTACTGGTCTTTGTCTGTGATGGTGGGTTGTACATTGCACTCAACGCCGCGGCCAGCGGCGCGGCCATGGCCTCATCCCGTCCACATCGCTTTATCGGCGTCTTTACGACAGCGTCGGATGCGGGGTCGGCGCTGGGGCCGTTGGTCGCATTTTCTGCGGCCACAGTAGTGGGATTCCCATCGTTATACGCGATCGGCGGATTGGGAATCCTGTTGACGGTCTTCTGGTTTTGGCGCGTGAGCCGGCGAACATCGGCCGCAAAAGACCGCCTATGACTTGTTCGCACCGCCGTTGCGAACGGAGGCGATGACTTGGTCGTTGTCTTCCGGCAGCCCGATCGAAATGCGCAGACAATTGTGCAGTCCGGGGTAGCTGATCATGTCGCTGATCAAAATGCCGTAGTCGTCCTGTAGTTCGGCGAAGATCGGCGACGGATCGTCGTCAAACTGCACCAGGAGGAAGTTCGTCCCGCTGGGGAATAGACGAACGCCGGAAATCTCCGCAAGGGCAGCCGACATCCGCTCGCGTTCCCCAACGATGCGTGCGACATTGGACATAAAACGTTCCTGGTGCTCCAACGCCACCGTAGCCACCGTTTCACTGAATGTCGACACCGGAAACGAGTTGACGCCCTTGTCCAGCTCGACAGCCAGGGCCGGATGCGCCAGTGCATAGCCGACGCGCTGGCCGGCCATCGCATATGCCTTACTAAAGGTACGCACCAAGACCACGTTGTCGAATTCGTCCAGCAACGGCCGTAAGTCCTGACCACAGAATTCTGCGTAGGCCTCGTCAACCATCAGCAACGCACCGCCCTCATCGGCCAGCCGGCGTAGATCGTCGACACTATAGACCGTGCCGGTTGGATTGTTGGGCGCACACACGGCGATCAGCTTGGCTTCGTTCGTGCGTGCCGTCACGACCAACTCGGCCACGGGCAGCGCGAAGTTGTCTTCCGGCAACAACGGAATCTCGTGCACCTGTGCGCCGAGCAGTGCAATATTGCGGCGGTAGAGCAGAAATGTGGGCGACGGCATCACGACACGATCGCCTGGTTGCAGCACCGATGTCAGCACGATTTTGATGAGACTGGACGAACCGCTGCTGACGACCACTTGTTCAGGCAAAACATCGCACTGACGCGCCAACAGATCGATCAAGCCCAGAGGACGCAGGCCGTCAGGATAGTGGGCCCAGGCGCGTCTTGCCATACGCCGCAAGACTTCCTCCTTGAGATCAGCCGGGTAGTCATACGGGTTTTCATTCCACTGCAGACGGTGCACCCCTTCGGCGACGCCGGTGCGCGGAACGGGCGCGCCGGCGCGAACGCTGGGTTTGATAAATTGGAGAGAATTTGGTGTGTTGATCATGATTTTCTGAGTGTAGCACGAATGTCCGCAAACGGGCGAGTGACGAAGGACTGCATCCTGAGACGCCGAACAACCCCGCCCATGACTTGCCCGGTTCCCGGAGTATCTGCAGCGAGAATCGCTCTACAGGATTCGCTGTCCGAAGAGAGATGCGATCAGGTTAACCGCCAATTCTGCGGTGCGGTTGCCGTTGTCCAGGATAGGGTTGATCTCGACGACATCTAGGGAATGGACCTTGCCCGTTTCGGCCAATACTTCCATGAGGAGGTGGGCCTCGCGTGTGGTCAGCCCGCCGGTCACGGGGGTGCCGACGCCGGGCGCATCGCCAGGTTCCATAGCATCCATATCGAAGCTGACGTGAAGACGTTCGAGATGATCCAGGTGGTTAAGCGCGCGGCGGACGATCGCGGCCATGCCCAACTCGTCCACGTCGCGCATGGTGTAGACATGCACGCCGCTGCCGGCCAGCAAATTGCGTTCAGCGCCGTCCAGGTCGCGGATGCCGATCATCACGACATCCTGTGGACGGAGCTTGGCGCCCGGATGACCGAGATCGACCAGCTCCGGATGGCCACGTCCCGTCAGCACAGCTACGGGCATGCCATGGATATTTCCCGACGGCGTCGTTTCTGCCGTGTTGAAATCACCGTGTGCATCGATCCAGATCAGTCCGAGTGGGCCGGCGCCGGCCGTCCCGCCCACGGTGCCGATGGCAATCGAGTGGTCGCCGCCCAGAAAGATGGGCACCTCCGGCAACGCTGCACACTGTCTGGCCACATCGTAGATCGCCTGGCACACGGCCACGACCTCGGGCAAGTGACGCAAGGTGCCGCGGCTCGCTTGTCTGCCGTAGTGCTCGCGTACGATGCGTTCGTCGCGCAGGGGCACCAGAATATTGCCGGCGTCCTCAACATCGCAGCCGATCCGCGTGAGCCGTTCGAAGAGGCCAGCGTAACGAACAGCGCTCGGACCCATGTCGACACCACGCCGTTGTTGGCCCAGGTCCATGGGAATGCCAAGAATGCGCACCTGATAGTTGCTTTTTCCCTCTGCCATCGTATACTGCCCTCCGCAGAATATGCTCGACATGTGCCGCAGAAATGAAACTCCCGTATCGTAGAGGCGAGTCTTGCACCCACCCGCCGGCCACAACGGGCGACCGCGAGGGTCGCGGTCTACGCGAACATGCGGAGGAGCAACGATTGTCGGCCAGGAGTGAACGTGTCGCCGCGATGAAACATACAGATCCGAATGACTGCCGGTCCGGCTGCGGCGCCTGCTGCATTGCACCGTCGATCTCGTCGCCGATTCCGGGTATGCCCGACGGCAAACTGGCCGGCGTCCGCTGTGTACAGTTGACCGACGACAATCGTTGCCGGCTTTTTGGGCAACCGGAACGGCCCACCGTTTGTGTTCAACTACGTCCGCATCCGGAAATGTGTCGAGATTCGAACGAGGCCGCCATGGTCTATCTCACCTGGCTGGAAGAGGAGACTGCCTGACCGGGCCTTAACCCATCTCGCCCCACAGACTACTCTCCTGCGTGGCGATCGCGTTTCCGCAACACCAATGCCGTGCGCTCGAACTCGATCACGGTTACGCCGTCCTGATTGCGCCCGATATGGCGAAAGCGTACGATGCCCCGATCCGGCTGGGAGCGGGAGAGTCGTTTTTCCAGCACCTCGCTCTGTACATAGAGTGTATCGCCGTGGAACACGGGGTGTGGATGCCTGACCGTCTCGTAGCCTAGATTGGCGACAATGGTTCCCTCGGTCAACTCGGGGACGGTGATACCCACAGCCAGCCCCAAGGTGAAGATGCCGTTGACGATGCGACGGCCGAATTGGGTTTCGCGCGCGGCAAAGTCCTCGTTTAGATGTAGCGGTTGGCTATTCATGGTCAGCGCCGAAAAGAGGACATTGTCCATCTCGGTCACTGTGCGACCTAGGCTGTGACTGATGGTGTCGCCGACGTTCAATTCTTCATAAAATCGACCGGGCATAGGAAGACTCACTTCTTGCTGATACACAGGCCAGCGGCACGCCGGCGAATCCCGCCGGAAATCCTCATTCATTACTGAAGTCGTTCCAGAGAAATAGAGACCCCGATCTTCCTGGAAGCTGACTGCGAGACAATCTGTTTGGCGGAAAGCTTCCAGGAAGGTGCATGGGGTAGCTATCTTCTTGGATAGGCCTGAAGCCACCACGAGATCATGACTGTCGTAGGTGCGGCTACCGGCCGTTCTATTGCGACAGTCCGCCGAACCGAAGCAGAACAAACGATAGCACGCAGCAACGTTGCGTTCAAATTTGGTTGACGCAGCGGGTGCATTTCGTGCTGATGGCCGTAAACTTTCTATTGTTTCGGCCGGTTTTCCATGCTAAGATCCGGCTGACCAGTAGTTCTCCGCCCAACATTTCCTCCCATCCGTCGATTTTCGTCTGCACCGTGCCGGTGGCCCGCCATCCGCGTGTGTCTCTGGTCGCTTCGACCAATATTCGATGTCTCTCGTGCCGGCAGGCGGGTCAGCTTGTCAATGTAGGTCGAGATACCGTCTCGACCCACAGGCCCCGATTGACGATTGACCGTGATTGGTCTCTGTGATATAAACAATCTGCGCAAAACTCCGACGCCGAACCGGGTTATTCTGGATAATCTCAGATGACACCATGCCGGCGTCGTCTAGCCATCCAAAAGTCTGGTTAGTCCTCATCAAACTCATCAAGTGATTTGATCGCAGCGGGATCACCAAAAGGAGTATCGAATGCGACGCACAGAGTATTTTGCTCAAGCCGGCCGTCTGTGGATCGCCGCACTATTTGTGGCCTTGACGCTCGCGCTGGCCGGTTGTGGGGCGCGACTCGGACCGTCGACAACGCCGGCAGCTGCGGCGGATGAACTGGTTGTCGACATTCCCACCATCTACATCGATTTTGACGCCGACGGCAACGCCACACTGGGCGGTATTCCCGTCTCACAATTGGGCGCGGCTCTGGGCTCCGATCTGTCGAGCATCTCTATGGAGCCCACGACCATCGAGCGTCTCCAAAAGCTCGATATCCAGCATATCCAGTTGGCGACCCGGCCCAGCGGCGCGCTGATCTTCGTCAACGGCAAGCCGGCGCCGGCCTTTGTCTGGAACGAAGAATCTCTAGCGGCTTTGGTCGCGACGCTTGACGCCATGGGACAAGACCTGGGCGCGGCGGGCGGCATTTTACCGCTGTTGCCCAAGCTGGGGCTGAACATCGGTCTGCGCTTCCCCGTTACCGCGGGCAAATCGGAAATTCCGCTGACGGTCAGCAATGCGCCCTTTGACAACGTGGCCAAAACCGACCTAGCCGCCGTTGTCGCCCAGCAGCCGACCATCCCGCTGGAGATCAACTACGCGGCCGACGGCACCTTTGAACTGGGCGGCATCAATCCGCTCATGGCCGGCATGATCCAGGGACCGCTGGCCGCGGCCGCAACTGGAGCCGGATCAGATCGAGAGCGTCCAGGAACTGGGCCTGGAAAGCCTGGGCATCCGCACCGCGCCGAGCGGACTGCTCATCTCCGTCAATGGCCAGCCGCTGCCCTATTTGCAGTTTGGCCAGCAGGAAGAGCTCTTCAACTTGATGGATCTGGGCGGCGCCATGGCCGGCGACAGCGCAGGACCGGTGCTCGAGATGCTCAAACCGACCCTGCAACAGATCTTGCCCATGCTGCAGCAATTCGGCATCGGTGTGACGGTGAACTTCCCGACGTAGGCGCTGCCCGTCCGAAACAGTCGGCGATACTTTGAAAGAAACAAAAGGGGAGGACGACGCAATTGCGTCGTCCTCCCCTTTTTTCCGCGACGGTGACTGATGTGACTTCTCAATCTTCTGAAGTAGGTGCGTACCCTTGCCGGAGCCTTCTCATGACGCTGAGATCACGGGGCGAGAGGCTGTAGCCTTCCTGGCTTGGCGCTTCGTGTGACCCGTCCTGAACCGGCGTCCGTGTCGTCGTTGCTTGGGGTACGACGCGCATGACGCTCAAGTCTCGCGCTGTCAACGTGTAGTTCAGGTCGGGGAAGGGGGTCGAAGCTCCGGCTTGTGCGGGATCCGGCTCGCCGGGGTCTGTACTGCTCAGGCCTGTCACCATGCTCCGCGGTGTGTAGCGGATTGCCAGCGGTTCCGCTTTGCCCACCCATTCGAGAAGCTGCGCCACGGCGGCTGCATCCGTGGTTGGAACTCGTGCCTGGAAGAGCGCGTGAATTCTGGCTTGGGTCAGTTCCTCTTGAAGCCCGCGCGGCATGCTGAAGTTTTCGATGGTAACCCCACCCGACTTGTTCAACTCGACATCCATGCCTGCCAAGCGAACGGCGACAACTCCCTCGATCTTTTGCAGCAGTCGATCGCTCTCCGGCATGCCGGGAATGACAATCAGCAGCGCATCAAATTGATCGATGCTGCCCACGTCTTTCCGTTCGGCCTGGAACTGTGCCATGGTCTGGTGGACCGCATTGTGGACGATCGTGCGTACGTCAGTACGGCGATCCGCTGCATAGGTCTGGCTGAGACGTCGCAGGCGGTCGTCGTCGAGCGGACTGTGATTGGGCGGTGAAAAGCGATAGCGCACCCGCAGGGTGTATTTGTACGCCAATTCATTCATGCGCAGGATGTCGGTCTGGACTGTCATCTGCTGCGGTTTAATGTCGATCATGTAGGCGACGCGGTCGGCGCCAAATAGCCATGAAGTGCCGGCTGTTGCCAGCCTGTGTACGACGTTGTTGCGCTGAATGACGGCGGTTTGACCGGTCGGCACATCGTATGTGCGGACATAGCGCCGGCTACGGACGGCCATAAACAGGCGATAGTAGAGCATCACCGCGACGATGGGGACGATCCGGAATCGGCGAATGGCTGCACGGTTGTCGTCGACGCCGGCTGCGCTAAGCAACCAAAATGCTGAAGCCAGAAGCAGGAAAAAAATGGAGAAGGTCACCATGATGAAGATGGCCATGTCGGCTGTGTCGTCCGGGCGCGCAGCCAACCAGGACCTGAGGTGGAGTACAAGGAGCACGTAGAGGGCGACGAGAAAAGCCAATGCGATGCCTTGAAACGGAACCGCCCCGCCATAGCCGGCACGCGGTGAATTCCAGATTCCCCAGATGACGATTGCGTAGATGAGAGTCAACACTGCCACCAGCAGCCTGAATCTGTGCCTTTGGCTCATGGCGCTTCCCTACTCCAGGTAGTCTTGAAGATAGATCTCCATGAAGGGTGAAAACCATTTTCCGTTTTGTACGATCAGACCGCGTCGCTGTAGCTGATCCAGAGTGGGATCGTCGAGCGCGACCGTTTGGCCGTGGGCAAATCGGAGCGCTACTTCGCGCTCCTGTCGATGCAATCCGTTGAGTATGCGGTTACATTCGTCCTGAATCTCCGGCTGGCCGGCGAGAAAGTCGACGATCCGTTGGTCTTCCGGTTTTTCTCGCAGCCAAACCTCAAAGGTGACCTTGATCAGGCGTGTATGGCCGCCGGTCAGGCTCTGAATAAGCGTGAGTTCTTCGCGCGCAAAGGGGTTATCTGCTTTGGCGTTCAGATGTTTCAGCATCTGACGTGAGTCGGCGATTTCGTGCAGTGGCAGGGCGAAGGTGTTGTAGCGAATGAGATCGTAAAATTTCGACTGTGTCTCGAGTTGATGGCCTCGTCCAAGTACATGCGGCAATTTGCGTGTGAAGACCAGAAAGCTGAGTCGTTCCCGATTGCCGGCGGATCGCAGCCGGCTGAGTTGATCAAAGACAGAGGGTGGTCCCTTGCGCAAGACATCGTCGAACTCGTCCAACATGAACATGACCCGGTGCTGCTCCTGCTGGCACACCCATTCGATTCTCTCTTCCAGCTGCTGCAGCGGTTCGCCTCCCGGCGCGACGGCACGGGTCCGATCCGGTCCGTCACGCGTCCCAGCGCATTGGTCATCATCCTCCACAGTCTGTCGGGAGTTCCATCCCATCCGGTGGCGTCGACATCCGGAAAGTGAACATGGTCGGTCGCGTCGCCCAGATATTGGCGCTTGGCGGCGGTGTCATCGCGCAGGAACTTGATCAGGTTCGACTTGCCGGATCCGGCGACGCCCACAAAACAGAGGGATTCGCCACGATTGGCTTGATTGCAGATAAATCCGATCTCGCGTTGGCGGTATGATGGTAGATAGCGGGGAGGGATGTATTGAGCCATGGTTTTCTAGACGACCGTCTGTTTGATCAGTTCGGCCACCGCTGCAGGATCGAATTCTTTGTCCAGTGTAATCACCGTACCCAATGCGCCACCGCCGTCTGTTGGTTCGGCCAGGCCGTTGGGGTCGGACAGCTCTGCGCAGTTCGCAGCCAGCAATACCTGCCATTGCTTTTTGGTGGTGTCCACCAGCACAACCGGCCACTTGACATCCGGGCGGAAATACCGTGCGAAGGAACCGTTCGCACGCGCTTCATAGTCGATGCCGTCCGACATTGCCACGATCTTGCGGTGGAGTATCAATAGCTTTTCCTGACCGCGCCCCTGGAAGGGCTCCCGGCGTTCGCGACTTTCCGGGTCCACATGTGTGCCGGGAAACGGGATGTCGGGCAATGGTATCTTCTGCTGGAGATGAGCGCAGAGATCGTCGAGCATCTTCATGGCCTCGACATAGATGACCGAGGCGTGTTCGACGCTATCGTGGTTGGACACCAGAGATAGCAGATGGCTCGCAAGGGCCAACCAGAGGCGATCTTTCCACGAGGTGTCGCCGATCCGCTCGGCATAGTCCTGCAGCAGTTCGATGATGGTGTGCTGAAATTCCTGGGTCAGGGCGCTGGTGAAGGCGGGATACTCGATGCGTGCCTCAATGGGATTCGGATTCGGGGAGTCCGAGACGGGGAAGGTCACCGCATGCCCGTCATAATAGAACCTGTACTCCTCGTCAAACAGGAAACGAAAGACGGCCACATCCTCGAGTAGTTCAGCCACGTCCCAAATGTAATCGCCTTCATAGTCAAGCTTGTCCAGATCGATGAGCTTGACATGGTCGTAGTCGCTGTCCAACATGATGTTGCGTGCGTGGCAGTCACCGTGGATCAGCATGAGAAAGGGAATTGAAATCTTGGTCCTGTGGCGCTCGATGATCTGTAGATAGTGATCCAGCGACGGAAACCGTCGCTTGCCCAGCCAGAAGCCCCTGACCCAGACTCGAAAGTGAGCGTGCCGGCCGGTCTGGGTGATCTTGTTGGCCTGGTGCTCTATGCCGCTCAGGTAGAGCCGTGCAAGCTGGTGGCTTACGAAATCCGTATCCTTCGTTTTGGTCGATTCGTAGATGGCGGTCAGACCCTTCATGATCGTCGCACAAGCGTGGTGAAGGGCATCCCGCTGCGCCATGGTCAGCCGGCGCTGGTCGGCCTGGTTCAGCATGTTGCGGAACGTATCGTATCTGTCGGTCAAATCCTCCAGAATCAGGTAGGCCGGTGTCGTCGGGTCCGTGGCCAACAGTTGAGGATCGTCGGCATGGCGTGCGAAGATCTCCTTGACGGATTCGGGCAAGCGCTGATAGCGCGTCACGGCACGATTGAGCGAGTCGCGGCTTCCTTGTTTGATAACCAGCGACTGCGGACCCGGAAACTGGGTGCGCGAGAGATCGCCGATCTGATAGGGCGACGTCAGGTTGATTGCGTAGGCAACACGAAAGACCTCATTGTTGGTGATGCCGCCGGAGAGAGGCTGGATGGACTGGATGTCCACATCCAGCCTCCGCTTGATCAGCTCCTGGAACGCCCGGCGTAGCTCCAGATCGTTGGTCTGGTTGTGCTCCTGCAGCAATTCCAACTGATTCCGCAACAGGTTGCCGATCATCTTGGCGCGCAGCGCTTCGCCGTGCACGGCCAGGAGACAACGCAGCACGAGCGGGTGAATTACCTCCGGCTGTTTGCGCAGATCCGGTCTGTCGTAGTGCACTCGGATGCTCTGCAAAAATTGGCACAACTGTTGATGGATCTCGACATCGGTATTGAAGTGGTTGGCCAACTGCATGATGCTGTAGAGCATGTCCGACGAAACAGGCTGCCGACGCTGGGAGCGTTCGATCTGCGCCAAGAGAAAGGGAACCACCTGCGTGCATCTGGGATCTGATGTCCGCATGCGCCCCCAGCGTACCAGGAGATCGAGCGCGTAGCTGACATCGCCCGCGGTCGACAGGGACTCGCTGTCCGGCATGTAGCTTCCCGGCTGCCACGACTCGAGTTGGCGTTGGACCGCGTCCAATGCCAACTCCGCCTGCTGCTTTTGGCTCCGGTTGAGCTTTTCTCGCCGGTCAATGTGATAGAAGCAATCCAGGAGAGTCATGGTGGCCAACAGCGGACGTGCGGTGAATCCGTGCAGCAGTCCGGTGTCGGAGATCTGGCTGCCGAGTCGTTCAAGCTCACTCTGTACCTGCGTATCGTCCAACGTTCCCAGCCAAGCAAGCGTCTTGAAGCGGCTGGGGTGTAGACGCAACGAGTGCACGTCCTCGCCGTCATCGTTCAAATTGTCGGAAAGATTGACGAGCCACGAAATGCCGCTGTCGATCATGCCTTCGAACGCGTGTCTTTCGAGCGAATAGAGTGCCTCCAGGATATGGCAGGTATTGCGCAGTGTTGCCACCAGATGTTGGCCGTGCCAGCAACCCTCGACCGCGTCCTGGCAGTCGCTCAAATGCATCACGATATGCATGGCGAGATCCGCATCCCGCTCGACCTCGGTTCTTCCGTCTGAGCTATAGGCCCGGTCTTTGAAAATTTCGCGCATACGTGTGCCTCGATCTCAGTAGGGTCCATTCGATGGCGGCCAGTCACAATCCCTTCAATCAGAGACAACGGTGGCCGCTCGAGAGAATCCCGGAAAAAGAACTCCCCTAGCAACTGCTTGCTAAGGGAGTCAGGTTTCATGGCGCGCGCCAACTCATCACGATTTTCTCGTTCTTCGCTGCTATGGGGGCGATAACGCATCTCTGATACCATCAGGCGCATCACAATGGATGTGATCGCACCACCAATCATATCTGTGAAAGCGTGTGGCGCTGATAGATGGTGTATGTTTAACAACAACGGCTAGGTCAAGTTTACTGGCCAAGCTGGTGCATGTCAAGAGCGTGACGTTTTTTACGTATACTCCCCTGATAGGAACCGTACAAGGATGACTACAGGGATTCACCGGCGCCTGTCGTGAAAGAAGTTCCCGACCGATTTCCCGTCTCCCTGGGACGCCGGTCCCATGACAGCGGGACACTGCCGGCGCGATGATGGGTTCGACATGGCAACAGACCAGCATGTCGACGAACTCCGGATGCCGATGAGGCTACACGTTTCGATGATAAGGAGAATTCCCATGATAGGTACGCTAAAAATCCTGCTGACAGCGATCTCGACGCTGTCCATTCTGATGGCCGGCTGTGCGCCGGTGGCCACGTCTGCCCCGTCTGATTCTGCGGCTGCACCGGCCGCGGCTGAACCGGCCGCGGCTGAACCCAATGAGGTCCGTGTCTTCCTTGCGCAACCGGCTGACGGTGCCGCTGTCTCGAGCCCGGTCAAGTTGGTGATGACCGCAGAGAATTTCGTGGTCGAACCTGCCAACGACGCGGCGGTAGACGGCCATGGCCATCTGCACATCATGGTCGACACCGACTGCATCGAGCCGGGATTGGGCATTCCCAAAGATGAGACCCATCTGCACTTCGGACAGGGCCAGCTGGAAGCCGAACTCGAATTGGCCGCCGGCGAACACACCCTCTGCCTACAGGCGGCCGACGGTTTTCACGTCGCGCTTGACGGCGCCGGGATGACGAATACGATCTCAATCGTGGTTGAATAGACTTGGCCATGCACCTGAGTCTTTCTCTGAGCGCAGAGGGGAACGTGTTGCTTGCCTCTACGACGGGGGATTGGCCGCTGCGTTGGTGACCGGCGTCGGCTGGGCTTTGTTGAAGCCGTAAGGGTTCGTGTGCAAATACCCTCTCGGAGCCGAATGTCGCCGGCCGGCTCCAGAGAGGTGTTTGCAGACAACCACCAAAACCAGTTGGAGTAGGTCAAAGTACTCGAGTTCCCCATGGGCGGTTGCGCGCCACGGGGGATGAAAAATGGTAGACTGTAGGAAGCGGCTACCAACCAGAGATCGATAACTCCGTGGTCTACCAAAGTCGCAGTATAGCTTGATTCGTGTATCTCGACGCACCACGGATTGTGGACGCCGAATTGGCGAAACACGCAGGGCAGACTGTGCTCTAGTCGGGTACACATAGGTAGCCGCCAAGGAGAACAAAGATGGAAGTGCTCTTTGCTCGTTGCAGCGGTCTGGATGTACACAAACGAAGCGTTGTGGCCTGTGTTCGGATTCAGCATGACGATGGTCGTATCGAAGTCAGTCGCAAGCGATTTGGTACAACGACCAAGGAATTGTGGTCGTTGGCAGACTGGTTAGTCTCCTTGAACGTGACCCAAGTGGCCATGGAGAGCACTGGGGTCTACTGGAAGCCGGTCTACAACATTCTGCATCCGGCGTTGGATGTCTGGGTGGTCAATGCCCGCCACCTGCGCCAAGTACCGGGTCGCAAGACCGATGAGAGCGACGCCGAATGGATTGCCAAGCTGATGAGCTACGGTCTGTTGGAACGCAGCTTCATCCCCGAAGAGTCACAACGAGACTTGCGAGACCTGACGCGCTATCGCACTCGCCTGAAACAGGAGAAGAGCAGTGCGGCCAACCGGCTCCACAAGATCCTGGAAGACGCCAACATCAAGTTGACATCGGTTGCGACCAGCATTCAGGGCGTTTCGGCCAGACTGATGCTGGAAGCATTGATTGCCGACGAACAGAGTCCCGAAGAGATGGCCCAACTGGCCCAGAAGCGGATGCGCAGCAAGATCCCCCAACTGGTGGAAGCCTTGACTGGGCAGGTTCGTGAGCACCACCGCTTCATGTTGCAGGAACTGCTCTATCAGTTGGACAGTCTGAACCAGCGTATTGAGGCCCTCGATCAGCGTATCGCCAGAACTGACAGAACCCCATGCCGACCTGATGGAACGGCTCGATGCCATCACTGGCGTTGGTCCCCGCACGGTCGAGGTCATTCTGGCGGAAATCGGTCCTTCGGTAGAATCTTGGTCATCGGCCAAGAAACTGGCTTCCTGGGCTTGTCTCTGTCCGGGCAATCACGAATCGGCAGGCAAACGCAAGAGCGGCAAACGACGCAAGGGACAGAAGTGGTTGGTCTCTGCCCTGGTCGAAGCCGCTTGGGCCGCTTCTCGTACCAAGGATACCTATCTGGCTGCTCAGTTCCATCGTCTGCGAGCACGTCGAGGACCGAAACGGGCCGCCATGGCCGTTGCTCATTCCATCTTGACGATTGTCTATCACCTCCTTGACGATCCAACTGCGAACGTTTGAAGACCTGGGAGGAGATTTCCTCCTCAAACGCAACAAGGAGCAAGAACAGCGTCGGGCGCTCAAAACGTTGCAAACACTCGGTTTTGATGTCGCCTTGACTTCCATCGCCGCCTAGTTCGAATGCGCTGGCGGCCAAACCGTATCGGAATGCCTGCCTGGCCTTGACTACTTGCTCATTCAGGCCGGGCTGCTTCAACGCTACCTTTTTTCGTTTCACAAGCATCGGCCCTGTGCTATTTTTCAGGGCAGTGTCCATCTGAGGTCTGACCTCTGTACACCATGTATAGTAAGGAAGCGCGTCATAGATGATCGCAAGTAGACAGCTGTCCAAAGGAGCCGGATTGGCGGTTGTCGGCGGAAACGAAGCTGCGAAAACGGAATGCGGAATTCAGCGTACCAGCCGCCCGCGTCGCGGCTGACGTCGCCTTCCAGACTCCGTCCCACGAATCGTCCGTCCAGGAATCGTTGTACTGAATGCCGTCATAGCGTGTCCCGGCCGGATTCAGGCCGAAGTAGTTTCCGCTGCGATGATCGTGATACGGATCAAGAGAAACACGCCCAAAAGGTCCGATTCGGTGTCCACGTCGCGGCGGACGAGCCGCGCGAGGATCGAGTCGGGTGCGCTGTCGAAGAGGCGCGCGCCCACGTACAGCGCCGCGTCGTAGTAGAGAACGATCACCTCGGTCTGCTGGGAAGGTACCGCGAATTCCACCGGATTCTTCTGCACGAAACGGTTGCTGACGGTGCCTTCGGACCAGCAGGGATAATGTCAAGTATTCCATTGATTATTGGAGGGTTGCTGATTCGGGTGGCGATCACTCGGTTGGAATCGGCGGACGCAGTGGCAAGGCTCTGATCGGCAAACAAACCGACTGCGATGATAAGAAGAGCTTTCTCGAGTCGCATGGGAGGGAGTGATCCGGTGAGAGGTTCTCTGGCAAGATACCAAAATACGAGACGAGAATCCGGAAGGAGTGTTTCAGAAGAGTCGAGCCGGAGGCTCGACCCAGAGGGGAGAGATTTCTCTTTTACGCCATTGCCGGTCTGGAGACCGACAACGGCGCGAAGGATCGCTGCTGATCCTTCATGTCACGTTACGGATTGAGCCGGAAGCGGATGGGAATCGCTACGCGGACGGCCACCGGCTGGCCGTTCTTCATCGCGGGAACAAACGAGACGCCTGCTACTGCCGCCAGCGCCGCCGAATCGAGATCGTCCCGCACGCCGCGCAGCAGCCGCACGTCGCCGACCTTTCCTCTTCGCTCACGCCCACCTCGACGATCACTTCGCCCTCGATTCCATCGTCGCGCGCGGCGGCCGGGTAGCGGATTTTCTCGCCGATCGCCCCCATGCCTCCCACCGGCGCGGGCGGTGTGTCGAAATCCACGAGCGGTTCATCGCCGTTTCCGCTGTCGGAAGCGGCTTTTCCGATCGGCAATTCATAGGCGCCGGCGCCGAACAGCTCGTCCATCCATTTTTGATCGCCAGGCAAAAAAAGTTGGGATTTCGGTTCCCCGCGCGGCGTGTTTTTGGCGGAGAGGAAAGCCGCTAATTCAGCAGGTGTGAGAGTTTTCGTAATCGGCAGGCTGAGAGTCGAGATCGAAATCAGGTGACCGCGATTGTGTTCGCGGTCGAAGAGAGCCTCCCACCGAGGCGGATTTCCCGGCGGGCACGCTGACGGCGTGATCGCGGACTTGTCCGGTGTGTTTGTCGGTGATGCGGAAGACGTAGGTCGCCGCGTTCTCATCGAAAATTGTGAGCGAGAGTTCCAAGCGCGCCAGCGAATCTTCATAGCTGTACACCGGCAGCGGCGCGTGGAGCGGGCCGGGTCGGTCGAGCAGCGTCTCGCGCGACGACGCTCCGGCGAACGTGAACGATTTGAAATCGTAGACGGGCGACAGCTTCTCGTAGTAATATTCGGCCAATTTCACGTCGCGCAGAATTTCCTCCACGCGAAGCGTCGCGGCGAACACCGGCAGATTGAGCGATTTACCGTTGCCCTGAATCTCGAAATGCGCGACCTCGGAAATCAGCAGGTGCCGCTCGGTTTTTTTCGCGCACGACGCAAGCAGCAGCGCGCCGCCGAGCAGCAGCAGACGAACCCGGTGTGGTCAGATCACATGGACGGGGACTCCCGGAAACGGCGGTGGGTTCGAGCCAGATGCAGACGTGATCGTCGAGCAGAATCACCGACTCGACGAACGCCGCCGGCGGCGCGACGGGCGCGCGGCGGGGAAGCGAAGTGGTGATGAAAACGATTCCGACCGCGGCGACCGCCGCCAGCGTCAGCGACCATTGACGCGCGCGCGGCGCCGTCATGCGCGAGGTCAGGACGCGGCGCATCACCGCGCGTTCGACCTCAATAGACAAGACCTCCGGCGGGCGAATCGCGCGCTGTCTGGTCAGAGCGTCTTCCAGTCTATTCATCGGAAATTCCCAATCGTTCAAGCGCTCGCGGAGCGTTTGTTTGGCGCGCGCGAGGTGCACGCGCACGGTCGAGTCGGAGCAGCCGAGCATGTCCGCGGCTTCCACCGACGTGTGATTTTCGATTTCAATCAGCACGAAGGCCGCCTTCTGCCGGGGGGGAAGCGCGTTCAATCTCCCGCAGGATCACGTCACTGTCGTCCGCCGTTTCCGGCATGCGCGACGGCTCCTCGATTGTCTCCACATCCGCAAAACGCGCTAATCGGCGGCGCAGACCGCGCGCCGCCGATTTGCAGAGGTTCAGATGAATGCGAAAGAGCCACGGGCGGAACGGACGGCGCGGATCGTAGCTGCGCAGACTCGTGTAGCAGCGGATGAACGTCTGCTGCGTCACGTCCTTCGCGTCGTCCCAGTCGCGCACGAAGTGAAAAGCCACGCGCAGCAACTCCTCGCCGTATTCGCGGACGATGACGCGGAACTGTTCTTTGTTCCCGGCCAGTATGTCTCGAACGACATCGTCCACGAGTTCTTCATGAGCGGATGGGCAACCGCTCATCTACTCTTTCTTGTCTTTCTCCGCCAGCTTGAACTGAATCGGCACGATCACTTCGCAGGCCACCGGTTTCCCGTCTTTCTGCGCCGGCGTCCAGCGAATGCTCGTCAGCGCTTTGACCGCCGCCTGATCCAAATCCTCGCGAACGCTTTGAGTGATCGCAGTGCTGGTCTCATTCCCTCGCCGGAAATACTGATCCTCACCAGCACCTTTCCGGTGATCCCGTCTTGGCGGGCGGCCTCCGGGATATTGGGAGAAATGGCCGTTTCCGGTGCGTGGGCGGCGTATCGAAGCCACGGCATCTGTGGGGGCAAAGGCGATGTCCGCCGCCAGACCGGTGAGGCCGAAACGCAAGTCACCGCAAGGGTCAACAGCAGAAGTCTCATGATTCACTCCTTTGAGATGTAAAGCTTCCGTGGTCGGTTTCTACTACTCTACGCCGTAAAGGACCGAATCGCTCTTCAACAACAGCAGCTTCTGCGTCGCCCAAACTCCCCGTTCCGCAAGTGCGCGAAATAAATCCCCGACGGCAAATCGGAACCGTCGAACGGAATACGATGTTCCCCCGGTGCAAAATTCTCATCCGCCAAGACACACACTACCCGACCCAACATATCATATACCGCCAGCCGCGCGTGGACTTGACGCGGCAGTGAAAACGAGAGCGTGGTGGCGGAGTTGAACGGGTTGGGCGCGCATTGCAGAGTGAACATTCGGCGCCGCCGCGAGATCGTGCTGATCAATCTCCAACGGATCGGCCGCGAGTTTAGCGACGTACCAAGTCTCGTTCCCCAATGGCCCGCCACAACGTAGCCGCTGTCGCGATCCTGCACGACGGCATTCGCGCCATCATTCCCGGTGCCACCCCAGGCTTTCATCCAGCGCTGATCGAGATTCGGCGCGGTTCTTACGATCCCGATGCACGTGGAATCCCCGCTTTGCCCGTGATACGTCACGTTCCCGGCCAGCACAAACCTCCGTCATAAGTCTGACGGATATCCATCGCCTCGCACGGATAGCAATCGTAGCCGCGGGTCTCCAGATGATCGCCGTCGGAGGTCTTGAGAGCGATGAACATGTCGCGGGGATAACTGAGAACCTGAAAACTGCCGCAGATCGCAAAGCCGCCGTCGGCTGTGGCAGTAACGGCGTTTGCGATTTCATCGAAATCAGTCTGGCAGTCGCGCGTCCAGAGCGTATCGCCTTCCGCCGTCACCTTCACCATCAAACACTACGGCCCGCCCGAATCCGAGTGCCCGACGCAAATGTAGTTGCCGTCGTCCAGCGGCGCGATATCCTCGAGGCTCATTCCCCAGTTCCGCCGCCAGAGAAGGTTTCCAGCGGAATCCAGCTTGCTCAGAGAAAAACTCGCCTATTCCGGCAATCAGAAAACCACCGTCAGGTGTGAGCGCCACCGCACGACCACCGCCATATGAGAACATGCAGTCTTCAGGATGGGTTCGACTCCATAGCGTATCACCGTTCCCTGTCAAACGTGCCGCCCAAAGGCATTGATCGAGGTAGCCGCCACTCCAATTATAACTGCCGACCAACATGAATCCGCTGTCTGGGATTTCTGCGATGTCATAAACTCCGCTGCTGATCATAGCCGCCATTTGGTCTTCCCAGTTCCACTGCATTTCGCCCGCCTGAGTGAACCTCGCGGCAAATCCGCTGAAGTACATTGTGTGGAAATAGTATCCGCAACAGACACCGGCCACGGCATAGCCCCCATCCTGAGTAGAAGATCCATTGAACGAGCTATAGAAGGGCCCGAGTGAGCGTAAATGCTTCGCGTCCACAGCGTGTCGGGCGGCTGGGCGAAAACGCAGGTGAAGGAAGGAGAAGAATGAGCGTTGCGGTCTTCATGACGTCCCCCGTCTGTTGGTGTGACGGTGAAAGGACTGGTTGCGACACAATCTATTGTGTCTTGATGCGGCGGCGGTCGCTGGCGCCCGCCGCGCATCCACTCCGCCGGGCAGACGGAAGAGGGGGCTCACCGCAAGTACATGGCCTTCTGAACCCGGACTTCATTGCCCGTCCGCGCACGCAGGAAGTACAGCCCCGCCGGCTTGCCGGAGAAATCAAGGGAGATCGTGTGGCTGCCCGCTTCCCACTTGTCCGAAGCACACGTTCGACGTGCCGTCCCAGAACATCGTAGATGTCGAGCGTAACGGTTCCGCCCTGAGCGAGCTGGAGCGTCACTTGAGTTCGCGGGTTGAACGGATTGGGGTAGACCGGCTGCAGCACAAAGCGTATCGGCAATCCCGCGGGAGTCGGTTCGACCGAGGAGACTCCCAACACGTGCAGCCGCACCGGCCACACCAGTGTGGATTCATTGGGATCGTTGGTCGTGAAGCTCCAGTAGACGGTGTGGTATCCCGGCTCGACTCCCTCGCTGTTCCACGCCAAACTGTGGTCCAGCGCTGGAGTCCGCAGCGATATAGATGTTCGCCGGCCCGCTAACGGTCAGCCAGCCCGGTGCGGGGGGCGTACTCGTGGCCGACAGCAATTCGTTCCCGCGATTGTAGACGTAGAGTTCGCTGTAACCCCATTCGTTCTCGGCGAGTTCTTTCTGAATCACGGCTTCGGGGATGTCAATGTCGGGGCCGCCGCCGGTCGCACCACCGCACAGCCACTCGAACACATTGTCCGAGAATTGACAGGTATCCTCGTGATCCGCCAGAAACATCAAGTCCGAATAGCCGATCACA
>CAVQSG010000017.1:0-188747 GCA_963715415.1 uncultured Chloroflexia bacterium | reverse complement strand
GTTTTCCATAGCGGGCTTTCCATGATTGCCCTGGCTGGCATTCTGGTTTGGATGTTCGCATTGAAGATGGCTCATAGTCTCTGGCTGACCGTGGCCATGGGCCTGATGAGTGGTGGCATTTTGGGCAATCTGTACGATCGTATGGGTTTTGGATATGTGGCCCGTTATGGCGAATCCCACATGTACCATGTGCGGGATTGGGCTGCATTTTCGTTTGCAGGGCGTTCCTCTTTTTGATCCCTGGCCGAATTTCAATATCGCCGACAGCCTTCTTGTCACGGGTGCTGTGATGCTGTTTCTGTTTGCGATGTTCTTTCCGGATCCGCTGACGACCCTTTCGAACGACAACGACGGGACCCCGGCGGCCTCCTGAACGCTGGCAGTTGGCAATCGTCACCCAACCTGGCTCGCCAGACGGGTTCCCGACTGCTAAATTCGGAAAGCTAGTTCAAACTCAGAAAGACACTTCACGGGATGGTGTGTCGTGGGCATCCAAGGGAAGGACCCCCCAACAATCGAATCCGGGGCTACCGCCACCTTTCAGGGTTTTGGCCGGTCCTTAATCCACGCCACTGCCCGGCGGCCACTGCAGCACTTGGCGTATGCGGGATTTGGCCATCGCCCGCCGGGAAATTCGTCAACAGGTACCGTGTTGCCCCGGGGTCTACGGTTGGCTGAACCGGGACGGCACCCTGATCTATGTGGGCAAAAGCAAATCGCTGCGGCACCGGCTAGTCACATATTTTGCAGCAGAAACGTCTGACCCCAAGATGTCCAAAATCCGGCGGCATAGTCGCCGTCTGGTTTGGGAGCCACTGTCACATGAATTGTTGGCTTTGATTCGCGAGCAGGAGTTGATCACGCGGCTGCACCCCCTTACAACGTGCACGGGAACTTGTTCCGGAACGACAACAGCCCGGGTTCATTTGCATCAGCGGTGGTCTGGCTCCCACTCTGTTTTTTGCCCGCGATGTGCCGCGAAGAGCCGCTCATACCTTTGGACCCATTGCAGGGCGAGCTCGCCTGAGTGAAGCCATCGCCTGCCTGAATTATGTGTTTCAGTTACGCGATTGCCCTGACAAGATCAAAATGCAGTTCAGCAATCAGCTACAGCTATTCGAGAATGAGCAATCCGCTCAATGCCTGCGGTTTGAACTTAAGACCTGTCCGGCGCCGTGTGCTGGCCATTGCAGTCGCGAAACTTACGAACATAAGGTCGGCAAAGCGTTGCGGTTCCTGCGTGGTCACGACTACCGGATCCTGGGGCGACTGCAGCAGAGGATGCAACAAGCCGCCGAACAATTTTCCTTTGAACGGGCCGGAGTACTGCGAGATCAATGGCAACAGTTGCAGTGGCTGCAACGCCGCATCCAGCAGTTGAAGAAGGCCACGCGTCGCCTGAACGGCGTCGATATGCCCGGACAACTGCACGAGAAAACCAACTCATCAACGGCCCGCGTGTGAAATAGTCTGCAGCTGCTACCGGCCGCACGCGATGAAGACTCGCCAGAGGGACAAGCGCCATCAGCACAACCGTATCGAGATGGCTGTTGTGGTTGGCAGCGATGACCGTGGGTCCAACCGTCGGCAGAAGCCGGCGGTTGCGCACATTGATCCCGAGAAGCAGGAAGACAACCGGCCGGACGATCAGAACGAAGAAGAGAAGCTGCAAAATCCGAGACGCAACTCTAGACACCGGTACCTCCCCAAAGCGTGATCAAAAAGTAGAAGAAGAAAGGCGCCGACAACATCAGGCTGCCGACCCGATCGAGGACACCACCCTGCCCGGGCAGCAAGGTGCTGGTATCGCGGGAAGCTCAGGTCCTCGCGGATCAGATTCATCACCGTGTTGCCCAGAACCGTCCCCACGCCGATGAGTAGACCGGCAAGCAGCGCCTGCAGAATGTCAAAAGATGTTAACCAACTGAAGGTAACAACGGCTAGAACCACAGCCGTCGCAATACCACCCAGGAGACCATCACGCGTCGGCTTGACCACCGGCCGAGAAGCGGGTCGGTCGTAGGCCGCCACACGATCGACCAGATAGCGACCGACGTCCGACAGTTGGGAGATAACCACCAAAAAGAGCACGAGACCCGCACCGCCGAGATCGGGATTGACATCGACGGGTAGCACCAACAAGTAGGCCATATGGCTCAAGCCGAAAACCGTGATCATCAACCCTAGATGAATCGAACCCAGCGCGCTCAGATAACCAGTGCGGTCGCCCCGGGCCAAAATCGCCGCTGTATTGACCAACAGCATGATGACAGGAATAAAGGTCACGAAGAGACGATATCGATCAAATCCAACAAGCGTGAATTGCAGGGGAATGGACAAGTAAGCCAGTAAGAGAATCGGCCGATCGATCCGGCGGGTGGGCACGAAAGAGAAGTAGGCTTTGAGCGCCATATAGCTGACAAAGCCAATAAAGACCAGTACCGGAACCGGACCCAAGGCCAGCGCGAACGCAAACATGGCGACCATGATCAGCCATGAGCGCACGCGGAGGGGCAGGAGCTGCCGTTCTCGGTTTGTGTAAAACTCCGGCCAGAGATAGGCCGGTGCAGTCGATGCGACTGGAATTGCCAACAGAACGCCTAGGAACCAGAGAATCGGAGGTTGCATCACGCCTAGATTGATCATCGTTCGCGGTTGCCTCATTGCAATCATAGATGGTCTGGGTTGGGGTGCCACTATGGAAACACCCGACGGGCCGGAAGGTTGCACCCAAACAATCGGATTGCCGAAAACACCTTTGACAATAAACGATTAGATGTGATACGTTTCTGGTTAGCGCACCGGAATTGCCGGCCTGCAGCCGCAACCGGACCATCGCCTACCGACCAATCCAATGACCCCGATCCAGACATTAGGAAAAGCACATGCGCGCCAAAGCTGTCCTGTGGTTCTGTTCCATCTTCACGATACTGACCATTGCCGCAGCCTGCGGAACATCGACACCCAACACCGATCCGGCGACCGAACCGACCGGCGCGGCAACTGCCCAGGAAGCCGAGGCAACACAACCCGAGCCAACGGCGATTGCGGAAGCAGAACCGACCGCTGCAACGGCAGACCCTGAAACAATGGCCGCTGAAACGTCGCCACCAATGGTAGAGGATACGGCCACCGAGGTCTCACCAGCAACCCCTCCCGTGTTCATCATCGATCGTACCCGTTCGGAAGCCCGCTTTTCCATCGACGAGGTGCTTCTGGGACAGGACAAGACGGTCGTTGGCGTTACCTCACTGGTAACCGGTACACTGACGGTCGATCCGGATAATCCGGCACTGTCTGCGATTGGTCCGATCACCATCAATGCGCGCGATTTCAAGACCGACAGCAGTCGCCGCAATCGCTCCATCCAGCGTCAAGTTCTGCGGTCGGCGCGACCCAGTACGAGTTCATCACCTTTACACCCACCTCCATCGACGGCATGCCGGAGTCCGTGGTCATCGGTGAGCCCTTTTCGTTCACCGTCACCGGCGATCTCACCATCGTCGACACGACACGCCCGGAAACATTCACGCTCACAGTGACTGCGGACTCGGAGCGTGAACTGCATGGCTCGGCCGCTACCACGGTTCTCCGTGCCGACTACGACATCAGGATACCAAGCGTGCCGGCCGTTGCCGGCGTCTCCGAGGAAGCCGGCCTGGAATTTGATTTCGTCGCCATACAGTCCGAATAGTGCATACAACGAAATCTTCCCGCTGCCGAAAACAGAATCACGTCAAGGCAGTCCGTCTCTATTCACCATCCAGCAGTTCACAAGGAGGTAGTATGTCTGAACAATGTAGCAAGAGAGAAAGCGTCCGCCTGCGCAGGAGCAAATGGTTGTGGCTGATCATGATCGCAGTGGTAGGTGTGCTCATCTTAGGTGCGTGCCAGCCGCTACAGCCGGCCGATGCGCCGGCCGCGGATGCCACCGTACCGGCGGAGGAAGAGGCAGTCGCAGAAGCAACGGCGCCAGCCGAAGAAGAAACGACTGTGATGGGTGATGCCGAAGCCGGTGCATATATCTTTAATGCGACGACAGGCTGCGGTTGTCACTTCAATCGTGATCTCGGCGCGCTGGCCGGCGGCAACACCTTCGAAGGCGATTACGGTGCGGTGACAGCCGTCAATCTGACGTCCCACGAAGGGAGTGCTTTGGCCTCCGCAAGCGATCAGCAGATTGCCGATGCCATTCGCTTTGGCAAAGGCATCGATGGCCGCAACCTGTTTATCATGCCGGCTTTCTCTACCATGGCCGACAAAGACGCGATGGATCTGGTGGCCTATCTCCGAACGCTGGAACCGGTCGAAAACGAGATTCCGGTGCGTGCCCTCAATTTCGAACCACCTCCGTTTGAGGTGCAGCAGGCGCCACCTGCCGAGGCCCCGACTGAGGGCGCGGACCGTGGGCGCTACCTGGCGACACTCGTGCGTTGCGGCAACTGCCATACGCCGAAAAACGAAGACGGCAGCGCCAACTGGGATATGCCGCTGGCGGGCGCGCCCTTCCGCGACACCGTTGCGCCGAACCTCACGCCGGATGAACTTACCGGGCTCGGTGCCTGGAGTGAGGATGAGATCGCCGCCTTCCTGGCGACAGGCATCTACGAAGACGGAACCGAGTCGCACGCCGGCATGAAGGGAACCGTCGACCGTGGTACGAGTAAATTGACCGATGCGGACCGTCTGGCGATTGCGACTTTCCTCAAGACGCTGCCACCCATCGAGAATTTGCCCGAAGCACAATAACGCAACGGGCCGAGCAGACGCAGACGATATTCATAACGACAGAGGGATCATCCTGTGAACTTGTTCGACAAGTAACTCGGGATGATCCCCATAGCCACAGGTGCTACGCCGCATCCCCACCTTCCAGCCAGATCGGGCTCGACCATGCTCGTTGGCCGTTGCGTTGTTCAACCCGCACCCGGTAGTGGACCGGCCCGCGCAACGGTTCGTCGTCGATGAGGTGGAGCGACGCACAATAACCTGCCGCCGGTACTGCCCGATGGATCTTGGCTTTGGGCGACATGTGATAGATGACATCGGTCTGTTCGGCCAGCGTCATGTCGGTGTCGGTCGAGGAAGCAATCAGAGAGCGGCTCAGCTCCGGGTACCACAGGAGATGACTTCGCGCTGCGAAGTCCGACAGCGGCGCCTCAAGGGTCTGGCCGTTCAGTTTCAGACATAGACGACCGGCCGGATCCGCATCTAATTCAAATATCAGCGCGTTTTGCACGGGCAGCGCGTTGTGCGTCTGTTTGCTCACGAGCCTAAAGGTGGCCCGCGAACCCTCGAGACGCGGCACCTCCTGATCGCGGCTCACCCAGCATGGCTCCCAACCGATGATCCGTCCACCGTCGATCTCCAGTTCGCCCTGCCAGCCGAGATCCCACATGGGAATCTCCCCCATCTGCGGTCCCCAGCCCGTCTCGATGCGCAGTTTGTAACGTGTCCTCTCGCCGGCCGCCGGCAGAGACCACGTATCTTGATGGGTGTGCGTCGCGATCACACGACCATTGCGCAACAGTTCGATCCGGTCGACCGCGGCAGCGCCCACAACCTGAGCATACAGTTCGCGTCGGTCTGTAGAGCGCAACACAGTGCCCATGGAATGCCCATTGCAGGTAAACTCCAGCTGAATGCGGTCGCCGGTGACCCCGTAGACGCGCCGCGCACGAAACGCCTCCCAGAGCGACGCCCGGGTCAGCTCTCCGGCCAAACAGGCCATCAGCCCCTGGTTCCACTGACCGGGCATATTGGCCCAGTTGTCAGTCGAGCAGGCCGCGCCGAGATGCAGACCACGATCCAGTGCCTCCTGGTAGGTGCCGCCGGCCACGCCCGGCCCCATATGGGGATTGTGGCGCAGACCGATCCACTCTTCATCGGTTTCGGAACAGCCGTGGATGGAATAGAGCTCCGCATATGGACTGAGTTCCGGATCGACCGATGACCAGTTCGGCGCCCGCCGGCCGACTCGATAGGCAGTATGGTGAGGGATGGCAATGGCGTCGTGGCGGCGCAGACGCGCATAGAGTTCCGGCAGCGTCTCGTCCATGTAGCAGGGTGCGCCTTCGCGCAAGTAGGTCACGTTGAAATCACCCCAACGCCCATTTCCTTGCCACTCATAACCCGGAAAGGCGACAAACTCACCCGGCCGATTCCATTGTGCCGTGATCTGCTGAAACTCTTCCCACTCGCGCGCCAGTATAGCCGGATCCTTTGGCCGCTCCAGCCGCACTCCGGTCCATTGCCGCCCGGCCGCGGCCATCACCTCCATGGGATGCCCGTCTTGTGTCCCTTGGCCGGAGACGACGACACCCGGCCGCAGCCCGGCTACGTGGAAGACCTGCGTGTAATATGCCCCGGTGTAGAAGTCCAGATGTTTGCCGGCAAAGGAGAGTACATCGTATAGGGGCGGCTCTTGGCGATAGTGCTGGTACGTGTTGTGGTGAGAGTCGCCCCAGAAGAGTTGGTAGCCGTCGTTCATGCCCGGTCTGTTCCTTTCGTCATGGTATTTGCTACGGCCTCACGAACATACGACACTCATAGGCACTCATCTTCGAATTGAACAGAAAAAAACGAGGCTAAAACCTTTTAATTACCTATTGACGCGTCCTGCACTATATGATAGCATACGATTCACCGCATACGATTGCATCAAATCTTAACGGCCATACTTGTCGATGAGCCAACAAGCTGGTAATCAGCGAAAACGCCCTGTCACCATGCGCGACGTCGCCGAGTTTGCGAATGTCTCGCAGAGTACAGTTTCACGCGTACTCAGCCGCACTGACGCGCGCATTCCTATCAGTGAAGCGACACGCGTGCGCGTGATGGAGGCCATAGAAGAGTTGGGGTATTTTCCCGAATCTGCACGCGCGCAGCCTACGCAGCAAGAAATCCCGGCTTATCGCCATGATGATCGCTGACATCGGGAATTCCTTTTACCATCCTATTGTCCGCGCGGCGCAGGACGTGGCACACAGGCACCGGTATGACGTCATGATTGCCAACACAGATCACATCCGTATGAATGAGGAAATGTTCTGTGAATCACTCATTCGTCGGCCCGTCGATGGCGTGATCATGGTACCTTACCACTTGCATGTCAGCGCTCTCGAACGCCTGATGGAGCGCACCGGCGTTGAAATTGCCGTCTTGGGTCAGCATATCGATCACCCCTCCATCGACGTTGTGTACGGCACGGACGATACCGCGACCTATGATGCCGTACGGTGGTTGATTCAAACACGGCGACACCGCCGCATCGGCTTCATCGGCGTTACGTTGACCTTTCCGGCCGGCGAGCGGCGACAGAGAGCGTATCTTGCGGCAATGACCGACGTGGGACTCGAAACGCCGAGTCACTACATCTGTGAGGGTGATTGGTCCCAGGACAGCGGTCACGTGTGCATGCGGCAGCTGATGTCCGCGCTGAACCCGCCGACTGCGGTTTTGGCCTGTAATGACAACATGGCTATCGGCGCCATTTTGGCAGCCCAAGAGATGAATCTACGCGTACCCGATGATATCGCGGTGGTCGGCTTTGACAACATTCCCGCTGCATCCTGGATCCGTCCGCGCATGACCACAATTGCGCAGTTCCCGGAGAAAATCGGACATGGACTAGCTGGAATGCTGTTCGAGCGGCTCGAAGGCATCGTCACCGGTCCTGGGCGACGAATTGAAGTTTCATGCCGGTTCATCGAACGAGAGTCAGCCTGAACCAGATGCATCATGAAAGCAGTCCCGAGATTCGGTTGCGACGCAGATAGTCGTCTGCGTTTTTCAACAATCAATCCTGTCGTTGTTCCAAGTACTGTAAAGGAGACAAGTACCTTGCGAAAACTATCGTTTGGCCTGATCTTGTTGTTGATGTTATCGCTTTTGTTGAGCGCTTGTGGCGCCCCCAGCGCTCCGGCAGCAAGCGAGCCGGCTGCCGACGCTCCTCCTCTGAGGCGGCCGAACCGACGCCGGTCGTCAATAACTTCGGCAACTGTGATGATCCGCTCGTTTTGTGGCACGGCCTGACCGGCTCCGACGGCGCGGTCTTTGCCGAGTTGCTGGCAGCAGTTTTCCGAGGCCAATCCCGACGTCTGTCTGAATTCGGAAGGCTATCCATGGGATATCTTCTTCCAGAAATATCCGACTGCCGTCGCCGCCGGCACGCCGCCGGACATGGTGATCTTCCACGCTGCCGAGGTCAACCAGATGGCGTCCGAAGGGCTGATGCTGCCCATGGACGACATCATCTTCAGTGACGGAACCCTTGACAAGGACGACTTCAACGAGACGTTGATCGAAGCGATCTCTGTCGAAGGCCAAACCATGGCTGTGCCGTTTGACAACCATGGATGGCTGTTGTGGTACAACACCAAGCTCATGGCGGATGCAGGGCTGGATCCCGATGCTCTGCCCACCAACGGCGCCGAGTTCATTGACCTCGCCCAGCAGCTCACCACCGACGTCAACGGCAAGCACCCGGACGAAGAGGGTTTTGACAAAGACAATGTGGATGTTTGGGCCATCGACTATACATGGCCACGCTTCACCATTCCCACCACATTATGGCAGTTTGGCGGTGGCGTGATCAATGAAGACGGTACCAGTTGCCACGCTGGATAGCCCCGAGTCCATTGCCGCCGTGCAGTTCTGGCACGATCTGATGTACGAGTACTTTGTGGCTCCGCCGGCCGTTCCGGGCAAGATGTGGGCAGGCGACCTCTACAAGAACAATCGCCTGGTCTTCATGTGGGAAGGCACCTGGACCGGTGGGTTCATGCGCGACAACCCTGACGTCGCTGCGCTGACCAAGACAGCGTTCATCAACTCCTTGGCGCCCGACGGTGGCCAGGCGGTCAAGTTCGACTCGCATATCATGTCGGTTCCGACCGGTGTGGATGACGACGGTATCGCCAAAGCCAAGCAGCTGATGACCTTCCTGGTGAGAGCAGGCGCTTTCTGGTCCACTTCCGGTCAGGTTCCCGCCCTTAAGTCCGTGCAGCAGTTGCCCGAAGTCCAGGCAATTGCATCGGTTGCAAAGGCGGCTGAGGAATTCAATGCCATCGGCCGCACCGACCTGTCGCACAAGTCCTTCATCGAAATCCAGACGGCATGGGAAACTGCTGTCGGCAATGCCCTAGCCAGCCCGGACGCCGATGTGGCAGCCGCGCTGGCGGCAGGCAACGAACAGATTCAGGCGATCCTTGATCGCCCGTAGCTGATGCCCTAGCTCCGCGAGTCGATGTGCGCTGACAGCCGTTGACCGCACAGTCGCTCACGGCTTCCTTCATTCTCTAGCCTGGAGTGGAAGACAAATGACCACATCTATCCTTCCAGCGCAGAGCGTCACAACGACGCCTGATCGATCGTTGGAAGACTGTTGCGCAAACAGCTTCCCAATTATCTCTTCATCCTTCCCCACTACTTCTTTTTTGCCGTATTCTTGCTCTACCCGATCTTCCGCGGCGTGCAGATCAGTCTCTTTGACTGGAAGATCATGCTGCAGCAGCAGCGATTCATCGGGCTGGCCAACTATCAATCCCTTATGCAGGACAAGATATTCTGGGAAGTGCTGGGCAATACGGTCCAATTCATGGTGATCACTGTGGTCATCAACGTGATCCTGGCACTCGTTCGTGGCGGCCGGCCTCAAGCACCGCTTCTTCGGCAGCGACTTTCTCCGCGTGCTCTTTTATGCGCCCGGGATACTGTCCGTCTCCGTGTTGGGCATCATCGGCATCCGCGTCTGGGATTCGCAGATCGGGATCAGTCAACTATTTTGTGACGACCATGTTGAGCGGACCCCGCATCTCAGTGGCTGGGCAATCCGAACATCGTCATCCCGGCGCTGTCAGTCACCACAGTTGGTGGACCTTTGGCTTCCCCATGCTGGTCTTTATTGCCGGCCTACATAATATTCCCGAACCGCTTTACGAAGCGGCCAAGATCGACGGCGCCGGTCTGTTGCGCACGTTTCGCCACATCACGCTGCCGTTGATCATGCCGACCATGCTCTTTGTCGTTGTCACGCAGTTCATCGCCCACATGCAGGTCTTTGCTCAGCCCTACATCATCAGCGGCGGTGGACCAGGCAACGCATCGCGTTCGGCGACCATGTATCTCTATGAAACGGCGTGGAAATTTTTCCGTTTCGGCTATGCCTCGGCCGTTTCCGTTGTATTGGCCGCTGTTCATGATTGTCGTCACGATCGTACTCTTTTCGTTGATGCGTCGTCGCACCGAGTATTAGCTGCGAGGAGACTGCTATGACATACCACTAACTCAAGGTAGCTCCGTATCCTCGGCGCCGGCGCACCAGGAAGTTCTGCATGGCGAACACTGTTCATTGTGGGCTGCTATTCCTGCCGCTTGTGGCAATCGTGATCGTGCCCCTGCTCTACATGTTCTCCATGGCCTTCACCCTGGAATCCAATCAGCTGAAGTTTCCCATCGAGTGGATTCCACAGCCGCTCACGCTCTCGAATTTCATCAAAATCTTCATCGATCCGCAGTTGCCGATCGTGCGCTGGTTCATCAACAGTCTGCTCATCGCTACCGTCGGCACGCTGATCATCGTCTTTCTCTCGTCGTTGAGCGGTTATGCGTTCGCCCGTCTGGAGTTCCCCGGCAAGCAGTTTTTCTTCTCGCTGCTGCTCTTCAGCCTGATGATTCCCGTCGCCGTCACGCTGATTCCTGCCTTTCTTCTGCTGCGTGATCTGAAGATGCTGAACACCTATCACGCCGATTTGGTGGCCGGCTGCGGCATCGGTCACTGGCATCTTCCTCATGCGCCAGCACTTCTACTCGATCCCCTGCTGATCTCGAGGACGCGGCGCGCGTGGACGGCGCCAACCGCTTCCGCATCTACTGGCAGATCTGCCTGCCATTGGTACGCGGCGCCATGGTCGCACTCTTTATCTTTGCCTTCCTGGGCCTCGTGGAACGATCTCTTCTGGCCCCTGATCGTGCTCAGCGAGCGTACTGCGCTCACCCTACCCGTGGGGCTACTCGTCATTCAGCAAGGCAGCTACGTCCAGCGCGGACTGGCCTTCGCCGGCGCCTTCATTGCTTCAGTACCGGTGCTCATCTTCTACGCCGTCTTCCAGCGCAAGATCATCGCCGGAATCACGACCGCCGGCCTAGCCGGGCAGTAGCCAAAATCATCGACAGGAACAGATCATGAACACAACCAAACTCTCTCTACATACGCGCTTTCAAATCGGCGCGGTGGACGAACGTATCTACGGCGGTTTCCTGGAACATCTCGGGCCGCGCCGTCTATGAAGGCGTCTACGAACCCGCGTCGGCCCATGCCGACGAAGACGGCTTCCGCAACGATGTCATGGAGGCCATGAAACGGCTCAAGATGACCGCCATGCGCTACCCGGGCGGCAACTTCGTCTCGGGCTACCACTGGGAAGACGGTGTCGGTCCACGCGAGCGGCGCCCGACCGTGCGCGATTTGGCCTGGCAGAGCATGGAGACCAACCAGTTCGGCACCGACGAGTTCATGGCGCTGAGCCGCAAGATGGACTGGACGCCCATGCTGACCGTGAACCTGGGCACCGGCACGCCCGAAGAAGCGCGCAACTGGGTTGAGTACTGCAACGTCGCGCCCGGCACCAAATATGCCGACATGCGCGCAGCCAACGGCAACCCGGATCCGTTCGACGTCAAGCTGTGGTGCCTGGGCAACGAAATGGATGGTCCCTGGCAGCTTGGCCACGTGCCGGCAGATCAGTACGCGATCCGCGCCCAGCAGGCCGCCAAAATGATGAAGGATGTGGATCGCACATTGGAACTGGTGGCGTGCGGCTCCTGCACCACCGGTCTCCCCTCCTATATGGAATGGGATCGCACGGTTCTGGAGCACCTGGGCAGTTGGACCGACTACATTAGCCTGCATCGCTACGTCGGCAACTCAGACGGGGACACGCCCGACTATCTGGCTGTGACCAATAGCATCGACCGGCAGATCGAGGAGATGGATGCGGTTTGCCGCTTCGTGCAGGCGCGACAGCGCAGTGCAAAACGCGTCTTCCTTTGCTTCGACGAATGGAACGTTTGGTACCGCGCGCGGGGCGGTGTCCATGCCGACGGTGAGGGCAAATTTGCGCCGCACCTGTTGGAGGAAGTCTACAATCTTGAGGACGCGCTGGTCGTGGCCGGCTTCTTCAACAGCTTCATCCGTCACGCCGACGTGCTCAAGATCGCCAACATCGCCCAGATCGTCAACGTCATCGCGCCCATGCTGACCCGCGGCGACGATCTGCTGCTCCAATCGATCTTCTACCCCTTCGAGATGTACAGCAAACGCCGCGACGGCACCGCGCTCCAGGTCATGGTGGACGGCCCCAGCTACGCCAGCGCCGGCTACGGCCAGGCGACCTACGTGGATGCCAGTGCGATCCGCAACGGCGATCAACTGCATCTCTTCGCCGTCAACCGCGCCACCGACAGCCCCATGGTCGTCGAGATCGACATCGCCGGCGCTGCGATCACGGGCCAGGTCAACGGCGAGCTGCTGACCGGCCCCGCGCCCGACGCCTTCAACGACTACGATACACCCAATCGAGTGGTGGCGGTGGACTACGACGGTGTGCAGGTGCGCGACGGCAAGGCCAATCTGGAACTGCCGCCTCTCTCTGTGGTCGCGATCACGCTGTCGCTGGCCGCTTAGAGTGACCGTGCGGAACGGCGGAGCGGCAGCGGATCAATGCTGCCGGTCCGCCACCCCGCTGGGCGCAACCGGGAGTACGTCTTCGAAGCCACATCTTCGGTCCTGACCTTCAGCCAACGGTCTCCCCATCGTACGCGACTCGCGGAGAAACAACCCTCGGCTCTCCTCCTCAGTGAGATAGGGCGCGTCTGGTGACAGGGGATCGAGACGTGGTCCACCCTGTAAGAGTTGTGGAAGACCAGTTCGACAGGCCAAGAACAGCAAACAACTCCGACAACGCGCAAAACGCACAGCACGATGGAATCGATGGTTTTCTCGGTCGCGCGATTTGCGCGACATCTCCGGTATTCCCGCTTGTCCGGCTGGAAGCCGGACCTACGAAATACGTGCTATCGTGCGAACTTCAGTTGGGAAAGAGTACCGGGGAGACAAAAAACCCTGCCGAGGCGGCGATCACCATGTGTCACTGCTTCAACGGCAGCACCCTGTATGTTCCATACTCACGCACGCCGTAGAGAGTATCCGGCCCCATGGATTCTTCATAGATGAACATGGCCAGCTTTGTCGACACCGTATGCGCATCAAAGGGTAAGGTCGCGATTTCAGCGTGCAACTGCGGCAAGGATTCAGCCAGATACGAACCGATCGCCACCGTGAGGTGAAAATCATAGTCGTCACCATCATGTTCGGCACCTGTGCCGCCAAACTCATGCTCAAGTTCGGAGTTGAGCTGTGCATGTAATTCACGCAGACGCGTGTTTGCGACGACGCGCAGCGAAACCACGCCATGCTCGGCGTCGCCCCAAAACTGCAAGCCTTCAAATACGATTGGCTGTCGTTCGATGCGCCCGGCAAGCCGATCGAAATATGTCTCAAAACGGTCGAATTCCGGAACGATAAAGGGCTGCTTCAAGGAGACATGCGGCGGCAAGCGCAATACGCGCAGTCCAAACCCATATTTGCGAAAGTGCATGGTCATTCGCGCCAGACGGTTGCACAGATCATCTTGAACCAACAGAGCAATGGCTACACGCATACCTGCATTCACTTTCGTTTCTCCAACGCTCCGTGTCTCTTGTTCTTTCCCGGCGTACGGCATTTTTCCGCTACTTGCTCGACGAACAATCCCGACCTGATTGCCCCGTGTAACAAATCGACTGGCGGAAGCCCGCCAACGATCGATTCCACCGGCTAGGCGAGCAGCGTGACAATCGCTTGTTGGCCAGATTCGTCTAGTCTCTTTTACGATGAGATTCAATTCGTCACGTGCTTGAGTGTTATCTGAGAGGCAACGCTTTCCTGTCCTGACATATGGTAACCCTATTCAACGGACATCCGTGGTGCTCCCCGATTCATACGAATGTCCTTCACATCTTCCCGACAGCCCTCCGGCGTAAGACGGACGGACTCACGTCCGTCCGACCTCTACTGCACGTCGATCTTGGCAAAGGACTGCGTGGCATTGCCGTCCAGATCTTCGACGATAAATCCGACGATAAACTCGCCCGCCGGCGCATCCAATACTTCCCACACGAAGGGCTCGCCGCGAAACATGACTGTGTCGCCCGGTTCGGTCGCGCTGCCGACAATGTTGCCGTCGGTGTCCAGATCGAGCCAGCGTTCCAGCACTGTAAAGGAATCGCCCACCTCCGGAACGATCTCGCGCGGCGCCCCGCTTCCGTCGTCGTTGGCAAAGCCGAAGACCTGGCGCAACTCGTTGTCGCTGAAGTAGAGTTGCGCCGACCGGGTCTCGCCATCTGCATAGGTGTAGATGCCGTCTACCGTGTAGAGTGCAGACTCGGGCGATACACCGTAGCTCTGGGGACGGAAGAGTGCCTGAGCGGTCGTCTCGCCGTCGTTGATCCCAAAGACGATGGGCTCCCAGTCAAATTCCAGTGTGAAATCGCCTTCACCCCACTCGGGGTAGAAGACACCCTCGACCATCCGCGTGTCGCCGCTGTCGATGTAGTCCATGTCGGCGACGTAGACGGAGTTATTGGCTTCATCCTGGAATCCGGCGTAGAGATAGATGTAGCCGACATTGTTGCCGCTGACGTCGGCGCGCATGGTCACGACTTGGCCCGGTTCAACCGTGCCGGCGGAGAGCTCGACCGGCGAAACGGTAATCGCACCTGCCCCGGGCGCGACCACGGTGGTGGAACGGTCCGGAACGGCCAGTTGACGAGTGGCAGGTTCAAACTTTCGGCCCGTGTAGTGATAGGCCAGGAAATCATCCCACAGCGATTCTTCGGCAAAGCGCTCGGCCACAACCGTGTATGACTGGGGACCGGCCACCGGAGACCGGTAAAGTTGCGAGTTGGGGAAGTAGATTGAAATACCATTGGCGCCCGGTTTTTTGGGGCCGTGCTTTTCGGCAATGACGGCGGCATCCACCGCCGAGATCAGCCGGTTGGCGGCGGCGGCTACGTTGCGATCACCGGTTGACTGGGCGGACAACTCGGCAAAGTGGGCCAGATCGATATAGGATGCCGGAACCTGTTGGCCGAAGATGCTCGTGAACGACTGGGCGTAGTTGCGCGCCTTGGCAATTCCTTCCTGTCGCACGCTGGACAATGTATAGGCGTACTCGTTCAGGCTGTCGATCAGCGCCGGCATCAGCGACAGATCGATCGCGGTCAGTGTGATGTTGTCCTGGAGCTGTCTCGTCAACTGCTGGGCCGACGGCAAGGCGCCCAACATGGCAAACGGAGACCCCCGATTCAGAAAATCCGCCCGGGCATTATCGTCGACGATGCGCTGGTCCTCGTCAATGTAGCTGGCGACGATCTGGCGTGCCACCTCGGCGCCGGTCACATCGGGATTGGCCACCAGGTCGCCCAGGAAGCCAGTATAAGCCCAGCCGAGTGCCGGTTCGGTCTCCTGCGAGGCAACGGCATAGCGGGCATGGGGCGCCAGCGCGCTGAAGACCTCGACGTGGCTCATCAAACAGGCGTCCATGCCGATCAGCTCAAATTTATCGATACCGGTGCTCTTGCGAATTTCCGCGAGTGCGGCATCCAGCTCATGAAGGTAGAGTTGATTGCCCAGACGCGACTTGAATCAGGGGCGCCGCGCTCGGCGGCAGTCTTGGGCTCCGGATCGCTCCAGCCGCCGGGCCAACCGATCCCGTGATCGGACATGATCAACACATACTTGTCGGCTGGGTAGTTCTGCACGGACCACTCGACAAAGTCGACCAGCGTGCCGGCATCGGCCATGTTGACTTCACCCAGATCAGCGGACGCGGAACGTGCACGTTCCAGATCGCCATCTTGTGTGATGAAGAACCGCTTGGTTGACGACCAGTCACCGTCGCCGTTATAGCCGGCACGGTAGCGGTCAACCTGGGCCACAATCTGCACCTGATCGGTCGAACCGATGCGCTCGGCCTCGTTGAAGTCGATGTAGATGTCTTTTTCCAAAACCTTGTCGTCGGCGTCTTGGTAGAGCATGACGGTCCAGGTCTGCCCCTCGGAGACGCCTGTGCCATCCTCAACGCTCGTCTCAGAATTGGTGCTGACAACCTGCCCCGCATCACCGGCCGACTCGGACGAAGCGCCGGCAGCGTCCGTCGATGTTGAGTCCACCAGGGAGTCGAGCGATTCCTGCACCGCTGCCGGGCTCTGGGCCGGCTCTTCCGCAATGGGCGGTTGCTGCTGGGCCGCTTGGTCTCCACCGCCGCTGTTGAAGAATAGAGAAGGACCGCCACAGACCAACAGTCCGATGATGACAACGGCGCCGATGATCAACATCATCGGGCTGATTCGACCACCGCCGCCGCCGCCACCCACCGGCATCCCGCCACCGGAAGCGCCGCCGGACGGAGGTCGCGGTTCGCTCGGCCCTTGTGGAGGACGACCGCCCTGGTCCGGTGGCGCCGATCCGCCTTGGTCGCGTTCATCTCTGGTTGGACCCTTTGCCCGTTCACGGTCGCCCGACGACGAGCTTCCAGGCCGGCGACGTGTCCCCTTGACGGTTCGCTTCGGGGGATCCTCAGACGCAAAGAGACGTCCAAGAGTCCCGGCGACGCGGCCGGCCAAAACGGCGAAGCCGACACGCTCAATCTCCGATGCAACACCGGCATCCGTCTCGAATGACATCGCAAGTCCGTTTGGCATATTCTGTCCTCTTTGGGGTGGCCGAGAAGATATCTGGCGGGCTGACAATCTATGGCAATTGGGGGCGCCAATCAAGTCCGATAATCCTACCGTGATATGTCGCGTTCGGCAACATGTGCGGGCGCAGAGTCGATGAGGTTCGGCCGGGACCGGTGAACAGCCGATCCCGGCTTAAGGAGTCCGCCTACAGTGCGACTATAGAGGGTGGTATACCACGAATTGTGTGAAAGTGGCTTGCTCTCTCTGGTAGATTGCGAATTTACACACGATGCGGGATACCACCCTATAGAGGCACTACGCCGGCGTATGGTGCACCGGTCAGGTAGGCGATCTCGCGATCCCAGGTCGTGAGGTCGTCAATGGTAAACTCGTTCAAATGCGCATGGCCGCATGCACGCGCCAATACCTGCATCAGCTCGACGGATGCTTCGAGATAGTTCTTCAAGCGCTGCGCAGACTTGTAGATCTCCAGGCGTTTGCGCAGCTCCTCTTTTTGGGTCGCAATGCCGACCGGACAGTTGTTCGTGTGGCAGGCGCGCATCCCCAGACAACCAATGGCCTGCAGTGCCGAATTGGCAATGGCAATTCCGTCGGCGCCCAGGGCAAGCGCTTTGACGAAATCAGACTCCGTGCGTAGCCCGCCTGTGATGATCAGGGTGACATCGCCACGGCCACGCTGGTCCAGGTGACGCCGGGCGCGCGCCAGCGCGACCATGGTTGGGACAGAGATATTCTGCTTGAATATGTTGGGCGCTGCACCCGTTGCACCGCCGCGCCCGTCCAGGATGATGTACTCTGCGGTTGCGTCCAATGCAAAGTCCAGATCGGCTTCGATGTGCTGTGCCGAAAGCTTGAAACCGATGGGAATGCCCCTTGACATGTCACGTACCTGATCGGCGACACGCCGGAAGTCGTCGACCGTGCGCAGATCGGGGAAGGCCGCCGGACTGACGGCAGCCTCTCCGACTGCCGATCCACGGACCTGTGCTATCTTGCCGACGACCTTGCTGCCGGGCAGATGGCCACCGGTGCCGGTCTTAGCGCCCTGACCGCCCTTGAAGTGAAAGGCCTGGACATCGCGGACCTTTTCCAGGCTCCATCCAAATTTGGCCGATGCCAATTCATAGAAATACCGCGAGTTGGCCGCCTGTTCTTCAGGCAACATTCCTCCTTCGCCGGAACAGATCCCGGTACCGGCCAACTCGGCGCCCTTGGCCAGCGCAACTTTGGCCTCTTCGCTGAGCGCCCCGAAGCTCATGTCGCTCACAAAGATTGGCAACTCGAGACGCAGTGGTCTGGATGCGTTTGGACCAATGATCAGTTCGGTGCCCACCGGCTCTTGGTCCAGCAACGGCCGGCGTGCCAGCTGTGCGGTCAGCAGTTGAAGTTTGTCCCATTGGGGCAGCTCTTGGCGAGGAACGCCCATGGCCGACACTTGTCCGTGATGTCCCCATTGGGTGAGACCATGGTTTGACAGCTGCTGAACGTATCGATTTTCGGGTTCCACCGTCGTGCCGTGGATGTCCTGATACAAACCGAGATATTCGTCGCGCAGATAGGGCTGCGGATGTTCCTGTGCCCAGGCGCTGATTTCAGACGCGTCCACGAAGAGAGCATCTTCATCCTGACTGATCCAGGCGCTGAACTGCGGTAGGAATTCGCTGTTGTTGTACTCGCTGACACCGGTGTCGTAGCGGTAATCCCAGTTATGGACTCCGCAGATCAGGTTGTCGCCGTCGATATGGCCGTCAGCCAAAAGCGCGCCGCGGTGCCGGCAGCGGCCATATAGGACAGAGACTCGATCGTCATACCGAATCACGACCAAGTCCACCCCGGCAACAAGCGCATATTGCGGGGTCCGATCCGGCAATGCGCTCCAGGTCAGCGATCTTTACCTTTGTCTTACTAATTTTCGTTCGTTTCGTCATAATCTCTCATTTGCTTGCGTTGTCTAATGTTGAATAGAAACTGACCAGATCGATCGATAGGCCGAATCGAGAACCGCATTTGTTTTCGTCGGGTGGCTCAGCTCTTCTGTCATTCTCTGGAGATCCCCCATCGCCGCAATTGTCAACTGAGTGTAATGTTTCTTGGCGGCGAATTAATGCTAAGATGGCAAAACAGCAACGTCCGTGATCTTGCGTCTACGTCAGATCATTGCTCCACTCCGGCACACATCAACGCATACAAGCAACAAAGTACGTTGTTTCTTGAAAGGGCAAACCCGTCGAAAGATGGGGACGCAAAGCCACGGGTCTCAGGCACAGACTATCGTGCCAGATAGCCGGGTTTCCGTAGAGGCGACCACATTCGCTCACGTATCCGGCTCCCGCCAGCAGCAGATCGACTTCGACCTGCGCTTGGAGCCGTTTGCGTGTATGCGCTCTACGGTATTGCCCACACAGCCAGGTCAAGACTCCTTGCCTGGATCATGCCCATCATGCGATGAGGAGAGACACAATGTATCGAACAGGCCAATCACGTACGGGAGCTCTTTTTTCACGCGTCTTCGTCGTATTGTTCGTTGTCGGCCTGCTGTTTCCGGCGCACTCAGCTGCGTTGGTTCCGGCCGGACGAATTCAGCCCGCTCTTCTCCAAATCGTCGAGAGCGACCCCGACTGCGCGCGTGCAGGTGATCATCCAGCTGTCCGGTGATCCACGGGAGGTTGTCGAACGGATCGGTGATACGGGTGGTCACGTAACCAATGACCTTTCGATCATCAACGCCGTGGCGGCGGAAGTGCCGGCAACTGCGGTCGCCGGTTTGGCGCGTCACGCAGCCGTGCGCTGGATATCGTTGGACGCCGTGATCCAAAGTGCGACGCTGGACGCACAGCCAGCCGACGGTGCCGACAGCGCGGGTCCGGCAGACGATGCCGGCTCACCCATCTATCTGCCGCTGGTCGTGGCCAACCGCTCATTGGCGGCCGCGGACCTCCCAGGGGAAACAGGCGGAAGCGATCGCGCGGACGCCGCCGGCTTGACGCTCACTGCCTCAGCACCTATTGCTGCGCCGACAACACAGACTACCGAGTTGGCCCCGGTCAGCGATACGTTTGTCGACAGTGCTCAGCCGGACAAAAGTTTTGCCGGGTGCACGTCACTTATGACAAGTGTATCGGACAGCCAGGCAAATTCTCTGCAGCGCTCGCTGGTGCGCTTCGACCTGACGCAACTGCCGCCGGGCGCTGTTGTCGAGAGCGCTTCGCTAGAGATGGCGGCTTTGTCGCAGCAAACCTCTGACGCCGGCAAGGTGGTCGCACAACGTGTAACATCAGACTGGATCGAAGGCAACGAGTGCGACGACCTCGGCATTCCCAACTGGTACAAACGCGATCACGGCAGCCTCTGGACGACGTCCGGTGGCGACCTCAGCAGTGAACGAGCTGTCACGAACGCTTTGTCCGACTCCGGCGGCTACATCTGGGACATTACCGATATGGCAGCCGGTTGGGTCAGCGGTGCTTACCCCAACTACGGCCTGGCACTGTCGCGCCAGTATACAAAGATCGACACCAATGCGAAAGAACTGACCAGCCGCGAAGGATATGCAGCCCAACGTCCGCTCCTCAAGATCCGCTATCGCATGGCAGCTGTTACGGCGAGCACGTTGGAGGTTGACACCAACCACACACCGTCCGGAAGTCGGGTCAAGGTTCAGTTGAGGCTGACAGCGAGCGAAGCGACGGGCAAGGTCACACCGTCGCCGCTCAAGATCGACAGCGCCGGGCCGGCAAAGGCAGAAGTCGTGAGTGGACCGGCGCCGGCTGCAGCCACGGTGACGGCAGACGCAACGACCTTTACTTGGGTCGTCGAAACCACGGGCAGCGGGCGCTTGACATTTAGCGCCGGCGCCTCCAATGGCGAACTTGATCGGCCCAGCGCGGAAAATTACGTCCTGGTCTTCGACCCAATTCCATCCGGCGATCCTGTCTACACGACCTGGGCGACAGAGATCGGCGACATCGGCACGACAGACTTCGAAGAAGCCAAGATGATGGTCGACGATGCCGGCTTGGGTCCAGACGGACTGTTTGGTTCCGCCGGTTCGACCAAGGGCAGCTTTGGTGGCTTCACGGCACAAGCAACACCGGGCTATCGCATTGCCGAGGTCCAACTCGTGCTCAGGGCGACGGCAACTGCAGAGTCCAAGGCAAGCGACAAGTTCAGCATCTACATCGATGGCCAACAGGTCGGCGATCCGCTGGTGCAACGGGGTCTCTTTAACCGCGTCGTCGGCGTCGACAACGCCGGGCTGGTTACAGTCGACGTCACACATCTACGCAATTGGTCGTGGGCCGACTTCGAGAGGGACCTCCAGGTACTCCTGGAGATCGGTCACGATCGCGACAAGGCTGATGTCGTCCATATCGATGCCGTCGGCTTCCGCATTACGAGCAGACCGGGCGACGATCCGGTACTGTTCGCGATGCCGCCGGCCTCGCCACCCGGAACGTTCGATCCGGACAAGCTCGAGAATGTCTATACGGCTGCTGTTCGTGCGACCGATGTTTGGCAGCAACAGCCGACACCGGTTCAGGGCCAAGGGGTCACGGTTGTGGTCGTGGACAGCGGCCTGGTTCGGAACCGGGATCTCGGCAAGCGCAACCTGGCCAATGTCAACTTCAACAAAGCCTTTCACGACTCGACAGACCGTTACGGCCACGGCACCCTGATGGCAAGTGTGCTGGGGGGCGACGGCACCCATTCCGAGGGAGCGTATGTGGGTGTGGCGCCTGCCGTCAATGTGATCAACGCGCGCGTCAGCGACGACAACGGCATCTCACGCGAATCGGATGTCATCGCCGCTCTACAGTGGGTGCTGCAGAACCGCGAGCGCTACAACATTCGCGCCGTCAATTTGTCGCTCAACTCAACTCTGCCCCAGTCCTACCACACCAGCCCCCTGGATGCAGCTGTCGAGATATTGTGGTTCAATCGCATCACGGTCGTCGTATCCGCAGGCAACAACGGCACGGCCGACATCTTCCCGCCGGCCAACGATCCGTTTGTGATTACTGTCGGCGCCGTGGACGATCGCGGTACGGCCGCGATCGAGGATGACCAGATTCCTGCGTTCTCTGCCTATGGCATTGACGAGAGTGGCCATACCAAACCGGAACTGGTTGCACCGGGGCGCGATGTTGTCGCCTATGTACCCCACAACGGCAAGTTGACCATGGGGATGGCGCATCCCAAGAATCAGGTCGGCGAACATTACTTCCGTATGTCAGGCACTTCGGTGTCGGCGCCGATCGTCGCGGCAGCGGCGGCGATGGTACTCCAGAACGAACCGGATCTAACCCCCGATCAGGTCAAGTACCGGTTGATGAAGAGCGCCAACCGCGATCGGCCCGGTTATGGAGAACAAAAGGCCGGCGCCGGCTATTTGGATATCTATGCGGCCATTCACGAGTCATCCAGCGAAAATGCCAATACGGGGATACCGGTAAGCAAGCTTTTGTGGACGGGATCTGATACGCCGAACTGGGACAATGTCCAGTGGAACAGTGTCCAATGGAACTCCGTACAGTGGAATTCCGTGCAGTGGAACTCGGTTCAGTGGAACAGTGTCCAGTGGAATTCGGTACAGTGGAATAGTGACTTTTGGGATGAGTAGTCCCGGAATTCATGATCGACACGCTCAAATAAGAAGGTTGTGACCATGTCGTTACGTGCGAAATACTATATCGGCGGTGTGCTGGTCATCGGACTTACTCTGAGTCTGACCGCCGCCACGACGACAGACCCAAACAGCGGATCATGGACTCTCCTTGCGGTTCTGGCCACCTTTGCCACCGGCGCGCATCTGTTCCAGGTACTGGGGCCGAGCCATGAGGCCTGGAACTTCAATCTCATCTTCTACTTCTGCGGGCTGATCCTGCTGACGCCGGCACAGTTCGTCATCTTGCTGATCGTCCCTCATGTCGTGGAATGGATCAAGGCGCGCATGGGCGATTCGAACAGCCTACGCAGCTGGTACATTCAGCCCTTTAACGTGTCCGTCCACCTGATCTCGGCATGGATTTCGCGGCTCGTCCTCTTCACCTTTGAACGTGGAGCGCCATCCCTTACTTCCACCGATACGTTGATCGCAATCAGTATCGGCGCCATGATCTACGCGCTGACTCAATCACTTGCTTATCGGCCAGGCATTGGTTTGGGCGCGAGGCGCCTCGTGGCGCGAACTCGGCGTACTCGAGTTGGGAAACTTTGTACCGGATGTTGCGCTGCTGCTCCAGGGATACATTTTGGCCGTGGTCTGGCAGTTCAATCCGTGGCTTTTGCTGCCTGCGTTGGCGCCGTTGATTCTGATGTATCGCAGTTTGTCAATCCCGAAATTGCAGAGCGAAGCGCGGACTGACGACAAAACCGGGTTGTGGAATGCACGGCACATCCGTGAATTCCTGGACGATGAACTTGAGCGTGCCAAGCGCACCATGCATCCGCTCTCCGTCGTCATGGCCGATCTGGATCTACTGAGAGTGGTCAACAATAAGTACGGCCATCTGGCCGGCGACCAGGTTCTGGCCGAAGTCGGCCGCTTGATCCGCGCCAGTATTGCCGAGCACCACGTGGCAGGTCGTTTCGGCGGTGAAGAGTTCTGTATTGTGATGCCGGATACCGCGCAGGACGCGGCGCAACAGTTTGCAACCAACTTGCGGATCGCCGTGGACAACCATCGCTTCCAGGTCTCCAATAGTGACGATCCGATTCACGTGACGATCAGCAGTGGCGTATCCTGCTTCCCCAACGACGGTGCGACCGCCACCGGTCTGGTTCATGCGGCCGACGTTGCGTTATACCAAGCCAAGTACCACGGCCGCAATCGGGTGGTCTGTGCCACCCAGCCGGCCCAGATTCGGCCACAAAACAGTGCTTACGGTGCAGCCGAGGTACCTCAATTGCCGGTTGAAGCAGCAACGCTACAGGGGACAACGCCGGACGAAGCTACCACGGAAGATCCATCCGGCGAACCGGACACGCAGAAAGCCACGCAGGTTCACAAACCCAATCGCGCCCTGTCAAGGCACCTGGCTTACAACCCAGCCAATCTGTCGGAGCGCGTAGATGACCGCCAAGCCTCCAATCCTCTTCACATTTGAACCCGAGTCAACCAATATCCATGTATATTGTCAGCAAATTGTAACGGTAGTTTGTGAAAACGAATGATATAGTGTCATCTATCCGATAGATACCTCACAGTTTCGTAATTATTATCTTCCGACTTACTTGTTTTTCTGACTGGACAACAAATGCGCGCTCTACTCCTTTTCCTGATACTCAGCTTCGTCACGCCACCCGTGCCCGCGCAGGCCGGTGCTTTCGAGACAGGCAATCGTGTTCAACCCGCGCTTGCCACGATGGCCCATGACCAGCCAGAGGCCATGATACGCGTGATCATACAGAAAGCTGACGGCAACGGCGATCTGGATAGGTTACTGGCGCGTCTGGATGGCCGCGTCATCAAGTCGCTTGGCATGATCAACGCAGTTGTGGCCGAGTTGCCGGCCGGCCGTGTGCCTGAAGTCGCTCAATCCGCTGCTGTACGCTGGATTTCGCTCGATGCCAAGACGCTGAGTTCGACGACCCAAGCCCAAGATCTGCCCAATGGTCCACCGGCCGACGTGACCGACGAAGAAACACTCTACCTGCCCTTCGTCCAATCGTCTGCGCCCGATCCCTCTGAGCTACAAGGCCGCAACATTGACGCGCAGCTGGGCAACATTTTGGCGCAGGAGAGCATGGCGCAAGAATCCGACGTGTCGGCAGCCGGCGCGTCCTACACCAGCTTGCTCCACGCTGTCGACGATACGTACCTCTATCGAGGGTGGGCGAACCGGAATTTTGGGCACTGCAGCTATTTGGGCGTCGACGGCGATGATGATGAAGCAGCACGCGCGATTGATTCGCTTCGATCTCGCCGACATACCCGCCGGCGCGACCGTTACCGGCGCCTGGCTTGTCTTGACATCGCCTTGGGTGGAAACCACGGCCCCAGTCGCTGTCAGCGCCCATCGAGTCACGGCCGCATGGGCCGAGGGCGACGCGTGCGGAGATCACGGTACGCCCAATTGGACCGAACGCGCACCCGGCGTGGCCTGGAGCACACCCGGCGGCGACTACGATCCCGCCCCCATCGCGACCGCGCGACATTGGCGGCCACGGGAACCTATGCCTGGCGTATTGATGCATTGGTCAATGGCTGGCGCAACGGCGCATATCCCAACCATGGCCTTGCGCTGACCCAGCCACTGTCCAATGGCGGGACGTGGAAAGATTTGCGCTCGCGGGAGTCGAGCTACAGCTATCCGCCGCGCCTGTACGTCCGGTACTCGTTTGAACCCACGATCCAGGCTGAGATCAGCACGACGCCGGCAGGGGAGGTCATTGCCGGCGATCTGGTGACCGTCAACATGCATGTTGTCGCGTCGGAGGAAATGTCTGACGTCTCGCCGTCCGTGCTGGCCGTCGAAGGTTCGAGCGGCGTCGGCGCCGAACTGGTTAGCGGGCCGACACCGGCAAAGACGGCAGTCGGTCCCGGCGGCGTGACCTTTGCCTGGGTCTATAGGGTAGCCACGGGGGGCGATACGGGCGAAGTCACATTTACGGCCGCGGCCGGCAACGGCACACTGACATCACCCACGACAAAGAGCAGCCCTGTCACCGTCGTGCCATCGGCCCCACCCGAGATATTGCCGGGCAGGTTTGTGCTCAAACCGAGCAAAGACACGTATATCAGCGAACTGAGTGATGACATCAACTTTGGGGCCTGTGCAGCCCTGCAGATCGATAAGCGCAAGGACAAACCGACACATTCGTTGCTCAGATTCGATCTCGCTGCGCTGCCGTTGAATACGAAAATCAACTCAGCCAAACTGGTCCTGACAAAGGTAGGCGGTTCGAATGACCTGCAGACGGTCGACTTGCACCAGGTCACGGCGCCATGGACCGAAGGCGCAGGTAGCTGCAGCAACAACCAAACGAATTCCGAGTATGCCAACTGGAAAAAACGGCAGCCCGACCTATCCTGGAACGATGACGGTGGTGACTTTCATCCGTCGACGACGGCAGCGGCCGATGTCAGTGCGAACGGCCTCTACGAGTGGGATGTTACGACGCTCGTGCAAGGGTGGGTCAGCGGTTCTCCCAACTACGGCTTCCTGCTCAAGGCAAGGAACGAGACGGACGGCAGCGCACTGCAGGTGTTCGCAAGTCGAAATGAGCAGGCGACCGATCTACAACCCCAATTGATCATCGAGAGCGAGCCGGCAGCGGGTGAACCCGTCTTCGTGACCTGGGCTTCATCATTGGGGACTGTCTCCGCTATGGAGTACACAGACCCTGCCAATATGGTCGACGATGACGCGCTCGGTCCTGACGGTCTCTATGGCCGTGGCAGCGATGTGAAGGGAAGTTTCGGCGGTTTTGAGGCCGAGGTCACGCCCGGCTACGCCATCGGCAAGGTCGAGGTCGTGCTGCACGGCTACATTACCCAGGCATCCAAAGAGGACATCAAGTTCAAGATCTACGTCGACGGCCACAAGGTCGGTGAGGAGCAAGCACGCGGGGACATCTTTGTCGATACAATCGGCCAGGAGAATGCCGGCCGCGTCTATGTTGACATCACGTCAGCCCACGAATGGCGCTGGGGTGATGTCAACAATGACCTCCAGTTGATGATCGAACAACATCAGCACGACGACGAGTTCGTCTTTCTGGATGCCGTCGGTCTGCGCATCACATCCGTGCCCGGCATCGATCTCAGCGACAAGATAGCGCCGAACGCCCTACCCAAGGAAGCCATCAACTACGCCAATCTGCAAAGTGTTCACAACCTTTCCATACGCGCCCACGAGGTTTGGAACGAGGCGCCCAAGTTTCTTCAGGGCGATGGAGTCACCGTTGCTATCGTAGACAGTGGCATCGGCAAGAGCGAGGATCTCAAGAAGCGGAATCTATACAACGTCAATTTCAACCGTGGCCATCACGAGACTAAGGACAAGTACGGCCACGGATCCTTCGTGGCAAGCGTGCTGGCGGCCAACGGGAAAAAGAGCGATGGTGAGCGGATCGGAATTGCGCCGCGGTCAACCTACTCAACGTACGTGTCAGCAATGACGAAGGTATGTCCTATGAGTCGGATGTCATCGAAGCGCTGCAATGGGTGTTGAAAAATAAGGATGAGTACAACATCCGGGTGGTGAACCTGTCGCTCAATTCCAGCATGCCCCAGTCGTACCATACGAGCCCGCTATCGGCCGCAGTCGAAATTCTGTGGTTCAACAGCATCGTCGTGGTGACCTCTGCCGGCAACAACGGCACTCCGGAGCTGCATGCGCCGGCCAATGATCCATTTGTGATTACAGTGGGCGCGGCCGACGACCAGGGCACGGTGACGTTACAGGATGACGAGATTGCTTCTTTCTCAGCCTACGGAGTGACATCCGAAGGGCATGCCAAGCCGGATCTGGTTGCGCCCGGCAGTAACATCCTGGCCTATGTCCCCAGCGTTGAGAAGCTCAATATCGGCAAGAAGCATCCGAAACATGTCGTCAACGAAGATCTGTTCCGGATGTCGGGCACCTCGTTGTCTGCGCCTATCGTCTCGGGCGCGGTTGCGCTGTTGCTACAGGATGAACCAAACCTGACGCCCGATCAGGTCAAGTATCGCTTGATGGCAACCGCCAATCGGACTTGGCCGGGCTACAACGCGGAAAGAGCCGGAGCCGGATACCTTGACATCTATGCTGCTGTCCACGGCACAACGAACGAAAGCGCCAATACCGACATTGAAGCAAGCCGGCTGCTGTGGTCAGGGTCCGATACACCGGCTTGGAACTCCGTCCAGTGGAACTCCGTCCAGTGGAACTCTGTCCAGTGGAACTCTGTCCAGTGGAACTCTGTCCAGTGGAACTCTGTTCAGTGGAATAGTGACTTCTGGGAGGACTAGTAGATCCCGGCGTAAATAGGGCCACGGTTATTCTGCCGCTCCCACTCAAGTAGACTGGCCCTATTTTCGGTCGTGGTATCTACGCCCAACTGAACTAGTGAATCCCGGCACAAATCCATGTACGGTTTCTACCGGAGGTGGCGCAGCCGGATTTCTGTCGTGGTATTCACGTCGAACTGAACTGTACTGCCAGCTATTTGGAAGTCGAATCGAACAACGTGGTTACGATTCTGTGAACTACCATGAGTCATCTGTTGCAGAGAACTGTAGCCACCCTCTAGGTTTTGAGGTCCTGGAAAATGGGAATTTTGGTACCCGATACGCCGCTGTCGCTGACCTACATGTATGTTGCTCTGGGCCCGCTTGCATTCGCTCTTATCGCAGTGCCGATGTTTGTCATCTCATACAAGAAGAAACTCACCGCCGCACAATCAGTTTTTACCCGTCGACCGGCCGATCCACCGTGCCGGCCGGACCCCGGCAGCGCCGGCCATCAGGAGAGCGTGCCCGCCACTGAGGCGTCGTTCGGCAACGTGGCGCTGGCGATGCTCTCGACGACCCTCAACATGCGCGTTCCCTACGTGCGTACCCATTCGTTGCGTGTGGCGGAATTCTCTACGGTAGTCGCACATGCGTTGAAGCTATCCGAGACACAGATTCGGGATATCAAGCGGGCGAGCCTGCTTCACGACATCGGCAAGATCGGTGTTCCCGAAGAAATTCTCCTCAAACCGACCTGTCTGTCGCCAAATGAATACGATCGCGTCAAACGGCACGCAGGCATTGGCGCCGACATCCTCCAGTCAGCATACGGCCTCGGTCACCTGGCGCCGATCATCCGCCATCATCACGAGCGGTGGGATGGGCAAGGGTATCCGGATGGACTCAGCGGCAACGACATCCCAATCGAATCTCGCATCATTGCCGTCTGCGATGCTGCCGAGGTCATGGGATCTGCGCGCCCCTACAAGCTCGGCATGAGCCAGCGCGCCATCGTTGCTGAGCTTGAACGCTGCGCCGGCTTTCAGTTCGATCCGGCAATTGTCGCGACCTTCATCCACCAACTGGATCAGAAAACGATCATGGTGTCGCACGACAATGGCTATGCGCAGGTGATTGTATCGGATCAGGTTACACCGACCAGAATCTGTGCCGGGAACGGAAACCGTCTTCCCCAAGCATCATAGCTCACTGAGCTAGTTCAATTCGGCGTGAACACCCCGACAGAAATCCGGCTATGCTATCTTTGGTAGCAACCAGACATGGCTTTCTGCCGGGGTTCACCAAACCGAAATCCGAATGAAGACACGATTTTTGTAGGTCGGGCATCCTTGCCCGACATGGTCGGGGTAAGACGATCAGTCAGGTTGGAGAGTGCGGTCGGGCAGGGACGTGCCGACCCACGAACTCATGATCTCGTAGCGCCGACAGTTTAGTTCACAGGCCGATCACTCGTAGCGCAACGCTTCAGCCGGATAGATACGCGCCGCCTGAATCGCAGGGACTAGGGTAGCCAACAGTGCAGCAACATAGGCCAGCAGCACCACAACGATGATCTGTCCCCACGGTGTCGCAAAGGATCGCCCATCAGCGATCACGTCAAAGAAGGTGCGAACCATGTTGCGACCCAGCGAAAGACCGGCCAGGGCGCCGATCAGCAGGCCGGTCAAGGCGATGAAACTCGCTTCCAACACAAACGAAAGCGCGACCATGCGCGGCTGAAAGCCGATGGCGCGCAACATGCCCACCTGTTGTCTTCGTTCCATCACGGTCCGGCTGCTGATGACGCCCAGCGCCGCAATGCCGACCAACAGCCCAAGTGCCATAAACCCCTGGAAGAGCCGCAAAATGCCACGAGTCAGCGCCTGTCCCTGTGCAAATTGCTCAGACAGAATCGAGGCGTTGAGGCCCGAACTCAGAAACGCTGATTCAACCTCCCGGGCGACGGATTGCACGTCGGCTCCGTCCACAACCTTGATATAGTAGCTGTCGCCTGTAAATGGTTCGCCCGTTACTGCAGCGTATGCCGACGGACCCACCTGAAGGCCGCCAGGCGCCAACGTCGCACGGGCGTCCAAAACACCGATGACCCGAATCGCGTGGGGAGGTGCTTGCACCGTTTCGCTTTGTCCAAACAGGTCAGGCGGACCAAAATCGGCTCGGCGGACGGCTAGTTCAACGACAGGCAGTTCAGCACTGTCCAGGGCAAAGTCACTGAACAGACGTTGCCGATCCCGGAAGTCATGTTCAAACTCCTCGCGCGCTTCCGGATCCCCAAGGAATGTCTCGGGCGGCGCGTCTTCCTCCACGTTCGCAGACTCATCGAGAGTCGCATGGATCATCTCGCGAGTCAGAATACCGACATCATCACGAGTGCGCAGCGCCGTCCAAACCTCAGCGTCGGTGGCAAATTCGGATGCGCGAAGGTCAAAACCATAGGTCTTTTCGGCCTGGTCCAGATACCCCTCGTTGAGACCGACCAGGGGCACGTACCGCCACTCGGAATCGGCGGTGGCCCGGCGCTGCGCCTCAGCATCGGATGAGGCAACAGCACCGACCACAGCCACCTGGTCAGCCGGGAACTCAGGATTCGCGCGCGATTTCTGCACCAAGATCTTCGACAGGATTGAAGAAACTGAGCAGCGAGAACGAAGTCGAGATCTCAAATCCGGCGTTGCGCTCGCTGTCAGGCGCCACCAGCGTCTGAGTTGCCTCAATCACGACAGTCATGATGGTGACGGTGCTGATGATCATGGCGAAGAGCAACATGGCCATGCCGGTGCGGAAGCGCGAACTCAACGGATAGGCAATGGCCGTCTTGAGCACCGGCGTCAGTGCGCCTACTCCCCCGAGGGTCAGGCTAACGAGTCCAGTCAACAGCGTGGCGTTGAACATGACGATCAAAATCGCACCGAGGATGATCATCGGCATGGTCAACGCAAAACTGATCAGCACCCACGGACCATCGCCGACGGCTGTCGTGCGCCCGAACCAGACCGCCCAGGGCAATCCCCAGATCGCGACCAATCCCAGTCCCATGGCGGTGTAGATGAGCCGCTGAATCGTCTCCTCGCGCAGACGGCTGCGGGTCAGCAGGCGCGCTGTCAGAAGCAAGACGCCGACCAACGCCAGGGAAATGCCGGCCAGCAAAACGCTAAAGCGACCGTCAACCCCCAAAGAGATGAGAATGCCACCTGCGGCTGCCGCCAGCAGACCAGGCAGCCATGCCCCAATGCTGCCCAGCCGGCTACGACGCGCCCGGCTGGTCTCCTCGGGCAGGTCGCGAATGGCGGCCACGATGTTGAGCCGGCTCACCCGACGCGCGGCAAAAAGCACCACAATCAGCGTGAAGATTACGCCGAGACAGTAGGAGATCACGATCGATGTAGGTGCTGCATCAAAACGAACGCTAAAGATGCCGCCATACTCGCTGATCTGGCCGGTAAGGGTGTTGAATAGACCGCCGATGAAGCCGACCATCAGATACGATATTCCAAGACCCAGCAAGACACCCAGGGCCGCAGCAATCAGATCGTAGACCAATCCTTCCGTCACGAACATCTGCACCAGATGGTTGCGCTGCATGCCGATGGCACGCGCCATGCCCATTTCGCTGCGTCGCTCGGCCGCCAACATGACAAAGATCAGGAAGATCAGCAAAACGCCGGCCAGGATGGAGAAAAAGCCGAAGAGCGAAAAGACGGAGGTAAAGACCGTTCCACCCACACCCGCTATGGTAACCACACTGGATTTATTGAGCGGATCGATCAGATCAAACTGATTCAGGGTCGTGAAACCGGCGACCAGGCCGGCTCGCGCATCGGAAGGCAGATCCAGTTGCAGCAACCAGTCGCGGACAGCCTGGGAAGCAAGAGCGGCACGCAGGCCTTCGGAGAAGCCGGGTTCATCCAAGGCAGCGGGCAACCCTTGCACCAGCGGTACGACATTGTCGAGTTGGAAGAAATCGCCCAGGAGATCACGCACAAAGGGCGGCGGCCCCTCGAAATCGCCGGCGAAGGGATCCGTCATCTCGGGCGCCGCCTTATCGAGGATCTCGCGCACATCCGGACGCCGCAGCAGGGCAGCAATCTCAGCACTTTCCACAGGGTCAAGGGCCAGACGACGCAGTCGTTCGCTGACGGCCGCAGTATGCTCGATACCTTCGGCTTCGTCACCAAGGTTCGAGACGAGGATGGCATTGACCCGATCGCTCATGAAGAGCAGCTTTTGGGCTTCGTCAAGCCGCATCACCACCACCGGAGTCAGCGCTGCCATCGGCCCGGCCTGTTCTACAATCTCTTTGACCCGAAACGGCACAGGGATAGGGCCGATATAGATTTCGAGCACATCGCCGACGCGCGCATTGAGACGTTCTGCGCCCAGACGATTGAGAAAGACATCGCCTTGACGCAGCTGTAGACCCGCCTGTGCCAGCACGCTGTCCAATTCGCGGCCCAACGTATTAAGGTCGAGCGCTCCGAGTAGATCGTTGGTGAATGTCTCCACCGCCCCGGCGTCAATTCCCGGCACGCCAAGGTCACCTAGCGTGACGGTGGTCGTGGCCACACCCAGGGATTCAAGGCGTTCGGAGGTAAACCCCAGCGCATCCAGACTCAGCGTCTCGAGGCCGGCTTCATCCAGCAGAGAGGTATCGATGCCCAACTCTTGGAGCGTCGCCACATCGATGCTCAGATCGGCCAAATCGAGGCCCTCGTCGCCGCTTGCCGTCAATGCAGCCCCTATCGCAGCTGTCGCAATGGCTACATCGGAGATGCGCACGTTGCCCAGACCAACCTGTGAACCCAAATTGCCCACCAAGTTGAAAAGATTGGAGGCCTGGGCGAAGATATTGCCGACACCTGGCTCCAACGACTCCAACTCGACGGGCCGACCGGCTACATTGGTGAGTCCAAATTGCTGGTCGTAGTCAGGATCGACGGCAAAGATGAAGCCCAGGGGTTCGCCCTGCCCACTGCTTACGTCGCGGATGATGGTCGGAAAGATGATGGATCCGGCCACACCGTCGATCAATTCCTCTTGCTTGGCTTCCTCCTGCAGTTGCCGGAAGCGCGCCTCGCTGATGCTGGGCAGCCCTCCTTCAAGTACGGTCAGAACTGTCGTTAGTCCGCCCTCCGTCAACCGCTCCAACTCGTCTTGGGCCTGCGTTGCCTCTGCAGAAGATGTCTCTTCATCTGCCAGAGTGATGAAGAGCGAGAGCAACGGCGGCGCCACGATCTCATCGATGGCGCCGTAGGCATCGATGGCCTGCCGGCGCAGGGAATAGGTCAAGGTGTCGCCGATTACCAGAGAACTGATGACGATCACGGTGCTGAGTGTCAACCCGACGACGATCAGGATTGACTGGGTCGGTCGTCGTGGAATATTGCGCAGACCGATCTTGATCAAGACCGGATTGCGCCAGTAGAGAAAGAGGATCACGCCGACAATCGCCAGGACGCCGATCGCGAGCCCGGCTGCCAGGTTGGTCAGAGTGAGAATGCTCATGAATTGGCTCAAAGTCATGCTCCGCGCTGTGTGGCTGAATGCGTCATGTCTTACCCATGGACCGTCATCGGTTCCCGAACCACGATCTCGCCGTCGTGCATCTGTATCACACGATCACAGGCGTCGCCGATGGTGTGGTCATGGGTCACGATGATAAAGGTCTGGCCCTGGACCCGGTTGAGCTCGCGCATCAGAGTGAGGACATCGTCAGCCGTCTTGCTGTCCAGATTGCCGGTCGGCTCGTCTGCCCACACGATTGCCGGGGCGGTTCGACCAATGCACGCGCGATGGTGACGCGTTGGCGCTGTCCGCCGGAAAGCTCGGCCGGACGGTGATCCTGCGCGGTCGGCGAGACCAACTTGCTCAAGGACGGCCAGCGCACGTTCGCCGCGCCTCGCTCGGCCGTACGCCGGTGATCAGCAAGGGCAACTCCACATTTTCTGCAGCGGAGATCACCGGCAGGAGGTTGTAGGTCTGGAAGATAAAGCCCATCCGCCGCGCCCGATAGTCCGTACGCTTCTTGTCGCTCATCCGGCGCAGATCTTCCCCGCTAATGTAGATATCCCCCGTCTCACATTCGTCCAGACCGGAGAGGCAGTTGAGCAGGGTCGTCTTGCCGCAGCCGGAGGGTCCCATGACGGCGACCATCTCGCCCTGTTCAACGGTCAGATCCACCCCACGCAGGGCATGCACTTCCATCTTTCCGGTGCGATAGGTCTTGTGGATGCCCATCGCCCGAATAATTGCATCGGTCATTTGATTGTGTCCTGTTTGTGCGCTGCTGTATTCACGACGACTGAAACATTCGGACTGTGCCAACCCATCACTACGTGGCGCCGATCCAGATGTTTCATCTAGACAAGTACACCTCGTGTATAGAGTAACCACATGCCGATCATGTAGACGGCGGCAATGGCAAAGGCATCGATCTCCATGAACCAGAGACGGTATTCGATCCGGGTGACATTGCCGAAGAGCCCCATGGCCGTGAGCAGCACGCCCAGCATCGCGGCCAGCAACATGGCATCGTCGATGCTGGCCAAGAAACGCCCTTCGTGATAGAAGAAGTCGGTGACGCCCAGGGCGAAGATATTGAAGCAGTTGCTGCCAAAGAGGTTGCCGATGGCCAGGTCATAGGCGCCGATGCGGGCGGCCGCGAGGGTGGTCACCAGTTCCGGCAACGAGGTAACGACGGCGACCAGCGTTGCACCCACGAAGCCGGCACTGACGCCGGCGGCTTCGGCAATGCCCGCGGCGCTGATCACCAGCCACGGTGTCACGACGACCAGCACGACCGTCGCCAGCGCAAAGCCGGAGCAGCCCGTCGGCAGGCCAGGCAGCGCACGCATCGGCTTCGCATCGTCGAGGTCCGGCCATCTGTGGCGAATTGTTCCTGGTCAGCAGCCAGACCCCACCCACATAGACGACAAGAGCAAGAGGCTGTCCAGGCCAACCCAGCCGATGCCGATCTCGATGTCGGCCAGAATGAAGAAAGACGGCCATGCGCCCAGCAGAACAGCCAACCCGCCGCTGATGGCATGGTTCAGCAAGCACAGCACGCAATATGCGCCCGCGCAACACGATCAGGTCCAACACGGCCAGCATGAACATGTTGAACATACAGCTGCCGAAGATGTTGCCGGCAGCCAGATCCGGGCACGGACTAGGTTGATGGAACTGATCGTCGTCAACAGTTCCGGCAGCGACGTCGCCGCCGCCAGCAGCAACGTGCCGACGAACATGCCGCCCAGCGCGTGCGGACGGCGATCACATCGCCGTATGTTGCCAGCTTTTGTGCCGCAATCACGACCAGCGTCCCACTGACCAGAAAAATCAGCCAATTCATCCAATGTCCTCCAGGTACTGCGGCGGCTCACTCGTACCTTTGTACAAGCCGAGCTCCCAAGCGACGAACATCCCCGTGCCGGGTTGCGCCAGATCGCCGACGATTTGCTCCGCCGCCGTCAAACAGCGTGTGATCAATCCTTCATTTTCGACGGCCACCAAGAGCGTGTAATGCCCTTCCTCTATGCGTTCCACGACCGCGGAAGACCAAAGCTGTAGCGAGCGCCGATGGTTGTCGCCCGACGTCGATGCAATCCACTGCTCTCGACAATCGTTGCGCCGGTGACGCCGACAGACTGCCACGCGTCGAGAACTTCGTCCAAAAGGCTCGGATCGTCGATCACCATCATGATCATAAACATGGTGTCACATCCTTTCATGTCGTCCCTAGATCATTGTACCTGCACCCCGTCTGATTGCAACCTGCCGGATTCGGCGAAGACCGCACATCTCATGGAGATATTATTCAAGTGTTGGACAATGTTCCTCGTACGACTATGGAGTGCATTGTCCGATATTCGAGTGTCTTCTCTATCAGCGGCGTTCGGACACTGCTTCAGAGCCGGAGACAATGTCGAGCAGTTCCGTCGTTATACTGTTCTGACGCTGGCGATGGTACGCGCCGCTGAGGTCGACCAGACGATCCTCGATGTTGCGCTGCGCGTTTTGCATTGCAGCCAGCCTGCTGGCATCCTCAGCGGCAAGTGACTCGGCGCAGCTGCGGAAGATCGTCACAAAGAGATGCTGTCGCACCAGAGCGGAAAAGAGGGCTTCAGTGGGCGGATTGTGTTGCGGCAATGATCGCGACTGCCAAGCTTCTGCCGTCAACTCCTCCATCCACAGCCTGTCCAACGGCAAGAGTCGTGTGTTGACCGTTTCATAGAGTGCACCACTCAGTGGACGATTGTGTAGGAGCCGAATCCGGCCGATATGCTCGTGACTCCCCCATTGATCGAGCGCAACCAGCAAGTCCGCCACCAACGGCGCAATACCGACAACACCCGCCGGAACCGGCAGGACCAGCCGTGGCATCAATTCGCCTTCCTCAAGCAGAGCTGCACATCGTTCACCGATCACGATCATGGGATCTGCCTGACCACCAGTGGCCGCGCGAAACTCAATGGCAGATGTGGCAATTCGCTCGTTGAATTGACCACAGAGTCCCTGATCGGTTCCGAAGACAATCAGACCCGTTACACCGTCGTGGTGATCCTCCTCCAAGGAGCGAGGATCGGGAAGATCATGGAGCAACGCCTGGAGTCCCAGATCAACTGTCCGGCTGTAGGCGTCGAGCGCAGCAACTGCCTTCTCATAGTGACGAATACTGACAGCCGCCAGCGCCTTCATGGTCTTGACGACGGCAAGCAGATCCTCGGCACTTCTGATCTTGGCCCGCAACGAATCGATGGTCTGCATGCAGCGTGCTCCAACGCAAGTTCTTTGACAGATAACTCTGGAGGGTTCAGCCGGACGCACCCGGAACCGATGATCACCGGCTTCCCGGCGGCACCTCGTTCAGAACGGGATCTACACAGCTGTCACCGGCGCGATCGCGGCGCAACACCTGGTCGATCACGCGCAGCAGTCGGTCACGGCTCGGTTCATCCAACGTCTCTCCCGCGGCAATGCGCCGGCAGATGTCCGGCGTCTCTTCGACCACAGCGCCGCGGATGACGGTCTCCAATGCGGGTATGCGGTCAAGCGCAAAGTCGTCCAATGCGCCGGATGTCACCGCCAGCAGGACGGCCACCTGTTCCGGGGCAGGCATGGGCGCATATTGCTCCTGTCTCAGCACTGCGCGCACGCGCTGGCCACGTTCGAGGGCGCTGCGGGTGCGCTCGTCGAGTCGCGTGCTGAAGCGTGAAAAGATCTCCAACTCCTCAAACTGTGCATAGGCCAGCCGAAGATCCCCGGCAACTGTACGATAGGCGGCCGGCTGTGCCTTGCCGCCCACACGCGAGACGGAGCGCCCGATATCGACAGCGGGCAGTAGTGCCTTGCGAAACAAGGTGGGCGACAGATAGATCTGGCCATCGGTGATGGAGATCAGATTGGTCGGGATATAGGCGGACATGTCCTGGGCCTGGGTCTCGATGATGGGCAGTGCGGTGAGCGATCCGCCGCCATACTCAGGGCGTAGACGGGTCGACCGCTCCAGCAGGCGCGAGTGAATGTAAAATATGTCGCCCGGGAACGCTTCACGCCCCGGTGGGCGCCGCAGCAGCAAAGAGAGCTCGCGAGTAGGCGCGGGCGTGGTGAGTCAGATCATCGTAGACAATCAGGACATCGCAGCCCTGTTCCATGAAATATTCGCCAATGGAGGTAGCAGCGTAGGGCGCGACAAATTGCCGGCCGGGCGCCTCGTCCGCGGTCGCCACCATCACCACCGTGTGCTCAAGCATATGATGCAGACGCAGCTCGGCGATCACGCGCGCAACGTCGGCATTGCGTCTGCCCACAGAACAGTAGATGCAGACGACGCCACTCTCTGCCTGGTTGATGATGGCGTCGACGGCCAACGCAGACTTGCCCGTCTGCCGATCGCCTAGGATCAACTCTCGTTGCCCGCGCCCAGATCGGCAACGAGCGCGTCGAGAACCTTCCAGCCTGTGGCGAGGGGCACGTTCACCGGTGCGCGGTGCAGGATCGGCGGAGCCGCTCGTTCTATGGGACGACGCTCGGTGGTGCGTAGCGCGCCCAGTTCGTCCAGCGGTTCGCCAACCGCACTCACCACACGCCCGAGCAACGCCGGCCCGACCGGCACGTCCATCACGCGGCCGGTGCGCACGACTCGATCGCCGGCTTGTACGTTGCGCACGTCGCTCAACATAACCACGCCGAGTTGCTCCACGTCCAAGTTGAAGATCAGCCCCAGGGAACCGGAATCAAACTGGACGATCTCCTCATTGCGGACGCCGGGCAAACCTTGGACGCGCGCAACGCCCGGCCCTACATAGGTGACGACGCCAAACTCCTCTTGCGTAAGCGTCGGCACAAAGCGATCGAGGCCACGGCCGAATTCCACCGCAGCCCGATCGAGAAATTGGTGGAGATCTTGGCGCACTGTCGGCACAGATAGCTCCTAGTTCAGTTGGAAACTGGTTGAAGCCATTCCAGAGAAATAGACACCCCAATCTGCCCTGAAAATTAGCCACAGATATACACAGATATACACAGATAAACACAGATGGCTCTCTTGTTTTCATCCCCCGTGGCGCTGCATCGCCGCATGTGAACTTCCAGAAAGGTGCTTCCAGAAAGGTGCTACGACCGGGTCGCCTAGGTCGTCAACGGCAACAGCGACCGGCCGATTTCATCGGCTAAGGCATCAACATAGTCGCGCAGAGACCAGGCGACCCTTCGCTCACGAACCAGCAGTTCGATGCCGCATTGGAGGGCCGTATTGCGCTCAAAGCGCACACCAATCTCATCGCCGTGGCCGACCGCCGACACAGCGAGCGGTTGGCCTTCTACCAGCAGGCGCTGGATTGCCTCAATCAGCTGCTGACGTTGCGGATAAGACAAATCGAAGCTGGTGGCGATCACCACATCTTCAGACAGATCGGCGCCGGATTCCACCAGCGCCATTCGTTGATAGGCCGGCAGATGCAGGAGGCGGTCGACAAATCGATCGACCATCTTGGCCTCCAGAGTGACGTCAGCAAGATCGGCCAGCGCGCGGTCGGCAACCAACACCAGCAGTTGGGCCAGACGCTCGCGGGCATCCGCCAGAAAGGTTGCCCGTTCGCGGTCGACCTCATCGTACCAGCGCGTCATCATACTCTCGACTTCACTGCGGGCGTCCTCGATCATGGATTTGCGACGTCGATCTGCTTCGGTCGCGGCCGCGGCAAACAATCGATTGTGCTCTTCCTCCATCTCGCCCCGTGCGCGACGATAGCGTTCCGCTTCGGCCTGTGCGTTCGAGCTTTCACGTTCGGCCTCCTCAAACCGCGCCACAAGCGCTACCTCCCGCGCGTCCATAGCCTTGGTGATGGGGCCGTAGAGAAAGCGCCGAAGCAACACCAACAGTATCAGAAAGTTGACGATCTGCGCGCCGAATGTGAACCAGTCGATCTGCATGATCAGCCTCCCGATGTGGCAATGACGTGACTCCAGAAAGGATTCGCGAAGATGAGAATCATCGCGACCACAAAGCAGTAGATCGCCGTCGATTCGACCATGGCCAAGCCGACAAACAACGTCCGCGTAATCGTGCCCGATTCGTCCGGCTGCTGGGCAATGGAGGCGAGCGCCTGCGCCAATGCGCGTCCCTCACCCAGCGCCGGCGCGATCGACCCGACCGAAATCGTGAGTCCGGCCGTAATCACTGACACCATTCCAATCACACTGATCGCATCCATTACTCTGCTCCTGTATCCGGCCCCAAAGCGGAGCCTGTTTTGCGCGGCTTTTTCGGTGCATCTGCCACACTGGTGGCAGATGCGATGTAGACGGTGGCCAACACGGCAAATATGTACGCTTGAATTACACCGACCAGCATCCCAAAGAGCTGCATGACGACGGGGAAAAAGAGCGGGACAATTGCTAGCAAGATCGCAACGATCATGTCGCTGCTCATGACGTTGCCGAACAGACGCACAGCCAGTGCCAGCGTTCGCGACAGCTCACCGATGATATTGAAGGGCAACATGAAGACCGACGGCTGCACATAGAGACGCAGATAGTTGCGGAAACCCAGTTTGATGACGCCGAAAAAGGGCACGGCCACGAAGACACAGGCGGCCAGCGCCGCGGTAGTCGAAAGCGAACCGGTCGGCGACCGGTAGCCGGGAATGACACCGAGCAGGTTGGCGGTGACAATGAAGAGAAAGAGCGTACCGATGAACGGCAGGTAGGAGCGTGGCGACCGCTGTGTGATCTCCCGGATCTGCGCCTCGATGAGCGACACGACTGTCTCCAGCAGCGTCTGCCGGCGCGAGCGGGCGCCCGTCACCTCCAGCCGGCGTGTGACCAAGTGCGCGCCAACGACGAGCACACCCATGGCGATCCAGCTGTAGACCAGGGTCGCGTTGATGATGACTGCTCCCGACTGCCAGAAGACGACCGAGTCCGGAGAGAGTTGCATATTGGATCCTCCATCCGAGTTCCGAATCTTACACGTTGGCGCGGCTCGTTTTAGTGCCCGCATCAAGAAGCGCAAGATCGTGCGTACTCCAGTGGACAGTGACTATCGGGCGCCCCTGCCCCGGTCCAGCCCCCACCGCCGCGTCAACACGATGCGGGCGACCACAAACATCGCCATAAAGGCCAGGATCAACTGCCAACGTAACGCCGTAAGCAGAATCAGTCCGGCCAGTGCAATGCTTGTGCGTACCAGAAAACTGACGACAAACAGCAGGCCCGGGCGTTCGACCATCCCCACGCGTTGCACTGTCCACCACAGTCCGCCATAGTAGGCCACACCGACAGCAAGACCACCTGCCAGCGCAAGAAGAATTTCAGCCGGTGTGACTGTCGCCGGAAAGCTCGTCATTCTCTTCCTCCCTCAACGCCGTAATCATGCTCCGTTCGCGGTTGACCCAGTACCATGCGTTGGCGCAACCGATGACGACGCCAACGAACAAGAACATGAGTGTCCAGGAGTAAGGGCTGGGCCAGGTCCGGTCGATCCAGATGCCGAGCGCCAGCAAGATCACCGTCGGCACGGCCACAGACCAGCCGACGATGCCGAACATACCCAGCCCGAACCATACGCTCTTGTCCCCGCTGCGCAGCGCCCGCAATCGGCGCGCTTCCTTGGTCCGGACCGTGTCGGCCATTTCCTTTCTCCGCCGGTTCTCATCCATCAAGCTCCTCCCACTGCGCGATTCTAAACAACCTCTGGTTCGAGATGCACGACGCTGGATGACCAATTCTGGCGGGCCGGGTCGGCAGCCGGCCCGACCTCGGACGTTGGAGCATTTCGTTCCCGTCCGCTACTCGCGCCTCAGTTCGATAAAGCGGCGTACAAAGTCTGCCTCCAGCCGGGCTAATGCCGTTCGCGCCCGGCGTTCACGTTCGTCCATGGTCAGGAATTGGCGCCGCACAGTCTCGTGTAGCCGCCCCAATTCCGGCCCTTGCACGGCATTGACCGTCGCCACCAGCACTTCGTCTTCCCGTTTCACCAAAATTCCGTCCGCCACAGCCAGGTAGTTGTCGGCGCCGGCTCCATCCGTATACACCAGAAGACCGGGTGTCGAACGCGGTGACAAAGTCGACGTGTCGCGGCAGCAAACAGAATGAGCCGGTAGGCGCCTCGGCAACGATCTTGTTCACGTCGACATCGAGCATCACCCGCGACGGGAGATTGACGGTCAGGTGCACGTCGCCTCCTCAATCGAGCCGATCATGTAGAGCGCCTGCTCCGGCGCGTCGGCAAATTCATCGTCCAGGATACGTTCACAACCGGCCAGCGATTCGTCGAGAGAGACGAAGCGACCGCGCATGCCGGTAAATTGCTCTGTCGTAAAAAAGGGCTGGGTCAGATACCGTTCCAGACGCCGCGCACGATTGACCAGGCGGCGGTCTTCGCGCGAAAGTTCGTCCAATCCCAGCATGGCAATGACATCCTTGAGTTCTTCATATGTTGCCAGCGTTTCGCGTACAGCACGTGCGACTCGATAGTGGCGCGCACCGACAATCTGCGGCATGAGCATCTTCGACTCGGATTGCAGCGGATCGATGGCAGGATAGAGGCCCTGCCCTGCCCGCTCCCGCGAGAGTACGATAGAAGTCGAGAGATGTGTGAAGGTATGCACCACGGCCGGATCGGTGAAGTCGTCAGCCGGTACATAGACAGCCTGTACCGCAGTCATGGCGGCTGCACGCGTGTTACAGATGCGGTCCTGCAATTCGGCCAGCTCTGTACCCAGAGTTGGCTGATAGCCGAGTCGCGAGGGCAATTGGCCCATCAACGCCGAGACCTCGGCACCGGCCTGAACGAAACGAAATATATTATCGATGAGCAGCAACACATCCTGATGTGCATCATCGCGAAAGTATTCGGCCATGGTTAGCGCCGCATGGCCAACCCGGAAACGGGCGCCTGGCGGTTCGTCCATTTGGCCGAAGATCAGGACTGTATTGGAAAGCACATCTGCGTCGCACATGGCCTGATAGAGTTCCTCGGCCTCGCGACAGCGTTCACCTACGCCGCAAAAGATGCTCACTCCCTGGTGTTTGCTGACCATATTGTGGATGAGCTCGGTAATCAGCACCGTCTTGCCCACACCCGCGCCTCCGAACAGACCAGCCTTTCCGCCACGCTCGACCGGCGTCAATAGGTCGATCGCTTTGATACCGGTTTCGAGTATCTCTTGTGTGGTCATCTGGCGTGACAGCGGAATCGGAGCCTGATGGATACTGCGCCATTCGAGGCCGTCAAGATCAGCACCGTTGTCGATCGTTCGGCCAAATACATTGAACATTCGCCCGAGCAACGCACTACCCACCGGTACGCGCAGCGGCCGGTGCATATCGGTGACGCGATCCCCGCGCGCGAGACCGCGTGTCGTGGTCAGCGCAACACCACGCACCGTGTGGATATCGAGATGGGTTGCAACTTCGATGACAACCTCGTTCTCGGGTCCGGCATTCAGTTGTGACCGCAGCTCGGGAAGTCCGTCTACGAATCGACAATCGACAACACTGCCCCGGACAGCCGTCACCTGCCCGATGCGTGCCGCTGGCCCTGCCGTGCCGGCGGTCGTGCCGTTGCTTGCATTCATCGCATCACATCCTCCATCGAAAACAACAAAAGCTCCAACCAGCACCAGGAGCGCCAGAGGAGCTTTTGTTGTGATCGAAGTGCGCACGAGACACCCGGCGCAACGCGGTAGATAGAGCTGAAATGCTGTTCCAGTGAATCCCGGCAGAAATACTTATACAGTTCCTACCAGAGGTAGCATGGCCGAATTTCTGTCGTGGTATTCACGCCGAAATGAACTAGTTGATGTGTGGTGCGTGGTCGTCTCTTAGCGACAAAACAGCCGTAATCGAGGATTCACGCGTCACACATCGGCGTTATCCGTTCTTTATAGCCGCCTGTGCTGCTGCCAGACGCGCAATCGGCACACGGAAGGGGCTGCAACTGACGTAGTTCAGACCGGTCAGGTGGCAGAACTCGATGCTGTTGGGGTCACCACCATGCTCACCGCAGATGCCACACGAAAGGTCCGGACGGGTCGACCGGCCCAGTTTGACCGCCATGTCGACCAACTTGCCGACGCCGCTTCGATCCAGTTGCTGGAACGGGTTGCTGGGCAGAATCCCCTTCTCGACATACTCGATCAGGAACTTGGCCTCAGCATCGTCACGACTGATACCGAAGGTGGTCTGGGTCAGATCGTTGGTGCCGAAGCTGAAGAATTCCGCTTCCATGGCCATCTCGTCGGCAGTGAGGGCGGCACGCGGCACCTCGATCATCGTGCCGTACTTATAGTCGACTTCGACGCCGGCTTCCTCGAACACCTCCGCCGCGATCTCCTCAGTGACCTTCTTCAACGTCTTCAGTTCGTTGACATGACTGGCCAGTGGGATCATGATCTCGGGATGGACATCCACACCTTGCTTCTTGACATTGACGGCCGCTTCTAGAATTGCCCGTACCTGCATGGCGGTTATCTCCGGCATCATGATGCCCAGACGATCGCCACGAAGGCCAAGCATGGGGTTCGACTCGCTCAGCGCTTCAACCCTATCCAGAATGTCTTCCTTTTCGCGGACCTGAGCCAGCGCATTGTCTATCTCGCTAAGCGTGTGGAAATGTTGCAGCCGCACTTTGAGATCGGCCAACTCCGATACCAGTTGCTGTTGGGAAGGCAAGAATTCATGTAGCGGCGGATCCAGTAGACGAATGATCACCGGATTACCGTCCATGGCCTTGAAGAGGCCTTCGAAATCACTGCGCTGCATGGGCAGGAGCAAGTCCAGCGCAGCCACACGACGCGCCTTGCTCTTGGCCATGATCATGGCTTGGACCGTGGGCAGTCTCTCTTCCTCGAAGAACATATGCTCAGTGCGGCAGAGGCCAATGCCCTGGGCGCCGTAGCGGCGGGCTCGTTGTGCGTCCTGAGGATAGTCGGCGTTGGCCCAGACCCCAAGCGTCCGCACTTCGTCTGCCCAGGAGAGCAGTGTATTGAGTTCGGCTTCATTTTCGAAGTCCGGATCTTGTGTCGCCAGTTGTCCTAGGAATACTTCTCCGGTTCCTCCGTCGATGCTGAGCCAGTCACCCTCATGCACCTCGATTGTCTGTTCGTCCAACGTGACGGTAAAGAGCCGGTTCTCCACGCTAATGCTTAGTTCTTCGGCGCCGCAGACTGCCGGTGTGCCGAACTGACGCGCAACAACTGCGGCATGGCTGGTTGCACCGCCACGACTCGTCAGAATGCCCTTGGAGGCGATCATACCGTGCACGTCGTCCGGCTTCGTCTCCGGACGCACCATGATGACCGGCTTGCCCTCGTTGCCCCATTTCTCCGCTGTGTCGGCATCGAATGCCGCGACGCCGACGGCCGCGCCTGGGCTGGCGTTGACGGCCTTCTCAACCAGACGCAGACCCTGGGACTGTGCTTCGTTCTTGGTAGCAGCGCCAAATTGCGGGTGCAGCAACATGTCCACTTGCGCCGGCTCTACGCGCATGATCGCCTCATCGCGCGTGATCAACCCTTCGTCAGCGAGATCGACCGCGATGCTGATCGCGGCGCGAGCGGTACGCTTGCCGTTTCGGGTCTGGAGCATCCACAGTTTTCGCTGCTCAATGGTGAACTCAACGTCCTGCATGTCGCGGAAGTGATTCTCCAGTTTGTCACAGATCTCGACGAACTGGTCATACACCTCCGGCATGTCGACCTGGAGCTGCGCGATCGGCTCCGTGTTGCGAATGCCCGCCACGACATCTTCGCCCTGCGCATTGAAGAGATAGTCGCCGTAGAGTTCCTTTTCGCCGCTGACCGGGTTGCGGGTAAAGGCGACACCGGTTCCACTCTCTTCGCCCATATTGCCGAAGACTACTGTCTGGATATTGACGGCCGTGCCCAGGTTATGGCTGATATTGGTGGCATTGCGGTAGTCGACTGCACGCTTGCCGAACCAGCTGTTGAAAACGGCGCGCGTCGCCAATTCAAGTTGTTTGTACGGGTCTTGCGGAAACTCTCGGCCGCGGAAGGCCAAAATAATGCCTTTGAATCGCTCCGTAATCTGTCGCCAATCGTCGGCGTTCAGATCGACATCCAGCTTGATGTCGCGCTCAGCCTTCACTTGGGCAATCACTTCCTCAAATGGTTCATCCGGCACGTCCATGACGACGGAGCCAAACATCTGCACCAGACGGCGGTATGAATCATAGACGAAGCGCGCATCGCCGGTCAGATCGACCATACTTTGGGCCGTGGCATCGTTCAGGCCGATATTGAGCACCGTATCCATCATGCCGGGCATGGAGAACTTGGCGCCCGAGCGACAGGAGACCAGCAGCGGATCGGCCGGGTCACCAAACTTCTTGCCGGTCTGTTGCTCCAATTTTTGCATGGCCGCGACTTCCTGATCCCACTGTCCGGGTGGGAAGTTTCGTTCATGCTCCATGTATGCATTACACGCTTCGGTCGTGACGGTGAATCCGGGAGGCACCGGCACGCCTAGACGCGTCATCTCGGCAAGGTTGGCTCCTTTGCCGCCCAGCAGAGAACGCACCTCTTCCCAATCTTCCGGCTTGACGATTTCATCCAGCTTGTCCAGCTCGTTAAAGAGATAGACCCAGACTTTTTCGGATTGGCCGGCTGTATCTTCAACCGGCCTTTCTGTGACCGTCGCGGACATTTTGCACTCCTTTGATTTGACCCACAATTCGATTATCGGAAACCTGCCGGCGCAGGTATCGGCCCATTGCTGTACGACGACAACCGGTTGCACGACACACAAACCCGCGCGCACGCGGCAATTCCTGTCGCCTGTCTTAGTGTACGGAATGTTGGCGTGGGAAACACCGCGCACCGGGCGAGTCCGGGGCTGGTCCGGTGCAGAGTCTATAACCTAGTCAGATGACCAGGTGTCAGGTTGACACAAAGGCAGACTCCCGCCGTAGCGGGAGTCGCAAAGTTCGTGAGTCAATTGTCCCAGATTTAGTGACGCCCGCAGCAGGGTACCGGCGCTCCAACTGCAGGAGAAGCGCTACTACAATTATGGTCATCTACCAGACCACTCGCCCGGGCCAGATCCATTGACTGTCGCGGAACAATTGGTACAGCATGGGACCGTAGGAGAGGATTAGCAGGAAGATCGCGCCGTTGACCCACGGCCACCAGGTGTCCAGCCATTTCGGCGACGGTGTGGGATCCAGAGGTTCGGCAATCGGCACCACGATTTCTTCGTTTGCCTTCAACTTGGGCGAGATGCTGATGCTGGCAAAGACATTCAGGAAGTAGAGCGTTGCGCTGATGAAGAGCAACAGCAGACCGAGACTCGACCAGATCAGCAGTGGCGTCCACTCGGCAGTGGCATAGGGCGCAGCGCCCAGCATGGACCGGCGCGGCGCGCCGAAGTAAAGCCCCAGCGAATGGTAGGCGTTTCCGAAGATCAACATGCCGAAGAACCAAGTCCAAGCCTGCCACAGCGCCATTCCTTTGCTGAAGAGCCGCCTACCGGTCAGCTTTGGTATCAGCCAATAACTGATGCCGAAAAAGGAGAGCGTCGTGGCCGAACCGACGGTCAGGTGGAAGTGGCCGGGAACCCAGGTCGTGTTGTGGATGAGCAGATTCAGATTATAGGAGGCATTGATGATCCCGCCGATCCCGCCGAACACGAAGAGAATAGCGGCCAAATTCTGCGCAGTGTAGGAGGGATCACCCCAGTTCAGACGCCGGATCCAGCCGAGGTACCCTCTGCCACCGCGGGCGCGGCCGCCGATTTCCAGCGACGCCGTAACGGAAAAGGCTGTCAACAAACTGGGGAAAGCCACACCCATGGTCAGCAACATGTGGAGATATTTCCACACCTGCGGAATGCCAGGATCTGTAAATTGATGGTGAAAACCGACCGGCGTGGACAGAATCAGGAAGAGCCAGAAGACCAGGCGGGCCAGCGGTTCGCTGAACATCTTGCCGTTGGTCTGGGCCGGCAGCATCCCGTACCAGGAAATGTAAGCCGGTAGAAGCCAGAAATAGACCAACGGATGGCCAAACCACCAGAAGAGCGACCGCGCAAGCAGTGGATCGACGCCGTCGACCAGACCCAGCGACCAGGGAATGAGCATCAGTAGCATCTCAGTCGCCACACCCAATGTCGCCAACAACCACATGACGAATGTGATCAACGACGCCAGTGCGAGAAAAGGTGTACGGATGCCGGGATTTTCCCTGCGCCAGGCCCAATAGGTAAAGAAGAGGCCCAAGGTCACCACCCAAGTGCCGACCACGACCAACGTCATGCCCACGTAGAAAAACCAGACCGCCATCATGGGCGGATAGAAGGTGTAGAGTACCGTTGCCTGATTGGTCAGCAAGGCAAAGGCAGCCATGAGCAGCCCGAGCACCATGACGATAAGACCAGTCCAATTGATCCAAGGATAGCGCAATGGGCGATCCAACGATTTGATCGTGATGTAGGTCAAAAAACCGCAGATAAAAAAGGTCGTCCAGACCAACGCGTTGAGCACGCCGTGGAGCGACAAACCCTGATAATAGGTGCGAATAACCGGTGACAGGTAGGGATAAAGATCGAGGCCGATATGCTCAAGCCCTTGCAGGATGCCGAGCAGCGCCCCGGTCGTCAGTGCACCGATGGCAATGCCCACGTTCCAGCCCGTCAGGCGATTGACGGACTTCATGTCTTTGTCAGTCAGCGGCACAGCAACCGGCGCCGGCTTGATCCCGCCGGTCGGCATTGCTTGTACAGACATAAATCGGTTCTCCTCTGTGTACTGGAGTGCGAGTTGTTGGCGCTGGTTTGACGCCGCACCGTACGAATACAGATCGCTATCTCTGCCGGCATCTACTAATCAGCCACTGCGGCCGTAACTTCGGCCGTCTCTTCCTCACCGCCCTCAACGATCAACTGTCCATACATGGTGTGGTGGCCAATCGGGCTGCCTTCCACATAACCACAATACTCATGACAGATATAGTTGTAGGTACCGGGTTCGTCGAAGATGGCCTTGAGCGTAGAGACCTGTCCGGGCAACACCATGACATTGACATTTGTGTCCAACAGCTTGAAACCGTGTTGCACATCACGCGAGGTGATGTAGAAGGTCACTTCGGAACCAACCGGCACACGAATTTCGGCCGGCAAAAAGTTCCAGGTCTGGCCCATGATATACGCTTCGTATTTGCCCGGCGCCAACTCACGCAAACCCGGATTGGCAAACGGATTGTTGGGATCCGTCAATTCCTCCGGCGTAATGCGTGCATAGGCGCCCGGAACCTGAAAGCCGATGGCAAAGCTCGAAATCGATATGGCAATGATGAAGACTGCCACAACCGCCGCTGAAATCCGGATCCACCCACTTTCGAACGCGTCGAGATGCAACATTTCGCCCGTGGCCATGGGGTCCGCAGAGGAATCGGCGTCGCTGTGAAGATGTTCACTGTGTCCGGCATCATGCCCATGACTCCCCTCCTCGTCCTGAGGTTTTCGGGTCAAGTCATCCTGGTGTTCGCTCATTATTGCGTCACCCCTCTTGAGAGCATGACAAAATAGGCGTTCATCCACAGGGCTGCCAGCAGAATGATGAACACAATCATCAGCACGACTGTGCCCATGGGCGTCTTGACGTCTTTGTTCTTCATTGACTGCGATCCTTCCTTACGTTCGATAGTTGGGATACTATTCAAATACCCGACGGGTATACACAAACTACACATCGCCCATCTCAAGTCTACTGCATCCAATACCTCAAATCCGCCGCGATCTCTTCACCGGTCACGCCGTATGGAAAGACTTCACGCACGTACCCGTCGGCGTCGACCAGCGTCACAATACTGGTGTGATCGACTAGATAGCCGGTTGCTTCGGAACCTTCAGCAACGTCAAAAAAGATGCCATATCGAGAAGCGGCCAGATCTATCTCATCGCGCGAGCCGGTCATGCCCAAAAACTCAGGGTGGAAATTGCTCAGATAGCGACTCAAATGATCGACGCTGTCCCGGTCCGGATCGACTGTTACCATCAACACCTGCACGTCGTCCGCCAAGGATGCAAGCGTCTCCAAAGCCACGGTAAGATCATTGAGCGTCGTCGGGCAGACATCGGGACAATAGGAATAGCCGAAATATAGCAGAACATACTTGCCCCGAAAATCACTAAGGCTTTCCAGCGATCCCCTTGTACTCATCAACGTGAAATCAGCTGCTCGTTCAGGCGACTGCAATGGCACGCCATGCAATTGCGGCGGTCGGATCCATGCCAGGAAGATGCCGATCGACACCACAACAACCAGGCCGACGCCGCCATAGCGGACACTCCGGTTTGGGTGCATCCCATTTTCCAGGGCGCCAGTCGAGAGCGCGAAACGAATCCCCTTGAGAAAGCCCAAAATGTGGTATGCACCCCTCCGGTTTGAAACGAGACTCCGCGACGGTTCCTGAAGTTGCAGGCTTGTGCTTCCCTCGGGCAGGCTGTCTGACGTTACGGACATAAGCTGCGATCAGTAGTCCGGATAGCAGAGAAATAGATGGGCAGCTTCATACGCGAACCGTGAAGCGCCCTCGCTATTCCTAATTTCACTCAGCAAGAGCGAGATGTCGCGCTCCACAACCGAGGGTTCCGGCGCAGCGCTCCGATACTTGGCGCGGAGAATTCCCCAGCCGTCCACCAGGGCAAATGCCGGGTAATACTCGAACGATCCGTCATCGCGTTCTTCGTAAAACGTACTAAATCCGCCGCCAATGATGTTCTTCAGTTTGTCTGCATCACCGGTAACGAAATGCCACTTGCCGGTGTCTGCACCCAGTCCGGCCGCATACGCCTGTCGCGCTTCTTGGGAGTCCCGGACGGGATCAAAAAAAATCGTCACATACTGTAGAGGGATGTCGTCGGTGTCCAGCGTAGACAACTCTTCCTGGAGTCGCTTCATACCCGGTCCGGTGTCGGGACAGTCATCGTCACAATTTGTGTACGTAAAGGTGTAGAGAACGAAGCTGCCGCGCAGGTCTTCGCTGGTCAAACGATTGTCGAATTGATCTGTCAGGGAGAAGCCGGGCGCAAGCGCAACACGGGGGAGAACCTGGATCGGCTGAAAAACGGCGAAGGCCACAACACCAAGCAACGGCAAAACGAGCAATAACCCGAACCAGTATCGCAGTCGCCAGGCATCAGGTACCCAGGCTTGCCGATGGATGTCAGTGGTCATCCCCATGGTTGCGCGCACTCAGACACAGCGTGAATTGGTTTCTCTCTATCGAGCGCCCATATAAGCAGTCAAGAGCAATCAGCCACTCCCATCGGCGCCAATCTCAACGGACAGAGACGTGAGTAGGCGTAGTTTACATGAGGGCCATAGTTCTGGCAATTGTAGCGTAGTTTCGCGTACATTTTGCCGGTAGCGCCACGTCGGCTCCCTAACATATTGATCGGCGGTAAACCAAGGTCAATGCCTCCGGTCGCCGGCCGCTTCAGAGTTGTCTTTCTCTCCGGATTCGACGGACCGTCTCACCTTGAAGGGAAGGTAGTCACCGACTGTGCAGCCCGATCCAGGACCATGCCGATCGCCTGGTCGTCGTCGATCAAGCGGCGAACGGAGGCACTCAGCGACTCACCGTGCGCAAAGTCGCAGCCGGGGACCGTTACCGACAGCGCAGCCGGTGCGTGGCCATAGAGACGTGCGGCCAACGTCAGGAGAAGCGCCGGCGCCAACGCATGGCCCAACGTCGCCGCGCCGGGGTGCGGGGAGATCTTGCCCACACAAAGGCCTTTCGCCGTAGTGCCCCCCATACAGGCGTCGACAAAGAGGACCAGTGCAACTTGCGGCAACGCCAATTCCGGCGCCAGTTCCAGCGTCAGCTGGTGTGTTTGTATGAGCTCGACCGCGATGCCGCGCCGTGCCAACGCATCAGCCAATCTCGACGCCAATAACAGACCTGCGCCGTCATCGCGGCGCAGGCTGTTGCCGTATCCGATAATCAACCAGGTATTGGCTGTCAAAGATCGATCTACTCCCGTAGCACCTGATCCAACAACGTACCGTCAGGGCCGAACAGCTGAATCTGCAACGGCATCCGGCCGGCTGCATGGGTCGAGCAACTGAGACACGGATCGAACAGACGAATGCCGTGCTCAATCCGATTCAAGATGCCCTCGTTGAAGCCGTTGCCGTTGATATGGTGCTGTGCAATCTGTTTAACGGTCCGGTTCATGGCCAGGTTATTTTGGCCGGTTGCGATGATCAAATTCACCTTTTGCAGGATCCCGTTCTCGTCCACATGATACTCGTGGAAGAGTGTGCCGCGCGGCGCTTCACTGACGCCGACACCCACGAGTTGATTGACTGCGGCCCGGCTGCGGATGTGGGTATCCGTAATCGTCGGGTCTTCGACGGTCTCGGAAATCTTTTCCAGGCAGAAGAGAATCTCGATAAGGCGCGCGTAGTGGTAGTGAAAGCTGCTCGTGACCAGCTTGCCGCGCGGCGCAAGGCGACGGAATTCACGCAATTCGTCGTCCGCCCGCGGCGTGCCGGCGTAGTCACAGACGTTCAGACGCGCCAGCGGACCGACCCTGTACATGCCGGCGTGGTAGAAGTTCGGGGGCAATTCAGCACCGGTGCGGCCATGCAGCGCCAGCGGCCGATAGTAGGGAAACTTGAGATAGGTCCAGGGCTCGACTGCCTCACCGATCATGTCACGATAGTCGCCCGCCGGCAACCCTGGTTCGTGCACGTGCCCGTCGCTGTCGACGACCCGCAGCAGTCCATCATAGTGCTCGAGCCCACCATCCGGTGTGACCAGCGCCATGAAGAGGCTGGGAAAATTTCCGTACATCACGGCCTCGTCGTGATAGCTGCCGGCGCCCTCCCTGAGAATGTCCAGGGCGAGACCGACGATATCAAATGCCTCCGGCAGCATTCGCCGTATAGTGCTGCGATCTTCATCGCTGAGCGGATCGCGCACACCTCCGGCCACGGTCCATGCCGGATGCACGCTCTGGCCTCCCAACAACCGGATCAGTTCCTGACCGAAGCGGCGGAGACGAATGCCGTTGCGCGCCACATCCGGGTATTTTTCGATAAGACCCATCAGATTGCGTAGACCGGGATCGCTCTCCATACCGAGGAGCAGATCGGGTGCACTCAGGTGAAAGAAGCTCAGTGCATGGCTCTGGACGATCTGCGCCCAGTTCATCAGCCGCCGCAACTTGGCCGCTGTCGGCGGAATCTGCACACCCAGGATGACGTCACCGGCCTTGGACGAAGCCATGAGGTGGCTGACGGGACAGATACCACAAATGCGTGCAGTAATACCCGGCATTTCCCAAAAAGTGCGGCCTTCACAGAACTTCTCGAAGCCGCGAAACTCGGTCACATGAAAACGGGCATCGTCTACCTGACCTGCCTCATCCAAATGGATGGTTATCTTTGCGTGTCCCTCAATCCGGGTCACGGGATCAATGGTCAACATCTGTGACATCGGACAACCCTCACCAATCAATTTCGTGGCAATAAAGCAGAGACACAAGCGTTCAGCCGAACAGCCGCATCTCCGGTTCCAGCATTACCGGTTTGCCGGCCAATAAGGCGCTGACGGCGGCCCATATTCTGTCCGGATTGGGCGGACAACCCGGCACGAAGGCATCGACCTCGATGACGTGATGGAGCGGCAGCACCCTGGGTAGAAGTTCGGGCATGATGTCATCTGCATCTCCCTCGGGGCGTCTTCCGGGTCCCTCGTGGTAGACCTTGGTCAGCAGGTCATCGACGCCGAGACGATTGCGCAGGCTGGTCACATTGCCGGTCACTGCGCAGTCGCCGAAACTGACCACGATTCTGCTTTGCGCGCGGATCTGTTGCGCCAGCAGTACGTTGTCCACGTTCGTCACCGCACCTTCAACCAGTGTCACATCCACGTCCGGGGGGAAGTCCTTGACATCGGCGATGGGACTGTAGACCAGCTCGATCTTGCCCGCCAGGTCGAGCAACCGTTCGTCCAGATCGAGAAAACTCATATGACAGCCTGAACAGCCGCCCAGCCACGCAGTGGCGAACCGTATTCTCTGTTTATCGTTGGTCATTTCGCCTCATATTCCCACACATTGCGCTCGCGTCCATTCAAGATCCAGCGTAGGAAGTCGTGTTGCTTTTCCATCTCGGCCACGGTCGTCCCCTTGATTGTCAGTGCACCGGTCGGGCAAACCTGCACACATTTGCCGCAGCTGGTGCAGACCGCACTGCTCCCCCACGGTTGGTTGAGATCGGCGATGACGCGGCTGTTGGCGCTGCGACCCATGACATCCCAAACATGCGCACCCTCGATTTCGTCGCAGACGCGCACACAGCGAGTACAGAGGATACAGCGGTTGTGATCCAGCACGAAGCGATCGTGACTGGCATCCATGGGTAGATCCGGACACAGATAGTCGAAACGCACATGATCAACACCGATTTTGGCCGCTTCCCATTGAAGTTCACAGTTGCCGTTCATGACACAGACCGCGCAAATATGGTTGCGTTCTGAGAGCAGCAGCTCCAAGATCATACGTCGATACTTGACTAGGCGATCGCTATGCGTAGAGATGAGCAGACCCTCTTGCGCCGGCGTGACACATGCCGGCTGCAACTTCTGATTCCCGGCAATCTCGATGAGGCATAGCCTGCACCCGCCCCGTTCGCTCAGGCCATCCAAGTGGCAGAGCGTCGGAAGTTCGATGCCGTTTTCGCGCAGCACCGCAAGCAAAGACTCGCCCTCCTGCGCGCTGACCAACTCATCGTTGACCGTCAGTGTGACGACAGCCATCAGGCAACCTCCCCTGCTTTCGCGCCGGTACCGTTGGTAGAGGCCCCATGTCCGGCGCGCAGAACTTGCGGCAATTCCAAAACCGAACTCTGATCAAGCACACATACGCCGGCAGGACAAGCACGATCGTCGATGTGCGCCCTGTATTCTTCCTCGAAATAGCGCAGCGTACTCATGACAGGATTGGGCGCCGATTGCCCCAGACCGCAAAGGCTGGTCTCCCGGACCATGAGACAGAGATCGCGCAACAGGTCCAGGTCGGCGGTGGTTGCGCTGCCGTTTGTGATGCGTTCCAGCAACCTGTAGAGCTGCACGGTGCCGACCCGGCAGGGCGCACACTTGCCGCAGCTCTCATCTATACAGAACTCCATGAAGAACTTGGCCACATCCACCATGCATGAATGTTCGTCCATGACGATGAGACCGCCGGATCCCATGATCGAACCCAGCTCACGCAGGCTCTCATAGTCAACCGGTGTATCGAGATGCTCGGCAGGGATGCAGCCGCCACTCGGTCCGCCTGTTTGCGCGGCTTTGAACGCCGCGTCGTCCGGGATACCGCCGCCAATGTCGTAGACGATCTCGCGCAGCGTAATGCCCATGGGCACTTCAATCAGTCCCGTATTGTTGACTTTGCCGGCCAACGCGAAGATTTTGGTGCCATTGCTCTTGGCCGTTCCAATTGCGGCATACCAATCAGCGCCCTGCTCGATGATCGGCGCAATGTTGCCGAACGTCTCCACATTGTTGATGAGCGTCGGCTTGCCCCATAGACCCCGCTGTGCCGGATAGGGCGGTCGCGGCGTCGGCTGGCCGCGCATACCCATGATGGAGGCCATGAGCGCGGTCTCTTCACCACAGACAAAGGCACCCGCTCCGATGCGCACATCGACCCGAAAATTGAACGCGCTATCCAAAATACGGCTGCCCAACAGACCGCGCCGTTCGGCCGCGCGAATGGCACGTTCCAGCCGCTTGGCTGCGATAGGATATTCGCCGCGCACATAGAGAAATCCCTGGTCCGCGCCCACTGCGTAGCCCGCAATGGCCATACCTTCCAACACCCGGTGCGGATCCGACTCCATCAGCGTCCGGTCCATGTAGGCGCCGGGGTCGCCTTCGTCACCATTCGCGACCACATACTTTTTGTCCGCCTGCTCCTTGCGCACCATCTCCCACTTGAGCCCGGCCGGATAGCCGGCGCCGCCGCGCCCGCGCAATCCGCTGCCGACGATCTCCCGGCACACCTCCTCGGGCGACATCTCGCGTAACGCGTGGGCCAGCGCGCTGTAGCCGCCCGCAGCCACATAGTCCTCCAACCGTTCGGGATCGATCCGGCCGCTGTTGGAGAGCACGACCTTCTGCTGTTTGGCGAAGAAGGGCAAGTCAGACGGCAGCAACTTCTCGCCCCCACTCTGTGCATCTGCGTCACCGGTATGACGGCGAACAATATCGCGCGCGTCCTGGGGTGTGACCTGCTCATAGATGGAGTCACCCTGACCCGGCGTCTGAACCGTGACCACAGGACCACGGCTGCACGGTCCCATACAGCCGGTGGCGACCAGTTCGACATCGGCATCGCCCGCGATTTCTGCGATGGCCTCCTTCAACGCTCCCTGAACTGCCGCACCACCGGATGAGAGACAAGGCGTGCTGGTGCAGCAAAGGAACCGGCAGCGAATTGCTTGCTGTCGTTCCTGTTCACGGATGGCCAGCGCCTCTAACTCCGCACGATTCATGATGCTCTCCTAGCCCGGCGCCCCAGCGTGGTGAACCAGCGTTTTCAGCGCTGCCAGTGTCGATTCGGGTGTTTCGCGCCCCAAGACCTGGCCATCCACAACCAACACCGGCGCCAAGCCGCAGCTGCCAACACAACGGGCAGTGGCCAGGCTCAGTGTCCCATCCGCTGTGGTTTCGCCGGGCGCAATACCGAACTCCTGTCGCAGAGCGGCGACAATTTCCGCGGCGCGCTTGACATAGCAGGCCGTTCCCATGCAGACGATGCAGTTGTGTTCTCCCTGGGGCTCCAACGTAAAGAAGTGATAGAAGGTCGCAACACCGTAGACCCAGCTCAACGGTAGCTTTAACTGGCGCGCGACGTAGATCAACAGGTCATCGTCCAGAAATCCGAACGCTTCCTGCGCAGTGTGCAACACCTCGATCAGCGCATCCTGCTGATACTGATACCGTTTGAGTGTGCGGTCGATGAGCTTAAAACGCGCGTCACCACTCGGATGCGGCTCCGTGCTGCGCCGTTTGGGGTGTGTACGAGGGACGGTTTTGACGCTCATGGGCGAACCTTGCTCCGCTTGCCGGCCGATTTCGTGGCCGGGTTTGACAGTTTCAAAGCAGAAATGGAACTATCGAAAAATCACGAACCGGCGTCTCTCCACACCAATTCGTGATTTATTTCACAATCCAAGTGTAAAAAAAGAGCGCTCCACATCCATGGTTGCCAATGTACTGCCCAACCTGAAATTCAGACGGTTGTGGCTGGGTGCCCGGCCGATCTACCCACCCGAAGTAACAATTCCTATTCACAATCCGATCGGTCGGGCACCCCATCACAAGGAGGTTTACCGCATGGTCTGCCATGCGGCTAAAGAATAGCGGAAAGTAGCCGGGCTGACATCGGGCAGGTGGACGGTTTCGAGGCTGGACCGCTGGTCGGTTGGCGTCCTGGCCAAATGGCTAGGTGGAAGAGGCCTGCGGATCAACACGTAGTCGACGACGTCTTTCTGATCCAATGCTCGGTAGGCCACGTTCTCCACTCCTGATTGTGTTGAGCTGTTAATGCTACAATAGTGATTGCACCCACGACGCGTCAATTCGGAATCACATTCCTGGAGATTATATCCGGGCGAGCGCTAATGGACACATTATTCAAATATTGGACTATGTTCCTCGTCAGAATATGGAGCACATTGTCCAATATTTGAGTGTCTTCTCTATAAGTCAAACACCAACACAGGACACAGGACGGATCTTATGAACGGTAAAGAGCGCGTATTGACCACACTACGTCTGGAAGAGCCGGATCGCGTGCCGACCGGCGAAAACGATGTCGACTACGTATTGGTTGAGGAGCTACTCGGAAGACCCACCCTCTACAACTCACGCTGGAAAGAACGCCAGGCGCTCTGGGACGGCCGTCGTGCTGAGATCGTCGCTGACTATGGTCGCACATTGGTCGACCTTGCACGAACCCTGGAGTGGGACTACGTACGCGTACCCACCATGGCGCCGGATCGTGAATACGGACACCCCACGATGACCGGACCCCATTCATGGCTTGACGAGCAGGGCCGGGAAGTTCACTACAGCCCTGAGGTCGGCAACATCGCGACCTACGTGAATGACGATCCGAACATGAGCATGGACGACCTGCCCGACCCCGACGCCCCGGTGCATGTCGACCCGTCGGAGCTGGAAGCCGTGCGCCATGTCGTCGCCGAGCTGGGCGAAACCCACTTCATCATCGGCCGTCTGCCGGTAGACGGCTCCTTTCCCTATTTGGAGACGGTCGGCATGGAGGAGTTCCTCGTGCGCATGATCACCGAGCCTGCATTCGTCCATCGCGCGATCGAAGCTTATGTCAACCAGTCTCTGGCCTATATTGAGGCCATGTTCGAGGCCGGCTGCGACGCCGTCATGACCACGGACGACTACTCAGGCAACCAGGGACCGTTCATGGGTCCGGAACGGTTTCGAGAGTTTATTCAGCCTGCGATAGCACGCCAGGTCGCGACAGCCCATGCCCACGGCGGTCTCTTCATCAAGCACACCGACGGCAACGTCTGGAGTATCCTTGGTGCCTTGATCGAGACCGGCATCGACGGCTGGCACGGCATTCAGCCCAACATCGGCATGGACCTACGTCTACTCAAACAAGGCTACGGCGAACGGCTATGCTTCTTCGGCGGCGTCAACTGTGAGACTCTCATCGAAGGCACCCCCGCAGAGGCTGCGGCCGAGGTACGCTATGCCATCGAACACGCGGCGCCGGGTGGCGGCCTCGTCATCGCCACCGGCAATGTGGTCCAACCGGGCTGCAAATTGGAGAACTACCTGGCCGCGCGCCAGGCAACACGTGAGTACGGCAGCTATCCAATCGGAGAGCGTTGACATCCGGCGGCTCGTCCGGCGGCGGCAACTATGGGATGACTGGGTTGGCGGCTAGAGCCCACTTGACCCAACCATGCGTGCCGGCCTATACAATGACTACAGATATGACTATGGGCACATAGGGGATGAACGAATTGTTGACGATATCCAAGAGTAAACTGAAAGCCAATATGCTGGAGATATTTCGCAACATTGAAGAAAGCAGATCATTCTGCGCGTCTTTCCGGATAGAGACCCAAGACTCCCTCTTCGGATGCGGCACAGACGCCGCGTTCGGTGATCAGCCCAGTCACCAGGCGCGCCGGCGTCACGTCAAAGGCGTAGTTGGCCGCCGGGCTGGATTCCGGTGTCAGGCGCACCTCGACGACCCGGTCTCCGCGTGCGCCGCGGATGGTGTGCACCTCGGCGGCGTCGCGCTGCTCGATGGGAATCTCGGCCACGCCATCCCGCATCTCCCAGTCAAAGGTCGAAGAGGGCAATGCCACGTAGAACGGCACGCCGTTGTCCTGGGCCGCCAGCGCCTTGAGATAGGTGCCGATCTTGTTGGCCACGTCGCCGGTATAGGTGGTGCGGTCCGTACCGGTGATGACGAGGTCGACCAGTCCGTGCTGCATGAGGTGTCCACCCACGTTGTCGGCGATGACGGTGTGGGGCACACCGTGTTTGCCCAATTCCCAGGCGGTGAGCCGCGCGCCCTGGTTGCGCGGCCGCGTCTCGTCCACCCAGACGTGGACCGGAATGCCCATGTCATGGGCAGCGTAGATCGGCGCGGTGGCGGAGCCGTAGTCCACAAAGGCCAGCCAGCCGGCGTTGCAGTGGGTCAGGACGTTGACCGGCTCACCGCCCTTGCGGCGACTAATCTCCTCGATGAGCGCCATGCCATGCTCGCCGATCCGCCGGCAGAACTCGGCGTCTTCGTCGGCGATGGCCCGTGCAGTCTCCAGCGCCACCTCGATCTTGGCCTCGACGTCATCGCCGGCCGCGTCGATGGCTGCCAATTGACGACCGACCGCCCAGGCCAGATTGACCGCCGTAGGCCTCGTGGCCTTGAGTTGTTCGCCTGCGTCCTGAATGGCAGAGCGGAACGCCGTAAGGGATAAACGCGGCGCCGTCAGCGCGGCGATGTACATACCATAACCCGCAGTCGCACCGATCAGACCGGCGCCGCGCACATGCATCTCTTTGATGGCCGTCGCCACGGCCTCGACCGTATCCAGGTCTTCGACGACAAACTCGAACGGTAGGTGGCGCTGGTCGATGATCTGTACGACGGTTGGGTCATCTTGCTTGAGCCAGATGGTGCGATAGTGACGGCCTTCGACGTTCATGAGGCATCCTCTGCATGTCCCTGAAACTTGTCATATTGCCAACTCGGTGTGTGGTACATAAACTCTTGCCCTTGGCACGTCTCGACTCTCGTACGTCAACTCTCTGCCCGCACACTGCGGTTGCGCCGTTTCTCGGCATAGTAGTTGAGCACCATCACCATCAACAGCAGCGCGCCCCAGGCAAACTGGCGGAAGAAGATGGCCGCGCTGGATCCCGACAGCTCCAGCATGAGCATATTGAGTCCGGTCGAGAGAAACTGGATGCATAACACCGAGAGTACCAATCCGGAGACCGTGCCGAAACCACCGGTATAGCTCACGCCGCCCAGGATCGCGATCAGGACGGTCAGCAGAATGAACGACGCCCCGTAGTCCGGCTTGGCAGAGTTGGCCCGAGCCAGAAAGATGATGCCGGCAATGCCCGCCACCATACCGGCCAACCAATAGGTGCGCACTAAGACGCGATCGCTGTTGATACCGGAGAAGAGCGCGGCGGTCGGGTTGGTACCCAACATGTAGACGTTAAAGCCGAAGGTCGTCCGATTCAGCATGATCGCGAAGATGGCCGCCAGCACGATGAAGATGATGACCGGAATCGGCAAGCCCAATACCGACCCGTTGCCGATAAAGGCCAGCTGAGTCGTCGTGATGGCCGGCCCACCGGTGATCACGTAGGAAAGCCCGGTGTAGAGAGAACCGGTGCCCAACGTGGCCAGAATCGGCGTGATGCCGACGCGTGAAACCAGGTATCCGTTGAAAAGACCGCAGAGCGACGCGATCGCCAGCGCCGCCAGCATAGCCAGCGGAATGACCAGCACCAGCGACAGACCGGCTCCACCGTCGCCGGCCAAACGGGTCAGCACCAATGCGGCGACAATCGCTGCCAGATTGGCGGTACCGACGATGGAAAGATCGATACCGCCGGTGAGCATGGTGATCATGATGGCAAAGGCCAGAATGCCGAACTCGGGAAACTGCACGGCCATGGACTGCATGTTGCGGACGGTGAAGAACTTGCCGGGCAACAACAGGCTAAAGGCAACAAAGATCACGATGGCGATGATGAACAGACGCACCATGTGGCTGTCGATCGGTAGCCGGCGGGAAAGAGGCCGGCGCTCTGAGTTGTTTGATGTCGAGTCCGCCATGTCCTAGCCCTCTGCCAATCCGAACGATCTCTTGCCGGCGCGGCGCGCTTGGATCGCGGGCAAACCGGTGCCGACGAGAATGATGACGCCGATGACGACCCGCTGCCAGACCGACGGCACACCGATCAGAATCAGGCTGTTGTTGGCGATCACCACCAGCATGACGCCCAGCACCGTGCCGATTACCGTGCCGCGGCCGCCGGTCAACTGTGCGCCGCCCAACACCACGGCTGCAATCACGGTGAACTCCCTCCCGACGATGTCCTGCGGATTGGCCTGGCGCGCCAGCGAGCCGAAGGTCATGCCGGCGATGCCGGACAGCAATCCCACCAGCGCATAGATGAAGTATTGGATGCGGGTGACGTTGAAGCCGGCGCGTTCGGCCGCCTCGCCGGCGCCACCCAGTGCATAGATGCCGCGGCCCAGCATGGTGTAGTCCAGCAGCAGCCAGACGAGGATCACCGCCGCAATGGTGATAAAGATGGCCGGATGCAGGTTGGCCGTCCCGCGCGCCAGCGGCACCCGCACCAGTGCGACACGGGCGAACTCAGTCATCGCCGGGGGTACGTCGCGGATGATCTGGTTGCCGATGGCGAAGAGCAGAAAGCCATGGAACATGCTCAAGGTGCCCAGGGTGACGATCAGGGTCGGCAGCTTGAACTGGGCGATGAAAAAGGCGTTGATCAGCCCCAGCCCCAGACCGATCGAGGCCGCACTGGCAAAACCGAGCCAGATGGGTGCATCCGGCGCATATGCCTTGAGTAGACGTACGGTGGCGTAGAGGGCAAAGACGCCGATGGCCGTAAAGGAGACATCGATGCCGCCGGAAATGATGACGATCAGCACGCCCATGGCAAAGATGCCGATGACGATCATGCTGCGCAGCAGATCGAAGAGATTGCCCACGGTAAAAAAGATTGGGTTGCTGAATCCGATCACCAGGCACAGCCCCACAATGGTGACGGCGACCAGGGTTTCGTTGCGACGCAATAGACGATCCACGGCCTAATCCTCGATCAACTTGGCGGCGAGTTCGTTTTCGTTGGTCTGCTGTGGGACGATCTCCTCGACAATGCGGCCGTGACGCATCAGCAGGATGCGGTTGCAGGTCTGCAGCAGTTCGGGAATATCGTCGGAGATGACCAGGAGACCCATGCCTTCGCCGGCCAGCTCTTTCATCATCTCGTGCAGTTCGTTCTTGGAGCCGATGTCGACGCCCACCGTCGGGCCGTTGAGGATCATCAGCCGTGGTTTGCTGGCCAGCCACTTGGCCAACACCACACGCTGCTGGTTGCCGCCGGAGAGCGTCTTGGCCGGCAGACTGGTATCGTCAGTCTTGATGCGCAGCGCATCGACCCATTCGTCGATCTGTCCGTTCACCTCGACTCACGTCGGTCAACCCCAATGCGCCAAGCAGGCGATCGATGGTGCGCACCACCACGTTGCGGCCGATCGACTGTTCCAGAAAGAGCCCTTCCGTCAGTCGATCCTCAGGCACATAGCCGATGCCGTGGGCGATGGCATCCTGAATCGAGTCCAGTTTGACCGGCTCGCCGTCCATATCAGACGTGGCCCGCATCGATGGGCAGCATGCCGAAGAGCGCCAGCGCCAGTTCGGTGCGCCCCGAGCCCAGCAGCCCGGTGACGCCCACGATCTCGCCGGCGCGCAGTTCAAAGCTGATCGTCGTCCAGCAAATCGTCGACTGACAGACCGTCGACCTTGATCAACGCCGGCAGAGCCGTGTCCGGCGCGAACTCGTACGATTTCTCCGCGATGTTCGTGGCCGGTCATCTCGAAGATCAGGCGCGCGTTGTCATAGTCGCCGCGATCGCCGACGCTGACGATGCGGCCGTTGCGCATGACGATCATCGTCTCCGAGATCTCCAACACCTCGTTGAGCTTGTGGCTGACGAAGAGAAAGGCAATGCCCTGCTCCTGCAGCTTGTGGATCACGGCGAAGAGCGAGCGAATCTCGCGTTCGGTCAGCGCGCTGGTCGGCTCGTCCATGATGATCAGCTGCGCGTTTTGGCGCAAGGCCTTGGAAATGGCGATCAATTGTTTGTTGGCGACCGAGACATCTTCCACCCGCGCATCCAGCGGAATGTCGACGTCGATCTGGGCCAGGGCATCGGCGGCGATCCGGCGCACGTGCCGCCAGTTGACCAACCGTTGTCCGTCGGCCAACTCTTCGTTGAGCGCAATATTCTCGGCCACGGTCAGGTTGGGAAAGAGGGAGAAATCCTGGTAGATGACCTGAATTCCTTCCCGAATGGCGTCGATGGGGTGCAGGCGCGGGTAACTCACGCCGTTGATGAGCAGGGTGCCCGCGTCACGCGCGTAGACGCCGGCGATAATCTTGATCAGGGTCGATTTGCCGCAACCGTTCTCGCCGACCAGACAGTGGATCTTGCCGCGCTCGACGGTCAAATCGACGTCGCGCAGCGCCTGCACACCGGCAAAGGATTTGTGAATGTCGGTCAACTGGAGAAACACATCTGCCATTGACGGCAACTCAATTCAGGTGGAGAGGGGTTGTACCATCGTCAACCTTCCCGGAAGCCGCGCGGCTTCCGGGAAGGTTGATCCAAAGCCGATGTAGTACCGGGCCTTTTAGAACGGATAGTCGGCTGCGGTCTCGGCGTCCACGTAGACTGCTGCATCGCCGTAGAGCACGTTGTCGATGGCGATCAGACTGTTGTAGCCATCGATGCCCAGATCGGTGCCTTCGCCGATCTCTTCACCGGCCAGATGCATCTGGGCAATGCTGGTTGCAGGCTGCGCCCGCCACTGCCGGATCCCAGAAGCCGATTGCATCGATGGCGCCGGTGGTCAACAGGTCGCCGGCGATGGAGGGCAGGCTGGTGCCCACCACCGCCACCTCATCCTGCAGACCCGCTTCTTCAATGGCACGGCCGATACCGGCCACGTCGGTGGAAGCGCTGCCCTGGAAGCCCTTGATGTTGGGGTAGGCAGCCAGAATTTCCTTGGCCTTCTGGTAGGCGATCTCGGCGTCGTCAAAGCTTTCGTTCTTGTCGCCGACCATGGTCATGTTGGGGTAGGCCTCCAGCTGGCGTGCGATGCCGCCGTCCACCCACTCGTTGTGGGTCTTGGAGCCCAGACTGCCGACAAAGACGGCGTACTCGCCCTCTTCGCCCATCTCGGCGGCCAGGCGATCCATCAGACCGGCGCCGAAGGCCATGTTGTCGAAGGCCTCGATGTCGTAGTCCATATTGACCTGGTTGGATGCCTCGTGGGTGATGACCGTGATGCCGGCGTCCATGGCCTTCTTCAGCACCGGATCAAGCTGGGTCGGGTCCATGGGAATGACGCAGAGCGCGTCCACACCCTGGGCAATCAGGTCTTCGATGATCGGAATCTGCTGGGCGGCATCGGCTTCAGCCGGTCCGACCAGCGAGGCATTGACGCCGTTCTCATCGCCCCAGGCGTTGACGCCATCTTCCATGCGGTTGAACCAGTTGATGCCGGCGATCTTGACCACCGTGGTATAGACCGCCTCATCGCCACTACCGGCGTCGTCAGCCGCGGCTTCCCCACCACCGCCGCCGTCATCCACTGCCGGCGCGGCAGCGGGCGCTGCACAAGCGGCGATGAGCGCCAGCATCATGACGAATATCAACAACATCGACAGCTTTTTCATACAGTTGGCTCCTTCAACTTCATTGATTAGAAAAAGTTATCTGGAAATCGACCGGCGATTCCCAGACCGAAAACACACTCAAAATATGGAAGGCGTAGTTGGCTGGTGTGTCTACAAATGGTCACGCTGGCCTTCCTGATGAATCCCGGCAGAGATCCCCGTACAGTTGCCACCAGAAGTAGGGACTCTGGAGTTCTGTCGTGGTATTCACGCCGAACTGAACTAGCCGTTCACGAGCGTATCAAGCACGAGCACGAAGAGTGCACAGCCGGGATCGACCTTGCCTTCGGTGCGTTCACCTACCCAACCGGCGCGACCGATCTTGCTGCGCAGCGGTGTGACACTGTCCCGACCCGCCTCGGCTGCGGCCAACGCAGCTACACCAGCCGTCTGAAGGGCATCGCCGCCGGCAATGACGCTCGCAAAGGTCTCCGCGGCCGGATGGATAGCATCGATGATGGTCTTGTCGCCGGGCTTGGCCTTGCCCCGCTCCTGCATGCCTTGGTCGGCAGCACTCAACATGGCCACCAGATCGGCCGGCGTCAGGTCGCTCTTGCCCTTGACTGCTTTGCCCGCGCGCATGAGCGCGGTGGCAATCAGCGTCCCCATGGTCGACGGTCCGGCACGGTTGGCAGTCATACCGGCACGACTCAGGTAAGCACCGATATCGTCGATGGCCGTTTCGTCGGTGTAGACCAGCAGCGCATCGGCAATTCTGCCCGGTGGTAATGCCCATATCGCCGTCGCCCATGGCCTGATCAAGCGCGGTGAGATGGTCTCGCTGGTCACCGACGACAACCGCCGCGCGCCGGATGGCGCTGACAACTGCGGCAGCGTCGTAACGTTCGGTCATAGCCCTCTCCTTGCGCTGGTACATTGAGGCGTCAATCCCACGGCGGTTCTCTCCGTTGAAGGCCAAATGCAGGTAGACCGAAACACCCTTGGTTTACGTCTGCCGGCAATGACGAAACGAAAGACGGCGTATACCTGCCCGACCGCTCTCGCCTTCCGAACCGTTCATGACAATCCCACCAGGTCGGGCAAGGATGCCCGACCTACAAAATTTGTTCTTTCCTGATTCTGGCATTTTCTGTGGTTTGAGCACAAAGTACAACACTACAACGGATTTAGAGGATTTAGACAGGAACGGATTAGATTCGCCGTAGAGAACGGTGCGGATTTTACCCAAGAAGTGCCTCAACCAGTCAATAATCCGTTCCACTCTTAATCCGTTGTAGTGTTAATCGAGGTCAACCACAGAAAACACCAGAACTAGGTTCTTTCATAGGACCTACCGATTAGATCTGCACGAAAAACGGTGTCTGGGCCGGATGGTCCAGCAGATCGGTCAGTTCGTCATCCAGCCGGAAGAGCGTGATGGAAGCGCCGGCCATCTCCATTGAGGTGGCGTATTCGCCCACATAGGCCCGGTAGACGTCGATGCCGGCTGCGGTCAAGATGGCATGCGCCTTGCGTACATGATGTAGAGTTCTTCCGGCGGCGTGGCGCCCAGCCCGTTGACCATGAACGGCAACGCGATCGCCGCGACCGGTTTGAGGTCATCGAGGATCGCCGTCATCATCCGTTCGGTGATCTCGTCGGCGCTCTGGAGCTTCTCGCGCTTCATGCCCGGCTCGCCGTGGATGCCCATGCCGATCTCCATCTCGTCATCGCCGATGGTGAAGGTCGGCGTGCCGGCCATGGGCACGGTGCAGGGCGAGAGCGCCACGCCCATGGTGCGGATGTTGGCCAAGGCGCTTTTCGGTGACCGCCACAACCTCGTCCAGATGCTGCCGCCCTTGGTCCGCCTTGGCGCCGGCGATCTTGAAGGCGAAGACCATGCCGGCCACGCCGCGGCGACGGTCGGCTTCTTCCGGCGGCGCCGACGCCACGTCGTCCCTGACCAGCACCGTGCGCACCTCGATGTCCTCCATCTCGGCCATCTCGGTGGCCATGTCGAAGTTCATGACGTCGCCGCCGTAGTTGCCGTAGATGTAGACCACACCCTTGCCGCCGTCGATGCGCTGGGTGACGGTCAGCATCTGGTCGGCGCTGGGTGACTGAAAGACATCGCCGACGGCGCAGCCGTCCAGCATGCCCTTGCCCACATAGCCGAGAAAGACCGGCAAATGGCCGGAGCCGCCGCCGGTGGCCAGCGCAACTTTGCCCTGGACCGGCGCGTCGGCGCGCACAATACACTGCAATTCCTGCTCATACCCGATCAGGTCGCCATGGGCCTTGACCAGGCCGTCGAGCATTTCGGGCACAAAGGCTGCAGGTTCATTGATTATTTTTTTCATACGTACCTCGCGCGGTTGCTGAGAATATGGCTTGACCCGCCAATCGACCGGAAAGGCGGACACTTGATAAACAATGGAGGGGGAATCAACCATGCACGATCAAAGATCACGCGGCACTGCCGTGGCTTTACCGAAAATAGTATAGTCCACTTCATGTCCTTTCGCCAGGAGCGATTGGCTGCGGTGTGCATACCACATTTTGGGGACTCCTCAAGGAGATTCGTTTCATGCTCTCGACCGGCGCCCCGGAAAATGGGATGCACCCTTGGCTGCGCAAAGGGATGCCAAAGTTTGGTAGACTTTGCAGGTATCCATCTCTTACAATGCGGTCGATGCACATTTTAGTCATCGAAGATCAGGCGACAATCGCAGACTTCATCGGTCAAGAATTTGCTCAGGCGGGCGATACGATAGAGTTGGCCCGCAACGGACATGCCGGGCTGGGATCAGGCCGGACTCAGCCGCTAGGCCGGCACCCCAGGCCTAACCCATCTCTATATCGTCCGCACCAAACAATCATTGCTTGAGGCGATCAGCCAGATCGCCCTGCCGTCGACGAGGAGCTGTTTGATGCCCAAGGTCTACCTCTCACCCCTCGAACAACCAGTCGAGAATGCCGCTATTTATTTTGATGCGGGAGTAGATGCGCAGAATCTTCGCCTGAATGGATTGTCCTTCAAGGCGGTGAATGAAATTCTCGACCGCGAGGTCATCCTCTCCATATCGGGCATAGGCATGACGATTCCCAGCAGCTTGCTCCTTGAATCCGACGCCGATACGTTTACACCGCCCAGCGACCGCCTCACCTTCGATCTGCCCGGCGGCGAGGTGAGCACCGGCAACGGGGTTCTCGAGTTGCGTTGGGCCAAACTGCGCCTCACACAAAACGCGGACAAATCCTACACCATTGACGTGCAGGGGCTGGAAATCAGCAGCCGCGTCGTGCCCTTTGTGACCATCAGCGGCGACCTGACCCTGAGCTTCAATGAGAACGGCGCTCTAACTAACCTCCGATGGCTTTGCTTTTACACGCCAGCGCGGACGTGCCCACGCTCATCAACCTCGATTCGAATAGAATCAAGCTGATTGCAGGAGAGGATCCCAACCCCCACCAATTCATCATCGAATGGCAGGAAAGCTATACCAACTACTGGCTCAGCCAAATCTTGCCCGACTTCCTGGACACCGGCACGCCCGTAGAGAGCACGATGCGGCTCAGTTTCCTCTTCCGTGACAAGTTACAGGAGATTCGGCTGGATTGGTCCCTGGATGGTGGCGCACGCAAATACAACGCTCTCGGTGTTCAGATTGAAGTGCAGCCCGCTGTCACCCTCAGCCTCATTCTCTATGCTGACGGCGACGGCAATTTCACCGACCTGTATACGGTAGCCACTACGGATGCCTCCAGTGGCGGTGCAAATGTTCTAGGTATCTCCAGTGACTTCACCTGGCTGCGTGGCGTCGGCGCAGATCTGATGCGCGAATTACAGCCAAACGCGGCCACGCCGGCAGTCCCTCAACCACGACCGTTATCTCTGAACATCCCAGCACCAGCAAACAGCAGCCTGATCCTATTCACCGCGTCGCTAAATGGCGGCGGCCTGAGTTTTCTCAAACCATTAGGCGCTCCCTTACCTAGGCTTCAATCACCCGCTGAGCTCAACATTGCCCTAACTTCGCTATAGACGACCTTAGAAACAGCCAAAAGATCCGGCAATTTGTCAGTCGGCAATTGGGGATGCGAATTCTCGATCGCCGATGATTTTATCGTCGAATACACCAAGCTCAGCGACGAACCGATCCGCTTCCGTGTCTCCGAGTTCGTCCTCAGCGACAAGGGGCTGACCCTCACGGCCGAGGTCATGGACGATCCGGCGCGGCTGAACGGCATCAATACCAGCTTCCGGTTTGAAGGCAGCCGTTTCTCCATCGTCGAAAACGAAATTCAAGATTTCACTCTCGCGCGGCTCGGGACCGCTGCCGCCCGATCTGGTCGGCGAGGCGATGGTGGACGTCATGCTGCAGTTCGGCCAGAAGGACGGCAACCTGGATCTGCTGTCCGGCGGGGCCAAACTCCGCGGGAACAAGCTGCTGGACTGTAAAGGCACCCGTTTCCAATTTTCAGTGGACGCCATCGGCCTGCAATTCGTCAATGAGAATGGCTTTCACCTCTACTTCACGCTCACCGGCAAAGCGCAGTTTGTCCCGGCCAAGGGGGACAGCAAAGACGGCGCGCTCTCCAACCTGCCCGGCGTGCAGATTGAGCTGGTCGAATGCCCGCTGACGGGCGACGCCGGCGTCATCGCCAAACATGTCAAGATGGTCGTGGAGTTTCCTAAACCGGTGACCTTCAAGTTCCTGGCCGCTTACGAGGTGGAACTGAAGGCGATTGGCTTCATCCCGAGCTTTGAGCCCTTTGACGGCGACGCCTGTATGCAGATTACGGGGCAGGTAAAGTTTGCCCAGGGTCAGGGAGACCGGCCCAGCAGCGACCCGGAATATCACACGCTCTCCATCGGCCTGCCGGCAGAGGGCAGCTTCTTTCCCCGCATTCATTTTGACGAGCTGCCGCTGTCGCTGCAGTTGGGCACGGCCGCGAAACTCAACGGCGTTGTCGGCTTTGTCAATACCAGCGCCATGCAGGGCTTCCAGGGCGAGGGTCAGTTGGAAATCCAGGGGTTGCCGCCCATCGCCGCCGCCTTTGCGTTTGTGCGCGTCTGGAGCGAAGAGCAGCAAGCGTGGCTGCGCGCCTGGTTCGTCTACATCGAAGCGCGCCAACTCAGCCTGGAAATCCCGAAAATCCGCCAGTACATCCGCGAAATCGGCCTCGGCTTTGGCTATCGCTACACCCTGGTCAGCATCAAAGCGTCCGACAACCAGGACGACATCGGCCAACTCATTGGCGAACTGCGCGGGCTTTCGCGTACCCAGGCCAATCTGGCCAGCCTCGACAGCTGGATCACCGATTTGGAGCCGGCCGGCCAAGATCCGCGCTGGACCATCGTCCTGCGGGCCATGCTGTCACAAAACTCCGCTTCGCGCTCGCCGCTGGTCTACAACCAGGAGAAAGAGGAGGCGTTGGACAACGTCTACCTGCTGGATGCCTTGATCGCCTTCCGCAGTGACCTCACCTTTTATATGGCGGTGCGCGGCTGGCTTCACGCCAACTACAATGATTACGTCGAGGATGTGGAGGGTATGCGAGTTCGCCCTGTCGTCAGCGGTTTCGTCCTCTACTCAGTGCGCCGCCGGCGCTTCCTGGCTCACGTCGCCTCCAATCCGGGCGGTTACCTGGGCGAGCGCCCGGCCCTGCCGCCGCAGTTGCAGAAAGCGCTGGAGAACAGCCAGTTCTCGGCCACGCTGCTGCTGGAACCCGGACTGACCCATTTTGAGCTGGGCTGGCCCAACATGCTGCGCTGGACCGAGGAGCGCGGTCCCCTCACTGTCAATCTCTCCGGTGGTTTCATCTACCGCGTCACCGACGCTTACATGGTGATTGGCATCAGCTTCCTGGCCCGGGGCACCGTCCACATGGAAGCGGAAAAGAGTCTCTCGATCATCGGCGCCAAAGTCATCGCCCACGCCAATATTAACTTTGGCGGCCGGCTGATGGCTCTGCTCAGAGACGGCACCAGCACCCTTTACGCCGGCATCGGGTTGGAGATCCGCTGCACGCTGACGGTCGTTCTCTGGCTCAAGATTGACTTGTTCCTCTTTTCCATCGATGAGGAGTGGCGTTTTGAGTTGAATATCGGCATCACCGCCCGGCTGGAATTGGGCATTAACGGTGCCGATGCCGGGCTGCGCGGCTCGGCGACCGTGTCGGTCGGCATGATGGGCTACTCCATCCAGCTGGATATTGCGTTTGAGCACCAACCTGAGCAGGTGACGACAGTTCTATACCCGATGAGTGGGGCAAATATAGCGAACTACCCCTGGTATCGCTCTCTCTACCGGGGTTGATCCTTCTCCCGCGCACCGGGTTAGCCGGCAATGGCGACACGCTGGGACTGAACTGGCAGTGGCGTTTCATTTGCCCTATCTGGATGAAAGCAACGCCCTGGCTCAACTGCCGAAAACGCCGCCGGACCCAGGCGATAATTCTGTGCTGAAGCCGGCCGAACGACCACCCGCGCCGAACGAAGTGTGGACCCGCTCCCGCTACGCGCAGCATTGGCGGCGGCTGGCGGAACTGGCCGCGTTGGCGGAAGCGGATGCCGTTGATGCGTTTGCAGTGGAAGACGGCAGCACAGTCGTGCAGCACCTGGTAGCGCCCTACGTCTGGCCGGTCGTGCCGCAGCTCGATTTGTCAGCCTATCCGGGTCTTCTCACCATCGCCGAAGACGGTGACGAGGGTCAGCTGTTATTGGAGAGAGAGGCGGCCTTGCGCGGCATCGACGGCCGGTTTCAGCCTGATCCCGCCGATGGTGACCAACGACTCCTGTCCGACAACGGCACGACCGTCAATCCCTACGAGATCACGAGTGGCAGCATGGCTGCGCACCGGGATGCGAACGGCCATTTCCGTGACCAGCGCGGTCTAGCTCGTGCCGCCAGCCGGGAAAGCGACGAACTGTTATCCACCCCCCTGCTGTATCACCAGAAGTACTTGATTGGTGAAGGGCTGGAATTCCAAGGTGATCTGGCTTCGCTGCTGCAATCACTTTCTCTGGACGCTTCAGGAGATTCGTGGCAATTTTGGTTCCGGGATTTACCGCTAGTGGCCGGGAATTTTCGCCGGGCCGAGCTACCTGATAACGCAGACAGCGACATCAACGACGCCGATGCGCGTGCGGTTGACAACGATTTTCGTCGTGGCTACGAATGGCGACTGGGAGCCGGCGGGCAAAATGAACCGTGGCTGCCCTTGTTCGGGCTGCATTTTTACCCGCTACGCTTGGAGCAGGTCGACAGCAGTCAAGGGAAGATCAACCATGTCGTCCTGGCCGGCCGGCTGCAGTTACCTCTCCCGGGCACCACTGCCGAACTGACAGATTTGAGCAATGTGGTTTTGGTGACCTTTGGACTATCCGGTGGCAAGTTGAGCTTGGACGATGTGGAGTTGGACAAAGCGGCCGTTACCAGCGGCGACTGGCCTCTGGCCCTGGCCGGCCGCGAGCGCATGGACGCGCCCCGGCTGTTGTGGGACGGCGCGGAACTGGATGTGGACAAGCTTGGCATCTTCATCAAGAACGCCCATGTGCACTTTCATCTCTTGGGCGCAGCCTGGGTGCTGCCGCTGGGCGATCTGAAGTTTCCCCAGACAACAGGGAGTTCCTCTTATCAGTATCCGACAGCCCCCATCGATGACGGGGTGGCTGAGGTTGCCTTCCGGCAGGTGGCGGTGGCGTTGGATTTAGTGGACCACAAGCATACGATTGATTTGACCTTGAGCGTGCGTCTGGGCCGGCGTGAGGCCTTTGAAACGCAAGAAGCGCCCACACGGGCGGCTCTGGATGCGAGCGTGCTGGCCAAGTTTGCCGCCGTTGACAAGAAATGGACCATGTCCACCGGGATCACCCATCTATTTGACGACATTCCTCTGCAATCCGCGGCAGGTGGCCGGCTTGTAAGCCTGCACTATCAGGACAACAGTTTCCAATTTCGCTGGGAAAGGGCAGCCGATGCGCCGGCGACACTGCAACTGTTGCCGGGCATGCACATGCGAGGTAACGATCTGACTCAACAAGCGCCCGGTTTTGCCGCGCTGACGTTTGCTCCTGACGGGCTGTTGGCGGATTCACCGGACAGGATGGCGTTAGCGACCATACCTACTTTCCGTCTCGAAGCCGCCTTTGTCGAAGCGATCCTGTTGGCTCGTTGGGGTGCTGATGCCGCAATATCGGCCAGTTCGACCGGTGATGTGGCGCTCGGCTACTCTGCCTACTGGCAGGCCGCGGGCGATACTCCCGGGTGGAAGGAAACATTTCTGCTGAACGGCTTTCTGAGGGTGCAAAACCTGATTTCCTGGCCGGCCAACTTGGCGCGGGAGGGGAACGAATGGATCTTCCCTGGAATGGAGCAGGACGCAGGGGCCGAACAATGGCGTCACACGGTCCGCATTTTGCTCAACCAGCAGACGCTCCCTGCCGATCTGCTGGTGATGGAGCAGGGCGACCTGTTGTTCAATCTGGCCGAAGGTCACAGCTGGCAATTTCCGGCCGTGGCGGAGCATCGATTGACGCAGATGCAGCTGAACAACACAGATACCGCCGGCACCCGCCCTGATCGTCGCTGGACGGTCGTGCAGGAAGTCCGCCTGACGACGCCCGCAGGCTTCCGTGACTTCCTGCGCTATACCGCCGACAAACGGACCGTCACCACTGTCGTCAGTCGAGGTGGTGGGCCGATTTTCCACTCCTCTGAAGACGAGCTGAAGCAGATCGGTTCGACACACGGCCAGATTGAGCTGCACCTGAGTCCCCTGCCCACCAAACAAGAATTCGGATTCAACCACAATGATCTGTATGTGGCGGTGGAACAGAGAAAGGGGAACAAATGGGGGCCGCCGGACGAGAATTGGGCGCCCGGTAAGCTGAGAAAACCGAATGCCCAGGGTTCGTTTGGGATAAAAAACTATCGAGTGGCATCCGAAAACGCGGCGACGCGCGAACGCCGCAAATATCGCTGGGTTGTCTCGCACCGCCTGGACGACGGAAAACTGCGCCGAATTCTGATCAGCAAGCCCTTCACGCTTCCCCCGGCCGGGCAAATGAAACGCATCCGCATCCCATTCCGCCTGCCGGACTCCCGCCAAGAAGACTCGCTCAACTCGGAACCGGTGCGCCAGGCATTCAATGGCTATTACGAAGAACGGTTGGCCGATCTGTTGGACAAAGCTACCACCAACTTGCCGGCAGAGATGCTGCTGGTGGAAGCCAGTGGCCACTTCTGGCTCAATCGTAGGCCCACCGCGGAGAGCACGGCCACGGTGCTGCAATATCTGCCTACGGTGACGCAGGCGGCGATTCTCAGCGGCCCGGATGACTATGGGCCCTCCCATCCGCATGATCCCCAGTGGCTGTTGCTGACGATGCCGTTCTTGGGCCGGTTACAAGATGCCGCCCGCGATGCCGACCCGGCGGTCGACAATCCGCTGCAAGTCGATCCCTTGCTGCTGGCTCAGCGCCCTGATGGCGGCAGTCAGTTGGCGCAGTTGGCGCTGTACCTGGCGCATCGCCAGGCGGCACGCCTGGCTGTCTCGCCAATGGCAGGGCGACACGGCCAGGCCTTTGCCCGCCTCGATCCCCTCTCTCTGCAAGAAAACTGGCTTCGTTTCCAGCAGCAACTGCCGGAGGAGACGGACGATCAGGAGGAGATGGACGATCAGGAGGAGATGGACGATCGGTTTGTCAGCGTGATGGCGGCGCTGCCGGACACACCGGCCCGCCTCAGCCGGCCGACGACGTTGCAGCGCGCCTTGGATGCTGCCCGTCGTGACGATCTGCCGCCGGAGGTGCAACTGGCCGCGGACGAACTGGTGTGGCGGCCCAGCAGCTTACCGGCACTGCCGGAAATCCGGCCCAAGGGTGACGACTCGGTTCCGCTGCCCAGCTGGCCGTTAACCGCCGTTCACCTGCAATCTGCCGACCTGGATTTTGATCCTCGCCAGACAGGGTCGACCCGCCATGCGGCGGCGACCCTGCTGCCGGTACCGCCGCCGGCCGCTGCCGACCTGCCGCCGATCAGTCTGGCCGTCACAGCCCCTATCTGGGTCTGGCCGCCTCCACGGCGCCGGCAGCGGATGCACATCTGGATCTGCGCTTTGTTTCGTCCGAGTTGATTGGTCTGGATGGGCGGAGCGGACGTTTCACCCCCATTGCCAGCCGGATGTGGGAACGGCGTCTTTTTGGCGTAACCAAACCGATCGCGCTAGACAATGACAGCATCAAAGAGGCAATTAGAACGCCTTTGGCTGAGCGCAATGTTGCGTTATCGGACGAGGCCGAGGCCGTGATGACCGATGATGGCCAACAATGGATTCTGACCGACGCCGGCACGGCCCAATACGAAATCTGGCCGGACGGCGCGAAGCTGGTCGTCTACTGGCATCCCAAAAGACTGGACGGGCTCATTCGCCGCTGGGCCGACGACACGCGGCGCCGGCTGCAGCCACAGAGTTCCATTGCCGTCTTGCGCGAACGGACGGTATGGGAGAACGTCAATCCGGTTCGACCGGCAAACGAAGCCGTCTTGATCACGCGGTACCGCTTCACCCTGCTACAAGAAACCACAACCGTATCGCTTGGGAGCCGTCGGGCCTTTCCCCTGCGCAGCGTCGATACCCCATTTGCATTTCCGGGAAGGCCAATTTGGCGGGGACGAGATGCCGGGGGCCTACCGGCCTTTCGAATTGGCCCCGCCGCAGATGACCGGCGTCCAGCCGATCTATGCAAAGCAGCGACCGGCTGCGGAGGTGGACGAAACGGCCGTGACCCCCACCTGGCCCTGGGGTTTGAGTGCCTTGCGCTACAGCGTTGCCTACACCGACAAACAAGAGGGTGTCCTCGGCCCAATTCTCGGTGGGAGCGGCGCACGCACATTGTGGTGGCAGGCGCCACAGCACGCCGTGCAATTTCGAACCGCCGGTAAGAGCGCATCCTCCTTCAAACTCGGCCTGCCTCCGTTGTTTCGCGCCCGATCCATCAGCAGCTATCTGCCCGTTTTGCCACGGTTGCCGCTGCCCACCTTCGACGCAAACAATGGGTCGGCGGCCAATACGACTGCTGTTGAACAGTGGCAGCCCATATTGCCCGGTGGGCTGCATTACTGGCCATTGGGCATGCGACCGGGCGTGATGCTGGCCATGCGCCACCAGTTGCAGCGGCAATCGTTGGAAGGGAACGGATCGGTCAGCTCCGGCAGCGTGCCGGTGCAACACCGCACGCCCCGCCCCGTTCCCTTGCCGCCGAACTTGGCTGAGCGAACGGAGATTGCGCTGCGCACCTGGGTCAGCCGGTTCGAACCGGACAAGACGCTGCATTTTGCCGACACGCCGGTAGACGAAGCCTTCCTGGGCAGTGACAGCAACGAGACTGTCGCAGTCCAAGCCGGCCGGCTGCGCCTCACCCTGCAACATCCACACCGCGGCGTGCTCAGCGCCGGCTGGGACAGGCGCATCAGCTTTGTCGCGAACGTGGACGGCATCACTAGTTCGACGAACCTTGGCCAATGGCGCCTAGACGTGGCGCTGCTCGTGGATGGGGCTGCGTTTGCCTGTACCCAGGATCACCTTGATGCTCCACGTTTTACGATTGATGATTCCGATGCCGGAAAAATCAAGGAATTGGAAAAACGATTAGCGGGATTGCGCTCGGGCGATACCATGAACCTTCAGGTGCTGGCCTGGCGCGACTCGGACGTTGCCGATCTGGGGTTCCGCCAGGCGCTGACCTTCCCGCTGCGTGTGGGGGATGAGAAGGCGCACAGACTGCCACTCCAACCCACGTTCCTGCATTTCGAAGACCCGGAGTACAACCGTCGTCTGGCCTCGAAAGCAGTCCAGGCAGACGCAGTATTACAACTCAAGAATGGAAGCATCAAAACATCCTATCCGGTGACGCTGGCCGTAGACCGCCGCGAATACAACGCCGGCAGCCGCATGGCGTTGCGGTATGACTGGACAGGCGGGTCAACAGTACCGACAGTGACCAGCAGAATCGAATTGAAGCGCGTTGACATGGCCGGTGATGAGCGTGCCCTTACGTATGACGGCGGTGCGTTCAAGTCAGATGTTGAGTTGACTTCGAATGTGTGGACGGCCGGGAAACTAGCACAAATCCCGCTGTTGGATTTGCGGCAAGATGGTCAACCGGTCAGGTTCAGCAACGGCGACACGCTAAAAGTATCGTTGACGTTGACCGGTAGCGGCGGATCAGGATCGGAAACAGTGAGCTTGACGGTCAATATCGTCGATGCGCCAGTGATTCCGGTACCGGAGGCAGCCTACGCGGTCTTGCGCCGGCAGCAGGTACCGGTCGCCGGCGGTGGGTTGGAAGCGCAGGTGGAATGTGTTCGGTTTGCCTGGGCGCCGGCCGCAAGCCGGATCGAGCTGATCTGCGCCGATGATTTGCGGACAGGCATGGTGCGGCGGCGGGCGGTGTTCCAGTGGCGGGATGTGGTACGGCCGAATACATTGACCGGCAATCAGTATTCGGTGCAAAAGATCACGCTCACCGGTGCCACGCATTTTCCGCCAATAATTTAGGGTCCAGTAGCGCCGATTGTCGTGTTGACGCAGTTATTGATGGAGAAGAAGATGAATACTCGCGGCAACGGACGATCAGAAATGTCAATTTAGTCCTTGGACCTCCCGCGAAAGCGATGACACCACAAGCGTGGCCTGGGGGGATGTGGACGGCGGTGGTGACCTCGACCTGGCCGCCGGCAATGATGGTGTCAACAAAGTCTATTCTAATCAGAACGGGGTGCTGCAAAACGTTCTCTTGGGACAACCCTAACAAAGTCTATTTGAATCTACCAAATGCGCTGGTCTACCGGCTGGAGACAGGCAAGGCACGTGGCGCTCGACCAATGTCGGATCGGGCCGGCACTGCATATCGAACCGACGGTCATGGCTACTTACAAGGACGCGGGTCGTTGGGCATTGGAAACCGTCTCGTAGCCCTGTGGCCTGCGGCCGGCGCTGCGGATTCTGGTTCATTGCAGCCATAATCTGCCTGGCGATGATTCAGCGCCTGCGCAAACTCATCTCTACTACACCAGCGATGCGGTCGACATGTACACCGTCAAGTCCGGCGGCGTCCAGATCCTGACCGTCTCGTCCCAACGCCCCCTCCAACTCTTCGACCTGAATGTGGCCCTAGAATGGGATACCCGCAACGACGCCGGCTTCAGAGAGCAGCTGGAGGCGGATCTCAAACGCACCTCCGAAGTGCCCTACGACTGGACCAACGGCCAGGCTGCCCTGGGCAAAATCACCGTCCGCCACGACCGGGAAGGGTGGGGCGACGCCCACATCCGCATCCTGGCCGGCAACCGTCAACGGCCTAATGCCGACCTGGGTGGCTACATCACCCAACCGCTGACCGAGACGGTGGTGCTGGCTGATTCCAAGGGTATGACATCCACTCAGGTCTATACCTACACACCGGGCCAGATCCGCATGCCGGTGCTCTGGAACCGCTTCGGCGAGGCGGGGGAGGGCAGCCTGGGCGAGGACTGGCCGCGGACCCTGGCCCACGAACTGGGCCACTATCTCTTCTTCCTCCAGGACAACTACCTGGGTCTGGACGGGGACGAACAACTGATTCCCGTCTGGCGATGGGCAGACCATGCTCTACGGCAAGAACATCGTGCCGACTGAAGGACAGCTCTATGCTCTGCAGACGGCCACCACCATCCTCGACCCGCCCTCTTGGGTGACGCCGGTGGGCCAGGCCTATCGGGTCTTGGTCTCCGAAAATACCACCAAACTACCGGGCGCGACACTGAGCATCAGCTATCAGGAGGCCGACGTGCCCGTGGGCGAAGAAGAGGCGCTGGCCATTTACTACTACGTCGGTGAAGGAGAATCGTGCCCGAATCCGGAGGATTCGATCTGGTGCCGGTTGACGTCGCGGGCGGAAGCTGACATCAACACCGTCATGGCCTCGGTCGAAGAGACCGGTCCCGGCCTCTACGCCCTCATGTCCAGCATCAGGATGCCCCTGGCGGAAGGCTGGAATCTGGTCGGGTATCCCCTGCAGCAGACCAAGATCATCAGCGACGCACTGGCGTCCATCGAGGATCACTATGCGGTGGTCTACAGTTATGAACCGAGGGCAACGGCAACCCCGTGGCGGGTCTATGCCCCTCTCCCCGACACGAAGGTGCTCAGCGGGACCATGCTGGAGGAGTTGGCCTTTGGGCGCTGCTACCTCATCTACGCCACCGAGCCCACAACCTGGACGCTCTCCAGCGGTTTCGACCGTGGTTCACTGCCTGCGGGCATTGCACTCCCCAGCACCGAACTACTGCAGACACCGCCGGCCATCTTCTATGGGCAGATAGAGTCCGAGAACCCAGCCGCAGAGAGCAAGATCGTGCATGCCTACGTCGGTTTGACTGACTGCGCCCAAGGTACCTTGACGCCGGTGGAAAAGAACGGCAGCTACTCGTTCGTCGTCCAGGTCCCCGCCACCTCTGACGTGCAGTCGGGTTGTGACGCCGTGGACCATTCTGTGACGTTCAAGCTTTGGCTGAACGGCCGGCTCTGGACCAACACCGCACAGTGGGACAACCGCACCGTTCAGCCCGTACAGCTCACACCAACCGTTGACTGCACCCGTCCGCCGTCTGTCCTGCAAGACTACCGGCAATGACTCATACTGTGCGGACGTTCGGCCTCGTAGGTGGAGGTTGGCCGGATCGAGCGTGGGCCGATTGCAGGGTGACGCCGGCAGCCTCAACGCAGCCGCGTTCAGTGCGGACGGCGCGACCATCGTTACCGCCGGCGGGGTCCCTCGCCTGTGGGAGCCGTCAGTGGCCAGGGAGAGCACCAACTTTCGGGGCATGAGGATGCGGTCAACGCTGCTGCGTTCAGCCCGGACGGAACGATCGTCCTCACCGCCGGCCGAGATCATATAATGCGGCTGTGGAGTGCAGCCTGCGGTGAGGAAGTGGGCCGGCTTCGGGGACACAATGATGCGATCAATGTAGTTGCCTTCAGCGCCGATGGTCACCCTATCGCCAGCTTTGGCAACGACCGGGTGGTCAAGCTGTGGGCCGCCGGTAGTGGCGCCATGCTGAGCGTGATGGTCGGGCACACAGGTCCTTGGCTGGATCCTGATTGGCTACCCGGTATCGAGTGGGTGGCGCGGGTGTCGGACACGCTCGCGGAAGCGAAAACTCTGTGGCATGCGGTTGCCACTGAAGAGATGGAGGATGTGGACGACGGTTACGCATCTTTCCACTTTGCAACATCTATTTAAACACGGTCAACCAATCGCCCATTGATATACTTGTGTAGAACGCTGGCTATCAAAGTTTGATATGGCAGTCCTTCCTCCAATGCCCGCTTTTGTAACGCCTCCAAGTCCTTACCTGAGATTCTGATATTGACCCGTCTATCTTTCTTGAAGGTAGCAGCGGCATATTCACTGTAGGATTTAACTTCTTGTTCGATATTACCAATAGTTTTCCATTCGTCCGCTTCGTAAGAGGCTGATAATTCTCTTTCTTCTGCATCTAGCTTGAGTTCACTCATCTTTGGTCTTTCCTCGCAAATACGTCCGCGTCGCTTTCCGACTGGGAATAAATGTTTTCAGAAATATCTCTCGCTCACTCTCAACAAAAGGTACAAGATAGGCGTAATTGTTAATGTTGACAATAAAGACTCTTTGCCCTTCATACTTTTCCTGGTTTGGGTGCTCGACAATATCCAAAATGTCTTTCTTTTCGATATGAAAGACAATGTCCTCAAAAGAGATATTGCGTTCTGATTTTAGCAACTGGTTCTTCTCATTGCTCCAGGCGAAATATTTCATATCACAAAATTACCACAATGTGTGCTTTTTGGCAACAGCCAATTCCAGGATGCCGAGCAGCATCCACTGACATCGATATTGTCGGGGCGTACAGTCGGCGTGCCGGTGGGTGAAGAACAAGCTCTGGCTGAACGGCCGACTATGGAGCAACACCATAGAGATGCTGTCTCAAAGTACGACAAGCTGCCGGCCCCTGAGCCTGGGAAAGAGGACCGGCCTGTGCCAGCACTGCGAGTGCCTTCCGGGGACGTGGATTTCGGGGTTGGCCCTTAGTCCCGACTCTGTGCCTGTTTGACAGCCAGCGGGATATGAGTCCGGGACGGGTTAATGAGGATCGATGCCGTTGCCTGCTGCGCAAGCTCTGACGCTTCAGCCTCGGTGGCGGCCGCCAATGTGACGACAGCGCGCCTGTCGGTGTCAGCGTCAACGCGTAGCCTGTAGCGCAACACGACCGCCTGTTGCGCCGGCAGCGATCCACGCCACACCACCTGCTCGGCTTCCCCCTGCCCTTCGACCTGCAAATCTCCTTGTGACGCATCGAGCGAATTCGTCACCAAGGACATGCCGGCCGGCACGGCGCTGCTATATGTCATCGCGCCTGCGCTCACCTCGGGGTTTTGAACCACGGCCATGACTTGCACCGCCTGCCCCGCCATCGCACCGCCCGGATCGACCTGCAGTTGCAGAACCGGCGCACCGGCGAACAGCTCGTCAGCTCCGATGTCGGCTTTGTTGAAGCCATCACCGTTGCCGTCCAGTGGCCGCGGTTGGCCGTCGATGTCCGGCAGTCGCAACGGAAGACCGTAGTCGTCGGCACGATCAATGAGTTCTGATGTCGCCGCCAAGTGTAGATCCCCGGTGTTTATGTCAACAAAAATCGGATCGACATAGAGGTCTGTCGGCGATGGCGCGATACCACTGTAGTCGACTCCATTGCCCCAAAGATCGTTCTGTTCAAGCGGATTAATGACAAACACGGGCATACTGTGGGCGACAATGTCATCCAGAAAGTTGCGCAGCGTCTTCACAAGTTCAGTCACGATGCCGATCTCCTGGCGCGGTTTGGAGGCGAAGAATTCGTCGTCCTGCTTACCAATACAGATCTGGATGCTGCTCGCCAGCAGGCAGAGCGCCTCCGCAAGGGTATACAGGCTGACCCACTGCCGATCTCCGAAGCACACGTCCGTCTGACGGTCAGTGCCGGGATCGCAACAACATCACAACGTGCACTGGATTTGACCACGCTGTTGCAGCGCGCCGACGCAGCCCTCTACTCCGCCAAACACTCCGCAAGAAATCGAGTTGTGGTTTATGCCGAAGCAGATCTGTTGGGCTCGTCGTCCTAAAATCAGCCAAAATCGAGCGCCGGAGGCGCCGGAAATATCTCGTTGTAGACGAGGTAGTGAGATAGGTTGGCGTCCGGCGACAGATCGCATATCATCATGGTCGGCGCAATGGCCACGCACCTGCTCGCCGGCCCATTCAACACCCATCATTCCTGCAGGGAATATCATGGACGAAAGAGTTGTCCCGGAGCCGACCTCCGCTGTTTCCACAGAGTTCCCCGGGAGTGGCGCTCGCACCGGCCTCTTCTCCGTCCTGCGCGTACGCAACTTTCGCCTGCTTTGGATAGGCGAGGCGATCTCGGTCCTAGGCGACCAGGTCCATTTCGTGGCCCTGCCCTGGCTTGTGCTTCAGCTGACGGGCGACCCGCTGGCCATGGGATCTGTGCTGGCCTTGGCCGGCATCCCGCGTGCGGTCTTTATGCTGGTGGGCGGCGCATTCACGGATCGATTTTCGCCGCGTACGATCATGCTACTCTCCAATGTGGCGCGCATGATACTGGTCGGCGCGATGGCGGCATTGGTGCTGATGGGCAGGATCGATCTTTGGATGCTCTACGGGTTTGCGCTGGTCTTCGGCCTCATCGACGCCTTCTTCTACCCGGCCTCCATCGCCATCGTGCCCGCGCTTCTGCCCCAACATCAACTTCAGAGCGGCAATGCGCTGGTGCAAGGCACGGCCCAGATCAGCGTCCTTCTAGGTCCGCTGCTGGGCGGCGCACTGATCGCGAGCTTCGGCGGCGGAACGGCCACAGTCGACGGGGTGTCGACCGCCGACTTGACGGGCACCGGTCTGGCCCTGGCCCTGGACGCACTCACCTTTCTGATCTCGGCCGTGACACTCCGGCTCATCCATGAACCGGCGCGCCGGCAACCATCTGACGGCGCCACTCCCGCAAACGGCGTCATGCAGGACATTCTCGATGGCCTCAAGACGGCCTGGAACGACGTGGCATTGCGTTTTGTGGTGCTGATCTCCGCGGCCATCAACTTCCTGGTCGACGGCCCAATCCTGATCGGCATCCCCGTCCTGGCCGACACGCGCTTTGCCCAGGGAGCGGCCGCTTTCGGCATCGTCATGTCGGCCTACGGCGGCGGGTCACTCGTAGGCACATTGCTGGCCGGGTCGTTGCCTAAACCCGACGGTCGGCGTCTGGGTCCCCTGCTGATGGTCATCATCGAGCGCGCTGGGCTTTGGGCTCATGGGGCTGGCCTACGCGTCACAGACGTGGATTGCAGCGGTCGTCACGGCATTGATGGGCGCAGCAAACGGTTATGTCAACATCATATTCATCACCTGGCTTCAGGGCTACGTTCCACAGCGACTGATGGGCCGTGTCATGAGCCTGCTCATGTTCGCCGGTGTCGGCCTTACACCGGTCGCCATGGTTCTGGCCGGCGCGCTCACGAGCTGGAATGTGACCAGCTTCCTGGCCGGCGCCGGGCTGCTCGTGGCGCTGATCACCCTGTATGCTGCTTCTCGACCAACCATGCGCGCACTCGGTACGCGCACCTGGAGCGACAAATGAAACGCACATTCCCATCCAAGAAGACCAAGATCGTCTGTACCATCGGCCCGGCCACCCAGTCACCGGCCATGTTGGCCAAGCTCCTGGCGGCCGGCATGAATATCGCCCGGATCAACTTTGCCCACGGCAATCTGGCCACCCATCGCCAGGTCATCGACGATCTGCGTAGCGTGGCCGCGTCGATGCAGAAACGGGTCGCAATCATGGGCGACTTGCCCGGCCCCAAGATCCGCCTGGGAGAAATCGCCGGCGGATCCATAGAGCTGGAGCGGGAAGCCGGGTTCACGCTTGTCTCTGAGCCTATCGCCGGTGACGGCACGCGGGCCTCCCACAGTTTCCCCCGTCTTCCACAGGTGGTGGTGCCCGGGGACAATATCTTCTTGAACGACGGCTACGTGCAACTGCGCGTCGAACGAGTCGAGGGCGAAGCGGTCCACTGTATTGTGGAGGTCGGCGGTCCGGTCAGTTCGCGCAAAGGCATGAATCTGCCGGGCATCGATCTGGGCATGTTGGCCTTTACCGACGAGGACCATCACTTTCTGCGTTTTGCCGCGGAGACCGGCATCGACGCGGTCAGCCAATCCTTCGTTCAGGACGCAGCCGACATCGAGGCGGTGCGCAAGGCGGCTTGGGCACTCAACTACAATCCGTTCGTCATCGCCAAGATCGAGCGCGCCGGCGCGCTCGATCATCTGGACGGCATTCTTGAGGCGGTGGACGGCATCATGGTCGCCCGCGGCGACCTGGGTGTGGAGATTCCCATCGAACAGGTTGCCGCAACGCAGAAGCATATGATTGCACGCGCCAATCGCTACGGAAAACCGGTCATCACGGCGACACACATGCTCGAATCCATGATCGACAACCGCCGCCCCACGCGAGCGGAGGTGACCGATGTCGCCAACGCAATATTGGACGGCACCGACTGCGTCATGCTCTCGGGCGAAACCGCTGTCGGTGCATTTCCGGCCGACGCTGTGGAGGTCATGGCCCGTATCGCTGCGGTCACCGAACAAGAGATGTGTGACGAAGAACGGAAATTGCTCTCGCTGCTGCGTGCAGAACAGGCGATCGGCGAGATTTCATTCGACGATCTGGTTTCGCTCAACGTCTTTTTGAGTACGGAAATTCTCGCGCCGGCTATTGTCTTCGCACCAACGACCAGCGGCATTACGGCGCAAAGATTGGCTCGTTTCCGGCTGCCGACCTGGATCGTTGCCTTCAGTCCCTATGAAAAGGTGTGCCAGGAGCTCCAGTTCACCTGGGGCGTCTGGACGGTGCTGGTCGAAGAGCTGCCCGACAACTGGCACACCTATGCCCGCAACTGGAGCCGAAATTTTGAGATCAGCGGCTCACTTGCCATCGTCACCGAAGGGACTGGCACGCTTGAATCCGGCGGCACCGTACGCACTGACGTGCTGGATCTGCGCGCTGGAGCCGACTGACACTGGTGCGCCGGCGCCACTGTGTGATGCACTTACAGGGCGAGACGACAGCCGGTCGATAGAGGAGTCCTTCGATGCATTGGAAGCTGAAAGCAAGGATACAGAATACAGTTTCGCTCCTGCCGTCGTCGGCATCGTATGCGGCCTATTACTGGATTCAAAGACACTTTGGCGGATTGCGCCGGATGAACCCGACAAGCAGGCTTACGGCAGGGATCGAAACTTGGAAGCGAATTCAAGAACAGGGCAACGACCCGTCCGGAAAGGTATTTTTTGAGGTCGGGACCGGCAGATCGCCTCTCGTCCCTTTGGCATACTGGCTCATGGGCGCAGAGAAGACGATCACGATCGACCTCAATCCATATCTGAAAAGCGAGCTCGTTCAGGAATCCATCCAATATCTGGCAGAGAATCGAGAGATGATTACCGGTCTATTCGAATCGAGGTTGGATACCCACCGGTTCAACGAACTCATGAGCCTCAGTGAAGGTGCGGATTTCGCGACGACGACGTTTTTGGATTTGTGCTCAATCGACTATATTGCGCCCGGCGACGCCGCAAAATCCGGATTGGCTCCCGGCAGCATCGATTTTCACACATCGTATACCGTCTTTGAACATATTCCTCCGGAGGTTTTGAGACAGATCCTACAGGAGGGAAACAGAATCATCAAGAACGATGGCTTATTTGTGCATCGCATAGATTACAGCGACCATTTTTCCCATGCCGACAAGTCAATATCTGCCGTCAATTTCCTTCAGTTCTCCGACGAGGAGTGGGAACGTCTTGCCGGCAACAGGTATATGTACATGAATCGGCTCAGGCACGACGATTACCTGGATCTATTCCAATCGGTCGGACAGCAGATCTTGGATACGCACCCAGTCATCGATCGGCGGTCGCAGCAGCTAGTGCGCAGTGGACAGCTGCAGATGGTTGAACGATTCAGCGCGAAATCCGAAGAGATCCTGTCGATCACTGGCGCATGGATCGTATCAAAGCTGCCGTAAAGGCTGTGTATAGCGGCCCGGCGTCGATCCACACCGTGCGGCGCCGGCGAAACGTCACCGGTCAGGCCCGCCCATGGAGACCGGTTGCTCTTGTGAGAGACGGATTTCGACGGTTGCCAAAACGTAGATAGTTTGTCACACTCAGGGTCAGCGAAACACAAAGCAGTTTTGGGGAATTACTGCGAGGTTAAGATGGAGGCAGTTGGATCGGGCAGTAGCTATCCAATCGGTGCGTCGATCGAGCCGGACGGTATCAACTTCTGCGTCTATGCGCGTGACGCAACGCAGGTTGATCTGCTGCTCTTTGACGATGTCAACGACGGCGTTCCGGCGCGCACGATTCCACTGGATGTACGGGTCAACCGCACCTACAAATATTGGCACGTCTTTGTCCCCGGCGTGACCAGCGGCCAGATCTACGCCTACCGCGCGCGACGGACCGTACCGGCCGCGCCGGGGGCAACGCTTTGACGCCGATAAGGTGTTGTTGGATCCCTACGGCCATGGGGTAGCCATGCCGGACGACTACCGCCGCGAGGCGGCCATCAACCCCGGCGACAACAGTGCCTACGCCATGAAAAGCGTGGTGGTGGAACTGGACAGCTTTGACTGGGAAGGCGACGCGCCGCTCTATCACCCCGACAGTCTCACCATCATCTACGAGATGCACGTTCGGGGCTTCACGCGTCACCCCAGTTCGGGCGTTCATCCGCAAAAAGCCGGCACATATCTCGGCGTCATCGAAAAGATCCCCTATCTCCAGGAACTCGGCATTACCGCGGTGGAATTGTTGCCCATTTTCCAATTCGATCCCTGGGACGCGCCGGCGGAGCGGAAGAACTACTGGGGCTACAGCCCCATCGGCTTTTTTGCCCCCCATATTGAATATGCCACCCGGTCTGATGCGCAGACGGCCGTGGATGAATTCCGTACCATGGTCAAGGCGCTCCACCGAGCCGGCATCGAAGTGATCCTTGACGTCGTCTACAACCACACGGCAGAGGGCGACCACGAAGGACCGACCATCTCTTTCCGCGGCCTCGCCAATTCCGAATACTACACCCTTGAGCGAGACCGCAGTCGCTATGCGAATTTCAGCGGCACAGGCAATACCCTCAACGCCAGCTACTCCATCGTCCGGCGTCTGATCCTCGACAGCCTGCGTTTCTGGGTACAGGAGATGCACGTCGACGGCTTTCGCTTCGATCTGGCGTCCATCCTCTCGCGCAACGAGTATGGTGAGCCCATGGCCAATCCGCCAGTGTTATGGGACATCGAAAACGATCCGGTACTGGCGGGCGTCAAGCTGATCGCCGAAGCATGGGATGCCGCCGGTCTCTACCAGGTCGGCAGTTTCTTCGGCAACCATTGGAAGGAATGGAACGGTCGTTTTCGGGACGATGTGCGCGCGTTCATCAAGAGTGACCCGGGCATGGCCGAGACAATCCTGCAGCGAATTGCGGCCAGTCCGGACATCTATGCGCACAAACGTCGCGAGCCTGAACAGAGTATCAACTTCGTTACTAGTCACGACGGCTTTACACTCAACGACCTGGTGTCGTACAACGAAAAACACAACTTGGCCAATGGCGAAGAAAATCGCGACGGACACAACGACAACCACAGCTGGAACTGCGGTGTGGAAGGTCCGACCAATAACCGGAAGATCGAGGCGTTGCGCAAACGGCAGATCAAGAACTTCTTCACGCTGACCCTCATCTCCATGGGCGTGCCGATGCTGCTGATGGGTGACGAGGTGCGTCGTACGCAACTGGGCAACAACAACGCCTACAGTCAGGACAACGAAATCAGTTGGTTCGACTGGACGCTGGTCGAAGAGCATGGCGACATCCTACAGTTCGTCAAGAATCTGATCTGGCTACGACAGTCATTGGCTGTCTTCTCCCCGGGCCGACGGGAGAATCTCTGGGATCTGCTGGCACAGGCACGTTTTCAGATCCACGGGACGAAGCTACCGCGCCTGACTTCAGCTATGAATCGCGGGCTGTGGCGCTCACCATCTGGGGAGAGCGCGAAGTCTTTCATCTCATGCTCAACGCCTGTTGGAAAACCCAGGAATTTGAGCTACCGCTGGTGCCGTCGCCCGGCAGCAGCAATGGTTGGCGCCGCATCATCGATACCATGCGCGAGCCTCCCGATGACTTCTATGCCTATGCAGAAGCCCCCACAGTAACAGGGCGCACCTATCCGGCCGGACCACGTTCGATCGTCTTGCTGGCATCTAGTGTAGGGGAATGAACGGCCTCAACGGACGAGCAGTACGTGTTCGAACTGCAACAGCCGTTGCCCTACAACATGCTCTTGAGGCCTATCAGGGCGACTTCCTGGCTGACTTCTACTTGCCCAATGCCCCTCGCTTCAACAATTGGGCGCTGGCCACACGCGAACAGATCCGCCTCCGCGTCATCGCCGGATACGACAAGTTGGGGCAGTACACGCTTTCCACAGGGAATGTCGAACAAGGGATCGCACTTGCCCGCCGATGGCTCCAAACTGACGCGTACGATGAGACGGCGCACACAATGCTGATTCAGCTACTGCTGGAAGCAGGCTATGCGCGCGAAGCCGTCGCGCACTACAACCACTGCGTCACCTTGCTGCAATCGGAGCTGGGTGTCGAGCCATCGGTCGAGTTGGCCGCATCGATCATGGATGTGGTGCCACGATGTTCCGCCACGTCATACCCCACTCCGGTCGTACAACACAACATACCTGCGGCACACGATCAGTTCTTCGGCCGCAGGAGCGCGCAGCAAGAGTTGCACATTCGCCTCGATCAGTCGGTGCCGGCTGGTCACCATTGTGGGACAGGGTGGTGTGGGCAAAACCCGCCTCGCCACCACCATCGCCCGCAGCCGGCTTGGCCGATATCGGGACGGCGTCTGGCTGGTGGAGCTGGCGGAGATCGACCCCGATGATGAAGATGTGGCGGAAGCAATTGCAGCCGAAATCGCCACCGTTCTCAATCTGCGACTAACCGGTCCGGCAAGACCCGTCGATCAATTGCTCGAGCATCTGCGGCAGAAACAGATGCTGCTCGTGCTGGACAACTTCGAGCACCTACTGGGCGGCGTCCAGAGCGTGCTTGAGATTGTTCAGCGCTGCAATGCCGTGCAACTGCTCGTCACGTCGCGGGAAACGCTACGGATACGCGCGGAGTGGAAGTTCGTCTTGGCCGGGTTGGACTACCCGGCAACCGACGCGGATGAACTTCCCAGCGACGTGGTAGAACTCTTCCTGGCGCGCCATACGCAGCAACAACGGAGGACACTTTCGGCCGATGAATTCACGGCCATTCGCCGGATCTGCCGCATGGTCGAAGGCTTGCCGCTGGCAATCGAGCTTGCTGCCGGGCTCTGTCGGCATGCTACGCCTCGACAGATTGCGGATGAACTGCGCAACGGATTCGATGCGCTCAAGACGTCGCTGCGCGATGTGCTGCTGCGCCATCGCAGCCTTCGCATCGCGCTTTGAGACTTCATGGCGCATGTTGGCCCCTGAATTGCAGCAGAAAATGGAACAACTGACGGTCTTTCGTTGCGGTTTTTCGGAGAGTGCGGCACGGAACGTCGCCGGCGCGGATGCGCATGGTGCTGGCTGCGCTGGCCGACAAGTCGTTGCTCTCATACGACTCGGCTACGGATCGCTACGCACTTCATGCAGTTGTCCGCGCATTTGCGGCCAAACAGTTTCCGCCGCCGACCAGACCCGGCGACAGCACGCCCGCTACTATCTCACCCTGCTTGCCCAACAGACCAAATCATTGCAGCAGGGGAACCGCCAGGACGCCGCAAGTAGGCTCGATCCGGACGCAGAGAACATTCGGCTGGCCTGGCACACGGGGTTGACCTGCAAATGGGCCGAGTTGCTGACTGCTGCTCTTGCCCCGCTCTCCTTCTACTTCCAACTACGCGGCCTGAACCGTGAAGCGGAAGCCGTCATGCAGACCACATTTGACGCGGCAACAACATGGGGCGCTGACGGCGCTACCGTAGCGACCCGTGCCGCACTGGAGCTTGTGCGCCGTCAAAATCGGCCCGGTCACGACCAACAAGCCGTCGAGACAGCCAAAGTAGCAGTGGCGCTGGCAACAAGTGGCGAAGATCGCTGGGCCGAAGGGATGAGCTACATGCAGTTGGGCGAGCCCCTCTACAGCAGATCGAATCCAACGCATTGATAGGCCGGGTCGAGTTTGTCAGCCAACGCAACGAACGAGACGCCAAGCAGAGCGGTGCACCGGCCATAACGCAGGCGGAGACGCTCCGGAATACACCGTACGCGAGCCCGCCCAGGCGATTGATCGCATGCTTGAAGATGTCGGCTGATCACACGCGTCTGCGCTGCGTCGAGCGCTTCAGGATTGCGACTCTCGCGGGGGTATCGACATCCATGGAAGCGCTTTGGAAGCGTTCGGGCTGTAGTATGGTCGCTGCCATCCGGAATCGAAGTCTGAAAGCAGCAACTTCACCTCACTACCAGCAAATCCCAACAGAAAGCTGTCAAGGGTTTCTCCCGCAAGCAGCGACGTTGATTTTCGCTCAGGTCATTGGCGTCAACTCAAGTACGTTGCCGGTTGATGTCGACGACTGTAGGCATATGACTGAAGTCTGCCGTCCAGATTCAAATTCTGGCAATCGAAACTCTACCTCATGAAAGGGAGTACAACGAATGAAAAAGGTCCTTGCCCTTGCGATCCTGTTGAGCATGGTTTTGGCAGCGTGTGTCGTGTTGCCAGTGAGTGACATGCCGACTGACGCAAGTGTCTCAGATTCAACGGATTCATCTTCTGGGGAAGCCGCCGCCCCGAGTGAGGAGGCGACGTCCAGAACCGGCCGTCTCACCGGCGCAGCTCCTGCAGCCCGTGTTGAGGTGGACGTTACAGGGAGAGTCGGCGGTCGATTTGCAGATGTACGCCTAATCCGTCTTGCATACCATGTTCTTGAAGCCGAAGACAAGTGTCTGGAAGGCAACCGCCGCCGACGAATCGGTCTTGCAGGTGCTGCCTTCCAGGATGACTGACAGGATGTCACCGCCCAGCTCTGGAAACTCGTGCCGACTGAGAATGACGGCTACTATCGCCTGCAAACCATGTTCCTGGAAGAAGAGGACAAGTGCTTTGAGGGCAACCGTTTTGCCCCTGAATCGGTATTGGGCGGCGGTGCCTTCATGGACGATTGCCAAGATGTCTCCGGACAGTTCTGGAAGTTCGTCGATGCCGGAGATGGCTACTATCGCCTGCAGACCATGTTCCTGGAAGGCGAAAACAAGCGCCTGGAAGGCAACCGCCGGGCTGAAGACGCGTTCCTGGGTGGCATGGCCTTCATGGATACCTGCCAAAATGTCACCGGCCAACTCTGGAAACTCGTGCCCGCAGACCAAGATTCATCAGGTCCGGCACAGGCAGGCCCAAGCGTCATGTTAACGTTCAGCCAGATCGACGATCAGTTAACGGTTTACCTTAACGATACACCGGTGCTCGAGTCTGACCATTCTCAGGTACAACGAACCGAAGATAGAGATTGATCTCGAGATGATCGGCTGATCCGCGGGGAGAAACATACTTCAAGTCGTGGCAGAGAACGGACCTGGGTCAGCTTCTTTGGTGGGCTCAATAACTGTAGACGGGGAAGATATTGCTACGTGGGATGTTATCACCCAAAGTTATGGCCCTGGTATGTTTGTTGATGAAACCTACGGAATTGATCGTTAGTCGACTATAAGCCGGTGTCGGCAAACAACTCCGGGAGATTGATATCGCGGAGTTGTTTGCCGACGCTGACTACGGAGCGATCAACACGAGCAAAATCAAAGAGAATCTGTTCGCTTAGGAGCTAGCGGCCAATTTCACTCATGGATTTCATGCCATTCGCCAGAGTACGTTCGGCAAGATCAACTGAGTTGTTCAGTCGTCAGTCCTTAACTCAGTACATATAAAGACGACACTCAAATATTGGACAATGTGCTCCATGTTCGGACAAGGGACATTGTCCAATATTTGAGTAATGTGTCCATTAGTTAGTTCGACTTTGCACATGACCAAGTTAGTAGCATACGGCAGAAAGCAGTTGTTCAAGGTGCGCTGGCGAGATTTTTCGAGAATCGGCGAATACGCACTCTGCCCGTCGCCTGACATCCAGGGGCGATAGCCCCCTGAACTGCCTGTATCTGCGTATTCTGTTATTATGCTGTCAAAGTCGAGCTACGAGCAGTCGACAATGCGCCAGGAATCCTCTCTACCAACAGAATGCCCAAAAGATTCGGTCGAGCAGCCGAATACCGAAAATGCAACCGATCACCTCAATGTTGTGATCACATACTTGATCGCAGGAATCAGTTTGTTCAGCGCCTTTTTGGCTTGGTGGGCTACCAATATCGATCCATCTGCCTACAACCAGGCCGGCATAAAGGCTGTACTCAACACCGAGATGACGCAGACCATCAATACAGCCGCGCTCTATAGGAGCTACCGCGTCTATACCAGCTTCGCCCTGGCCGACGAACTTCGACGCCAGGTTGACGCCGGCATTGCCGAACTGCATCCGCGGGATCGGGTTGGTTTGGAGCAGCAGCTAAATCAGATGGCCCGCATCGCCCCAATTCGTCAACGGTTCTTTCCACAGCACTATCTCAATCGAGACGGCAGTTACGATGCGGAAAGGCAAATGGGCGAGGCATGGGCTCAAGCCAAGCAAAATACGGATCTCGATGCCCAGCAGCACTTCGCAAATGGACTTCTACAGCGGGCGAGAATTTACCATATCGCGCTCGATGGTTTTCGGTTTGACGGTGGCCCTGTTGTTCTTCACGACGGCCAACGGCGTTCATCCTCAGCGGGTCAAGTTGCGCTATGGGTCCGCATTCTTAGGCGTTTTAGCGATGCTGGCCAGTATTGGCAGCTTTGTCGTGTTCGAACTGCTCACATAGGAACACAGTGCAAGAATCTACTGTGAAAAATTCGACCAGCCCTGATTCCACGGGAAAGGCACGTTTACCGATTTTTGCAGATGAGCCGTTCGAACAAGGCATCGCCGTTTTAATTGCTCTCATCGCGGTGTTGGCAGGTGTGATTGCTCTCATGGAGTCGAATGTCTCAGCCCAAGCGGATGCCGCTTTGCGGCAGGCGCAACAATTCGCGATTCAAGCGGTGAGCGTCCAGACCCGAGGTGAGATTGAAGTGGGTTATGCCTGGTTTGATGCCTATCGGCGCTGGCTGGAGTGGGATACGCTCGCTCGCGCCGCCGAAGATGACGGCGACATGGGGGCTGTCAGCCGTTATCAAGCAATTCGAGATCGGTCTCAGGTGCTCAGTCCCCTGTTGGACGCCGCCTATTTTGACCCGATCAACGACGACAACCCGGATATTCGAGCTTATGAAGTACAGACCTATCTGGTTGAGACCACAATTCTTATGGAACGCTTCGCAGCGGCCACTGCAAAAGCGGGTATCTTGAAGAACAAACAGAATGCCCACTTCACGCAACTACTGTTCCTGGCAATCACCTTGTTCTTATACGGGCTATCAACGACAAGTGCAGGACAACTGAAATTTCTATTGGTAGGCATCGGTTTTCTTATTGCCCGATCGGCCGTGATTTGGATGGTGGTTGTCTATACAACCCCGGTTGATGTATTGCCGGATGACGCCATTCTAGGCTACGCAGAGGGGATTGGATGGGCGCATCGGCAAGAGCAAACTGCTGCCATTGAAGCATTTGACCACTCGTTAGCGATTGCACCTACCTATGCCAACGCTTACTATGCGCGTGGCAATGCGCATTTCCAACAAGGAAACTTTCACGAGGTCAGCAGAGACTATCTGGCGGCCAACGCGCACGGGCGCACCGATATGGCGGTACTCTGGAATCTGGGTTGGTCCTACTACGTCTCCGGCGACTTCGAGCAAGCAATCGAAACCACAAGACGCGCACTCATGATCGATGAGACGCAAGTAGGGCTGCATTTCAACTTGGGGTTGATGCAATTGGCGAAAGGTGATCTGCATGCGGCCAAAGAGACCCATATGGCCGGGCTTGATCGGGCAGCACAGCAGGTGGCGGATGCGCAAGCACCTGGTGATCAGCCTCCCTCTTCTCTCTGGTGGTATCTCGACACCGCGGCCCTTGACCTGGACCATTACAGACGATGTCTGACAACCGGTATCTGTGATGGCGCGCCGCCGATCTGACACCCTGAAGGGTTCACACGAGGAGCAATCAACGGCTGAGCATCTACGCTTACAGGTGAAAAATACCGCCATGGCGTTGGAGTATTTGGGGCAACCGTCTACCGAGCCACCAGACGCCAACATTGACTCGCTAGATATAGCGCTCGTTGCGCAGGAGACGTCGCCGAGAGCCGCTGGGCGCGCGCACGTCTCAACAGGCGCCCAGGTTCAAAACCAGCGCGGCGAAAATGTTGAAAGTGGTGATGGCCAGGAGTTACCGAGCCTGCGCCTGGTGGAGATGTGGAACCGGCCTGAGGATGGCGAGATGACTTTTCCACTTGCTCCGACTAATCAGTTCAGTTTCGTTCCCGGCGGCTATCAAGTTGAGATCTATCTCGAAGGCCAATTGATCCAGGAAACTGCATTTACGCTGGGTGACGATCAAGAGCTGATCATAGAGCCGACGACAGGCAAGGATCAGCCATATTTCATTCGTACGGAGTCTAACTGATGAAACGACACTGGATCAGCACGCTGCTGACAATCTCTTTGACACTTGTCATCGCCACTGTGGAGTCAAGTTTGTCGCCCGTTCGAGCGAGCGGACTAGAATCTAACGATGTCGCATCGAAGGCGACGTCGCCAAATCTTCAGGCTACGCCGACGCCGGTTCTCTTCGGTGACTTTGAGATCGCCACAAACGGGTTCGGCTTTCAAAACTACGGCGGCAATTTTCCTGAGGGGGATCTAACTGTCGTCGAAGTCCAGGAGATGTTCGGCAATCAAGTCTGTCGCCGTCTCGATGGAACGACCTGCGTTCCCACTGTAGACGCACAACTCTGGGTTGACTCGATGAACCAGTACATGGAGGGTGGCCACTGTAATGGGTTTACCGTGATGAGTCATCGCCTGTTCGAAGGGGAATTCACGCCCGTAGAGTTTACGTCTCAAGCCGAGAGCGTATTTGGCGTTGAACAGACCGTGCCCGTCATGCGCCGCATTGCGCAGAACTGGACCCAGCAAATCACAGATGAAATACTCAATGCCGAGTTTTGGGGAACGCCGCATGAGGTGATCGATGCGCTGTTGGAGACAACAGAACTGGTTGAGCTCAAGATCTTTTTCGACAATGTCGGCCATTCTATGCTGGCGTACGGACTACAAGATATGGGCGACGGGCTCTACCGTATTCTGGTCTACGACAACAATTGGCCGGGGCGCACAGATCTCTATGTTGAGGTTGACTACGCGGCAAACTCGTGGCGTTACTCGCTGGCGGCCCTCAATCCGAATGAAGATGCCGAGATCTGGACCGGCGATGACAAGAGCTGGCCACCCAACCTGGTATTCGTCCCTCTGTCAGCCTATCACGAAAGTCTCACCTGCCCATTTTGCAGCGCGGGAGCGACCGGGGACGCTAATACCACGAATGTAAGCCTGACTGGCGCAGGTGACTTCTTGGTGCGGGATGAACAAGGGCGTTATAGCGGTATTTGGGCGGGCGCAGCCATCGACAACATTCCCGGTAGTCGATTGAGGCGAATCGTCGGCGCACCATCCAATAAAGGTGCTCTGGTTCGCTTGCCTGCCGAAGAAGAGATTACGGTTCAGATCGGCAACACGAGCCTGGCACAGGGTGAACCGGGGGACTTGCGCATCCTCAGCCCTGGCTTCTCTGTTCGCGCTCGACGACTTGATGCTCACGCAGAACCGCACCGAAGAGCTCGCTTTTTCTCAAACCGCGCAGTCCGTCAGGTTCAGTGCGAATAGCGTGCAGCGTCCTGTTTTCAAGGTCACGATCCAGGATGAAGCGGGGGCTGATTATCTGTTTGTTCTGGCCGGCGCCGACTTTGGGCCCGATCAAGACCTGCGCTTCAATGTCGACCAAAATGACGGCCTCATTGTGGCGAGCGACAGTCTAACTGCGGACAACGTGACCCTCGTCATGGCGCGCCTCGGCTCAACGGGCGAAGCGATTTTCGCCACCGATGGACTCGCCATTCAAGGCGGCGGTAAGATTGCCATGGATTATTCCAATTGGAACGGGTTAGCCCCACTTGATATTCAGGTCGATGCCGACGGTGACGGTGTCTTTGAGCAGATGGGTGCTTTGGACAACGTCTTTCCCCAAGTACCGGTCGCCGGCGCCGCGTCAGGCGATGACCTGATTACCGTCCTGAATGAAGTGGCGCCCTACATGGACCAGACCGACAAGGCAGCATTTCTCGACGCGCTGCGCACCAACCCCTTGGATGGTGACGATACCGGGCGGTTGCTGTTGGCGCTGGGCGAGTTGAATTTCGATGATGATGACTTGGCCACCTTCTTCGACACTTCGGATTACTCCACAGGCGAACTTGCGGAAGCAATCCACGAAGTCCGACGAGACAACAATAGTCAAGCGGCGCTACTCGACCGGCTTGCCCTTTCATCCGATGACAGAGAGGCTGTCTTGGATGAGTTACAATCGTTGGATGAAGTCAAAAAGGTGCTTGTCGACCTCGATTTCCTTGACCCTGATCCACATAAGCGAGTTGCCGCGATATTGCCCTTCATCCTCGATCGCGGTTTGAGCCCTCATCAAATTGGCAATCTGGTCGAGCGACTGACAGCGAAGGGAACTCTGTTGGCTCCCGAAGCAGACGTACTCGTCAACGCATTGGAGTTGTCACCAGATGTAGAAGCTGTTGTTCGTGGAGATCTGGCGGACTCGAACGTGCGCAATGCACCGACCGGTCAGGTGGTCCCAACGCCAACCTCCCACCCGACCGAAACCGCACCTGTTGTCGATGCGAGCCCAACCCCCACCGTTGAGGCAATTGCGCCCACCCCACTGCCCCCGACACCGACCAAAAGTGTACCTGTTGTCGAAGCGAGCCCGACCCCAACCATTGAGGCAGCAGCGCCCACTCCGACCAATACCCCCACACCTGCGCCGGTCCAGCGCGACAGCTGCCGGAGTGCTGACCTTTGAGCAGTTTGGAAGCTGGCGCCGAGGCGACCAGCCATATGGCACATTTACCCAAGCCGCCGATCCTGTACAGGAGGGCGCGTATGCAGGAAAGTTGACCTACGACTTCTCAGCCGCCACGCCCGACGATGATTTCGTGATCTTCACCCGACGCGTCGCGGTACCTGGTGAACCAAAGGCGACTCAAGCCTGGGTCTACGGAGACGGCTCGGGCCACCTCTTCAACATCTGGATTGAAGATGCAAACGGGGAAGTGTGGTCTGTCCCCATGGGGCCCGTGGCCCACACAGGGTGGCAGCAGGTAACGGGTGCGATCGACGCTGACGCGCTCTGGCCGGGTAGCCGCGTCTATGGCCCGACGACGGAGAGATGGTGCCGAGGAGGGTACAAGCGCATTCAACAATGACCTTCGTGCCGAACGCTACGCCAGTTTGACCAACATCTTGCCCATGTTGTCGCCACTGAATAGGCCGATAAAGGCCTCCGGTGCTCGTTCGATGCCCTCTACGACCGTCTCTTCCCAGGAGATCCTGCTCTGGGCGATCCACTCACCCATATCCCGGTAGAACTCAGCGGCACGGTCGTTGTAGTCGGAGACGATGAAGCCCTGCAATTTCAACCGCTTGCCGATGACGAGACCCAGGTTACGCGGCGCGGGCGTCGGTTCAGTAAGATTGTAGAGCGAAATCATACCGCAGACCGCGATGCGCCCGTGTTGGTTCATCCGGTTGAGGGCAGCCTCCAGATGATCGCCGCCGACATTCTCGAAGTAGACGTCGATCCCCTCCCGACAGAGCTTGGCCAGCGCAGCAGCCACAGGCATGGTCTTATAGTTGAAGGCCTCGTCCACGCCGGCTACATCCTTGAGCCAGGCAACTTTGGCGTCGGTACCGGCGCTGCCCACCACACGACAGCCGACGATCTTGGCGATCTGGCATGCCATCGAACCCACGGCGCCCGCCGCAGCCGAGACAAAGACGGTCTCGCCCGCTTTGGGTTGGCCGATGTCCAGCAGACCAAAGTAGGCCGTCATCCCCGGCATGCCCATGGCGCCCAAAAAGGACTGGACGGGCGCTACGGACGGATCGATCCGGTTGAGACCGTGGCCGTCAGACAGATAATACTCACGCCAGCCCAACATACTGGATACAGTGGTCCCGGGGCTGAACGGTCCACCGTTTGAGGCCACCACTTGCCCGACCGCGCCGCCGGTCATGACCTCACCGAGTTGGAATGGCGGGGTGTAGCTCTTGCGGTCGACCATGCGCCCGCGCATATAGGGATCGACCGACATGTAGAGGTTGCGCACCAACATCTGACCAGGTGCCGGATCGGGTAGATCTACCGTCACCAGTTGGAAGTCGTTGGCATGGGGCAAGCCCGCGGGACGGCTCTTGAGATGGATTTCACGGCTTATTGTCACAATGAACTCCTTTAGAATCGGTTTTGTAGCAAGACAACTGCGACACGTGAAAGCGCGACAGCAATTGGTGTTAGAACAGAGACAGTCAACGTACGCAGCATTTCGGTGTTGTAGGGCCAGGTGCGGGTAAGCTTGAGTCGTTGCTCCATTGCGAGCCAGGCATTGAGGTCGGCCGTACGCGTCACAGCAGCCTCAGGCGAAACATCCGATTCAAGGTGGGCACGTTGAAGCCGTCGGTAGAGCAAACGGATCTGTTGTCTGGCATCGTCTAGTTCGCGCGCCTTAACAGATGCCAACACCCGGTGGGTGGGGCGCATGTTGAGAAAAAAGACGAATACGCTGACGAAGATGAGAATTGAGTAGATAACGAAGTTAGCCGGATTGAGAAAGTCTTCCGACGGCGAAATCAACAGCAAACTGATGGTGATGCCGACAACAAACGAAAACGACAGCAACAGGCTCTGACGGCCGATGGGTTCGAAGGGTGTAAGATCGAAGATATCAACCTCAAGTGGCTGCCGCAGCAGTGTATTGGTCAGCCGCGTCGCGTGAATCGATCCGGCGATGGCCCAGGCCAGCAGCCCATACATGAGCATATTGGTTGCCAGAATATAGATCGGAAACATCCAACCATCCGCCTGCCACGGCCAAGGACCGACGGCCAGCAATCCCACCGAGGCGCCAATGCCGAACGCCACAGGTTCCGTGTATTTGCCGCCGTCTACAGCGCTTCGCACGAGAGCCCGATAGGCATCGTCATCTATTTGGACCAGTGGGCGCATGCGGGTAACGATGCCTCTATCACTCTTACCCATGATCGGCACGAGAATGAGAATGTAGACGACAATCAACGGTGCAACCAGAGTTGCTCGCCAGTCGTCCGCTGCGATCAGATCAGAAAAGTTGCCTTCCATCCAGGCCAGGCCAAAGGGCAAGAGTACATAGAGAATAGCCAATAACACCAAGAATGGGGTTGGAAGCAGATAGACCTTCAGGATAGCTCGGGCAACAACCGACGTCTCTTCACCGGAGAACGTAGGTTCGTCCTGTCCTGGACCAAGTGCTGGCTGCTGTGGGACCGTCATCTTGAGTTTTGTCGGACAATCTTGAAACCCAGCAGTTCCTCAAACACCTTAACGACTGCGGAATCATCCAGGCGACCGTGGCCCGCGCCGGAGGCCATGGTAAAGAGCTGGAGTGCGGAGGCAGCCATCACCAACGGGAATTTCAGATCGCGTCCGGTCTCCAAGACCAGATCGAGGTCCTTGAGCCAGATGTCGATAGCGCTGTGGGGAGTATAGTCATCGGCCAGCACATGGGGCATGCGATTGCCGAACATCCACGACATGCCGGCGCTGTTGGAGATCACGTCATAGATCTTGGCCGGGTCCAAACCCGCGCGAGCGCCGTAGGCCATGGCCTCGCAGGCAACGGCGATATGGCTGCCGGCCAGGAGCTGGTTGACCAACTTCATCATGGAGCCCAGACCATACGCTTCGCCCATGTTATAGATGCTCTTGCCCATGGCCTCTAGCACCGGTTGCGCGCCGTCGAAGGCAGATTCGGGGACCGGACGCCATGATCGAGAGCGTGCCTGTGCTCGCGCCGGTGGTGCCACCGCTGATGGGGCTGTCGAGCATGATCAATCCCAAGTCCGCCAGTTTTTGCCCGGTCTCGCGGGCAAATTCGGGGCTGACCGTACTGCAGACCAGAACGATCGCGCCCGGCCGGGCAGTCGCCGCCACGCCACCCTGGCCGAAGAGGACAGCGTCTACCTGTGCGGCATTGAGCACGACGACTACGATCACGTCAGCGCCCGTTGCCGTCTCTCCCGCACTCTCTGCGCCTGCACCGCCCGATTCGACCAGCGTCTGCACCGCCTCCGCCCGTACGTCATAGCCGCGCACGGTCATCCCGGCGCGCAACAGCGACTGCGCCATCGGCAGCCCCATGGCGCCAAGGCCGACGAAGCCGACGGTGGGTAGTTGCATCTCGGTCATGTGTCGTCTCCCGATGGTTTAGTCTCCAACTTCTCTACAATCTCAGCAATCGCGTCATCGCCCCCAACATTGCCCGGAAACACAATATAGGGCATGCCGGGAAATCGACTCTCGGTACCCAGTTCCCAGACCGGAATACCCGGCAGGATGCTGCCGGCCACCATGGCGCGCCGGATATCGAGACCGGCCGTGGCTACATCGCTGGAAGTGATACCGCCCTTGGCAAGTATGTAGCGCGGCTGCACAGACAAACTTCGCACCACCGACACCAAACCCTCCGAGACCTGCCGGCCGATATCCAGACTGCCGGCCGCGTTGCTCCCGGTGACAAGCTCGCGGCTGGTGTAGACGACCACATCTTCGCCAGCAGCGAGCGCGGCATTGACATGCGCGACCACCCGCGCGATTTCGTCCTCACGCCTGGCGCCGTCCAACAGCGCGCCCACGTCGACCTCAACAGCCGAAACAGCGCAGTTGTCAAGCAAGTACGCGACCTGGCTGGTGGTCTTCGGCACGTAGGAGCCGGCGACGATTAGGGCACCGTTTTCGGTGGCAGAGTCGCGCCGCAGACCGAGATCGGCGCCGGTCAACAACGGGCGCGGTTGGATGCCGGCGCGCACACGCACAAACGACGCCGCCGTCCGGTAGAGAAAGGGCAGCCCCTGGGCCTCTACCTGCAGCAGACCGGCGACAAATACGTCCAGATCGCGATAGGCGACGGCATTGACAATACAGACCGCGCCGGCTCCCAGTGCCGCCAGTTGCTCGGAAACGCCCTGCGGTCCCTGTTGGCGAATTGTTGCCAACGAGATCGACGCCACAGCAGCGGCTGCGATGCGGCCATCTGTCTTTTCTTCGACCCAATCACGCAGATTTGACGACCGGTATCCGAAGGCGGCGTCTGCAGCAAACTGTGTCTGACCGGCCGGGATCAAGAAGTCACCCTCGGCCACGTAATGGACGTCTTCAATGGTGTAGCGGCCACCTTCCAGAAAATAGGGCACGATGAGCAGACCCCGATACGCCCCACCGACAGAGGAGGCCAAGGCGTCGACCTCGCCGGGGAAATGACCGCGCAACGTTGAATCGCTGCGGCTGACGAGGACAAAGTCGCGACCGGTCTCCTCGGACGCGGTCAGTAGATTGGCGCCGATCTCCCGGTTCAACGCCTGCGCCCGGTCCAGCGTCATACTGCGGGAATTGGTCAGTAGATAGAGCGCGGGCAGTTCGTTGCGCAATTCGGCCGCCAGGCTGCCGACCGACCATTCCGTGAGCACCGGCACGCCGTGCACGGTCTGGGTTCCGGTCGGATCGTCGTCGAGTACGACGACTTTGCGTCCGTCGGTCTGCACCAACGCTTGAATTTCAGGCAACAGGTCGGTAGGCCACGCGGCCGGTAATGCCGCCAGGGTGTCGGTTTTGGGTAGTGGAGAATCAGGCATGGCTGCTTTCCGGGTTGGTCCAGGACAGGACAAGTCCAAATGACGAAACGGGATACTCATTTCTTCGCAACGGCTTTAGCGACAGATCAGCACCGGATAGCGCAGGGCCTGCACCACCCGATCCACCGAGCTGCCCAGTGCGACTTCGACCAACGTGCTGCGGCTGTAGCCGCCCATGATGATCAGATCGACTGCGGCGCTGTGGGCCACAGTGAGAATGGTCTCCGCCGTCTCTCCGCCGGCAGCCACGAAGTGAGCGTCTACATCATGGGCGCTCAGGTAAGCCTGGGCCGCGTCCAGATGGAACTCGGCTTCTTCCTGCGCGTCAGCGACCGTCAGCACCACCAACGGCATGGACCACTGGCCCGACAGATAGGTCGCCAGTGAGAGCGCTTCCCTGGACTTGCGGCTGCCGTCATAGGCGAGCAGCGCCCGGCTCAGGCTCGACGGACCAGGAGGTACGGCAAGAATGGGCCGGCTGCAACGCCGGACGACGGCGCCGAAACCTGACGTCAGACGGGAGGCAGGCTGGTCTTCCGGCGGGGTGGTCACACCGGTGACCACCAGATCGACCCAGCGCGCCCGGTCACAAATCGCCTGCGCAACGCTGCCAGTCTCAACCGCAAACTCGTGGGTGACGCCGGTATCATGACACATGGCCGCGAACCAGGTACGGCACTCCTCAGTTAGGAATTTGGCATCATCGCTCTCGTCCACGACGACATGCAGTGCGTAGAGCGTACTCCCGCTACGTTGGGCAATCGTGATGGCCTGGGCGGCGGCGTTGCGGCTGGCCAGGCTGTTGTTGATGGGCACGAGAATATGCCGGATGAGCCGATCCTGTTCGCGGTCTGTGGCCACCGCGTCATCTGCGCCAACGAGTTCACGTAGATCAGCGGCCGCTGCCTCCGCATCAATGTGCCATTGCAATTCGTCGGTCAAGTCGCGCTGATGTTCCACCACCCAGGCGAAGAGATCGGTCACCGTGCGATCGGAGAAGTGGTAGAGCAAGCCGCGTTCGGCAATGATCTCACAGACTGGCAGATAGCGATCCTCGTACCAAACGCGCGCCGTTTCAACCAGTGAAACCGGTGCGCTCCTCTCTTGCGTCAGCATGTGCTGCGAAATCGCGATATCCTCGAGCAAAATCCGGTAGCGGCCAGGCGCGGTCATGGTGAAATCGACCACAGATGCGCACTCGTCCAGCGCGGTCTTCTCCATGAATTCGGCCAGGCGTGCCTTGAGAATCAGATCGTCGGGGCTGTCTGTAGGCGAGAACGGCAACATCGTCCGCACCTCGACCACGTGGGCAGCAATGTGGTCGGCGCCCAGCCAACGCGCCACCGAGACGCGGTGGTTGCCGTCGACCACGAAGTAGGCGTCGCCGATCTGGTAGACTTCGATGGGCTCCAGACCTTCCAGTCCGGTCACTGCCAGATCAACCCGTGCCCAACGTTGGGCGTCTTCATCCTTCCGCGGCAGAAACGTACGTGTGAAGTCGGTGTAGCGGTTGACGCTGCCCACAATGGCGTCAAGTGGGATGTCTTGAAGACCGCGATCAACGCTGCCCTGCGCACGCAATTTGGTGCGAACATCTTCATAGGATAGGAGTTCGACGGGTTTGCGTCGTCAGGCGCGCCATCAATATTTCTAGGTCGGCACGGTGGCGCATCTTGCGAAAATCATTCAGCGCACCGAGCATGTGCACAAAGCGTCCTTCACGCTCCATAGACCGTCATTGCCTTCTCGTTCGTTTGGGCGTGGCTACGATTGTGGAGGTCAGCCACTCCAGACAATTGCATCCTGCATGCGTCGCATCTGCAGGGCGAACGAATCTTGATTCAAGTCCACCATATCATAACTGATGGCATTGCCCTGTTTCACGTCCCGTCTGAGAGTAACGCCGGACGCCAAACCAAGGGGCAGCAGATTCTCGACTCGAGCGATCTGCGCTTTTTCGCACAGACCATAGACGGTATACCCACCACTGCCGTCCAGCCGTTCTCCGGCGTTGAGGTCGCGTTTGGCGACGGCAATAACGTCGGCCACGGGTGACGGCAATGGGCTGCCCGTGGCGCGGCCGAGAAAGACCGCCGTCAGAATCGACATGGGCGCCGTCACCGCGACCAGGTGATAGGGTCGGTAGAGCAGGAAATTCTTGCCGTCTCCCCCTGGATGCACATGGTAGTCGCGCAGATCTTCCTGGGTAAATGGATGCTCCGTGCGCACGACAGCAAAGACCCCCATCTTGATCGGATCGGGCATCATCGTACGTCCATCCGGCCCCACAGAATTGGCCAGCTCGACAACACCGTGGCGACTGAGCAGCCCGCCCTCTTCCACCAAGCTGAAGAGTCGTGGAATGTCGGCCAGATTGGCTGACGGCTCGTGCATGCCCCGTCTATCCGGCGGCAGACCGGCCAGTATTGGCCAGTGCGGTCATTTCCAGTTGTGCCTTGGAGCCGTCGCGGAACGAGTTGAACATCTTGAAGTTGATGGTGCGCCGTTCGATCTACTTCGTCGCTGAAACCGAAACGCTGGGGGACAGTCTCCGGCGTTCCGATGCGATCGTCGTCAAAAAAGGTTGTACCACGTCCCGCAGCCACGATCTCAAAACCGAGCGTGCGCGCCCACTCGACGATGTTCATGGTCGCGCCCGGCTGGTCGCCGTCGACCAAGGTGTAGACGAGTCCGGCGCTGTCGGCCATCCGCCGCAGGATCGAACCAACCGTCACGTCGGTCTCCACGTTGACCATGACCAGGTGCTTGCCATGGGTCAGCGTCTCAAACGCCATGCCGCGCGCCGACATCCGGAATGCCGGTCGCCTCGACGATCACGTCCAGTTGATCGGCGTGGGTGAGCAGGACACCGTCTTCGGTAACGGTCGGTTTGCCGTCGGCAATCGCCTGATTGAGCGCGGTCAAGCTGTCGACGGCGCGAATGTCACGTTCGTCCACCCAACTCGAGGTATAGGCGTGGCGGGCATGGATGGGGTTGATGTCGGCAATGGCGCTGACGCGGATGCCCTGCATCTGTGCGATCTGCGCCACCAACCCAGCTCCGAACTTGCCGACACCGATAATGCCGACCCGGATGGGATTGTCGTCCGCGGCGCGCTGCGCCAAATCACGAGCGAACATGGTCTGCTCCTGTTCTTGAACCGAATGATTTCGCGCGTGCATCAAACAGAACTGACGTACACACGATTACAATATCGTGACGCGTCCGGTCGATCCGTCCACGATGGGATGCTGGCCATCATCAATGCGTTGGGTTGCACCGGGAACGTTGACCACGGCGGGAAGCCCATACTCTCGGGCCACGATGGCGCCGTGGGAAAGCTGCCCACTCGGGACGGCTAGTTCATTTCGGCGTGAATACCACGACAGAAATTCGGCCATGCTACCTCTGGTAGGAACTGGATAAGTATTTCTGTCGGGATTCACTAGGCTGAGCCGGTCATCGGTGAGTAAAAGAACATGGCCAGGCACTATATGCCCGCCTCGCGACTGCTTCCCAGGTTCCGCTGACCCTGTAGCAGAGCGGTCAATTCCTCTACCACGGCCGGGTGATCGAGCCACACATTGTCGGCTTCAGCAGGGTCATCGCGCAGGTTGTACAGCTGACCCAGGGGGCCACCCGGCTGCGGCTCCGCAAGGACCGGCTCGCTAAACCCACCCGATCCCAATCCGGCGATCAACTTCCAATGACCGCGTCGGATGGAGAAGAGGCCGTCACCGGAGTGGTGGATGGCACTGGAGCGCCCCGGTACGGACGGATCCAACAGGGCCGGCAAAAAGCTAATCGAGTCTTCGCCGGCACCGATCGGCAACTCAGCGCCGGTGATGTCTGCGCAGGTCGCCAACAGATCCGACAGACAGATCAGCGCATCGCTAACCACACCGGGTGCAATCCGCGCCGGCCAACGTGCAACCAGCGGCTCGCGATGGCCGCCGTCCCAAATGTCGGCCTTTTGCCCGCGAAGGGCGCCATTGGTCCTGTGGTCGTAGTCATTGCCGTCGGCGCAGGTCAGACGTCCACCGTTGTCGCTGGTCACCATGATCAGGGTATCGTCGGCGATCCCCAACCGGTCGAGTGCGTCCAGCACCTGGCCCACCATCCAGTCGACCAACACCACCATATCGCCCCGATCGCCGGCGTCGCTTTGGCCGACCACAAATTCGGGCCGCACGTCACAGGGGCGATGGGGTGCGGACGGTGTCAGATAGAGAAAAAAGGGTTGGTCAGGAGTGCTTCTCGTCCGGCGTTCGATAAACTCAACGGCCTTTTGCGCGAAAGTAACGTCTACCATATCGTCGCGCCAGCCGGCCGTCTGCGGACCACGTCGCTGTTGATTGTAGTAGATCTCCTTTTCGCGGTCCGGAACGCCGACAGTGCGCTCGTTTTCGATGAAACAGTAGGGCGGCATGTCCAGGGAACCGGCAATGCCGAAGAAGCTGTCAAAACCCAGCGTTGTGGGACTACCGCCGATCGGGAGACGAAAGTCAAGATCGAAGCCGTCGATGCTCCAGGCCGGATTGCCGAAATCGATGACCGTGTCACGGCTCCCGTCCGCGCGCGCCCAGTCCAGGCCGAGATGCCATTTGCCCACGGCAGCCGTTGCATACCCGCTCTGCTTGAGAAGCGAGGCAACCGTCATCCGTCCGGGTTCGATCAGCGGTGCGCCAAAACCGCCCAACACCCAGCGTTCGACTCCGGCGCGCCAGCAATAGCGCCCGGTCATCACGGCATAGCGGCTGGGTGTACAGACGGCGCTGGCCGAATGGGCGTCGGTAAAACGCACGCCCTCGGCCGCGATACGGTCCATGTTGGGCGTCGGAATACGCGTGGCGCCGTAACAGCCGAGATCGCCGTATCCCATGTCGTCGGCCATGATGTAGATGATGTTTGGATTCGCCATGGAGAGACACACCGTTTCTGGCTGGTCGCACATTCGGTTGAATCGCAACTCATAGACACATAATTCAAACTTTGGACACCTCCGACATGGAGCACCTCCTCGAAAGAGATCGAGTTGCAGGTATCCGGCAGGTGACGGGGAAAACCACTGCTGTATTGACACCTCGATCCGGAAATCAGTTGGGGTTGCCTACATTGTACAAACGCCGTTGATTGTGTCAAGAAGCTGCTGCACACCTGCACACCCGGTTTCAACGCAGGAAAAGCTTGCCTGGTGGTTATGCGCAACAATGGTTCCGGACGGGAGCCCGGGACATCTGTCCCGGATATCCGGGACAGATGTCCCATCACATTTGTGATTTTTTTCACTATCCCTCTACTCCACCCTGGTTTATGCTTGTGGCCGTCGTCGCGCTAGCTGCGCAATTCTCATTGAGGGGATGATCGGGTAAGATGCCCGCCGGTCGGACTCAGCCAAACTGTCTCTGTCAGCATATCGGAAAATTTCACAAAGGAAATCTACAGAAAGATGGAAACCATGGTCGAACAGGCAATCCGCAACACAGCTGAAATTCCTTCATCCGTGACCAATCCGGCGTTGAGCCAATGGGTATCGGAGATGGTCGAACTCTGCAAGCCCGACAGTGTTCACTGGTGCGACGGCTCCCAAGAAGAATATGACCGCCTGTGCGATCAAATGGTCGAAAGCGGCACCTTCATCCGTCTAAACCAGGAAAAACGCCCCAACAGCTTCCTGGCACGCTCCCATCCAAGCGACGTCGCCCGCGTTGAAGATCGCACCTATATCTGCTCATTGAGCCGCAACGATGCCGGCCCGACCAACAACTGGATGCATCCCAGGGAGATGAAGACCGAACTACGGCCGAAATTCGACGGCTGCATGCGCGGACGCACCATGTATGTGATTCCCTTCAGCATGGGACCGGTCGGATCTCCCATCTCCCACATCGGCATCCAACTGACTGACTCACCCTATGTGGTCACCAACATGCGCATTATGACCCGTATGGGTGCGCATGTGCTGAAGACTCTGGGCGATGGCGAATTCGTGCAATGTCTCCATTCGGTCGGCATGCCGCTGGAGGCCGGGCAAGAGGATGTCCCGTGGCCCTGCAGCCCCGACCCCAGCAACAAATACATCGTTCATTTTCCGGAAGAGCGCGCAATTTGGAGCTATGGCTCGGGTTACGGCGGCAATGCATTGCTGGGCAAGAAGTGCTTTGCCCTGCGGATTGCGTCCGTGCTGGCGTACGAACAGGGCTGGTTGGCCGAGCATATGCTCATCCTCGGCGTCAAAAGCCCGGACGGCCAAAAGAACTATGTAGCAGCGGCCTTCCCAAGCGCCTGTGGCAAGACCAACTTCGCCATGTTGATTCCGCCCGAGGCCTTCCGCGAAGAGGGGTGGGAAGTGACGACTGTCGGCGACGACATTGCGTGGATCAAACCAAATGGTGACGGCAAAATCTATGCCATCAACCCTGAGGCAGGCTTCTTCGGCGTGGCGCCCGGCACCAACACGGCAACCAACCCCAATGCTGTGGCCAGTATTCAGGAAAACACGATCTTCACCAACGTAGCGCTAACCGACGACAACGACGTATGGTGGGAAGGCATGGACGGCGAGCCGCCGTCCCACGCCATCGACTGGCAGGGCAACGACTGGACACCGGAGAGCGATACACAATGCAGCCCATCCCAACTCTCGCTTTACAGCACCGATGAGCCAGTGCCCCTCGGCCAATCCCGCCTATGACGATCCGAATGGCGTGCCGATTTCCGCCTTTATTTTCGGCGGTCGTCGCAGCAATGTCGTGCCGCTGGTCTGCCAGATCCTACAACTGGGCTTTCGGCGTTTACGGCGCCGCCACAATGGGATCGGAGATGACGGCGGCCGCCTTCGGGCAGGTGGGCAAGGTGCGGCGTGATCCATTTGCCATGCTCCCCTTCTGCGGCTACCACGTGGGCGATTACTTTAGTCACTGGCTGGATTTCGGACGCGGGCTGCGCAACCCGCCGCGTATCTTCCACGTCAACTGGTTCCGCCGCGACGAGGATGGGAATTTCCTGTGGCCGGGCTTTGGCGACAATATGCGTATTCTCAAGTGGGTTGTGGAGCGCGCCCACGGCCGCGGCGCCAGCGTCGAAACCGCATTGGGCTGGGTCCCGCGCTACGAAGACATCGACTGGCGGGGCATGGAAGAGTTCAGCCGTCGCAACTTCGATAACCTGATGCGCATTAACCGCGAGAATTGGCTGAATGAAATCGCCGGCCATGACGAGCTATTCTTCCAGGTCTACGATCGGCTACCCAAGGAGATGACCTTCATCCGGGAACTGCTCTTGTCGGGCCTTTGGCGCTCACCAGACAAATGGGAACTGTTGCCCGAAGACGAGTAGACGCGACAGACTAACGTCTGCGGCGAGCTTCACAGTTCATAGCCGCATCGATGCCGGACGAAATCGAAATGGAGCGGCAGTGCCCCGTGCATTGCCGCTCCATTTTGCGTTGTGGCTCCGAATCCGCAGGGCATGAGAGACGAGCGGCAGTGCGGCACGACGCGCGCGCAACAATTTGTGCTATACTGCATGACATTCAACGGTTGACCGGAAGCGAACGGGCTTCGCACTCCCCCGATCAAGGCCTGTTTAGACTTCAGTCTGACGCGAAGTCCACGGCGAAAAGCGCCGGGAATATCGGCCGGCTACAGACGGATTTCCACCGTAGCAGTACCTGCAGCCGGCATTTGCCAGCTCAAGGAGTGAGCCATGCCCATTAGCACATCTTCGTTCGGCGACGAACGCGACAATCGCTACGGCGAATACGATAGCGATGAACTATACGATACAGGAAGCCTTGACTTTCCCGGTCTCTCCGCCGACCAAGCCCAAATCTATCTCAAGCGGCTCGGCGGCGGCGTAGACGAGAATCCCGACCGTGTCGAGGGCATCGGCTGGCTCGCCGACATCGAAGCCATGTGATGGCGGCGTGACCATCAACTTCAAGGCCCATGACGAGCTGCTCGACGATCTCATTCGCCGCTTCGAAGAATGGGTGGAGCGCGCGCATGAGTTCGACCAGTCATCGCAACAGGAGCGCACCGGCAAGACCACCGTGCGTGTGGGCAGCAACATCGCCTTCATCAAATATTGGGGCGTCATCGACGAGACCATCAACATTCCGTTGAGCAACTCGATCAGCATGACGCTGGCCGATGCCCACACCACCACGACCGTGAGTGGGATCCGCCGACGGATCGCCTGGAACAGGATGTCATCAGCCTTGACGGCAGCGTCTGTGATCGAGCGGCGCCTGCGCTGGTCCGCCATCTGGATCGGCTGCGGGCGCTGGCGGGCGTGGATTGCCGGGCACGGGTCGCCAGCGCGAACAACTTCCCCATGGCCTCCGGCATTGCCAGCTCAGCCAGCGGTTTTGCCGCGCTGACCGTTGCCGGCTGCGCAGCCCTGGGACTCGACTACGACGCGACGCGGCCTGTCGGCCATCGCCCGGCGTGGGCAGCGGCTCGGCCAGTCGCAGTCTCTTCGGCGGCTTCGTCGAGTGGGACCAGGGAGCGGACGACCAAACCAGCGTCGCCCGCCAGCTCTACCCGCCGGACCACTGGGCGCTGTGCGACGTTGTGGCCGTGGTCAGCTGCGCCGAGAAGCGCGTCAGCAGTGAAAACGGTCACCGGATCTGGCCGCCACCAGTCCACTGAATGCGGCCCGCATTGCCGGCCTGGATCCGCGCTGGCCGAGGTGCGACAGGCCATCGAACAGCGCGACATCGCCCAGCTTGGCCCGGTCATCGAGCAGGATACATTGGCCATGCACGGCGTGATGATGACGGGCACGCCCAGCCTGCTCTATTGGGAGCCGGCCACCATCAAGCTGATGAAGGCCGTGCGGCCTGGCGCGAGAACGACGGCATTCAGGTCTACTTCACCATCGATGCCGGCCCCAACATCCATCTGATCTGCCGGCAGTCGGATGCCGCTACCGTCGCCGCCTTGGCAAATGACCTGGATCTTGTGCAGCAGGTCATCGTATGCCGCCCTGGTTCCGGGCCTCAGGTTACGCTGGACTGAGGCGAACATTGCCATGCGAATCTCTGCCCGAACGGCCACAGTCATCTCCAGCACCCTTGTCTTGGCAGCCCTTTTGGTGTTGGCCGCCGGGCTGAGCGGCATGCCGCTACGCGAGGGTGGTGACCTCAACCTGTTGGCCTATTTACTCGGCCGGATCGAGCTGCCGCAGCCGGCGCTGCGCACGACAGGTGCAAGAGTCGACCCAGGCACAGTCAATGTTTTGCGCATTCTCGTCTGGATTCTGTTGCCGCTTACGCTGGTCTACGCGCTCATCTCGCCCCAGTACCGGCGGACACTGCTGCGTACGCTGTTCCTGATCGGCGCATTCATCCTGATCGCCGGCCGGCTTCGGCCCCTGCTGACACAGCAAGAGCGACCGGAGACTGAATTGGGGGCGGGCGCTCTTGGAGCATCCAATCAGTTACTGCCGCCGACACCGGATTTTGTCACCGACACGCCCGAATGGCTCGTCTGGTCTGTCGATGTGCTATTGGTCTTTGCGGTCGTCCTTGCGGTCTGGTTGGTGTGGCGCCGGCTGCGCCCTGCACCGGTAGATTTGCAGAGCCAATTGATCGAAAGCGCTGACAGCGCACTGGCGCAACTCGATGCAGGCGGCGAGCGTGTACGACGTCGTCTTGCGCTGCTATGCGGAGATGACGAGACACCTGACCAGTCGCAGCCGCGCCCAGCGCCATCAGGCAATGACACCGCGTGACTTCGAGGTTCACCTGGCAGCGCTGGGGATGAGCAGCGAGCATATTCACCGCTTGACCCGGCTCTTTGAGCGTGTACGCTACGGTGGGGAACAGACAGATGCGGACACCGCAGCCGAGGCGCGCGCTTGTTTGGCAGCCGTCGTGTCATCACACGAACCCGCGACATGAGACGCTGGATTCCGCTTGCAATCGTCGGCGCCGCGACGCTGATCTTGGCCGTTGTCGTGCGCGATTTCGTGCGTGAGATCGTTGTCGAACCGGTCGCCTATCTAGGCTGGATCGTCTGGCTGCTCTTGACCAATCTTCCTCACTGGATCTTCTGGACGCTACTCCTGCTGGCCGGGCTGGTAATTGCCGCGTCGTCGCTGCGGCGCCGGCCGGCGCGGAGACAGCAGCAGCCGGCGGCGAAATCTCCTGTACAGGGCCCTGTGCAACGATGGAGCCGGCTCTTCACACAGGCAGAGCAGTCGGCAAGTGCACGCCAGCGTCTATCCCGTGAACTGGGGCACGTACTGTGGAGCGCGCAGCACCCCGACTTGCCGTACAACAGCCGGCAATTTGCCGAACTCTCTTCCGCACACACGCCCGATTCCGGCCCGGACGCGACGATGAGGGCCTATTTCGCGGCCGGCCTCGAACGTCCTCAGCATCGCAACGCGATCCTGGTGGTTCGGCAAACGTCAGTCTGGCATACTTGACACACCGCCCAAGGATATCGTGCGCTACCTCGAAGACGAGCTGAACCTATAACCCAAACATCGGCTTCAACCACCATCGGAACCGACCCATGACCCTTTCTATTGCGGATGTTGCCCGGCTCAGCACGACAGTGATCGATCAGGTCGAACGTGCGATTGTCGGCAAGCGACCACTGCTGTTGCAGATCATGACGGCGATTCTTGCCGGCGGCCATATCTTGTTGGAGGACTATCCGGGCCTAGCCAAGACCCTGACTGCTCAGTGCTTTGCCGACGCCTTGGGGCTTGACTTCAAACGTATCCAATTCACACCGGACCTCCTCCCGGGCGATATCACGGGCAGCTACATCTACGATCGAAACAGCGGCCGATTCGATCTTCGAAAGGGCCCGATCTTTGCCAACATCGTACTGGCGGACGAGATCAACCGCGCTTCGCCCAAGACCCAGTCGGCGCTGCTGGAGGCCATGCAGGAACAACAAGTCACATTGGAGGGCGACACCATGGGGCTGCCGGCGCCCTTCGTCGTCATGGCGACCCAGAACCCCATCGAATACGAAGGCACCTTTCCTCTCCCCGAGGCACAACTCGACCGCTTTCTGGTGCGGCTGTCGGTCGGCTACCCGGACGCCTCGCAGGAGCGCGAGATATTGGTCAGACGCCGGCAGCAGCGCGCAGCCGACGAGATCACACTGGACGCGGTCTGTGACCAGCGCGCGTTGCTGGCCATGCGTGCAGCGATCGAAGACGTCCGCATCGACCCCGATCTCGAAGGCTATATTGTCCAACTGGTGCAGGCCACCCGGACGGACAGCCGAATCGCCGTCGGCGCGAGCCCGCGTGGATCTTTGGCGATCTTCAAACTTGCGCGTGCGTATGCAGCCATCGACGGCCGTGGCTTCGTTCTGCCCGACGATATCAAGCTGTTTGTCAAGCCGGCACTCACCCACCGGCTCATCCTCAACCCTGAGTTATGGCTGCGCCGCAACGCGGCCGACCAGGTGCTGACCAGCATCATCACCGCGATCGCAGTGCCGGTGCTGAAGTAGGACCAGTGATCCCGTGCCTCGCATTGTACTCCTCTGCCTGCTGATCTACATCCTGGTTTTCGCCGGGTTGGCCTCGCTGCGCGGCGACCTGTTGTTGCTCGTGCTGCCGCTGTTGCTCTACTTGCTGGCAGCCGTCATCAGCCGCCCACATGAACCGAGCCTGACCGTCGTCCGCAAGCTAGATGCGGAGCGAGTCTTTGCAGCGATGCCGATCGATATCGAAATCGTCGTGACCAATCGCGGCGTAGCGATCCACAGGTTGGTGGTGGAGGCCCCCACTCGGGTCGGTCTGCAGCTGCTCGACGGACCAACACGCCTGGTCACATCCCTCGACGTCGACGCCGACGTAACCGTGCGACAAACCCTTGAACCGGCTCGCGGTCTACACCAGGTGCCGCCGGTCGTACTGACAGTGAGCGATCGTTTCGGGCTCTTCCCACAGCAACTTTTCGCGCGGGATGACCTGCGAATCCTAGCCCTGCCGCAGGTGCTGACCAGTGAACAAGCAGGCGTGCGCCCGCCACGCACGCGCGTCTTTGCGGGTCCGATCGGCGCCCACAAAGGCGGCCCCGGCGTCGAGTTCTTCGGCGTACGCGCCTACCAGCCGGGCGATTCTCGGCAATGGATCAATCAGCGTGCTACCGCACGGCGTCCGGACGAACTCTTCGTCAACGAATTCGAACAGGAGCGCGCCGTCGATATCGGTCTGATCCTGGATGTACGGCGGGATGCCAATCTGCCGGTGAACGGGACCTCGTTGTTGGAGTCGTCGGTGGCAGCTGCCGCGACTCTGGCCGACAGTTTCCTTGCGGCAGGCAATCGCGTCGGGCTTTTCCTCTACGGCGGATCGATCGATCGGACAATACCGGGCTACGGCAAGATTCAGCGCGAGCGAATTCTGCGTGCGCTGGCCCGTGCCCGCCCCGAGGAGCACCAGGTCTTCAACCAGCTGGCCTATCTGCCGACGAGACTCTTTCCCATCCGTTCTCAACTGGTGCTCGTCAGCCCTTTGCTCCTGGGCGATCTGGATGACCTGATCAGCCTGCGCGCCCGCGGCTATGAGCTGTTGATCGCGGCGCCTGACTCCATTGCCTTTGAACGAAGGCGCATGAACGACAGCCACGCGACCGATCTCGCCATCCGTATGGCGCGCCTGGAGCGTGAACGGTTTTTCGCACAGCTGCGGCAGGCGGGCGTCGTCCTCTTCGAGTGGTCACCCGATGTGCCTTTCGCCCATGCGGCGCGCACACGCGGCCACGAAATGGTCCAGTGGCGACGAGGACCCACCCGCTAAGGGTCGGAGATTGAGCGGCTGAGGGTGCATGCCATTTTCCGGGGCGCCAGTCGAAAGCACGATAAGAATCTCCTTGGGGAAGCCCCAAAATGTAGTGTGCACCCAGCGGCTGTAGCCCATGTGACAATCAACCATGAGTTCCGATACAATGAACGGTGTGACAGAGAACAAAGTGCAGCTTGGCCTCCGCGGCCTGATCGGCGGCGCGGCCGTGGTTTCCAGTCTTACGACGGCCAATCTTTTTGCCGGCGTGGAGAATTGGACCAGCGTGTGGCTTGCGCTGGGGGTGGGCGTGCTTTGGAGCCTGCTACCGGTCCGCTTCCTGCATTGGTTTGCCGGCGTCGCCCTGGCGGCCATGGTGCTGCTGGCAGGAATCGGATTGTTGGTCACCGAGTCTTTTCTGCCGGCCTTGCTCGCAGTCACAGCGGCGTTGTTCGGCTGGCACTTCTCCGCTTTAGCCTGTGTCGCGACAGGCGCCGACACGCAGAACACCGGCCGGACCGTCGGTGTCGATCTGCTGTGGCTGGGTGGGATTGCGGCCACGTCCGTATCGGTCGCGATGTTGATTCGCAGGGTGCCCCTACAACTACCGTTTGGTGGTGGAATCGGCCTGGGGCTGCTCCTCATCGGGGCGTTGGCGTTGCTGGTGCGTCGTGTTGTACGCACATCCGGCGGCGATCATGAGATCAAGACGCCGTAAGCCCCGAGGCGCGGCAAACGGCACTGCAAATGGAGACAACCTGATGGACACCTTCTGGCTCTCCCATGTGCCTCCGGGCCAATTTGACGACTTCCGGTCGCTGGTGGCACGCTGTCTCAACCCGGGTGGGCGAGTCTTTCTTATCGATTCGCTCCATAAGTAGCAAAGGTACAGAGATTTCTGGGTGATATACCACGAATAGTGTGAAAGTGGCTTGCTCTCTTTGGTAGATTGCGAATTTACACACAATTCGGGATACCACCGATTTCTGTCGGGAATCGCTTGTGCATCGTCCAAAGAAAGATGGCCGATACACGTGCTAACGACCCAAACAAAGGAGTCCACGGATGAAGTACGATTTGGTGTTGGAAGGCGGGGGTGCCAAGGGCATCGCGCTGGTAGGTGCCATGCGCGAGCTACTGGAACGCGGCCACAAACCGGGCAGGCTGCTGGGAACATCGGCCGGCGCGATCACGGCGACGCTGGTTGCCGCCGGATACGGTGCCACGGAGATGTTGGACGTACTCGACGAAAAGGTGGACGGCAAGTCGGTCTTCACCACCTTCATGAGCACCCCGGGCGGCTTCAGCGAACAAGAGATCCGCAGCAGTATGACGGCTACCTACCTGCGGGATATCGACATTCCTCTGCTTCCGGATGTGCTGGAATCGCGGCTGGACAACTTTCTGCTCAATGCACTGCTCATGCATCCGGGGTACCGCCATCTCTTTTCCTTTGTGGAGCGAGGCGGTTGGTTCGCGGCCGACAACTTCCTAACGTGGATGGCGCGTCTGCTCGATACCGGCGCCCATGACGGCGAACCACGCGCCTATAGTGGGCTGACAATGGCCGAGTTTTTCGATGCCGGCGGCGTCCACCTCACCTTGATCGCCAGCGATACCACCGATCAGCGTATGTTGGTGCTCAATCACATCACGACACCCACGCTGCCGCTGATCTGGGCAGTGCGCATGTCCATGAGCATCCCCTTTGTCTGGCCCGAAGTCGTGTGGCGCCGTGAGTGGGGACTCTACCGGGAACGCGAGATCGCCGGCCACGCGATCGTGGACGGTGGGTTGCTGTCCAACTTCCCTGTAGAACTCTACGTCTCGAATCTGGACCATGTGACGGCTGTCATGGGACCAAAGCAGAACGACAACATCCTTGGCCTGCTCATCGACGAAGAGCTGGAGGTACCCGGTGTGCCGCCGCCCGACACAGTGGAAAACGTGCTGCCCGACTTCAGCCGTATTCGCACCCTTGCGCGGATGAAAGGTCTGCTCGATACGGCCATGCACGCCCACGACAAGATGGTCATTGACGCCTTCCAGCACTTGGTCGTCCGGTTGCCGGCCAAGGACTTCGGCACGACCGAGTTTGACATGACCGACGCTCGGCGCGATGCGCTGGTGATTGCCGGCGCATCGGCCATGGCCTCCTTCCTCGATCGGCCTACTCCCGACATGATCCCACTTCCGCCCGAGGTGGCTGCCGCAGCAGAGATACAGATGCAGTCGGTTGCGGACGATATTGCCTCGCGCACGTTGGATTGACAAAGAAGCAGATGGAAATCTTTGAGACAGCGCGCCTCCGGCTGCGCCCGTTGACGCTGGACGACCTGGACGCCCTTTATGATCTCTACCGGCGTCCTGAACTGATGCAGTACATCACAGGTGCGCCACGTTCCGTCGCGGTCACGGAACAGCGATTGCACGATCATGTTGCCGATCATCAGAAGTACGGCTTCGGACTGTGCGCCGCCCTCGACAAGAAAAGCGGTCGATTCATTGGCCGCTGTGGTGTCGAGCCGGTAGTGCGTGATGGACGCCTCGACGGCAATCTTGCCTGGCTCTTTTTGCGTGAGTTCTGGAATCGCGGTCTGGCCACCGAATTCGCTGGAGCCATGATTTCGATCGCCTTCGATCAGTTGCATCTCAAGCGCGTGATCGCTTCGGCGGACCGGCGCAACGTGGCCTCGATCCGCGTCATGGACAAAGTCGACATGGTCCGTGTGCGCGTCGATGCACGCGGTGTGCTCTACGAACGGTGGCACGACCATCTCCCGGCGGCTACGCTTCGGACGAGTAAAGGCGACTGGGATGTTGCTTGAGGTCGCGGGAGCGTCGGTCACCGACTGTCTAACGGCACAAGAGTGCGGCGCGGATCGGGTGGAGCTCAACAGCGCGCTTCAACTGGGGGGGCTCACGCCCTCGCTGGGTCTGTTGGTGGAGGTCAAACGGCGGGTACGGCTGCCCGTCATCGCAATGGTACGGCCGCGGGCGGGTGGCTTCTGCTACCGAGAGGCTGAGTTGCAGACCATGCTGCGTGACGCTGAACTGCTCCTGGAGCACGACGCGGATGGATTGGCGTTCGGCTTCCTGAAGGAAGACGGCAGGATCGACGAGGCGCTTTGCCGCCGGTTTCTGAACCAAGTGAGGCCGGCAGCGACCGTCTTTCACCGTGCCTTCGACCTGACGCCCGATCCCGTCGCGGCCCTGGAGACGCTGATCGACCTGGGCATCGACAGGGTGATGACCTCGGGCGGCGAAGCGAGTGCCGATGCAGGTGTGGAACGCATCGCCGCTCTCCACGAGCAGGCAGGCAGGCGGATCGAGATATTGCCTGCGGCCGGCATCAACCCCACGACGTTCGCCCGCGTGCTGGCACATACAGGGTGCGAACAGCTCCATGCGTCCCTGAGCCGCTTGGTCCCGGATCGTTCCGGTGGACTGCGTCCACAGGTCAGCTTCAACGCCGTCCGTTTATACAATGATCGATATCCGGCGACGGACGCCGACACAGTGCATCAAATGCGCGCGCTCCTGGACCAGTGGAAGGTGACGCACCGATGACCACCGCACATGACCTGCCCGTCGGTGACCCGGTACCGGCCGCTCCCGACCGCCGGCCACAACGCCTGGTGCATACGGGCGCGACTGTCGTGCTCCGACCGGTGGACGCAGCGCGCGATGCATGCGGACTCTACGGCATCAGCCACGGCTCACCGGCACATGACGAAATCTGGACCTATTTTGGCTACGGTCCCTTTGCCGGTGTCGAAGAAATGGAAGAGTGGCTGGATGGTACTCCTTGCTCGACTCGGAATGGCCCGCGGTCAAGGCCAACTTCGAGTGCTGGCTGGCCAACCCAGACGGGACCTTGTCCCTGACCAAACTCAACGGCCGGCAGGAGGATCGGACGGGCTGCGATCTGTCGTTGCCCTGAAATCACCGCGAATTGGAGAGAGATTGTCATGGGAGACGACACCATTCGCATCGCCATGTGGTCGGGTCCGCGCAACATCTCGACGGCCATGATGCGCGCGTGGGGGAATCGGAGCGACGCCTTCGTCAGCGACGAACCGTTCTACGCCTGCTATCTGCGCGCCACGGGTGTCGACCATCCGGGCGCTGCAGAGATTCGGGCTACCTACCCGACCGACTGGCAGACCGTGGTCGACTACGTGTGCGGTCCTGTGCCGGACGGCAGCCCCTACTGGTACCAGAAGCATATGACCCATCACATGGTGCCCGGATTTGCGCTGGACTGGCTCGACAAGCTGACAAATTGTTTTCTGATCCGTGAGCCTCGCGAAATGATCACCTCGTACATCAAGGTGCGGCCGGATCCGACTGCGCAGGATCTGGGTCTCGTCGAGCAACGGCGTCTGTTCGATTTCGTCTGCCGCACGACGGGCGCGATCCCGCCGGTTATCGATGCCAAAGATGTTCTGCAGAATCCGGCGCGACTCCTGTTGTTGCTATGCGAAGCAGTGGGCGTCGACTTCACGGATGCCATGCTCCACTGGCCCGCCGGCAAGCGGGCCACCGACGGCATCTGGTCCGTCTACTGGTACAGCGCAGTCGAGGCATCCACCGGCTTCGCGCCGTACCGGCCCAAAGACGACCCGGTTCCTTCTCGCCTGCAGCCACTTCTGGACGAATGCAACGCACTCTACGCCGAAATGTACCGCCATCGACTACGATAGAGAGATTTTGCCCATGTTACAGCCCTTCTACGAGAAGAATCGTGACCTGATCGTCAACATTAACGGCACCCTCGTGCACCGGGACCAGGCCGGCATCAGCCCCTTCGACTCGGCGGTGCAAAACGGGGACGCGGTGTGGGAAGGGCTGCGCCTCTACAACGGACGTATCTTCAAATTGATCGAACATCTGGACCGTCTGCGCGATTCGGCGCTGGCTCTGGCCTATCCCGAGATACCGGCCCACGAGTACATCATCGACCAACTCAGGCAGACGCTGGCCGCCAACCAGATGCATGACAATGTCCACATCCGGCTGACCCTCACCCGCGGGGTAAAGTACACCAGCGGTATGGACCCGCGCATCAACAACGCCGGACCGACGCTAATCGTCCTGGCGGAACACAAGCCGCCGGTCTACGACAAACATGGACTGCGGCTGATCTCCTCCAGCGTACGGAGGATACCACCGGAGTGCCTCGACCAGAAGATCCACTCCTGCAACATGCTCAACTCCATCCTGGCCAAGATCCAGGCCAACCAGGCCGGTGTGGACGACGCCATCATGCTGGACATACGCGGCTTCGTCGCCGAAACGAATGCCACCCACCTCTTCGTGGTCAAAGATGGCGTCCTGTTGACCTCCATCCCGAACTCCTGTCCTGAGGGCATTACACGCGCGACGGTGCTGGAGCTGTGCGCGGCCCACGCCATTCCACACCAGGTGCGCGACATATCGCTCTCGGAAGTGCACCGGGCGGACGAGGTCTTCTGTACCGGCACCATGGGCGAACTTGCGCCAGTGGTCGAAGTCGACGGGCGATCCATCGGCGACGGAGCCATTGGCCCCCTGACCGAACGGCTCAGTGCGCTCTACGGCGAGTTGACCGCAGAACAAGGCTATCCGGTTCATCTGACCGACAGTCAACGAGGTACAGTCCAATGACCACTTCCTTTGCCGCGGACCTCGAAGCCCGCCTATTGCGCTATGTGCAGATCGACACCCAAAGCGATGAGTCTTCCACCTCCGCACCCAGCACAGCGCAACAGTTTGATCTACTCAACCTGCTGGTGGCCGAACTCCGGGCCATGGGCGCGCACGACGTGCGGTCTGACCGGCTACGGCGCGGTGCTGGCCACGATACCGGCAACCGCGGACAGCGCCGGTGCGCCCACGATCGCCCTGCTCGCCCACGTCGATACGGCACCGGCGTATAGCGGGAGCGGCGTGACGCCGCTGGTCCACCGCAACTGGGACGGGTCCCCGATCACCTTGCCCGACGATCCCAACCAGGTGCTGGATCCGGAGAGTTATCCGGCGCTGGCCGGCAAGGAAGGCGAGGATATCGTCACGGCCGGCGGCAAGACCTTGCTCGGCGCCGACGACAAGGCCGGGGTCGCCATTGCCATGACCGTCGCCGCGCATCTGCTGGCCAATCCGGAGATCCGGCACGGACCGCTCCGGATCTGTTTTACGCCTGACGAAGAGATCGGCCGCGGCGTCGATCCGGCGCTGCCGCAGGATCTGGGCGCGGATGTCGCCTATACGCTTGACGGGGGCACGGTGGGCGAGATCGTCTACGAAACTTTCTCTGCCGACAAGGCGACGATCAAGGTCCAGGGCGTCTCCATCCACACAGGAACCGCCAAGGACAAACTGGTCAACGCGCTCCATCTGGCCGCCAAGATCGTCGAGTTCCTGCCTCAGGCCACCCGCACCCCGGAGACGACAAGTGTACGACAGGGCTTCATCCATGTCTACCAGATGACGGGCAGTGCGGCCGCAACGGAACTCCACATGATCCTGCCGCGACTTCGAACTCGACGGCCTGGCCGCCCACGGCGATCTGGTCAGGCAGGTATGCGCGACGGTCAACGCCGCAGAGCCGCGCGCGACCATCGAGTGCGAGATCACGCCTCAATATCGCAACATGCGCTACTGGTTGGAGGACGACATGCACCCGGTCGACTTGGCACACGAAGCCTGTCGCGCCATCGGCATCGAGCCTCACTCAGCGCCCATTCGCGGCGGCACAGACGGCTCGCGCCTCACCGAACTGGGCGTCCCCACGCCCAATCTCTTCACCGGCATGCAGAACCTGCACGGTCCGCTGGAATGGATCAGCGTGCAGGACATGGAACTGTCGGCCCGCATGTGTCTGGAATTGATGCGACTATGGGGTGAGGCACGCAAGCCATAGCGATGGGATTTCACACCCGCAACGATGGGCACGGCCGTGGGCCCTACGGGATTTTTCCGCCGACACACGTTCGATCAAACTGCCTATTGACTGCCCTGAACATGTGTTCTAGAATTGTACAACCTGCCGGGCACAGCGAACAGCAGGTACGTCTGCAGAGCAGGACACACAAGGGGGGCACAATGAGCAAAGTACGCGTTTTGGTGGGCACCAAGAAGGGCGCGTTCATTCTGACATCGGATGGGGCGCGGAAACAGTGGGACGTCAGCGGTCCATTTTTTGGCGGCTGGGAAATTTACCATTTGAAGGGCTCAGCGGTCGAACCGAACCGGTTGTATGCGTCACAGTCCAGCGGATGGTTCGGCCAGGTCGTCCATCGCTCAGACGACGGCGGCAAATCGTGGGAGACGGTGGGCAACGAGTTCGTCTACGACGGCGTACCGGGTACCCATCAATGGTACGACGGCACACCCCATCCGTGGGAATTTACGCGCGTGTGGCACTTCGAGCCGTCGCTGACCGATCCGGATGTCGTCTATGCGGGCGCGGAAGACGCCGCGCTCTTCCGTTCCACGGACGGCGGCACCTCGTGGCAGGAGCTCTCCGGACTGCGCGGCCACGGTACTGGACCGAACTGGCAGCCGGGTGCGGGCGGCATGTGCCTGCACACCATCCTGCTGGACCCGACCGACCGCGAGCGGATCTTCATTGCCATCTCGGCCGCGGGCGCGTTTCGCACCGACGACGGCGGCAGGAGCTGGCGACCCATCAACCGCGGCCTCCACTCGGACTACATCCCCGATCCCACGGCCGAGGTCGGCCATTGTGTCCACCACATGGCCATGCACCCGTCACGCCCGCAGGTCCTCTTCATGCAGAAACACTGGGACGTCATGCGCAGCGACGACGCCGGCGACTCCTGGTATGAGGTCAGCGGCAATTTGCCGTCCGACTTCGGCTTCGTGGTTGACGTCCATGCCCATGAGCCGGAGACCATCTACGTGGTGCCCATCAAGAGCGACTCGGAGCACTACCCGCCCGAGGGCAAGCTGCGCGTCTACCGCAGCCGTACCGGCGGCAATGAATGGGAAGCGTTGACGCGTGGCCTGCCGCAGAGCAACTGTTATGTCAATGTGCTGCGCGATGCCATGGCGGTCGACCAACTGGAGCCGTGCGGCATCTATTTCGGCACCACAGGCGGGCAGGTCTATGGGTCGGCAGACAACGGCGACAACTGGGCTCCAATTGTTCACAACCTGCCGGCCATTTTGTCCGTGGAGGTCCAGACGCTGCCATGATCCGTGTGAGACTACCAGCGCATCTGCGCTCAATTGCGGGTGTGGGTGCGGAAGTGATGCTCGAGGTCGAGGGACCCGTCACGCAGCATTCGATTATCGACGCGTTGGAAGCTGCGTATCCAGCGCTTAGTGGAACGATCCGCGATCACGTTACCCGGGAACGCCGGCCATTCCTGCGTTTCTTTGCCTGTCAGGAAGATCTTTCCCACGAACCGCGGGACGCGCCCGTGCCCGACGATGTCGCGTCGGGCGCAGAACCGTTCCTCATTGTCGGGGCCATCGCAGGAGGGTAGCCCGTCCCTTTGGTTCCGCCAGTACATTGCGGCGCAGACATTACGGCGGTCATAGGGCCAAGAGGTGCTCGAGTGACAGCAGTAAAACACCGTGGCTCTTTTGACGCCGAAGTATACCGGTACATTCCAGCGTAGATGCCGACTGCCCGGCTTGGGCTTCTCCCCGCGACAACACACGACAGCACTCTCTCTTCACCGTTGCTGACGCCGGACGTCATGGCGTTCCTCGATGCACCCATGGCCGCGGGTCCATGAGCGACGCCAAACATCCCGTTTGCAGAACGTCGCTCGACCGCAGTAGCCGGATGCGGAGCGCATGCTTCTCTCCAACGGCAGGCGCGGCCGGCGGTGACATATCACACGACAAGGAGAACAACATGGATACTGTCCAAGTCGGCGTCTATCGCCACTATACGGGGCGCGACTATCAGGTCTTGGGTCTTGCCCGTCACAGTGAGACTGAAGAAGAATTGGTGGTCTACCGGCAGCTGTACGGCGACTACATGCTCTGGGTACGGCCGGCAGCCATGTTCGGCGAACTTGTGGATGTTGATGGTGTGAAACAGCCGAGATTTTCCTTTGTCGCTCGACAACGTACGCCGCGCAAGCTGAGCGTTGAAGATACACAGCGTGCACGCACCTTTATCTTCACCCAAGCCCGCCCGTTGGAGCGGAGCCTCTACGCCTTTCACTTCGAAAACGGTTCGGGTGAGGCCGTGCTATCCGAACTGAGCAAGTTTCAAAACCAGGACGGCGGCTTTGGTCGCGCCCTCGAGCCGGATCTGCGCACGCCCGATTCGTCTGTTGTGGCGACGACAGTTGCATTGCAGACTCTGCTTCGTCTGGACGCGCCGGAAGAGCATCCGCTGGTGCGCGGCGCCATGCACTATCTGCTCGACAACTATCATGCGGAACAGAGCTTCTGGCCGATTTCTCCGCCTACAGTCGACAACGCCCCCCATGCGCCATGGTGGCAGCCCGGTTCCGGCTCGGCAGCGCGTGCGGAAGAGCAGTACATCAATCCCCGTGCGGAGATCGTGGGCTACCTCTTCGAATATCCCAGCTATACGACGCTCGAGTTCCGCAGCAATCTGCTCGATGATGTGTTGGACTGGGTCGACCACCGGCCCGATCAGATCGAGATGCACGACCTGCTCTGTCTCTTGAGTCTCAGTCGCGTGCGCCGTCTGCCGTCGCCGAGCCGCGCACGGCTCATGGCCAAAGTGAAGAAGGCCGTCGCCGCCACCGTTTCGCTGGATCCCGCCGGGTGGGGCGACTATGTGCTCCGCCCTCTAGACATTGCCCGCTCACCGTCATCCCCCTTCGCTCCGCTTTTCGGCGACGCCCTGAATCTGGATCTGGACTACAGAATTGAACAACAGGGGAGCGACGGAGCATGGCTGCCGGCCTGGAGCTGGGGGGAACTCTACGTCGAGGCCTGGCCCCAGGCACGGCGGGATCGGAGCGGTGTGTTGACCCTGGGTATGCTCAGCACACTGGACGCCTTTGGGCGAATCGATGGGTAGAGACGTCAATCTCAAAGCGGATGTCCCTCACAGTTCCTGCCTTCTGCGTGCGCAGACAAAGTGGTAAAATAGGATCCAATCAGTTGTTTCATTCGGAAACGGATGCTTGCTGCCGCTTGCGGCACACCTTTCACCCGGCAGCCAAACAGATCGGAGATGGACATGGACTATGGGAAGCTCTTCGGGCGTGGGTTCGAAATTCTACGCGCGCGCCCGTTCCTCATCGCGCTCGGAATCATTTCTGCACTGACAGGTGGCAACTACGGCAGCTTCAACGGCGGCAACGGGGGCACCAACGGCGATGTTGACCTGCCGCTGCCGGCGCAAGGCTTTGAGGGACCGATCATACCGGGCAATCTGCCCGACTTCGGCGCTCTACCGATCTTCCTCGTGCTGGCGCTGGCTTGCTTCATCATGGTACTCGTCGCAATCTTCTTTGTGCTCGGCGCAGTGGCCAAGGGCGGTTTGGTCGCCGGCGTGGATGACATCGAGGAAGGACGTACCACCGGATTCAGCATGGCATGGCGCGCAGCGTGGGGTCGGCTCTGGCGCCTGATCGGAATTGCGCTGTTACCTGCGTTACCCGCTCTGTTGCTGGTGTTGATCGTCGTGATCACGGTGATGGTGACAGTCGGGTTTGCTGCTCTGTCGTTCGACACGCTGACCCAGATCCTCGGTGGCGCCACTGCAGTCTTTATCCTGTGTGTGGTCTGTCTTGCCATACCGCTTATCATTGCCCTGGCGCTGCTGAGCAACCTGGCTCTGCGCGCGGCCATGCTCGAGGAGAGCGGCGTCATCGACTCCTACCGCCGCGGTTGGGAGGTTTTGCGTCAAAACCTGGCCTCCGCGATCGTTATCTTTGCCTTCCAGATCGGTCTGTCGATCGTGCTGGGTTTCGCCGCCTTTGCCGGCAGCATCTTCGCCGTCTTGTGCTGTCTGCTCTGGCCGCTCTTCATTGTATTCGGCGGCGCAGTCAATGCCTACTTCTCGTCGATCTGGACGTTGGCCTGGCGTGAGTGGACCGGACGTGCACAGTTGCCGGCGCATCCTGAGGAAACTCCGATCACGTAGGATGGGACGGGAGGCGGCTGATGATTATCGTTCGTTTGGCATGCTCCGATGGTTCAGTGCTGTGGCGCAAGTTCTCGGAAGTCCGCTTCACCGTGGGCCGTTCCAAGAAAATAAACACCGGTGGCGTAGGGGCGGGTCTTGCGCCCGCCCGCACTCGGCCTGACCACAGCGGGCGGCCGCAAGGGCACGCCCCTACGCACTGGGGGACTTAATTCTTTGGAACAGCCCGTGGACAATGCCGAGCACCAGAGTCCTCGCCATCTCCACGATCGGATGAGCCCATGAAGTACGGAGCACACTGCTACATCTTTACCGAACGCTGGTCCGACGAGCAACTGCACTGGATGGATGTTGGTGCCGAGCTGGGGTTGCGCATGTGGGAACTCTCGGTCGGCGACGACGTACTTTTCACGCCGCAACTGACGCGCGACCGGGCTGCTGCGCTCGGGCTGAACCTGGCCATCGGTCCGGGTGGACATTGGCCCCTGGAATTCGATCTGTCGGCTGACGCGCCCGAGGACCGCACACGTGGCCTGGCGTGGCACCAGCGTCAGGTCGACCTCGCCGCCACGTTGGGTGCGGTCGCCTATGCCGGTGCGCTGTATGCCCATCCCGGCGTGATCCGCAGGCGGCGTCCGCCGCCCGACGAGGCGCAGCGAACGGCCGCAGGCCTACACGCGCTGGCCGACTATGCCGCCGCTCGCAACGTCGCCATCGTACTCGAACCAATGAGCCATTTTCGCACCCACGTGGCGAATACGCCTGCTCAGGTGCTTTCCCTCATGGAAATGGCCGATCATCCCAATCTCCACATCTTGATCGATACCTACCACATAGTGACTGAAGTGCGCGATTATGGGGCGGCAATTCGAGCCTGCGGCGACCGGCTCTGGGGCGTTCATCCCTGTGAAAACGATCGCGGCGTTCCGGGCGGCGGTCTGGTGCCGTGGGAGGCGGTCTTCGCCGCACTGGCAGAGATTGGTTTTGACGGCTACATGACCATGGAGACCTACAACTCATCCATCGATGATTTCGCCTTCCAGCGCGGCATGTTCCACGATGTCTGTCCGGACGGTGTGGAGTTTGTGCGCCGGGGACTTCAATTTCTGCAGGGACTGGAAGCCCGGTATGGTCGATAACACTCTCGATCGGTCTGCGTTACAATCGGCCCTGGATCGGCTTGCCGGCGCCGGCCTCAACCTGGCAGCGGTCTTCGATGTCCAACAGTTGCCGGATGATGTGCAGAGCACACTCGGTGCTGAAGCCATCGACTTGGAGCGCTACGCATGCCTTGTACTGCTTGGCCACGGTGGACGCCAATTCTGGGATGCACTTCAAGCACGAGGAATGGTGGGCGCGGACCCGATCGATCGGTACAGCACGGAACTTGCCTGCGAGTTCGCGCATCAGACGCTGCGCGATCCCGACTGGCGGTTGCTTTACCCCGGTCCGACGCGGCTGTCGCTCCAAAGTTTGGGCATGGCGGCCGGCTGGGCCTACGAATCACCCGTCGGCTTGGGCATCCATCCAACCTACGGTCTGTGGTGGGCCTACCGGGTCGCACTGCTGACCACTCGACAATTGTCTCCGCTCGTCCATGAACCTGCGATCTCGCCATGTGCCGGTTGCGTCGAAAAGCCCTGTCTTTCTGCCTGTCCGGCATCGGCTCTCAAGCGCGAACGAGCCATGGATATCGAGGCATGTAGCGGCTACCGGCTGTCCTATGCCTCCAGCTGTCGAAGCAGATGCCTCGCGTGACTGGCCTGTCCGGCCGGCGCACAGCACCGTTACGACGAGCAGCAACTCCACTATCACTACGATCATTCCTTCCAAACCATCCGCCGTTTCTTCGCGTCCAGTGGCTGACGAGATGGTTCTCAAGGCTCTGGCCGGGCTACCTGCACCCTCGGACAAACGGGTTGCCCTACGGGTCTCCCCGGCAGCGGAACGCTCGCTCCGCGCCGGCCACCCATGGCTTTTTGACGGCTCTATTGTTGAGGAAAGCCATCGCGGTACGCCCGGCGATCTTGGCGTGGTCTTCGACCGCAAGCGACGCTTTCTGGCCATCGGTCTCTACGATCCGACATCACCGCTACGGGTGCGCGTTCTACAGGCGGGGAAGCCGACACGGATCGACAGTTTGTTCTGGCATCAGCGCATAGCAACGGCACTGGCACGACGCGCGCGGCATCGATCAGACAAAGACAGACGGCTACCGCTTACTCCACGGTGAAAATGACGGCATGCCCGGTTTGGTCGCGGATCGCTACGCAGACACACTTGTGGTCAAGCTCTATACGCGGGCATGGACGCCACACTTGCCGGAAGTCCTCAATGCGCTGCTACACCAGCAACCGGCGGAGCGTGTCATCCTGCGGTTGAGCCGAGCGGTGCAACGGTCCCCGGTGCTTGGTTACGGGTTGGCGGACGGCCGGACGCTATTTGGTACGCCTGCGGACGGACCGGTTATCTTCAGGGAAAACGGCCTGATGTTTGAGGCTGATCCGGTCCATGGTCAGAAGACAGGCTTCTTTCTGGATCAGCGCGAAAACCGTGCGCGGGTGGAGGCAGTAGCGGCAGGCAAGAAGGTGCTCAATGTCTTTGCATACAGCGGCGGGTTTTCACTCTACGCCGCGCGTGGCGGTGCGACGGCGGTGACCAGCTTGGATATCAGCGCGCCGGCGCTAGAGGTAGCCCGACGGAATTTCGCCCGCAACGGTCAGTTGCCGGCAATTGCCGCGGCTCGGCATGTCACAATGGCGGCGGATGCGTTTCAAGCATTGGCGTCCATGGTCGAAGATGGTGTACGCTTCGATGTAGTCATCCTGGACCCGCCGTCATTTGCCAAACAGAAGAGCGAGGTGGAACATGCGCTGGGTGCATATCGCCGGCTCGTCGAGCTTGGATTGGGGATCGTCGTGGCAGGCGGAATTCTGATCTCCGCCTCGTGTTCCAGCCGTGTCCCTGCTGACACCTTCTTTGCGCACGTGCTGGACGTCGGGCGTCTGCAGGGGCGCCCACTCACGGAAATCGCTCGAACCGAGCACCCCCTGGACCATCCCGTCAACTTTCCGGAGGGTGCATATTTGAAGTGCCTATTTGCAAAAGCACCGTAATCCATGGACCATGCAGATTTGCTTGCACTTTTCGACCGTGAACAACGCTTCGACGTGACCTACAACGATTCCACGCGCGAGGCGCTCCCGCATGTCGTTCGCCATCTTCCTCGCTTCGAGGGCGGCGGCTTCATCGTCTACTCGAAGTCGACTGCAGAGAATGCCGACGCTGTCATTGCCCAGCAGATCGATTTTTTCGACAGCCACGGTTGGGACTTTGAATGGAAGGCTTATGGCCATGATGCGCCAGCCGATCTTGGTACGCGGCTGGAGGCACAAGGGTTCATCCTGGAAGATCGGGAAGCCGTCATGGTGCTGGATCTGGACGGCGAAGTAGGCGTCCAGGAGACCCCAACAACGACGCAGGAGATTCGCCGCATTACCGTGCCGGACGAAATCGTCGATGTGGTTGCGGTGGAAGAGGTAGTCTGGCAGGAGGACTATCGCACGCTGGGCGATCGGCTGCGCCGCGATTCTTGTGGAAACACCGGACGAAATCAGTATCTATGTCGTGTATCATGGTGGTACACCAGTCTCAACGGCATGGATCTACTATCACCTTGGCACCCATTTTGCCAGCCTGTGGGGGGGATCAACCTTGGCGCGCTTCCGCGGCCAGGGGTATTACGGAGCATTGCTTTCGGCTCGCGCAGCGGAAGCGCGCACCCGCGGCGTGCGTTTTCTGACAGTCGACGCCGGCGACATGAGCAGGCCAATCCTGCAGCGACGCGGTTTTGCGCACCTCAGTGACGCCTTTGCCTACAAGTGGCGCCGGACACTGCTCTCTACAGAAACTCAATAAACCAGGGGTCCCGGCAGACGGAGAGCAGGGCCATTTCCATTCCCATGGAGGAGAACCGCATGAGCGATGCAAACAACCACTGCCAGGCGCTGACCAAAACCGGCGTGCCATGTAAGAATAGCGCCAGAGACGAGTCACCCTATTGCTATGTCCATCGTAACTATCGGCCCGATGGCGAGGCGACAGCTGCGCAGCGCGATGTAACCGCGCAGACCGAGACGGCCAAGGCCGGCGCGACCATTCAGAAAGCGGACTTCGATCTGCTTGTCACCGAATTGAACTCGTTGGCCGAAGAGTTGCAGCGCAGCTATCCCGACTACACGCCACCCACATTCACGCCAGGAGGCATGGTCGAACTGCTCAAACGCAACCTGGAGAAATTCACACCCGATATGCAGTTTGAAGTTGTCTCCGAGCTCAAGGCCAACCTAGAGGGGACGTCGCCCAAAGATCTCATCGATCCGGAAACGTGGAAGGGATTGTGGTACATTCTCAACTACATGGCGCAGGCACAATCCCAGGCCATCCTGGAAAAGATCGGCGCCCGGCTTGCGACCCTGCCCGGGATGGCGCTGCTCTCCGATCTGAAGGGCAACCTGGAAGGCACATCACCCAAAGAATTTCTGGATCCGGAGACGTGGAAAGGCATGTTGTTGATCATGAACTACACGGCGCGGGGGGCGGTCGGTGACCTCAAACGCCGGCTGGTCGGTGAGGATGGCGACGACGCATGAAAGGCATGCTTGAATATCTGAACGACCAGGACGAAAAACTATCGTTCCTGGCCAAGGAGATTCTGGGATCATCCGGAAGTCGCGCTGCAGGAAACCTTTGCGGCGAACCTACTCTCGCACGAACTGGAGGCAGCCGGGTTTGTTGTCGAACGGGGCGTGGGAGAGCTGCCGACCGCGTTTGTGGCCAGTTGGGGCACAGGCAAGCCGGTCATCGGCATCCTCGGCGAGTATGACGCCTTGCCGGGCCTCTCCCAGGGGTTGTCCGCCGATCGGCAAGCGCTGGTGAACGGCGGGCCGGGCCACGGTTGCGGACACAACCTTTTTGGCACGGCCTGCCTAGGCGCGGCGTTGTCCATCAAGACGGCGATGGAGGCAGGCAACGTCCCCGGCACGATTCGCTACTACGGCTGCCCGGCCGAGGAGACCCTGGTCGGCAAGACCTTTATGGCGCGAGCCGGGTTGTTCGACGATCTCGACGCTGCGTTGAGTTGGCATCCGGGTTCGACCAACAGTATTTGGGCCGGTTCGTCGCTGGCGATGAACTCGTTCAAAGTCAACTTCCATGGGATGGCTTCACATGCCGGTGTCGCACCCCACATGGGACGCAGCGCACTGGACGGCGCCATGTTGATGGATGTTGGCGTAAACTATCTACGCGAACACATCATCCCGGAGGCCCGTATTCACAGCGTCATTACCAGCGGCGGCCAGGCGCCCAATGTGGTGCCCGCCTATGCACAGATCTGGTATTTCGTGCGCGCGCCCCGCCGCGACCAGGTCGATGAAATCTATGCGCGTGTGTTGAAGATTGCCGAGGGCGCCGCGCTCATGAGCGGGACGTCCCACGACAGCGACTTTGTGACCGGCTGTTCGGAGTTGCTCTCCAATCGAGTCATCTCCAATCTACTGCTGGAAAAAATGGAGGCGATCGACGATCTCCGTTTTACAGAGCAGGAGCGAGCATTTGCCAAGGATTTACAGAGTACCTTTCCTGCCGGCTCGATCCGCAATGCATTCGATCGCGCGCAGTCGTCTACCACAGCAGAGCTAGATTCGGCGGCCATGGACGATCCGCTTTGGGAAGATATCCTGCCGCACGTAGAGGATCCCGGCGTGTCGTCCGGCTCGACTGAAGTGGGAGATGTCAGCCAGATCACGCCGACGGGGCAACTACGTACCTGCTGCTGGCCGCTCGGTACACCGCCCCACAGTTGGCAAACGGTCGCTTCCTCCGGTTCGAGCATCGGCTTCAAAGGGATGCTCTTTGCTGCCAAGGCGCTGGCGTTGGCGGGCTATGACCTCATGACCAAGCCCGATCTGTTGGCTGCGGCCAAGGCTGAATTTGAACGGGATCAGCAAGGGAAAGCATACCTCTCGCCTCTGCCGGAAGGGACGACGCCACATTAGCCAAGCGAGTAAATACCACGACAGAAGCCCTGCTTTGCTGCCTCCAGTGATTCCCGGCAGAAATCCCGATGAGAATACATCTGAGAAAAGAGAGGGTACCGAATGAATACTGCCCTAATATGGGGTGCAAACGGCGGCATCGGCCGCGCACTCACAAGCAAACTGGCTAGACAACAGTGGACAGTCATTGCCGTCGCACGCAACAGCGCCCAACTGTCGACATTGACACCCCACACGCTTGATGCCGACGTGGAATCACTATACGATGTTGAGGTTGCCGTGCAGGCAGCCGGTCGCATGGTCGAGGAAGTCAATCTTTGGATCTATGCCGTTGGAGATATTGCTGCGACGAAGGTGGTCGACATGATGCCGGCGGAATGGCAACGAATTCTCGGGGCAAATTTGACCGGTGCCTTCGCGGCGACGCACTATAGCTTGCCACTCTTGGCAACCGATGCGCATTTGTTCTACATCGGCGCCATTAGTGAACGGCTGCGTTTGCCCGGCCTTGCCGCATACAGTGCGGCGAAGGCCGGATTAGAGGCATTCACAGAGACGCTGAGCAAAGAACAACGTCCACGCAAAGTAACGATCGTGCGTCCTGGGGCTGTTGATACAGCTCTTTGGGACAAGGTGCCCCTGCGTCTGCCACGCAATGCGATGACTGCTGATGACGTAGCTGAACGAATTCTTCAGGCGTATGAGCAAGGCACTATCGGCACGCTAGATCTACCGTAATCGGCGAACGGTGCAGGCGTGTTGTTGTACGTCAACGGACAGTAGATACCGTGACAGGAATCCGCTCATCCTGTCTCTCGATGAGCGGATTCCCTTCAGGATGTACAAAAGCTTCGTCCGGTTGGTTCGGCGCCAACCAGAAGGTGCCGGCGAGTGCAGTGAGACAGAGGGCCAAATAGAGGACTGACATAGATAATTCTGCTCCTTTGTTGGGCGATGCTTTTTTGGCTGACCCCGTCATCATCGCCTGGACGCGGAAAGGGGTGGCCATGAATTGGGCAGAACTTCGCCTGCAACGGCCGAGGATTTCTGGCGCAAGGCACGAACCGATGAAGTCAGTGCAGAAAGCACCTTCGAAACAGTCGTGGCACCGGCTGACATCTTGTTCACCATGACATCCACCTCGGGCACTTCGTCCGCATGCCAAACAACAACATTCGCCTCCATTTCCAGTTGCCCTCGTGCTTTGGCGACCGAAACACGATGATGGCCGTCGCGTACGAAATAGCGGTCACCCACTTTGATGAGATCAATCGCAGGCATATTGGTATCTTTGGCGAGCGCTGCAGAGATGCTGACCCAACGGCCCTGGCTGACTTTTCTAAGCGGACGCCATTGTGGATCGAAGTCATGACTACGCCCTTCGCTGCCAACAATCTTGTCCGTTGCTACCAACTGCAGCCCGGCATCATTTCGTCTCTTCACCTGCATATCTTCAACTGAAGTCGACACGTCCAACAGCTGGTGACGGCGGCCCATCAATCGTGCCCAGGTGCTATTCAACGCACCTTGCCATAACTTTCGGTCGAATTCCTGTCTCGCAACTTGCTCAAGATAGTCGTCGTTTGCGGTAAAAAACATGGGTTCATCCAAATCAACGGTTTGCACTCTGATGACCTATTGAATATATTTTGAATATGTTTTGTATCGATATTGTACAGGCTTGTATGGTGCCGGCAAGTAGGGAAAACCACAATCTATGTCACCGCCTTGCTGTGGTCAGATTTGGAACCATGTTTCTGTCACGCCCAGTCCTGCCCAAGACAACGGCGCAGGCGATGAGGGCCAAATCCTGGACGATAATCGCAACTATCTAGGGCGGTTTGACACAAAAACTATTCAATACCTTTACAAGTTGGTAGAAATGCAATAAGATCTTATTCGATATGAAGCAGTGGTAGCACCAAGTGCACGGACTGCCGTCGCGGTTGCGTTTCTGTTTGACCATGTTGCTGTGTACTCGGAGGATCTAGAGGAAGATGGACACACGCTTCGCGATTATGCGCCCCATGCCTTGTGAAGGTGCTCAGATCAGATGAACAACGAACAATCGCAGTACTACAATATGAAAGCCGTCGTACAGGAAACGGGACTGAACCCGATGACAATCCGCACCTGGGAACGACGCTATGGCCTGCCGCGGCCGCAACGCTCCGCCGGTGGACACCGCCAATACACCCAGCGTGACATCGATACATTTCTGTGGTTGATCGCGCGACAGGCAGAGGGACTCTCAGTGCGTCACGCAGCCGAAGCGTGGCATAGGATCGAGGAACAGGGGCAGGATCCCCTTGCTGTCCAACCGGCGCCCCAAGGAGGTCCGGTGCCGGTCCTGTTGCGGACGGTGGACGGCAGCCAACTCGATGAACTGCGCGACAATCCGATCACGGCCTGCCTCGCATTCAACAAAGAGGCTGCCGAAGAAGTACTCACGCGGGCGTTTTCGTGCTTTCCCGCCGGATTGGTTTGCCTGGAATTGCTGCAGAAAGGCGTAGCGCAGATCGGCGTAGGCTGGTATGACGGTGAGATCAGTATCCAGCAGGAACACTTTGCCACTGCGCTCGCCGTACGACGACTCGACACGCTGGTATCCGCAACAGCACGACCGGTGCGCCCAGGCCGCATTCTCGTCTTCTGCGCACCGGATGACCATCATGTCTTCAGCCCGCTGTTGCTGACATTCCTTCTACAGCGACGGGGATGGGATACCCTGTATTTGGGGGCCAACGTGCCTGCACAAGCATTGCAGGCATCCATTGCGCAGATTCGGCCGACGCTGGTCATCATCTCTGCGCAGCGACTGCACGCCGCCGTGAACCTGCTTGATGTTGCCTGGCAACTGCGTGAACAAGACGTGCCCATGGGCTACGGCGGCCGTATCTTCAACTGGGAGAGCTCACTGCGCCAGGTGATCCCGGGGCACTTCCTCGGTGAATCGCTCGAGATCGCGGTACAATCGGTTGAGACGCTGCTGACAGGCGCAAAGGGATCTCCAACGCCCCTGCCTGTGGATAGCGGTGTCGGTCGCGATCGTGGGGCTTTGCAGCAGTTCATAGCGCGCCGGGCGCTGATCGAGTCCCACGTGGTCGGTGCGTTCATTGCCGACAACCATCCGATTGACGAAACCGACGCACATGAACGCGGACTTCGCACTCACGATCATGGCGGCGCTCAGGTTGGGCAATGTGCAGCTACTCGGACTTTCCAGACATTGGCTGGCCGATGCGCTGATCAGTTTCCGCCCGACACAGGAAATCATGCACGACTACGTCCAGGCATATTATCATGCCGCCAAAATCCATTTGGGCGATCCGGCCAATCCTATCACCGACTGGCTGGCCGGCATGCTGGCCGATTTCGAGCAGAGTACCGATTGAGCATTTGGTGACCGCCGCCACAGCTTATACCGCAGGACGCTCGATCCGTTTTGCAGCGGACGTTGCGCGACGCGTCTCCATGCTGGAGTGGACGTCGATCAGTACGGTTCTTCCCTCTTCATTGAGCCTCTGTGCCTGCTCCAACGCCGGACCGAGCTCCGCAGCTTTGCGCACAATGATGCCGATTGCCCCCATCCCTTCGGCCAGCTTGGCATAATCTCCGAACATATGGGAGACGCCGTATCGCTCACGCGCAGTGGGGAAGCCACCCGGATAGGTGGCCATGCCGCCGTTGTTCAGCAGCACCGTGGTGATGGCGACGCCGGCTACGGACGGCGGTCTCGATGTCCGTGCCGGACATGCCGAACGCGCCGTCGCCCATCAGGTTGAGACAGAACTTGTCCGGCTGGGCCAGCTTGGCGCCGATCATCAGCGGGATGCCGAAGCCGAGATGCGTGGTCTTGCCCCAGCCGATGTAGCTGTGCGGCGTGGTCGCCGTGATAGAAGGGCACGATGGAATCGCGCGGCGCGCCGGCATCGTGGGTGACGATGCTGTTTTCGACGATCGAGGGTCTGGTCGAGTGGCGTGGATGACCCGATAGGGGTGATCGGCTCTTCGTCGGATGTCAGCAGCGGGCGTCCATTGCTCCAACCATTTGGCGCGCAGCGGCAGCGATTTCGGCCTTCGGTCGCCGCGCGATCTCGCGCGCCCCTGCTCGCCCAGTCTGAGCCTTGACTCTCGGCGATGAGCGCCTGCAGATCGTCAGCTTCGTGTCGCCAGATCAGACCGATGTCGACGGCTTCGTCCTTGTTGATGTCGTCGGGGTTGTTGGTGTTCTGGATCAGGAAGGTGCCGGGGCGTACCGGCTGGCCGTAGGGCGTACGCGTCAGGCTCGAGCCGAGGGCGAGCAAGCAGATCGCTCTTCTGCAGCCAGTCGTGCGCGGGCCAGGGTGGTGGCGCCGCTGCCGGCACCGAGCGCCAGCGGATGACGCTCGTCGAAGGCCGATTTGCCGGGCATGGTGCAGAAGACGGGAGATACCGGTCAGTTCGGCCAGCTCGCGCAGAGCTCGCAGTGGCGCCGGCGAAGAGCACGCCGGCGCCGGCCCAGATCACCGGCCGCTGTGCCGACAGCGAGGGCACGCGCAGCCTCGTCGAATGTCGGCCGGATCACGGCGCCTGGCGCATCGGCTGCGGGTGAACGATAGGTCTGCGCCGTCAGCGGGCACTTCCTCGATCGCAGACGTCGGCAGTGAGCTCCACCACCACGGGGCCGCGGCGGACCATTGCGCAGGGCGTGAAAGGCGCGCCGCATGACGTCGCCGATCTGATCGGGCGTATAGATGCCTCGACTCTGCTTGGCCAGGCCCTGCGCAGTGTTGGACAGCGGAGAAGTTGGGGCGAACCGCTAGCTGATCGAGGCGTTGCCGCCGGGCAAGCACCAGGATCGGGATGTTGTCGGCATAGGCCTGGGCGAGACCGCCCATGGCGTTCTCCGCGCCGGCCTGGCACTGGACGGCGACGACGCCAAACCGCTGGCGGTCGCTGATGCGGCTGAAGCCGTCGGCCGCCATGACCGCGCCGCGCTCGTGGCGGAAGGCGATCGGGCCGGATGCCGATCTTGGCGACGGCGCTCGATCAGCGGGTTGTTGGGGAAACAGGCCATCCATTCGACGCCTTCCTGCTTCAGGATATCGGCGATGGTTTCGATACCGTTCATTGGATCACCTCCGGGAATGTTGCTGAATGGTGGAGAAGCAGTTGCGAGTTTAGCAGAGGTTGAGCTGCTTTGCGACAACGCTGCCCGGCAAATGTAGCTTGCATGCAAAACGCATATCGGTCGCCTGCCTATCTCGACCCGAGACCAGAATTGATGCAAAGCCACGGTCTGGCGTATGATCGACTCTGGACATCCGTCTTGGCGGACAGGCGCAAGGCCTGCTCCTGCGTAACGAACTGTCTATTTCCGTGGAAGGGTCTGAACCGGACAATCACCGGTTGAGCCGAACCGCTTCTAGATTTCGAACTGTGAGGTCCCATGCACATATTGGTCACTGGCGCAACTGGATACGTTGGCGGTCGCTTGATCCGGCTGCTCCTCGAAGAGGGACATCAGGTACGTGTGCTGGTGCGCGATGCGTCGCGTGTGCTGGGGCGCACCTGGGTTTCACAGGTGGAGGTAATGACCGGCGATCTGCTGGATATCGAGACGCTGCCCGGGCGCTGGCCGGGATCGACGCAGCTTACTACCTGGTACACTCCATGGGCGGCGACGCCGACTTCGTCACGCGTGACCGGCAGGCCGCCTTCAACTTCGCCCTCTCTGCCCGTGAGGTGAAGCACCTAATCTACCTCGGCGGTCTGCTGCCTGCCGCCTTCGATATCTCCGACCACCTGCGCAGCCGCGCCGAGGTCGGCTGGATACTGCGTGCCTACTGCCCGACGACCGAGTTTCGGGCCGGGCCGATCATCGGCTCGGGTTCCGCCTCCTTCGAGATGGTGCGCTATCTCACCGAGCGCTTGCCGGTCATGATAGCGCCCAAGTGGATCCTCAATGACGTGCAACCGATCGCCATCCGCGACATCCTGAGCTATCTGCTGTCTGCTCTGGACAAACCGCCACTGGGGATCGTCAACGTTGGGACGAAACCGCTGACCTTCAAGGCCATGATGGAGCGCTATGCCGAGGTGCGCGGTCTGACGCGCGTCATTATGCCGGTGCCGGTGTTGGCGCCCACCCTTGCAGCGCGATGGGTCGGACTGGTGACGCCTATCTCCAACGATCTGGCAGTGCCGCTGGTCGAAGGCGTCGTCCATCCGGTCGTCGGCGACACCACGCGCGCGACCGCACAGTTTCCTGAGATCCAGCCCATCCCCTACCGCCGTGCTGTCGTGCTGGCGTTGGAGCGCATTCAAGAGCAGGACGTCGAAACGCGCTGGACAGGAGCACTGGGGCGCGAGGAAACCTACGACTTGACCGACGAGAAGGGGCTGATCCGCGAGATCCGCACCATGCACACGGACTTGCCTCCTGAAACAGTCTTTGCCGGCTTCAGCGCTATCGGCGGTGAGCCGCGGTTGGCTGGTCTGGGAATGGGCATGGGAAATCCGTGGCCTCATGGACAAGATCGCCGGCGGTCCGGGACTCAGACGCGGCCGGCGCGACCCACAGGAACTACTGTCCGGCGAAGCAGTGGATTTCTGGCGTGTCGAAAAGGTCGATCGCCCGTATCTACTGCGGCTCCGCGGCAGAGATGAAAGTTCCCGGACGCGCTCTGGCTGCAGTGGGAGGCAATCCCCGAAAACGGCGGCACACGACTGGTCCAGACCGCCATGTTCGAGCCCACCGGTTTCTTCGGCATCCTCTATTGGTACGCGCTGTTTCCGGCACACAAGTTCATCTTCAGTGCACTCATGCACGCCATTGAGGCCGATGCCCATCGTTACCGCGAAACCGTCTCCTCAGCTTTGGTCAAAACCTCGACGAGCGCGGGCTGACCCGCTTGGTTGGCTGCCATCGCCTGTCTGAAGGCCGCAGCAAGTCCGTCCGGCGTTTCGACGCGTTGCGGCATGGACGCCGAGCCCTTCGGCCACCACAGCGTAGTTGCCGCCCAGCTCGTTGCTGCGCGAAACGGTCGGATGCGTAGGGCATGTGCGAGTCGTAGTTGGTCATCACGCCGTTGTTGAGCACCACGGTCAGGATGGGAATCTGCGCACGCACAGCCGTCTCCAGATCCAGCCCGGACATGCCGAAGGCGGCGTCGCCCATGACGTTGATCACCTGCTTCTCCGGCGCCGCCAGCTTGGCGCCCAACGCCAGCCCCAGTCCGTAGCCGAGTTGGGTCGACTTGCCCCAGCCGATATAGCCACGTGGCGTGATCGGTTTCCAGAAAGGCACCAGTCTGATCGCGCGGATAGCCCGAGTCGTGGGTGATGATGGTGTTGGCGACATCGACCGCCTTGCTCCAGTTCGCGGAAGACGCGGTAGGGGCTGATGGGCGTCTCGTCGGAGACGAAATGGGGCTCCCATTCGGCCAAAAACTCCTTGCGGATCGCGGCAACGCGGTCGACCACGCCGTTGACGTCCTCGCGGCCGCTGTCGCCGACTTGCCGCTTGACCTCCTCGATCATCTGGCGCAGCACCAGCTTGGCGTCGCCCACGGCGCCATAGGAGACTTCGTAGTCCTTGCCGATGTCCTCAGCGCAGTTGGTCACCTGGGCCGAGCAGCAATGCCGTCGGGCATGGGCGTTGTGAAGACTGTTGCGCGTAAAGCTGGTGCCAATGCCCAGACCAAAGTCGGTGCGAGGCCAGGAAACGACGCACCATCAACGTGCTGCGGTCAGTCCGCCGGTGCCCAATGCCAGCGGATGGTCTTCAGGGAAGGCGCTCTTGCCGGCCAGCGTGGTCATGACCGGGATCTGGGTCAACTCGGCGAACTCGACCAGTTCGGCTGTAGCCTCGGCGTAGAGGACGCCGTGGCCGGCATTGATCACCGGGTCGGACGCCTGTAACAGTGCGGTGACCAGATCGCGAACGTCTTCGGTCGAAGCCAGCGAGAGCCGTCTCTGCACCGGCCGGTAGTCAACCTCGTCGGGTTGGCCGGCCAGCATGACGTCACCGGGCATCTCCAATCAGACCGGGCCCGGACGACCATGCTTTAGCTGTGTCACGGCGCGGCGAAGCATGGGCAGGATACTGTCCGGCGTGTTGATCTGGGCGGCCCACTTGGTGATGTGCCGGTAGTTGGGCAACGGCGCTAAAGGTGGGCTGGATCCCCTGTCGTGCAAGCGGTTCTCCGCCGGGCAGGTGCAAGATGGGCACCGAATCCGCAAACGCCTGCGCGACGCCGCCGAATGCGTTTTCGGCACCCGGGCCCTGCTGCATGGTGAAGACGCCAAACTTGCGCCCGTTGGAGATGCGGCTGAATCCATCGACCATGTTGACGCCCGCCCGCTCCTGGCGGCAGATGATCGGCAAGATGCCGGCCTTTGCCGCGACCTCGATGAGACGTTGATGGGGAAAGGCGACCAAGAAGTCGACACCCTCCGCTTTCAGCCCGTGCGCCAAAACTTCATACCCATCCATGTGTTCCTCCATTTGTGATGATCGAGCGATAAAGACGCCGCAATACGCAACGTGTACTCATCACTCGTCGTCAATTTGAGGGTGCATTTCATTTTCAGAGCGACGCTGTGGCGATCGGAGCGCGGTGCTCAAGGAAATCCAAAGCTGTGGTATGCACCCTTGGTTTCGTTGTATGGTGTTTGGTGAAGAGTTGTTATGGTACTATGTACTGCCACAGACACAAAGTAGGTCTCATTTGCACCTTCTTTCCCCGCGCGCAGAATCGTGTTGTCTATTTTCAGCCGCCGGCCCTTGTCCGTTTCCCAGGAGAGCAACGATGGATCAGCATCACCAGATACCGGAAGAGATCGCGATTCGAATCCTCAGTGAAGACATTCACAGTGCAGTTAGGGATATATTCCAGCACCTGGGAATGCCGGACGACGATGCCGAACGCTGTGCAGACGTTCTGACTTACGCCGATCTGCGCGGTATCGACAGCCACGGCGTCAGCAACATGATGCCGATCTATGTGCGCTGGCTGCGCGAAGGCAAGATCAACCCCACACCGAAGCTGAAAGTTCTGCGCGATGCGCCGGCCGCGGCGACGCTCGACAGCGACCGGGGACTCGGCCTCACCGTAGGGCCACAGGCCATGGCTTTGGCGCTCGAGAAGGCCGCAGCCACCGGTCTTGGCGCGGTTGTCGTGACTAATGGCCGCCACTGTGGCGCCGCCGCCTATCATGCCGCCCTTGCATTGGAGCACGACATGATCGGCATGGCCATGACCGTCGGCGGTGTCTGCATGGTTCCGACCTTCGGCACGCGACCCATGGTCGGCAGCAACCCCATCGCCGTGGCAGCGCCGACCCGGGTCGAACCACCTTTTGTCTACGATGCCTCCACGACCTCTGTGGCGGTGAACCGGATCAAGACCACCAAACGGCTGGGCTACGATCTGCCGCCGGGTTGGATCGCGCAGCCGGACGGCGTTCCCATCATGGAAGCTGGGCCGGTTCCGGACCAATTCCTGATGTTGCCCATGGGCAGCACACGCCAAAACGGCTCACACAAAGGGTACGGTTTGGGCGTCGCCGTCGAAATTCTGTGCGGGTTGCTCGGCGGCGCAGCGGCCGGTTTCCGGCGTGAATCGGGGGATGTGTCCCATCACTTCCTGGCCTATCGGATCGACGCGTTCACAGATATCGACACCTTCAAGGACGAAATGGATGTCTTTATGCAGGGACTGCGCGAAACACCGCCGTTGGCAGGGTATGAACGCGTGCTCTACGCCGGGTTGCTCGAGCACGAGACAGAAATGGACCGGCGCGCCCGCGGCATTCCCTATCATCCGGAAACCGTCGACTGGTTTCGGACCACCATGGCCGAACTCGATATCGCAAATACGTTGGACTGATCGGATTTGCCGGCTGGATATCCCTGCCCTTGCGGCTTCTTACGGCGACGACAGCAAGGAGTACACCTGCTCCTAATCGATGGTCCAGCGCTACCAGAAACGCATCTCCGATCCCCTCAAGGATTGCATGGCGCTTTGCGCCCGCTGACACGAACGACATCCACCTGACCGTGCGGCGTGTGCCCTTCGAGAAGCTGGCCGGCCTGGACGGCAGCGAGCCGTCGGCGGCCATCCGTGACCGTGTAGAGGCGGCCCGGGCAATCCAGATCGCACTGTTTGCACCGCTGGGCAAGCCAAACGTGCTGGTCAAAGGCGACATGGGGCCGGCCGAGGTGCAGAAGTTCTGCCACATCGACGACGAGGGTACGGACCTCGTGCAGGCTGCAATACCGGCCGCGGAAGCTGGTGTGATGGATCGTGCCCGAAGTCTCACGATTCAAAGGAATCATCATACGCATATGTCGTGGCGGGAGGCAAGATGCTGCAGGCTGCCCGGCAGGAGCGTCATGTCGGCGGCGTCCATCTGGTCGGTCCGGCTGAACATGCGGCTGAGCGTGTTGATGATGACCACCTGTTTGCAGCTGACAAATCCGGGTTCGGGAGGCTTTCCGGCGATTCTACCATTACGTAAATCAAGGTTAGGCATCAACGGTTGTCGATTCGAAAGGGAAGCTCTATCCTTGTAACAGGTGGTCAAGTATGCATGGCCGCCATTGTCACGATACCAACCTTAATCAACACAATAGGTCTCTACTAACGTGTGACTTCCATGATTCGTCCCGTTCATCCATTTCCGGCGCGGATGGCGCCTGATCTCGCAATCTACAAACTAAAGGAGTTGCCAGGTCCGAGTCGGGTGCTGGACCCCATGGCTGGTTCTGGAACTGTACTGCGCCACGCTGCTCAGCTCGGACATGAGGCAATCGGCTTTGACTTAGACCCGCTGGCTGTGCTCATGAGTAGGGTGTGGACCACGCCAATTCGGCCCGCGGTGGTCGAATGTTTGCTGGCAAAGGTGCTAACTGATGCCGCCGCGCTCAACGATGACGTTGATCTGCCCTGGATTGATAATGATATAGAAACGCGGCAATTCACCGAGTTTTGGTTTGCCGATCCTCAGCGACAGGAACTGCGTCGCTTGGCTTGGACGCTGAACGTATTGCATACGGGTGCCATCGACAAAGCTAGCAAGCCGGCCGTAGATTTGCTCCGTCTTGGGTTGAGCCGGATTATCATCACCAAGTCCAACGGAGCCTCGCTGGCACATGATGTTTCCCACAGTCGGCCACATAGGGCAAAGCAAACTTCTACCTATGACGTGTTTGACGGCTATCAACGGTCGGTCATGCGGATCGTGAGGCAGATGAAGAATCAAGTGATCATGGGTAGGGCGACCGTAGTTCAAGGCGATGCACGTGCAATGGATGTGCAGAGTAGCTCCATCGATCTGGTACTAACATCGCCTCCGTACCTTAATGCGATTGACTACATGCGTGGGCATCGGCTAGCCTTGGTTTGGCTTGGATACCGGGTTGGCGATTTGCGTACTATCCGAGCCGACAGCATTGGTGCGGAACGCGCGTTGGCGTCCGAAGGTGACGCGAGCAAGTGGATTTTGGCGGCAATGTGCGAGATTGATCAGCTGCCATCACGAGAGCGCGGAATGGTGGCCCGTTTTGCGGAGGATCTGCGTCTTCTACTGCAAGAAATTGCACGCGTTCTCAAAGCGAATGGGAAAGTGACTCTGGTGGTTGGCAACTCCAAGCTCAGGGGGGTATTCATTCGAAATGCGGATGCGGCAGTGGTGGCTGCACAACAGGCTGGCCTCCAGTTAGTGGATCGCAACGAACGGGACTTACCAACACAGAGTCGTTATCTGCCGCCACCCTCACGACGCAATGACTCACTTGGGAAGCGTATGCGCACCGAGAGTGTACTGACGCTTGCTAGGGGCAGATAACGCGTGACGCGTGAAATAACTTTCGAACTTCAGCCATTGGGCGGGAACGATTAGTGAAGGGGTAGGTTATCGCCTATCGTGAGTGCAACGAGTGAGGAACTGGCATTCCACCAGCGCATGTTGGATGAGAATGACATGACCGCTTTTGCAGAGCTGGCAGAATGGATTCTGCCTAGTCTGCTTAATCTTGTGCGGAAGCGCGCCGGGCCCACTGCGGACGTCATTCTCGTTGAAGAGGCGGTCTCTGACGCGTTAATCGCCTACAACGAGGCTCCATACGCGTATGATCCGAATCGACTTAGTTTGATGAGTTACCTTACGATGGCAGCGTACGGGGACTACCGAAACGCATTGGCCAAGGAGAAGCGGCGAAGCAAGGGCCAGAGACCGTTGGATGGCGACGTCGAAGATCGCTTGGCTGGCGACAGTCAGCTGCTCGATGATCTGGTAATCAGCCAAATGGACGCACAGAGGCTTTGGGCAAGGGTGAACACGATTCTTCCAGACGCGATGGATCAAGAGGTGGGCTTGGTGGTAGATAGCGACATGCCGTTGCTTCGTCGTAGTCTTGCGGTTTGGCGGAAACTGCTGATCGAGCACCGGAAGTGGATCTTTGTACCGAGTGCAGCAGCAGATCGCGTCTTGCTGACGCTGGGCAATGCCCTCTATCCAATGGAGTTCGCGATTGTCGATACGCCACTCAGCGTGATGCGGGACATTGTCGACGGTCACTTGCCCAAGAGCACAGGTCTCAAGGCGGAGGCGAGTGACTTCGTGGAAGAGGTTGGGCCGCAGATAGTGATTGGCATCTATCGTGCATCCCGGACGGCGCCACCTTATGTGTTCTATGCGCATCGGGAGTACGCATACCAGGCGGCGTTGATTGTCATGGCCGATAGCGTGTTACAGGAACACCGGGGATTCCCGATGTTGATCGACCTGGCAGACATGGTTTGCCGTGCAACCTTTGGGCCCGATTCGTTCGACGCGGCGATTCAGCAGGCATACGTAGGTGCCGGTACGCCGTTCCGATACCTGGGCGAACGGGAGACGCGGCGTTAGATTATATCGGGACAGGATAGAAGACAGCTCCGCATTCTGATTTTAGTTTGATGGGAGAAATCGACATGAACCAACGTGATGGCAACATCAACCGTAACCGCGACAATCTGGTCCAACCGATTCCTGACCAGGTTTTTGGTCAGATCGACGAAGACATTGAGGCGGTTGGTGGTGAATGGCAGGAGCCCATAGAGTATCTCGGGGCAATTGGCCGCACTATGTTTGACCTCCCTAACAGCGAGGACAACACGGTGACCGTGCTGTTGCCTCGTGATGAGCTCCATCGCGCCCAGTCGCAGGCGCTGGTCCAAGTGCGCAGCGTTCCAGACGACCGGATATATCTGGGCATTGTCGTCAAGGGGCCTTTTGCAGAACCCGACGGATTACGTGGGGATGCACCGATAGTCATCACGACGGCAGTGCGCGGCGGGATATTTATGCCACGGTATCACGGCCGTGTACAGGTCGAGTTAATGGGCGAGCAAATAGATGGCGTGCTGGTGCCGCCACGGCTACGACCGCTTCCTAACAGCCCTGTATTTTTGCTGGACTCAACCGAGACGGCCGCAATGCTGCGTCTGGACGGTGATATCAAGCTTGGGGTTCCTGTAGGCTACTCCGACTTGGTTGCGGCAATCCCTTCAGACAAAAAATCCGTGCTGCCTCGCCATGTCGGCATTTTGGGTACTACAGGCGGCGGTAAGTCGACGACAGTTTCGGGACAGATTGCACATTTCCAACAAGCGGGGATCGCCACGATTGTGATTGACACGGAAGGCGAATATACGGAGATTTCTGAGCCCACGGACGATCCGAGCATGGTCAAGGCATTGGCCAAGCGCAAGCTTTCACCGCAAGGCGTAGATAAAGTCCGGGTATACCACCTGCATGGTCGAGAGACGACGTGCCCTGATTCGACACGCACCGGGTCATTCTCGCTAGAGTTCTCGCTGCTTTCACCTTACCTCGTGATGGAGGTGCTTGACCTTAATGAGGCACAACAGATTCGTTTTCACCGCGCCTACGACATCACTAAGCGGTTGCTGCGAACACTCAAGATCTTTCCGGCAAACGAGACAGAGCGGAGCCAGCTGATGGAACTTGACGAGATGGAGGGCGGCTACCCACGCATGACCGTTCAGCATCTCTATGATACTGTACGCACCATCGGCACGCTGATCGGCAATAGAGGAGCAGAACCGGAGTTTTGGGCACGCGACTTCAAGGTGGCGGCGAAGGACGTCGAGCGCATTATCAAGGAGGAGATCGCTCAGAACGGCTTTCCAAAACATCCAACGAGTTGGTATGTGGTCCAAGGCCGTCTCAGTCAGTTGCTGCGCCTCAAGGTCTTCGATAATGACAGCGCAGGCCGGCTGGATTACGACTTGTTGACTCAGCCAGGTCAGGTTTCCATTATCGACCTAAGTGACACAGATGCACCGCAGATTCGTAATCTGATCATTGCGGAGATGCTGCGCGGCCTGCACACTACCCAGAACGCCAACTATGATCGGGCTCAGAAGCAGAACGAGTCCCAGCGCAAGGTGATGGTCATTATTGAGGAAGCCCACGAGTTTCTGTCGGCAGAGCGGATCCGACAGATGCCGATTCTGTTTCAGCAGGTGGCGCGGGTGGCACGGCGCGGCCGTAAGCGTTGGCTGGGGCTTGTCTTCGTGACGCAACTACCTCAGCATCTGCCAGACGAAGTGCTTGGGCTGATCAACAGTTATATCCTGCACAAGATCGGTGACGCAAATGTGATTCCGCGACTCAAGCGGTCCTTGGGATCGGTCGACGATTCGCTCTGGAGTCGCCTGCCGTCTATTGCACCGGGCCAAGCCCTTGTGACGATGGCGAGTTTTACTCGGCCACTTTTAATAAACATCGACCCCGCGCCGTGCCGACTGCGAATGATTGACTGATCGGGTTTTATGCTGTGTCAGTCGTGGTGAGACAAATTGAGGGCTTCCGATAAGGGAGGCTTGTCGAGTATCTCACCATGACGTAGAACCAAGATCGACGAGTAGATTCATGGCAGGGCCTTCCTGGACGGTTGCTTTCTAGCATAACCGTTCTCGGAGGCCCTGTCTTTTGCGGAAATCACGTGGCATTAATAAATGCTTACCGTGAGTATTTCATCCATCAGTAATCATCTCCGCCAGAACAAGTGGCTGACAGATATGGGTTCTGTCACCTGTTGAGCAACAGTACCCCATAGTTTGGAACTATAGGATCATACACTTCGGCTGTCTAGGTGTTTGCTCTTCGGTTGACAAATTGACTTCAAACAGGCAGGCGCTCAAATGGGGTACGCTCTATCAACCCGTCTCTATCGCGCTGTCTACTGTGGACCGCTCTTGCCTTCAACGCTCTGTTGTCGGATGGGATGCAATGCGAATCTGCCCTGGCCCCACGACCACAAAAGTGCCAACGAGCGCATCCCCTCGATCCTGTACCAGGCGTACTACCGCATCTGTAAGTGCGCTGCGGGCGTTGCCGGGATACCGAATCAGGATAACGCCCGCTGAGTCAGCGTGACTGACATATACCAACCAGCCGAAATCTTTGTCTTCGGTCAGTAGTACGCGCCTCTCTTCAGCCGCCTGCTGGATCAGCGCTCTGTCGTCGGAACGCTGCATATATTCGGTGACCGCCAACACATCGAAGCCCGCGGCTCGCAAGCCGCGCACGACCTCAAAGTCACAACTCTCGTCGGCCAAGAAACGCAGAACGGCCATGGAGCTAGCCAGAGGTAAGCAGAATGGTTTCGTGCGCTAGGGTGTCGGCGGCAAAGGCTAGAGCAGCTTGAATGTCAGCCCCGGTTAACCTCGGGTAAGCATCGAGTAGGTCTGTATGGTTCGCCCCTTCGCTAAGCTTGCGCAGGATTAACTCTACAGGTATGCGCGTGCCCTGGATTACCGGCTTTCCCATCATTACTTCCGGATTGATTTCTATGCGTTGGTTCATGTGATGTCCCTTCGTCCGATTTGCGTCAGCCAATCCATTATAGCATCTGACAAAGCTCAGAACCAGGCGGCCACGTGGCTGGGGTCCGTCCCAGATTTTTGTAGAGAGAAAAGGGAGATAGACTATGGTTGGATGAGGCGAGTGAAGTCAAGGAGGGGAAAGATGTACAAGGACGAAGAAAAGGCTGCGTTTTTGCGAGAAGCAGAGGTCATGTATGAGGAGTTACGGGTGTGGCGTGACGCGCATCCGGAGGCAAGTTTCGATGAGATTGCATCGCAGGTGACACCCCGGCGGCGGGAGTTGATGGGCGGGTTGTTGCAGCAACTGGCACTGCAAGAGCTACGTCGTTCGTAGCGTTCGGCCAGGAACGTAAAGAGCACCTCCATCTCCTCGCGGCTCTGCTGGACATAGCCGATATCATCCAAAATCACAACCTCAAATCTGCCCAGTCGACGTAGTTCACGCTCGAGCTCGTAATCGCGTTTGGCACGCAGAAGACGGCTGACAAGCATGTAGGTCGGGATGAACAAGACGCTGCGACTGGTCTCAATCAGCGCATGGCCAAGTCCGGCAGCACAATGGGTTTTCCCAGTGCCAGGCAAACCAAAAAAGAGAATGTTCTGACAGCGGTCGACAAAGTCGCCTGTCAGCAGCTGTGGCATTTGACGCCGAATGCGTAAGGGCAGACGGCTTTGGTCAAATTGAGCCAGCGTTTTGCCCGGTGGCAACTGTGACTGTTTCAGAAAACGCTCGATTCGCCGCCGCCGCCGTCCTTCCACTTCTCTTTCCAGCAGGTGAAGAAGGCAGGTTTCTGTCGACCAAGATTCTTTTTCTGCTTGCGCAAGCGTATCAGGCAGAGCCGCCCCCAGACTGGGTAAACGCAGACTCTTACAGTAGGTGAGAAGCTGCTCATGCTGGGTCATGGGTCAACTCCTCCAACAGGCAATACGGTGTCCGATTTTAACCGTCATTGGGAGGTTTCGGGCGCTAAAGGCCATTCGTCATTTGAAAGCCGCCTTTTCGGAGGAGGAGATACGCACGAACCGATTTTATTTCTGGAATGTGACTCTCGATAGGCCCAGAGATGATCTCACATGACTACCAGCTAAATAGCAGTCACGGGGATTCGGATACCTGCGTCAGCAATAGTTGGGAGATGCGAGATAAGGCACGTCGTTATGGCGATCTGAGATTCGTGGCCGTCGAAACTGCCTGGATCATCGCCTAGCAGTTGTTGGACACCGACAAAACCGGATTGAAGTTGTTGCGACAGGAGGAATTCCAGCACGCGGCAAACGTTGCAGACGTTCTGAGTGCACGATATTCCGCACCAACTGCCAATGTTTCCGCAAGTTGGACCAACGTATATTGTCTGCTCGAGGTAATCAACAGAGCATCGTAGAGTGCCTCAGACAATTCATTGCGTGTTAGAGGACATAACATTGCTGATTGCAGCCACGCAGGCATAGACGCAACGTCCTCCTCGAAACTGGACAAGAGTTGTGCCACCACCCATTCCGGCAAATCCTCTTCCAGAACGACAGGCAATTCATAGCTTGCTTGCCGCTGCATTGTGCAGCGTTGTGCGACCTCCATGCAGCGCTCTCCGAGTGCGGTCGGCTCAACAGGTGGCATTTGATTCGGCGCCGGGGCACGGGTATGGCCTTGAAGTGCGACGGCACATAGAATGCCGCCGACAAAGATAGTGTGATAGTTCTCTGAAAATGCGTAGGCGTCTGCTTCCAGGCCATCCAGCTCAGCTAACCGATCCGGAGAGAATTCTGGTCCAGTCAGACTGTGCTGTTCTGTCCACGCTCTGTCAAGAACATCCCATGCGAAACGGTACGCTGGTGTGTGCGGCATATCCAGCGCCAGAGCAGCTATAATGAACTCTCCCAATAGGTCCAAGTCTAGCTGGACTGCATTCCACATCATGTAGGGGCCAAGTAGATCACCTGAGCCGAATGACAAGCCTGTTACTGGTTGTCCATGCCCAAAATCTGTCAGGTAGAAGACGGCATGCGTGATAGCATATTCATCTTCGTTCATTGTATAGATGGGATGAGGAGATGCCGCCAGTGTAGAGAGCGGTAACAAGTCGGCGATCGGGTTTACTAAGAGCGGGATCGAGCAGTCCGAAGGTCCAGCCCATGTCCATCATGCGGAATGTACTACGCTCGCTTAACATGGCATAACCGCTCGATACGGCGGTCCGGAGTAGGTGTTCAACAGTTGGATTGTCATACCCCATCTGAAACAGCAGGACATAGCCTACTCCCAACGTTGGTGCTGTCTGTGGAAAGCGTCGCAGGATGGCTTCATTACGCTTCGTGGCAATGTGGCGTTTAGATTGTTCGTACACCTGTTGGATAGCAGTTTCCAAACGCGGCGAACGCTCAACTCCGAGCCTCGAGGCCAGGTACGCAAGCAGGATGGCTTCTGCGGCAATCTTGTCTTGCCGCCGAAGAAACGCGTCTTCCTCACTTTCCCAGTGGGCTGAGTAGGCTTCCAGATTGGTAAGGTGTTGAGCAGCCCACTCAAGGATCTCTATCAGACGGTCGACGAATAACGATTCGTTGAATGGGATGGATGTTTGAATGGTGGCTTCTGTTTGCATCTGATGCTGTCCCACATCGACAATGGCATACGGCGACCGTCGAGCAATCGTATTGGTGTCCACAATATGCCATTGCCTGTTATTCTATTGTGGCCGTAGAGGCGATTCGGTAACGCCACAACTTTACCGCTCAAACTCCTGGTTTACGTCAAAGGCGCGACCGGCGGCGCGGCGCTCCATCGGGAGTACTATTTCATTGAACGGACGCCGCCGAATGTAGGTGACCCATGTGTAGCAGATCAACTCCCACGGTTCGAGGTTTGCAACTGAGCCTATCAACTCGGCGGAGCGCGAGGCTACCAAGTCATGAAGCGTGATGTCCAGGTTGATAGCTTTCGATTCGCCGAGTGCAAGGATTACCTTCTGAATGTCAACATTGCTGGCCATGGTTATTCTCCTTTACAGTACGTTCCAAATTCACTTCAGAAAAGCCGGATCTAGATCAGGCAAAGAGCTCCAAGCGACGGACGCTGCAAACACACACTATGAACTCGCCTCTGATTCGCGCCCTGCAACGACTACTATCGGGTGGCCGCCTAGGTCATTCTCTCGAGTTGACGAAGTTTTTTGACCATACAAGAGCAATCTCTTATTTGGATTTTCCTGCGCGCCAGTCTAGAAATGCTGCTACCGTGAGTGGTCCGACAGCCATAATCGTGGCAAGTACGCCCCATGCGAACAGAAATGTCTCATTCATCTGTCATTACTCCCGGACAAGATGAAGGCCCCGAAGCTCAGAATTGAGGGAACCCAAATGCCGACAAATAAGCCCTGGTCTTTGGAACCCGAAAACCAAAGAAAAATCGACAAAAAGAACGATAGTGCTGCGGCAATCAGGATTGAAGCTTTGATCAAGTTAATGTTGGATTTCAACATGCGATTTGTCTCTCCATTGCTCTCTGTTTCGTCGATAGATACTGCGAAGCATTTCGAAATTCTGGTAACTAATCATTCGGCAGTCTTGTCGCAGTAGCCCACAAATTTTTATTGAGGGAACCTCTGCAATAGCTGTGCAATAGCTATACAACCATCTTACGCCAGGACAATGGTTCTGCATGTGAATAAAATCACAATTTGCGCGCCGATTCCAAGTCAGGTTTCGTCGGGCAGACCTATGTGGCTAAGTGCAACAGCATTGACTCTCCATTGCTGCGTGAGGTGTCGAATCCGTCAGTGCCCGACCGACTCCACTACTTGCACCCCAAATCAGGGCTGCATTCATTTCGATAGCTCTCGTTTGCTTTGCATACAGTCATATCTAATCTCACCGGGCATCGTTGGGGCCAGCCGTATCTTCGAGCGAAATCAGACAAGTATCTGTATTCTCGATAGTGTTGTACATGCATCTTTTGCAAATCGACAAATCCGTTGCAAAACATATACAAAAACTTGACATAGATTCTGTACTATGCTAATGTCTGTATCTATTGAACGCCTTGATGAATCCACCGCTTTTGGAAAGGTATATGCAAATCATGAACAACGGTATTGAAGGATTTCGCACAGCAGCTACTCAAAGTTGGTTCACAGACACAAATATGATGCCATCATGTGAACAGATGCCCCAGTGGAGTCTGCGTGCACCTGAGAATGTGGGCGACATAAATGACACAACCTTCGAAGAACTGCTAGTGGCTTGGAGTCTACTGCAAATGTATGGCGGCCAGGCGTTTGAGTCGGAAACACCTGTTTCGCCCATGATAACATTGCCGGAGCGACTTGCGACGCTCTTGCTCGACCTAGCGGACCAGCAGAGTGGTCTGATCCAGGGGATGACCTATCAGGTATTCGCTGATTACCTCGGCACTTATCGTGAGACCATCGGCGCACTGCTGCGCGCCTTTGTTCGTCAAGGTTTTGTTGAACTCGGCTGCCTCCACATACAAATAGTGGATCGAGAGTCGCTCAAAGTCTTCGCTGGTGAGGCCGAGTGGCAGTAGAGGCAGAAACGAGTGATGACTGCCGACCCAAAACTGAGCGTCTGGATCCTTGGAGACCAACTGTTACTTGAGCACCCTGCATTATTGGCTGCGGAAGAAATGACCGCTCGCTCAAAGATCTGCGTGGTGCTGATCGAGAACGAGCGACGTCTGTACAAGCTGCCCTATCAGCGCAAGAAGCTCGTGCTTCTGCTGAGCGCCATGCGCCACTATACAGAAGCCCTGCGTTCTGCCGGCTACCAAGTAGATTATGTACAGGCCGTCAATACACCGGCTGGTCTACGACAGCACATACAATCACATCAACCTCAACATCTGTTGACGATGGCCGCTGCAGAATATGGTGGGCGTCAATTTCAGAATCACAAACTTGCCGAAACCGTCGGCATAACAATTACGGTATTGCCCAATACACAGTTCTTGGTTGGGCGCTACGATCCCTATGTGAACGAGAGGCCCAAGAAACGCGTCGTTATGGAGTATTTCTATCGTTCCATGCGACGCCACTTCAACGTTCTGCTTGAAGCCGATGGTCCTGTGGGTGGTCAATGGAACTACGATCGAGATAACCGCAAACCGTTACCTAAAAAGGGATTGCAGACGCCTGGTCTTCCGACTTTCTCTCCGGACAGCATCACTCTTGAAGTTATGGAAACTGTGGATGCCCTTGATCCAGGTATCGGCAGCACGACAGGTTTTGACCTGGCAGTAACTCAGGAACAGGCACATGCTGCCCTGGAGGACTTTGTCGCCAACCGCTTGGTGGACTTCGGTCCATATGAAGACGCGATGAGCCACAACGATGCCGTTCTCTTCCACTCCGTTCTCTCGCCCTATTTGAACATCGGACTGCTCGATCCGCTCGATGTCGTACGCCGGTGCGAGCACGCCTACCGCGAAGACGGCGTACCCATCAATTCTGCGGAAGGCGTGATTAGGCAGATACTCGGTTGGCGTGAATATATCTATTGGCAATACTGGCAGCAAATGCCTGGACTGTTGTCGTCCAATAGCTGGCAGCATGCTCGACCGATGCCCCAGCTCTTCTGGGATGCCAAAACAGAATTGAACTGTCTGCATCACGTCGTGCAGCGAGTGCTCGATGCTGGCTACTCCCACCATATCGAGCGTCTGATGATCATCTGCAACTTCTGCATGTTGGCCGGCATTGACCCGGCTGCCGTAAACAACTGGTTTCTCGCCTGCTATATTGATGCGTATGAATGGGTCGTCACGCCCAATGTGATCGGGATGGGACTCAATGCCGACGGCGGCAAGACGGCCACAAAGCCCTATATTGCGTCGGCCAACTACATCAACAGGATGAGTGACTATTGTCATGGGTGTCGTTACCGCCCCAAACAGCGCACCGGTCAGGACGCATGTCCCTTCAACTATCTGTACTGGAATTTCCTGCTCGACCATGAGGAAGTACTGCGCGCCAATCCCCGTTTCGGACCGGCTGTCCTTGGTCTACGCCACCTGGATGCAGACGAGCGCATCGCTGTGCGCCGGCAGGCGGATGACTTCCTAACGCAGTTCTCATACGATTCGTAGGCTTAGAGCATCCGGCGAAAAGCGAAATTCTGGCCCGTCACAAGACTGACAGCGGCCAGGTGCAGCTTCAAGCAGATTTCCTTTCCCAACGGAGAAAACGCCGAAGAGCTCCACCTCGGGATTGAGGCATTCTCAGCCTTGAAGGATAGGGATTCCCACCCACTGCTCCAGCACATGCTGAGTCTCCGCAGGCCGGATAGTTCACCTCAAGCGAAGACGATGACCCCCCGCGCGTTGTCCCCTGCCACCAGATCGTCAAAGGCCTGGTTGATCTGGTCCAGACGATAGGTGCGGGTGATCAGCTCGTCCAGTTTGAGAGTTCCATCATCATAGAGCTTGAGCAGCTTCGGCATCTCCTCACGGGGATTGCAGGAGCCGTAGTACGAGCCGACCAAACGTTTCTCGGATCGCACGATGTCTTGCGCGGGCGTCTGAATGAAATTCTCGTTGCGATCCATACCGACGACCACGACGGTGCCGCGGCGACGTACCATCTGGTAGGCCTGCTCAATGGTCTTGGTGTTGCCGATGACCTCAATGGCGTAGTCCACGCCCAGCCCGCCAGTCAGATGTCTGACTGCCTCAACCGGGTCGCCGTCCCGCGGATTGACAGCATCGGTGGCACCGAAGCTGGAGGCCAGCTCCAGTTTGCGGTCTTCCAGATCCACGGCAATGATCTGTTTTGCACCCGCGATGGCCGCACCCTGGACTGCGTTTAGGCCCACGCCACCGGTCCCGATCACCGCGACAGTATCGCCCGGTTTGACTCCGGCCGTGTTGGTCACCGCACCCACACCGGTCGTGACTCCGCAACCGACCAGGACGGCCTTGTCCAGCGGGTAATGCTTGTCGATCTTGATCGTGCTGCGTTCCGAGACCACGGCATATTCGGACATGGTGCCGATGCGCGCCATCTGCGGAATCGGGGTGCCGTTCTTGTTGTGGACGCGACAGGTGTCGTCGAGCAGATAGCCGGGCCGGGCGTCGATCCCGCTGCAGAGGACCACGTGGCCCATCTTGCAGAGCGCGCATTCACCACACGAGGTCGCGAAGGCCAGCAACACGTGGTCACCTGGCTGCACGTACGAGACCTCCGGTCCGATCTCCTCTACGATGGCAGCGCCCTCGTGGCCGAGCACCACGGGTGGATCGTAGTAGATGGTGCCGTTGACCACCGAGAGGTCCGAATGACAGACGCCCGACGCGGCCATACGCAGCAGCACCTCGCCGGCTTTGGGTGGCGCAATCTCCACTTCTTCTACGACGACAGGTTGGTTGTGTGCGTAGACAATGGCAGCCTGTGACCGGATCATAGAGCCCTCCCGTCCAGCACCTCTGGGTTGACAGGCGCCGGCGGTCGCTTGCCGGCGACAGCGTCCAACAAGTTGCAGACCGCAAGCTCGCGCATGGCGCGACGGGTCTCTTCCGTAGCTGTGCCGATATGGGGGAAACAGAGCACATTGGGCAAGCGTACGATTGGGTCGGCCTCGTCCGGCGGTTCGCTCTCCAACACGTCCAGAGCGGCGCCGGCAATCGTTCCGGCCTGTCAGCGCGGCCGTCAAGGCCGGCTGGTCTACCAAGGGACCGCGTGCAGTATTGATGAAGAACGCGCTCGACTTCATCTGCGCCAGTTCTGCGGCGCCGATCAGGTGGTGTGATGACGGCCCCAGGTTGGTGTGCAGGCTGACAAAATCGGATTCAGCGAGGAGGTCGTTTAAAGACATGCGCTCACTGGTAGGGGCGCCGGCCGGCGCTTCATCGAAGACATCGTACCAGAGCGTACGCATGCCGAGCGCCTGCATCCGGCGCGTGACCTCTTGGCCGATGCGCCCGAAGCCGACCACCCCCAGGGTTTTGCCCTGAATGTCCATGCCGAGGGAAGGCGGCGTCTCGCGCCGGGCCCAGCCGCCGCTGCGTACATAGCCTTCAAATTCGAATAGCTTGCGTGCGAGCAGGAAGATCATCGTCATAGTCAGATCGGCGACTGCAGCGTTGAGTACGCCCGGGGTGTGGCAGACCAGCACACCGCGTCGCGTTGCCTCGACCACATCGATGGGATCATAACCGACGCTGGCAGTTGAGACGACGCGCAGTTTCGGCGCAGCGTCGAAGAACTCCGCGTCCACCCGAATCGGCGGCGTCAACAGGATGCCCTCTACATCAGACAAGGCGGCGAGCAGGTCGCGACGCGGCGCGCCTTTCTCCACTACTTGAGTCTCGCACACAGCGCCAATCTGTGCGAGGAGATCGTCCTCAATGGACGTAGAGATACATACGTTCGGCTTCACACTCATAGTACAGGTTCCTCACAGGGTTTGTTGAGATGGATGTTGGTCAGATGCCTGCTCAATATTCGATTGTTTCCGGGTTTGGATTGGTCGTGCACACCAGTATGCTATAGGGCAACGGGAAAGACAACTCCGGCGCAATGGACTCTCCTGTCGTCATGCGACGAGTCCAGGTCGGTGTCATTGGGCTACTTTCCGGAGGCGGTCAAGGTAAGTCGGTTTGCGATGCCGTCTGTGCTCCCTCTGGAACCTGGTCGAGTCGAACAGGTGCAAAGCAACCAGCCCTCGATTCGGCAAGTCCGCGAGAAATTCCGGACGTTTGACAAATATTCGGGTTCTGTTCCAGAGTATATGCCTACGTCCAAACCGGATAGACGATCCATGTGGAGGAACAACAGACGATGAGCGCCAAAACCGAATACCGCTACAACCGCCTGACCTGGCCGGAGATGAACGAGGCCATCGCGATGCAGAAGGTGGTCATCCTGCCCACCGGCTCCACCGAGCAGCACGGCCGCCACCTTCCGCTGGACGTGGACGTCTTTCTGGCCGAATCGGTCTGCCTGGAGGTGGGCCGCCGTGCGCCGGATCGCGGTGCTGGTGCTGCCGCCGATTTCCTACGGGCTGAACCGTGCACCATATCGACTTTCCCGGCACGATCCACATCGAGCCGGAGGTCTTCATCGCCTTCTGCCTGAACATCACCAAGAGCGTGGCCTACCACGGCTTTGAGAAGATCCTGATCGTCAACGGCCACGGCTCGAATACGCCGCTGGTCGACCTGGTTGCGCGCAAGACGGTGCTGGAGACCCACTCGCTCTGCGCCGCGGTGAACTACTTCAGCCTGGGCATGGAGGCGTTCAACGCAGGTGAAGGAGACGCCGGTGATGGCCCACGCCGACGAGTTCGAAACCTCGCTCTATCTGCACCTGGCGCCGGAGCGCGTGCAGATGGACAAGGCCGGTGGCGGACAACGACGTGGTGGGCAAGTACATGAGTTCCGACAGCACGTCCACCCTACGTGCGCTTCAACGACTACTGGGGACGCTGGACCAAGGTCGGCGTGCATGGCGACCCGACGGCGGCCACGGCCGGAAAAGGGCAAGATCATCTGGGAAGCCGTCGCTGTCCGGCATTGGTCGAGTTGGTCGACGAGTGGCGGCCTGGCCGATCGCCGAGCGCAGCGACCAGCACGCAGGACCCGTCCAATCACAAATCCGCTGGTGACGACTCAGTCGAAAGATACGTGAGAATCCGCAGCACGGCCGTCGGCCTCCGCGGCGCCACGCCCGAGGGCGGCTGGAGCGACGAATTGCAGCCGGACGACTGCGTGCACACGCTGATCGCCGTCCTCACCGACGAAGGGCCTGACTGGGCTGGGCAGCGTCTTCACCAGCGACGGCTTGGTCCGAGGCGCGCTGGCCGTGCTGGAGCCGCTGTATCGGGGCGAAAATGCGCTGGAGCCGGAGCGGGTGAGCGAAAAGCTGCACCAGAACACGTTCTGGCTGGGCCGAGGCGGCTCGATCACCCACACCATCAGCGGCATCGACATCGCCCTGTGGGACCTGCTGGGCAAGGCGACCGGCCAGCCGGTCGGCCGCCTGCTGGGTGGCCGCTACCGCGAGCGGGTGCAGGCCCTATGCCTCGCTGCTGATGGACGAGCCGGAGCCGTTGGCCGACCATCTGCGCGCAGCTCAAGGAACAGGGGTTTCGGCGCCTTCAAGATCGGCTGGGGGCCGTTCGGCCGAGTGAGCGACGCGCTGGACGAGGCGATCGTGCGCGCGGCGCGCGACGCGGTCGGCCCGGACTCGCTGCTGATGGTCGACGCGGGCGGCAGCGATGCCTTCTGGCAGCAGGGCTACAAATGGGCGCTGCGCACGTCGCAGATGCTGGCCGACTACGACGTCGACTGGTTCGAAGAGCCGCTGAAACCCGACGCCCTGGACGACTATGTCCGCTTGCGACAGGCCGCGCCGGTGCCGATCGCCGGCGGCGAAGTGCTGACCCGCCGGCAGTCGTTCCAGCCCTGGCTGCAGGCCGGCGCCTTCGACATCGTGCAGCCGGACGTGACCAAGGTGGGCGGCATCAGCGAAGAGCGCCGCATCGGCTGGATGGCCCAGGAGAACGGCGTGCGCTTCATTCCCCACGGCTGGAACACGGCGGTCGGACTGGCCGCCGACCTGCAACTGGCCTCCGCCTTCGCCGACACGGACCTGGTCGAGTACCTGACCGGCTCGCCCTACGTGGACGAAATCGCCGCTGGCGGCTGGAGCCTGGACGAGGACGGCATGCTGCCGATTCCCACAGCACCCGGCCTGGGCGTGACCCTCGATATGGACGCCATCCACAAATATGGGCGGAGGTGAGGAGACGTGAGGAAACTATCGGCTGATTCAACAACAGAACAGGAGCGAACACGATGCGTTTTGACCTACTGATTCAGGGCGGCGAAGTCGTCGATCCCGGCGGCGAACAGATGGGCCGGCTGGATGTGGCGATCCAGGGCAACCGCATTGCGGCGGTCGACCGCAACATCCCAACCGAGTCGGCGGCACGGGTGATCGACGCAGCCGGTCAGATCGTCACGCCCGGCCTGGTCGATCTGCACACCCACGTCTACCACAACGTCACCTACTGGGGCATCCACGCCGATCCGGTGGCCGCGCGCAGCGGCGTGACCACCTGGCTCGATGTCGGGTCGGCCGGCGGCTACAACCTGCCCGGCTTCCGGGAGTGGATCGCCGAACCCTCTACGGCGCGTATCTTTGCGCTGCTCAACATCTCGTCCATCGGCCTGACCGCGCCGACCTGGGAACTGACCAATCTCGACTACTGCGACGTCGACCTCTGCACCAAGATGATCGAGCGAATACTCCGACCTGGTGCTGGGGATCAAAGCCCGCATCGATCGCAACACGACGGCGGGCACCGGCATCGAGCCGCTGCGCCGCGCCCGGGAAGCAGCCGACCGAGTGCAGCGACCGCTCATGGTCCACATCGGCGGCGGACCGCCCAGCCTCGACGAGGTGCTCGATCTCATGCGCCCCGGCGATGTGCTGACCCACTGCTTCACCGGCCACGACATGCGCATCATCGACGACACGGGCAAGCTGCTCGAAACGGCGCGGCGGGCGTGGGATGCGCGGCATCGTCCTCGACATCGGCCACGGCGCGGGCTCGTTCTCGTTCGAGACGGCCCAGGCCATGCTGGCCCAGGGCCTTCCGACCCGACGTGATCTCGTCGGACATCCACCAGTTGAGCATCCACGGTCCGCTCTACGATCTGCCCACCTGCCTGAGCAAGTTCCTGGCGCTGGGCATGAGCCTGGAGGAGGTCATTCGCGCGGCGACCATTCGCCCCGCCGAGGTGATGGGATGGCGGACCAGGTCGGCACACTGCGTGTCGGGCGCGCTGGCCGATGTCGCGCTCTTCCGCATCGAGGAGGGTGATTTTGCCTTCTACGACGTCCACATGAACAAGCGCATGGGCAAGCAGTTGCTGCGCAACACGCTGACCATCGTCGACGGGCAGGAGATGGCCCGTGCACCGCGACGGTCCGACCGCACCGTGGATCGAACTGAGCGAAGCGCAACAGACGCTGATCGAGTGGGGCCACACGCCGGCTGCGCTGGAGGCCAAGTCCGGCTGCAGTTGCTGATACGAAAGACGATACTCGTAACTTCTCAATATGTTAGGGGCAGTGGGTGTCCCTGCCCGGGGTCTGCGAACGCGAGGGTGTACCGCTACCACGAAGTATTGAGAAGTACCCGGACCAACAAGTGAGGGATACGATGGACAAGAATGAGATGATCGCCGGCGTATATATGGGAAACGGACTCCTGGAAGTTCAGCACGTGCCCCATCCCCACACTACCGGCGCCCGATTGGGTGCTGATCAGGAACGAAGGTTGTGGTGTGTGCGGCACCGATCTGCACATCTTGGCCACACCGCCTACCTTTCCCGCCACCAAGGGCGCGATATTGGGCCACGAGATGGTCGGCGAGGTTGTGGAGATCGGTCCGGCCGTGTCGAACGTCGGTATCGGCGACCGGGTGACTGTCGCACCAAACTTGACCTGCGGCCTCTGCCGTTACTGTAAGGCCGGCAAGACACTCCATTGCGAGAACTGGACGACGCTGGGTATTCACATCGACGGCGGCTTTGCCGGCTACATGACGGCGCCGGAACGCGCGTTGCACCAGGTCTCCAAAGAGCTGCCGTTTGCCGAAGCGGTCTGGATCGAACCTCTTTCGTGTGTCGTCGACAGCACCGACCGGCTGTCGATCCAGCCCGGGCAGACCGCCGCGATCGTCGGCGCGGGACCCATCGGTCTGTTGCACGGTCTCATGCTCAAGGCCGCCGGTGCCCAGGTTGTCATCGCCGATATCGCAGCGCAGCGGCTGGACGTTGCACTCGCAATCGGGCTGGACGTAGCCGTCGACGTCACAAGCGCCTCGCTCCGAGACGCGGTCATGGATGTCACCGGAGGACTGGGAGCGGAGGTGGTCGTGGAGGCCGTGGGGAATCAGTTGGGCGCGATCTTGCCTTTGGCGGCAAAACAAGGGAAGATCTCGCTGTTCGGGATCAACGACGCCGCCGAACCGGCCGTCAAGCAATACGACATTACCCGCAACGAGTTGACTATCTACGGGTCGTTCGTGGGAGAAAATACCTTTCCGCGCGCAATTCAAATTCTGGAAAGCGGCGCGATTCAGCCCTCAGTTTTGAACAGCATGACGGTGCCTTTGACGAAAGTGAGTGACGGTATTGCATCTGCGCAGCGTGGCGAGTCCGTCAAGGTGATCGTCACAAGTGAATAAGGCCTATCCAAGGAAATAGCTACCCCATGCACCTGCCCTGGAAGCTTTCGGCCAAATAGGTTGTCTCGCAGTCAGCTTCCAGGAAGATCGGGGTGTCTATTTCTGTGGAATGGTCTAGGTGCCGTCAAGACTCATGTTTTCATTGTTCCGTCAGTTTTGCAGTCAGATTCGGAGACATGAACACAAATGAAAATCCGCTTCGGTTATCGCACAGTTGACTACCCCGGCCCGGACATGGGGGAACTGCGAGACAGCAGCCCTCTACTCGCCGACATGCCCGCCCTACGCGGCGAGATGGCCAAGGACGGCTTTTTGCTCTTACGCGGTCTGATCGATCGGGACACGGTATTGGCGGCGCGCAAGACGGTGCTTGCCCATATCCGCGAGCAGCAGGCATTGACGCCCAATACGCCGCTGCTCGAAGGCGTCATGCCCCAAGGCGGCCGCAGCGTGCCCATGATGGGGCGCAAAGGAATTGCCCACCACCCGGATGTGCTGTCCGTCATCGAAAACGCCGCGCTCTTCTCGTTTTTCGAACGCTTCTTCGGTGAACCCACGTTGACCTACCACTACAAATGGCTGCGCGGCGTCGGCAACGAGGAGTATACCGGCGCGCACTACGATTTCTGTCTACATGGGCCGCGGCTCGACCAATCTGCACACCACCTGGATCCCCTTTGGCGACATTCCCGTCGACCATGGCACCCTGGCCATGTGCGTCGGCTCCAACCATCTCGACAGTTTTGCGCCGATTCGCGAGACATACGGCCAGATGGACGTCGACCGCGATCTGATCGAAGGCTGGTTCACCAAGGATCCCATGGAGATCGTCGAGAAGTTCGGTGGCCAGTGGGCCACGACCGACTTCCGGGCCGGCGACGTCATCCTCTTCGGCATGCACACCATGCACGCCTCGACCACCAATCTCACCAATCGCTTCCGTCTCAGTTGCGACATCCGCTTCCAGCCGGCCAGCGATCCGGTCGACGAACGCTGGCGAGAAGGCGGCGGCGGACACAACCCGCTGGAAACGCCGCGTCCCATCGAGGAAGCACGGGTCGAATGGGGCGTCTGACCAAATCCGCTGTGTGAAAGATGTGAGGAAACGAATGAACCAGCCAATCAGGACCATGCAGTTCGATCAACTGCCGGTGGAAGTCTACGCAAACAAGGAGTTACTCGGTCATGCAGCAGCGGAAGTAGCGCGCACAATCCTGCAGGAAGCGCTTGTTGCGCACGGGAGAGCCAATTTGATTCTAGCAACCGGTAACTCCCAGTTAACCTTTTTGCATGCGTTACGAGAACTCGACGCCATCGAGTGGTCGAGGATCACCATCTTCCACATGGACGAGTACCTCGGCATCGATCCCGGGCACCCTGCCAGCTTCCCCAACTACCTCCACGAGCACATCATCGACCATGTACGGCCCCGTGCATTCTATCCCGTTCCCGGTCAACCTGCCGACGTCGACACAGCGTGTGCAGACTATGAGCGCTTGTTGCGCGAGCATCCTGCCGATCTTGTGGCGCTGGGATACGGCGAAAACGGGCACATCGCCTTTAACGACCCACCCTTCGCAAAGTTCGACGATCCGGTCTGGGTGAAGGTCATCGATCTGGATGAAGCCAGCCGTCGCCAGCAAGTTGGGGAAGGACATTTTGCGACCCTTGACGACGTCCCGCGCCAGGCCATCACGTTGACCATCCCCGCGCTGTTGGCGCCGCGCCGGATCCTGGCTATCGTACCGGAGGCCCGTAAGGCCGCTGCCGTCCATGCCTGTCTAACGCAACCGGTCAGCGAGGAGCGCCCGGGCTCAATTCTGCGCCGGGTGGACCACGCAACGCTCTATCTGGATAGCGACTCAGCCCGTCTTATCACGAATCTCGGATGAAAGCTGGAGATCGGACTGAAATAGGGCAGCAGACTTCGGCTATGTGGTGGTATCCCGAATTGTGTGTAAATTCGCAATCTACCAGAGAGAGCAAGCCACTTATACACGATTCGTGGGATACCGCCGGCTAAACCGAAATCCGTATGAAGACACGATTCCTGTAGGTCGGGCATCCTTGCCCGACATAGTTGGAGTACGACGATCAGTCAGGTAGGAGAGGGCGGTCGGGCAGGGATGCGCCGACCTACGAGCTCATGATACGGTGACCGCCACGTTTTGGGCAATATTGCGCCCGCGCCGGGTTTCAGGGCTGCCGTCGAAATAGAAGGTGCTGTCCAGCCAAACTCCCCAAACCGGCGTGGCGTGAGGACGGCCGGCACCGTCAACCGTCGCGATCCAGAAATTCTTGGATCGGTTGACACGGTCACCCACGTGCTGCCAAGGAAGTAGGCCGTTGCTGTCGGTAGGCGTACCATAGCCGGCCGGGAAATGGGGTCGATCACGTTGCGGTTCCGGGTGGACCATTTCGAATCTCCGAGAACAATTGATGCGAGTCTGCGGGCGATCCATTGTGACATGCGTTCCAATTGCACGCAAGGCACCGATACCAGTCATTACCAGTTCGATTCGGACGTTTAGGCCATGGAATCGGGCCAGGATCGCCGCCGTTTCTCGAGCACGCAGCAGATCGCTGGCGTAAAGAGCATCAACATGGTCTGCCGCCAGTGCTCGGGCAGTGGCGCCGGCCTCTTGTTCTCCCAACGCCGTCAGCGACGGATCAGGATCGTCGGCGAGTCGTCTGATCCGACCGTGACGAACGAGAATGATCGCGGTCACGGCCCGCCGCTTCCAGCTCCATGATAGGCGTGGGCAACCTCCTCAGCGATGATCGTCACACCTTGCTCGACTACGTGATCAGGACCGGCATAGCTCATGCGGATGCACTCGTGTTTGTGACGCCAATCTTCCTCCAGCCCAGGGAAGAAGTATTGCCCGGGCACGACCACCACGCCGCGCTGCCTTGAGCCGCTCGTAGAGTTCCTGGCAGGTGATGGGCATGTCGCGGAACCAGAGCCAGAGGAAGAAGGCGCCCTCCGGCGTGTGGATGAAGAAGTGCTCGTGGTCGATGGCTCGCGTCGCAAGCCACTCACAGCGCTGCTCGGCCTTGCGACGATAGTGGGGACGGATGATCTCGCTGCCGATCCGCAGGATCTCGCCGCTGCGCACCGCGTCCAGCGTGAGTGCCGCGCCCAGGTTGCCGGGCGCCAGGCTGATGACCGCGTTCATGCCGGTGATGGCCTTGATGATCGCCTTCTCGGCGATGACGATGCCGGTGCGAGCGCCGGGCAGGCCCAGCTTGGAGAGGCTCATACAGAGCACGATGTGCGGCTCCCAGCAGGGCTCGGCCTCGGTGTAGATGATGCCGGGAAAGGGCACGCCGTAGGCGTTGTCGATGATCAGCGGGATGTCGTTGGCCGCGGCCAGTCGGCTCAGCTTGCGAATCTCCTCTTCGGTCAGCACATTGCCGGTGGGATTGGTCGGCCGGGAGACACAGATTGCGCCGATAGCGGCGTCGATCTGCATGGCGTCGAAGTCGACGTGGTACTTGAAGAGACGGTCGTCGAGCAACTCGATCTGCGGCCGGATAGAGCCGTGAAGATGTCGCTCTCGATGCCCGCATCCGTCGTAGCCGATATACTCCGGCGCCAGCGGCAGCAACATCTTCTTGTGCGTACCGTCGGCATAGCGGCCGGCGAACATGTTGAAGAGGAAGAAGAAGGCGGTCTGGCTGCCGTTGGTCAGCACGATGTTCTCGCGGACCGATGTCCCAGCCATACTCGCGATCGAAGCAGATCCACCAGCGCGTCGATGAAGGCGTTGCTCACCGTCCGGGCTGCTGTAGTTGCTGATCAGCATTTCGAAGTCGTGGTCCGACGGTCGAGCAGACGCCCCATGCTGACGCGGAAATAGTCCTGCACGGCCGGAATGTGGCTCGGGTTGCCGCCGCCCAGCATGATCACATCGTCGCGTCCGGCGAACTTGCCCAGGTCATCCATCAGTTGCAGGATGCCGCTGTCGCCCAGAATTTGTGGCCGAATGTCGAAAATTGTGTCATGGGATTCCGCCGGAAGAATTGGGCTACGTATCTCGACGCATCAGGCTAAAGCTCTGTGCGGTCGGACCCACAGTGGGCTGCGTGGCCAAAAAGAGCGCCAGCGGCGCCACATCCGCCGGAACCTTGACCCACTCGCTGCCGATGTCGAAGACGCTGTCAGCGTCGCGCGCCGATTGGCCGCTCAGCTCGGTGACGACCGGGCCGGGGATCAGTTCGTTTACGCTGATGTTGAATTCCCATAGCTCCTGCGCCAGACACCCGCGTGAACATCCAGAGCGCGGCCTTGGAACAGGCGTACGCGGCCATGCCGGTCTGTCCTTTGTGGCCGAGTCCCGACCCGACGGTGATGATCTTGCCGCCACCCCGAGTTTTCAAGAACGGGACGGCGGCCTGCGTGCAGTGGTACGCGCCGTTGAGATTGAGATCGAAGGTCGCCTGCCAGGCTGCAAAGCTGCTCTCGTCCACCGGGCGCCGGTCAAAGTTGCCACCGGCGTTGAGCACAAGAATATCCAAGCCGCCGAATGCATCGATCGTCGCCGCCACCATGGCATTAACCTCGGCGCGTATAGTGACATCGGTGCGGACGGCCAGGCTGCAACCGCCGATCTCTTTGATCCGGGCCACGACGCCCGCAATCTCGGCCTCGGTGCGAGCCGCGCAGGTCACTGACGCGCCGGCTTCGGCGTAGGCCAGGGCAATGGCTCGGCCAATGCCGCGCCCGGCACCGGTGACAATGGCGATCATGCCGTCCAGTGGTTTGGCAGTTGACATGGGTCGACTCCGGTCGTCGAATGGGAAGATGCGATTGGCTGTAGGTGGGATCAAAAAGGATCGGCGCATGCGCCGATCCTTTTTCGTACTATTCACCTAATCACAGGTGAATCCACCCCATCTTAGATCCTGCGCACGTTTGCTGCGCTCGGGCCTTTGGGGCCCTGCTCGATGGAGAACTCGACGCGATCGCCTTCGCTCAGGCTGCGGAAGCCCTCGGAAACGATGGCAGAGTGGTGGACAAAGACATCTTTGCCACCCTCATGGCTAATGAAACCAAAACCCTTCTGGTCATTAAACCACTTGACGGTGCCGGAAACTTTTTCTTCACTCATGGTTGGAAAACTCCTCAGTTTTCTAAATACTGCTTAAAATTGTGTCGTTACAAAACGTCGGTGTTTCCAACTTGCTAGCGACAAAGAGCGCCGTCCAGAACTGGTCGTCCAAGTGGTGTCTCTACGCAAATGGGTCAGAACTCTTAACATCTTGTACATTCACGATACTCTAAGCTCTGTCGATTGTCAAATCCAGAGGTAATCAATCAAGGATCCTTATTGGTACCGGAATCATGCGCAATTTCCCGATAACGAGGTAGGGACGCACCCTTGCGGTCGTCCTGCAGCAGGCGCAAGGCCATGCTTCTGCATGAAACCCCACGAAAGCTCAGAGAACCCGAATTCTAACGGAACACCGGCGCCGATCAGCGCCCGACACCGGCACAAACGGGCCAAATCACCTTATCTTGGCTGTACCGGTGCCGAGCGCAATCGATCGGGCTGGTGACGGAGGTGCGATGCGAGTTAGATCCGTCGACAGTTGCGCCGCTGTTCAAGGTCTGGGTCCGCATCTGCCTTCTATTGTATGCCGGTTCGGCGATAGCGGACCTAAACGATATCTAACCTCTTTTGCCAGATAGTGCGCGGTCCAATACCAGAACATCGACGCGGCCGGTTTTCGCTGCGTCGATCTGAAGCCAACCCGGCAGCACCGCTAACTGCCGGAAGCCGAGATCGGTATAGGCGCGACGTTGGGCGAGATCGGGCGCGGCTACGTACGCAACTCGGCGCGCATCCGGCAATGCCAACGAATCGACAAGGGTCGGCGCATGTGCCCAATAGTCGGCATGGCAAAAGAGATCGAACAGAATCGTCTCCTGCCAGAGTGGATGGTCGGCCCAAGACGCAAGCCCAACGACAGCCTGGGTTTCGGCGTTGACAAGAACCTGCCGCGACTGGTGTCTGACCGCGGGCTTGCCGCTCAGCATTGCGACGGATAAAGGGCAGCGGGCCTCCTTCAAAGATCTGCCGGCCGTAGATCTGCATGGCTGCGTTACGCACCAGACCGGGTGAACGACCCAACGCCAGCGGCTGAAGCAGCGGCCAATGGGACCAGTCCAGCGCTTCTACCGCCACCGGTCCGGCTGCAAACCAGGCGGTATCGAACAACTTGCTGCCTTCAGGCACATAGGCCATATAGTCGCTACGCGATTCGATGCCCTCGAAGCCGAATGACCGGTACAGGTGATAGGCAAAAGAGTCGTAATCCGTACCGAGATACAGTGCCCGTCCGTGGCGCTGTCGAAAATGGTCAAGCTGTAGTCGCACCAGTTGTGAGCTTGCGCCTTGCCGGCGATCATCCGGTTGCGTCCAAACATGGCCGAAGATACCCACGCCCAGGCGGTCGACAGTCATCACATTCGCCAATGGCCGGCCCTCCCGGTGAAGAACGTAGAAGTGGACATCGATCCCCAGTTCACGGGTCAAGAGGTTGGCTATCTGCCAGATCCAGGGCGTCCCCTTGTGCTGCAACATGGGACCGATCCGTGGTGCCCATTCGGTGTCCGGAGCCTGCACGACGCCGGCCTCGACCAGCTCGCCGGAACGCAGCTCGACATGGCCGATTCGTGTATACATATCTATTCCTCGTTAGCCGGCTGAGCTGTGGCCGTATGCGGCAGCGAACTCTTCCGCTGTCATTCCGTAATGCAGTTCGTCAAAGAACTGCCCTTGGGTGCGAATCATGCGGCGCAGACGACCCTCCAACTGGAAGCCCAGTTTCTCGTGAAGCGTCTGCGATGCCTCGTTGTTTGCATAGACGGTCACCGTACATTTCTGGTAGCCCAGTTCTTCAAAGAAGTAGCGCAACACGATGAGGACCGCTTCCGAGGCATAGCCACGACGCCGGTGCGGCGAGCGCACGGAAAAGCCGTAGCGAAAGGCACCCACCCGCCGGTCGATACCGTGGGTGTTGATGAGGCCGACAACTTCGCCGTCCGGATCTTCGATGACGAGCATATACTCGTCGCCCGTTGCCCGCTCGACGGCTTTCTTGGCTGCCCACTCTTTGTTGGACGCCAGCGACTGCGGCGGCCAGACGAAGTCCATCATCCGCGCAGTCTCGCTGTCCAGATTCCACGCGAAGAAGACGTCGGCATCCTCGGGTTCGACGGCCCGCAAGCGGACCTTCGTGCCTTGCCAGTAGTTATTGGGTTGCATTCTATCTCCCCCTACCAAACATCATTCTCCGTGGCGCACGACGCGTCCCGGTGTCGCGCCGGTGCGAAGGCCATCCTGCACCACCTGTACGCCGTTGATCCAGACATGCCCGATCCCGGTGGAAAGCCGGTGGGGAGCCTCAAATGTCGCCCGATCGGAGATGGTGTCCGGATCGAAGATGACGACATCGGCGTAGGCGCCTTCGCGCAGGATTCCACGATCGCACAGACCAAGCCGCTGCGCAACAGCCCACGTCATCTTGCGCACAGCGTCTTCCAACGATAGGACGCCGTCATCTCGCACATATTTACCCAGGACATGCGGGCAGGTTCCGTAGGCCCGGGGATGATAGGGGCCCCGTGCTTCGGCCCAACTCGGGTCGAAACCGCCGGCATCGGTCGCGCGATCTTGATCCACGGCTGGACAAGCTGTCGTACTAGGTTCTCCTCGCTCATGGACCAGTAGACCGTACTGATTCGCTGGCCTTCGGCCACCAGAAGATCGAATACAGCCATGGGTTGCCGGTGCCGTCGACAATCTTTGCATTTGAAATTAGTGTGGGTTGGGTTGGTATCATCCTGGGGCCTTTCAAAACTGTCGAACAGGCGACAGTCGCCGGCGCAAGGGGTCTTCACCGACTTGGTATACATCTGCCGGTGACCGTCGCCCGGTGCGGCGATCTGCTGGCGCTCTTCGCTCAGGCGACGGGCCGAACGACCTGTCCGGGCGTGTCTCCGGTGTGGACGCCGTCCGCAAGCACCCGGCTGCCGTTGACCCATACGTCGCGCACCCCCGTGGACAGTTGGTGTGGGTCGGTGAAGGTGGCGCGATCGCCGACGGTCTGCGGATCGAAAACGACGACGTCCGCTTGCATCCCTGCGCGCAATAAACCACGGTTGCGAATGCCCAGACGCTGCGCCACCGCGCCGCTCATCTTGCGTACGGCGTCCTCCAGCGGAATCACATGTTCATCGCGCACATATTGGCCGAGAATACGCGGGTAGCTGCCGTATGCGCGCGGGTGGTAGGGTCCCAATGCCGCTGCCCAAGCCGGATCGAGGCCGCCGGCGTCAGTACCGATAGTCATCCACGGCTGCTGCAACTGCAACTTGACATTCTCTTCGCTCATCATGAAGTAGAAGGCGCTGATCCGCTGTTCTTCACTGAGAAAGAGATCGATTGCCGCATCCACCCACTCCTGGTTGCGTATCTCCGCAATCTCGGCCAATGTCTTGCCGATATAGAGCGCGTTTTCCTCCTGTTCCAGCCCCACCGGCATCACTCCGTCCGGACCACACAACTCCGCCATGGCCTCCCAATCCCCGGAAGGAGCGAGCGCCTCGGCCCGGATCCGGGCGCGGATCTCCGGGTCGCGCAGGTTCTCAAAGAAGCGGTTGCCCGCTGCAGCCCACGGCGGCAGGACTGACGCCAGGCCTGTCCCAGCGCCGATGTACGGGTACATATCAGCTGTGATGTCCAGCCCCTCCCGCGGCGCCCGATCGATGCGCGCGATGGCCTGCTCGGCCTTGTGCCAGTTGGGCCGGCCGGCTGCCTTCAAATGATAGACCTCCACCGGCAGACCGGCACGTTGCCCGATCTCGATGGCCTCCTCCAAACCCTCCAAATATTGGTTCGCCTCAGAACGCAAATGCGTTATGTAAACGCCATTCCGCGCCGCCACCACTTCACAAATCGCGATGACTTCGTCCGTTGCCATATAGGCCATGGGCGGATAAATCAGCGCCTCGGAGACACCAAAGGCGCCCTGATCCATGGATTCGGCCATGACCCGGCGCATGGTCGACAGCTCGTCGGCGGTGGGTGAACGCATATCCATCCCCATGCCGATATAGCGCAGCACGCCGCCGCCCAGAAAGGAGCCGATGTTGACCGATACACCGTGATCCAACATGGCGTCGAACCAATCCGAGAAGCGGGACCATTGGGGGAAACGCTCAACCCACTCAGGCACGTACTTTAGCATGCTGCTGCGTTTGAGAAACTCCATGTCCATCCGGCCGGTAAAGGGCGCCGGCGTCCAGCCTTCGCCCATAATTTCAGTCGTTACGCCCTGGGTGAGCTTGGAGAGCGAACGACCGTCGATCATCAGAGGCACAATTGAATGGCTCAAGATGTCGATGAACCCCGGGCAGACGACCACGCCGGTCGCATCGACGACCTCGGCGGCCTGTTCCAGGGCGATCGATCCCGCCGGTGCAACCGCGGTGATCGTCTCGCCTCGCAACCCGACATCCGCATAACACCACGGGTTTCCTGTACCGTCGATCACCCTTCCACCACGAATCAAGACATCATACACAACGATTCACCCTCAATTTCATTGATATAGAGTTCGTCCAAGGTTTACATCCCGACCTTCCTGGAAGTTCACATGCGGCGATGCAGCGCCACGGGGGATGAAAACAAGAGAGCCATCTGTGTTTATCTGTGGATATCTGTGGCTATTTTTCAGGGCAGCTCTCCGGCCGACAGCTTCTTGTGGCGAAAGCTTCCAGGAAGGTGTAACCGGAAGTCTATTTCTGGACGAACACTTGGAGTTCGCCTGCTATCACTTTTCTCGTGCACAGACCTCTGTAATCATCCGCCCGTAGATGTCCACCGCCCGGTGCAGTTGGTCAATCTCGACCCATTCGCCCGCCGTATGTGCCTGCGCAATATTGCCCGGCCCCAACACCACCGTCTGCGCGTGCGCCTGATACCAGACCGCCTCTGTGCCATATGGAACCGTCACAGCCCGGTCATGGCCGGCCGCCCGGCATGCCACCTGGACGACGTCGGCATCCGGCGCCACATAGAAGTGCGGAAAGCCCCACGACTCCACATCCAGACCGTGAGTCCTGGCGCGCTCCTCGATGATCTGCACCACTTCTTCGATATGGGCGTCCGGCATGGCGCGGACCGAAATCGTGGCCTCTGTTTTGGCCGCAGTCACATTAGCCGCCGTGCCGCCGTCGTTGAGCACCAGGTTGAAACCGTTGCTCGGCGGTTCAAAATCGGCGTTGAGAAAACGCGATTCGGTCTTGAAGCGGTGAGCCAGTTCCGCCATTTCGGCCAAGAAGGGTGCGATGAGGAAATTTGCGGATATGCCACGGTCGGTGCTGGTGTGTGCGGCCACACCGTGGGCCGTCACGAGAATGCGGTAGCCACCCTTGTGCGCATAGACGGGTGTCAGTTCAGTCGGTTCGCCGACGACACAGTAGTCGGGCCATCCTGTCCTCAGCAGCGTGGATTCCGCCACCACATATCGCGCGCCCACATGTCCGACCTCTTCATCTGAGGTGACGACGATAAAGAGCGGCCGGTGCAAGTCCAATGGATCGACCCGGGCAGCCGCTGCCAACATGGCTGCAACCGGTCCTTTCATGTCGCAACTACCGCGGCCAAAAAGTTTGCCGTCGCGTTCGATGGGCATAAATGGCTCCCAACCAGCGCCGCCGGGAACGGTGTCAGAATGGCCGAAAAACCCAAGCCCTCCATTGCCGGCGCCCAACTTCCCGACCAGGGATACTTTCTCGAGGCCGCCGTCATCGTAGGAGAGACGCTCGATGTCGAAGCCGATCGCATCCATGACCCTGGCGATGGCGTCCGAGACAGCGGCATTGCTGATACGCGTTTCCGACTGGATCGCGACAAGCTCCTCGGTCAATTTGACGACATCAAGACTCATCGATCATCTCTTTCGTTGGGCAGGGATGGAATTGACGTCAACGTTCTTCACCCAAGGGCCAGAGGGTGTTACGCGCCTTCTTTAGTCTGAGCTTTGCCATATCCGGATCGAGGGCGCCGGGCGCAGCAACATAGAGGATATGTTCGGCCAACCCTGCGAAGCCGGCGTAGAAATGCTGCATGGACTTGACGACCAGGATCTGCTTGGCGGTCGGATCGATGCCCACGTTGGTGAAGACGTCGGGGCTGAAGGTCTGGCGTGCGCTGGCTGATGAGCACGATGTCAATACCGTTGGGTCCGTGGAGGGCCACGGAATCGCCCAACCGGCTCGTGCCGTCGCCGAAGCGTTGGCTGGCGTCGCAGCGCGATCTTGCCGATGCGCACGGGCAGATCGACCGGATCGCCGGACATGGGTCCCATCTTGCCGCCGATGCGCATTTCAGTTCGACGCCCTCGCCGATCTCCAGGCCACATCGCACGACCACCGGATCCCAGATGCAGCCGATGGCCGTGTTGCCGATGTTGCGCTCCAGCATACGGCGCAGCAGGAAGGTCGAGTCATTGGGGCGCCGCCGCCGGCATTGTCGGCAACGTCGGCCAGGACGACCGGTCCTACCGGCGTCGACTGGGCGACATCCAGCGCCTCGTCCATCGACTAATAGTGCGGCTGGACGATGTCGCGCATGGCGTAGAACTCGTCTGCGCAGCGCTTCGCCGAGGGCGCGCCCATGTGCCGGCCGGTTGTCGGTCACGACCAAGCAAGCGTGTGCCCATGTCCGGCAACATCCCCCCAGGGAAAGCCGTGTCCCAGCGAAACCGAGAGAACGCCGTCATGCCTCTCCGAGTGCCTGCATCTTGTCGACGAAGCCGCGCACCGGCTCGCGCGACGTGTGGTAGACGCCGATCATGTTGCAGTCGACCATGCTGGTCTGCGGTCGTGTCTTGCCCTCGGCCGCGTCGGCGATGATGGCGAAGAGTTCCTCGGCCCGGTCGGGCGGATCGACGTGAGGATACTCCTTGTAGGTGATGACGACGTCGGCGTTGTCGATCAGCGATCGGTCAGGTGGCAGTGTAGGTCCAGCTCGACGCCGATGGGCACGTCCGGTCCCGACGATCTCGCGCATGCGCGGCGCATGTCGCCTTCGCAGTCGTCGCATTCCTGGGCCACCATGGCGCCGTGCATCATGCAGCAGAACGCATGTCGACCGGCATGGCCGCCGCCAGATCGCGCAAGATCTCGTCGCGCAGATCTTCATAGACCGGCTGCAGCGTCGGGCCGGCCGGCATGGCAAAGGTGGCCAGACTTTCGCACACGTTTCCCAGCCACGGGCCTGGGCCATCTCGCGCCAGCGGACCAGTGGTACGGCCAGGGAATAGTGGGGCTCCGGATGTTGCGCCGTTGCGCACCAGATAGGTCTGCTCGAAATTCGGACAGACCGGTGAGAAACGGCGAAAACGTATTGGTCTCGGTGCCGAAAGAGCGGTAAAGAGTTTCATGGCGCTTCTCAGGTTGCAGTCCGTGGATGGCAGATGGGCGACTAGCTGGTTTATCTGCGTTCGATGCGGCATAAATCACTCCCGCTCACGCGGATCCAGCGCATCGCGCAGACCGTCGCCGACAGAAGTTGAAGGCCAGCACGGTGAGCACGATCATGATGCCGGGAAAGATGGCGATGTGGGGAAAGCGCAGAATATAGGCGCGGCCATCGGACAGAATGCCGCCCCACGACGGTGTCGGCGGCTCGCACGCCCAGACCGAGAAACGAGAGCGCAGCCTCCAGGATGATGATGCTGCCGACGCCCAGCGACGCCAGCACGATCACCGGGCCCAAGTACGTTGGGCAACGTGTGGCGCCAGATAATGCGCCAATCTTTGACGCCGATGGATCGGGCAGCGAGTACATAGTCGCGTTGGCGCAGACTCATCATGTCGGCGCGCACGACGCGCGCATAGCGCGCCCAGACTGTGACGCCGATGACGATGATGGTCGTGCTCAAGCTGGGCCCCAGCACGGCGGCCAGCACGATCAACAGGGCCATAATCGGAAAGGCCATCAACGTGTCGATGACGCGCGACAGGATGTTGTCGACCCAGCCGCCGAAATAGCCGGCCAGTGCGCCGATGATGACGCCGATGGTGACAGAGATCGTCGTCGCCACGATGCCGACCGTCAGCGCCACGCGTGAGCCGAAGATGACACGGCTGAAGAGGTCGCGGGTCACATGATCGTAGCCGAAGGGGTGGCCCGGTTCAGGGCGGTGCGCCGCGTTTGCCGCGTAAAGATATCCGTGATCGGATCGATAGGGCGCGATGAGCGGAGCGAAGATCGCCATCAAGACGAGAAGAATGATCATGACCAAGCCGACCACCGCGATGCGATTGGCGGCGAAGCGACGCCAGACCTGCGCAAAGCTCCGACCGGTGCTCGGACTTCACCTGTACGGCGATGTTTTTCTGGTCGATTGCGGCGCGACTGCCATGCAGTTGTCCTTGTTATTCGATTCGAATCGCGCGGGTCGACCAGCGCGTAGACCAAATCGGTCAGTAGATTGACGACCACGACCAATACGGCAAAGATGACCACCAGCGACTGGACGACCTGATAGTCGAGCCGGAAGACCGAGTCGGTGAAGAGCCGGCCGATGCCGGGCAATGCGAAGATGGTCTCGACCACGATGGTGCCGCTGAGCAGAAAGGCGATGCGGAATGCCGATGACCGTGACGACAGGCAACAGAGCATTGCGCACCGCATGGTGCAGCGTGACCACGTGTAGCGCGGCAGCCCTTTGGCGGTGGCCGTGCGCACATAGTCCTGGTTCAGCACCTCGACGGTCGAGCTGCGCATGACGCGGGTCAGGACGGCCATCTGCTCGGTCGCCAACACGATGACCGGCATGATGTAGCCCTTCCATGACCTTAGCCCATAGGGCGGCAACCAGCCCAACATCAACGAAAAGACCACGATCAGCATGAAGCTAAACCAGAAGTTCGGAATGGCAATGCCCAACGCAGAAGCACCGACGTAGCATAGTCCAACGGTGAGTTCCGGCGCATAGCAGCTGCGATACCCAGTGGAATCGCGATCACCAGCGAGACGAACAGCGCGTACAAATTGAGCTCGACGGTGACGGGCAGGGCCTCCGCAATCATCTGGCGTACAGGTATGCCCGTCGGATCAGCGAGTCACCGAAGTCTCCCCGTAGCAGGTTGCCGGCCCAGACCAAATATTGCTCGTAGTAAGGAAGGTCAAGCCCCCAGCGGGGGCGCATGGCCTCGATCTGTTCCTCGGAGATGCGGATCTCGCCCTCGCCAAGCAGAAGGTAGACCGGATCGCCCGGCATCAGCCGCATGATGACAAACGTGGCGACGCTGACCAGAAAGATGACGATGATGCCTTGAAAAATTCGGACGGTTAGGTAACGTAGCATGGAGGCGGTTTCGGCTCAGATAGGTGGAGCGGTTTGGGCGCTTGCCCGGCGACAGTCAGTGGTCAGTATCAGGGGCAATCTTCCGATCGCAGACGGGTGACTGTCACCTTGGCAAACGCCCAGACTCGGCGCTCGTGGCCTTTTTTCGGATTGCCGAGCGGCACATTCTACCTTTTCAAACGGCGTTTTAGGCGTCGCTCAAAGTCCACTCGTTCGCGCGGAAATAGATTGGATCGCCACTCAACGGCTTCTCCGGCAACCCCTGGATGCGCGCTGCAAAGACATTCATCCATTCGTCGAACTGCAAATAGAGACATGGCACCTCTTCGACAAAGATCTCCTGAATCTCGTCGTAGATGGGCTTTCGCTCGTCAGGATCGACGACCGTCGTACCGGCCTCAATCAGTTCATCCATCCGCGCGTTGCTGAAGTGGCAGAAATTGTTGCCCCCGTCCGAATGTAACGTTGAGAATGGGTCCGGCTCCGGCGTGGTGCCGTAGGTCCAGTTGAAGAGCGAGCTGTCCATGGAGCCGTTGCGCATGCTCTCCAAGATCGACGCCACGGGTGCTTCCGCCAGCTGCATGTCGATACCTACGTCGGACAACATCAGCTGTGTCAACTCGGCGATGGGGCGACGCGCCTGATCACCGGTGATGGTCGTGCAGGTGAACGAAAGTTTGATCCCGTCCTTTTCGCGGACGCCGTCGTTGCCCACGATCCAGCCGGCCGCGTCCAGCATCTCGGCGGCCCTGGCCGGATCGTACTCGTACTGCTTGAGATCCGAGCGGTAGTAGAAAGAGTTCTTGGGTGTCAAGTTGGAGTGCGCTACTTGGGCCGTACCGTTCCACAGTTCGTCGATCAGCTGCTGACGATTGATGGCATGCATCATCGCCTGTCGCACCTCTTTCTCGGCGAGCTGCGGCAATGTGTTGTTGAGCGGGAAGTGTTTGACCGAGTTGGTCAGCGTGCGGAAGACGACGTAGTTGTCGGGGTCGCCCTCAAGTTCGATGCTGTCCTCCACCAGCAGCGGCCAGACTGCGGAATCGGCCTCGCCGGTACTCAGCGCGATGAAACGTACGGACGGCTCCGGCACTACTTCCTGACGTAGAATGTCGATATGGGGCCGTCCCCGGAAGTGGTCGTCGTATGCTTCCAATTCCACGAACTCAGCCGGGCTGAAATCTTTGAGCTTGAAGGCGCCAGTGCCGATGGGCGCCGTGCGGTAGCCCTCGTGTCCAACCTCCTGATGATACGCAGCATTGGCGATAGGGAACGATCCCCAGAGATCCATTGAAGCTGCATTGACGGTCTCCATATTGACGATAACCGTATAGTCATCAGGCGTATCAATCGAGCCAATCCCATTGAAGTCACCGGCACGCGTGCTGCCGAACTCCGGATCTCGGTAGAAGTCAAAGGTGTACTTGACGTCGGCGGAGGTTAGCTCCTCGCCGTTCTGGAAGAGAACGCCTTCGACCAACTTGATCGTGTAGGTCAACCCGTCGTCCGATACATCGATCGACTCGGCCAGGACATTCTCGAGCTCCGTATACTCATTGAAGTAGACCAGCGGGTTGTAGAGGTTGTAGAGAATGACCTCGTGTACTGTTGGTCCCAGATCATCGGGGGCAAGGCCCGCCACCTCCTGATGGCCCATCCAAATCATCGTGCCGCCATTCATGGCCGGCGCCTCGGCGGCCGTTGCAGCTTCGCCTGCGGTCGCACCACTGTCAGCAGCCGGAGCCGCCGGCACCGCGCAAGCGGCAAGGAACAGTGCTGCGGAGCCGCCGACTGTTGTATAGCGGAGGAACTGGCGGCGGTTCATCTTTAGGGGTTTGTGCTCTTGCTGTTCGCTGTGTAGGGTCATCACGTCCTCCCAAGACGTTGGTTCAGGTTGAAGAACGATGGGGGGGTACGACGGCGGACCGACGGCTAATGCCCGAATGCGGCACGTATTTTGTTTCGCCCGCTTTCATGAGGCTGTCCAGGCGGACTGGTTCAGTTCGGCATGAATACCACGACAGAAATTCGGCCATGTTGCCTGTGGTAGGACTTGGTCAAGGATTTCTGCCAGGATTCACTATTCACTAGATGGAGAAGACCAGATGAATCGCGCACTGTTGACGTTGGCCGGCCGACAGATCGCGTGCAGTCTAGCACAGGGCAAAAAACGCTGTCAATCCGATGCCGCGCACCGGGTGCGTCCCATTTTCCGGGGCGCCCGTCGACAGCACGAAACGAATCTCCTTGAGGAAGCCCCAAAATGTGGTATGCACCCCAGCGCACCGAGATCAAGGTTCAGTTGATTTGGGCTGCGAACCGGTCCCCGTCGCCTACCGGAGATTCGTTGTGGACAAACACGAACTTGGGTCTTCTGTCGATGTCAGGCTGAGAGCCAGTGCATAGGCCTGATCGATGAGGGCCTCAAGTGGAATCTCGATTTCACGGGCGCCGGCACCTGGCTCGGAGCTCTGCTCACCGGCAGCATCGCGGCTGCGATCGGAATCGCAGACAAGGCTGAGGTCAATCGTAATCCACTGACGGCGGTTCATATAGAGCGCAGGTTCAACGCCTGTAAACAGATCACAGATGACGGATATCTGTGGGGCTGAACAGAGTAAGGTGAGATGATAGGGGACGCTGTCGTGCGTGAGGATCGCAAAAGGCCGGTCGTCTACAGCGAACTCAACGCTGCGCTTGCCGCGCCGCGCTGTTTCGCCTACTCCGGCGCGTGCAAGAATCGATTGGTGTAGCAGGTCGATATCAAACGACATGATCGGGTGATCCGGATTGAGCCGGCAACGAAGAAGCGAAAACGGATGGGTTCCCATTGGACCGATCCTGGGTTCAGCGTAGCACTGGACCATTTTGGGTAAGTTGCCGCTGCGGTTGGGTGGAATTCCCGCCAGCCACCGATCTCCGTGAGCCGCGGTCGTCCGGCTGGGGACACATGTCAAATTGCGGCATGTATACTACACTACCCCCTACATACACTTCATGCGGTGTGCATGCCGCAACGTGTGCCGTTGATGCTTCACAGCAACGTCGTGTATGTCCGCCTACACGCCGCGTCACTTACTCTTGCCAGACCAGGAAAGGAACTGTCCATCACCGTGATGTCGCAGTTGCCCTCCACGAAGATCAGGCCGCGCCAGCGGAAGTTGCCGGAGATGTCCATGTCGCCGTTCACGTAGATCAGGCCGGTCCCGTCGTTGCCGTTGAACGTCTCGCCGCCGACCGCGTTTCCGTCGACGACCACGATCCCGTCCATGATCACGGCGTCGTTCGAGCTGGTGTAGTCCGGGTTGTTCCGGACCTGGTTCCACTGCGGCAGCGTGATGCCCAGGTACTGCTCGATGTCGTAGAACGAGTTCGCGCTGGAGGTGTCGCTCCAGGCCGGGAACCCCTCGAGATCCGAGGATCCCCCCGTCTGCGCCGGATCCCCGGTCGTCATCACCGCCACGAGGCAGCCCGCCGCGGCATCCAGCGTGCGGTTCGCGCACAGCTCGAAGTTGCGGCAGGCCGGGATCTTGCTGCCGGCGGGCGTCGCGATGTCGTGGTTGTGTCCGCAGGCCGTCATGTTGCCGGTGAGGTCGACGCCGTTGTCGCTCGAGATCGCGGCCGAGACACCGACGGTGATCGGCATGTGCGTGACCTCGGAGAGCACGCTCCGGCGCGATCCGTTGAGGATCGCGGGCACGTTGATCACCTCGATCGGCATGCCGCTCGTGAAGTTCTCCGGCGGGAACCGGCCGGCGTCGTACAGGACCAGCTCCCCGACCTCGCGGTTCCCGTCACCGTCCACGTCCACCCACTTGTGCTCGATCGAGATCGGCGCCAGCCCCTGGCCGGTGTCGCCGTACTGCAGCCAGCTGCCGGACGGCTGGATCGTCGCCACGATCGTCTCCGTCCCGAGCGGTGCCGGCAGCCCTCCGGCCGGGGAGAGGTGGACCTCCGTGCGCCAGAGGGGATCGGGGTTCAGCGGATCGTCCCCGATGTAGGCGTCGAACGTCGCCCCGTTCACGGTGACGTTCGTGCCCGGAGTCAGGTCCATGCGGCTCAGGATCTCGGTCACGCCGGCCTCGGCCACGTACAGCGCGGCCGTGTGGTCCCGCTGGTTGTCCGCGATCCGGATCTCCGTCGTCGAGAAGATCATCAGCCCGACGCTCAGGACGGAGAGAGCCCCGAAGATCAACAGCATGGCGACCATCGCGGTCCCGCGCTGTCCCTCCGCCCCTGCGAGCGCGGGGAAACGGCTGCTATCCAAGGTGCCCCTCCTACTGACCGAAGTAGACCACGAGCTCGCCGGTGGACAGCGCCGTGCGCGTCCCCACCGCGATGTCCTCGAGGCCGTCCAGGTTGAAGTCGTCCAGCGTGAGCGTCACGATCTCGCCGGAGCCGGCTGTGGGACCACTCGGTCCCGGAGCTCGGGAGGTAGCCGAACGCCCGGTAGACGTTGAGCGCGCCGGCGTACTGGCTCGTCCGCAGGCCGATCACCACGTCCGGGAAGACGTCCGGATCCAGCGGCTGCGCGCCCGAGCGCCAGCACCTCTCCGCCGGTGTCGATCCAGTCGCTGCGGATCCGCTCCGTCGACCCGGGGTCGCCGAGCATCGCCTGTCCGTCGCGACATCGTTCAGCCAGAGCTCCACGACCCCGGAGGAGGTCGCCCGGGAGGTGCCGACCAGCGAGGTCCACGTCGCCCTGGTCGTCCTCCTTCATGTCGATCGCCTTCAGGGCGTTCACCGCGCCCTCCGGTCGAAAGGGACTGGCCGTCGTGCCAGACCCACGGGACGGTGCCGCCGACGTCGTCGCCACCGAGGAAGACCGTGATGCGGCCCTGGTCGCCGCCGAGGTCCTCGCCGACGGCGATGTCCGGCAGGCCGTCCAGGTCGAGGTCCGCGACGTCGATCGAGCGTGATCTCGCCCAGCCCGCCGCCCGGACCGACGTGCAGATCCGATGTGTTGAGGTGGTAGTACGCGAGCGAGCCGGACTCGAGCCAGACCTCCACGTGCCCCGAGCCCGCTCCGTCCCTGGTCCCGACCAGCAGGCCCTTGATGCTCGTGCCCGGCCAGCTCACCGGGCTCAGGCTGAGCACGCTGGATCCCGTCGTGGTCCCGTAGGCCGCGTTCGGACTGACCGGGAGCATGCCCCGATCGCTGCCGGCCGTCGACGTGACCCAGAACGAGATGTTCTGTGACGTCGTGACGTCGAGCCCCGTCAGGACGTCGTCGACCGGGTCGGTGTTGGCGGTCAGACGCCGCAGCACCGGGATCGGGTGGCTCGCGTTCCGGGAGAAGGTCGGCGTGGGCTCGAAGAGCGCCGTGATCGCCGTCCCCGAGTTCCTGCGCATGTTGTGCCAGACGTGCAGGTTGTTCGAGCCGGCGCTGAGCTGCGTCCCGAGCACGATGTCGGCGTCGCCCTTGTTGTCCTCCTGCAGGTCCGTGGCGACGATCGAGAGCGCCCGGTCCGTCTGTCCCACGGTGACGACGGTGAAGTTCAGCGAGGCGTCGAGGATGTCGCCGAAGTCGACGACTTCGGTGCTGTCCTCGCGAATGAACACGTTCCGCACCAGGTTGGGCGTGGTGGACGTGTAGCCCGTCGCGATCCCACTGCTCGACGTCGTAGTTGCCCTGGGGCAGCGTGAACACGTACTCGCCGTTCCCGTTCGTGAGCGTGGAGTCGACGACGGTCGAGCCCGGGTCACGGTCACGGGGACGTCGGCGATTCCGGGCTCCACCCCGCCCGGGAGCCCGTCCCGGTCCAGGTCGAGGAACACGATCCCGCTTCAGGTTCCCCAGGCCGGACCCGGGAACGTCACCGAAGTCCACCCGGGCGACCTCGCCGTCCGTCGAGAGGACGACCTCGACGGCGTTCGGCGTCGTCGACGTCCAGCCGACCGAGTCGGTCTCGACGACCGTGAACGAGCCGGCGGGCACGGCGAACGAGTAGTCGCCGTTCACATCCGTGGTGTCGGAGACGCCGGTGTGCAGCGTCACCACGACCGACGGGATTCCCGGCTCGTCCAGTGCGAGGATCCCGTCCATGTCCAGGTCGTGGAAGACCTTCCCCTCGATCGTCCCGACGCCGACGCCGGGGCGGTCCCCGAAGTCGAACAGCGCGCTCGAGCCCGTCAGCAGGGTCACGCCGTAGGAGTTCGGCGTGGTCGACACGAAGCCCGGTGGATCGAGCTCGGTCACCGTGTAGGTGCCTGCGGGCACCTCGAAGACGTAGCGGCCGTTGACGTCGGTCTGGAAGATCTGCCCGGTGTTGAGGCGGACCGTCACGTTGGGGATCGGCGACTCGGTCGCCGGGTCGTAGACCTGGTCGGCATCGCCGTCCTGGAACACGGTTCCGGAGACGATGCCGGTCTTGCGGATCGGGTTCCGGAACGAGACCGAAGACATCAGGGAGCGGCTGCGGTAGCCGTTCCGCCCGTTGGACTCGGCGATCCTCGGTCGTGACGTTGAGGACGACCCGGCTGACGAGCGCCAGATCGGCCGCCGCCACCGGTCCGATCGCGGCGATCTCCGCCTGGGAGAGGACACCGTCCCCGTCGCCGTCCCCGTGCAGGATCTCCGCGGTCAGCGGATCGTCGTCGTGATCGAGCCAGTAGGTCAGCAGCGGCGGCGGCAGCGTCCCGTCGTTCCCGGCCAGCGGTCCGCGGAGGATGGCCACCGGCTCCCCGTTCCCGCCGTTCGTCCCGTCGGCCCGGACGCCGTAGACCTCGCGCAGGAGCACGAAGTCGCGCGGGTTGGCGGTGGCCTCCTCGGGATCGTCCCCCTGGTCGGCCGCCGTCACGGCCCCGTCCCCGTTCGAATCCAGGGTGTAGCGGATGGTCTCCGCTCCCGTGGAGAACGTGGTGGCGGGGACATAGAGCGGGCTGGCGGGAGGCACGGCCGCATTGGCAACGGTCACGTCGATCGCGCGCGGGAACGCCGGCGCGGCCGGATCGTCGCTGGTCGGCAGGATGTTGGCGTTGAAGATGATGTCCCAGGGTCCCGCGTAGACGAGACCCCGCTGGCCATTGCCGAGATCGAGGTCGAACCCGAGCGATCGGAGGTCGCCGGTCGCCAGTTCCACCGCGTTGCGGGCGTTCTGCTGCGCGTTGCCCTTCATCGTGGCGCCGCGCGTCATCTTCCGGCTCCCCTGGAAGGCACGGATGCCGACGACCATGAGGAAGCTCAGCACGACGAGCGCGATCATGACCTCGACGGCCGAGAACCCCCTTCGGGAGCCTGCGCGACCGGTCCTACCGGATTCGTTGCGCACGTCTGCCTCCTGTCACCTGGCCAGATACGTGAGGATCTGGACGTTCCGGGGGATTCCGTTGTCCGAATAGGAGACCGTGAGATTCACGGCCTTCATGCCCGCCATCGGGACGTCATCCGTGACCGTCCACGACCGGGCGTAAACACCGAGCAGGGGATTCGCCGCGTCCAGGTGGGTCCCCGGCGCGAGATCGGGATCGGTCCGCGGGAGCACCTTGAGACGCTCGATCTCGTCCTGCGCCAGGCTGGACGCGACCGTGAGCTTCTCGCCCTTGTCCACCGACCGCATTCCCAGCGGGAAGATCGCGAGGAAGCCGAGCATCAGGATCCCGAAGAAGGTGATGGCAACCATGAGCTCCACGAGCGAGAAGCCGCGCTGGGAGCCGAGCCGCACGGATGTCGCCGTCACGGGAGCACCTCCGCGTTGCCTGTCGTGGAGTGCACGCGGATCGTCTTCGTGCGGCCATTGCCGTCCGCGATCCGGATGTCGCCGGTCTCCGACGCGCGCCCGTTCGGGAAGAACGTCATGCGGTTGCCGGTCCAGCTCAGGTTCACGAGCGATATGTCCGGCTCGAGCTGGTAGGGACCGAGCAGCGGTCTCGCCCGGGTCGGGAACGCCGTCGCCATCCGTATCCCCGAATGCCAGCGTACCGGTCGTTGAGCCGGATCGACGGTCATCACGTACGGGGTCTTGTCCCGCACCGCCATCTGCCGCGAGATGAAGATGCGGCTCGTGACCTCGCGGACCGAGCCGTCGAGGCGATAGGCCTCCACGGTCGAGCGCATGCCGGGCACGGAGGCGGCCAGCACGAGCCCCATGACGGCCACCATGATCAGGAGCTCGAGAAGGGTCATGCCCCGCTCGTTGCCCAGCCCTCGGCACCGTCGGCCGGAGCGGGGCTGTCGCATCGGCCGGAAGGGCCTCTCTACGCTTCTCATCGCGTTCCAATCGCTCGGGTCGGGCGTCGGGCGGCGTCGACCCCAATGATCGGCAAAAGCCACGGGAATCTTACTTAGAGCTGAGAGCACGAAGCGTGCCGGCGCCCGGCCGGGACATTTCGACCGGTCTGGTGGCCCCCCTTGGCCGATTCCTGCACAGCCCGGGAGGTCAGGCATTACGCAGCGGGAAGACCCATTACGGGGTCGTAATGGGTCCCGGAGCCGATTCCCGCCAGCGGGCCCCGCCCCCGGGGCGGAAGGGAGGCCGGCCCGGGGCGCTCCCCGGTCCCCGGCGGCGGGCGGTCCGCCGGGCCGCGTGTTTCGGATTCCCGAACCTTGACGCACCCGCCGGAAGCGGGACTCTGGACCCGGGAGGCCATCAGGAGGGTGCCATGCGCGCGATCCCGAGCCCACTCCTCGGGTCGTTCCGGACCGCGGTTGCGTCCGCGGTTCTTCTCGGCGGGCTCCTGCTCGCCGCGCCGTCCCCGTCGCTCGCCCAGGCGGATGACGAGGAGCTCGAGACCATCGGCAGCGATTCCTGCATCGACTGCCACGACGAGAGCCGAGAGGGCAGCCTCTTCGCCGACGACATCGAGCATTCGGCCCACGAGGGGTTCGAGTGCATGGACTGCCACTCCGATCGCGGCACGATCCCGCACGTGGAGCAGGACGGGTTCTCCATCGGGAGCGATGCCTGCTCGGAGTGCCATGATGATGCGGCAGCCGAGTACGTCGCCCACGGCCGCGGCAAGCGCGAGCTGAACGGCGATCTGCCCGAGTGCGCGGACTGCCACGGCACGCACGGCATCCTGCCCTCGAGCGCGCGGCAGTCGACCACGCACCCCACGCAGCTCCCGCAGACCTGCGGCCAGTGCCACGAGAACCTGGACATCACGCGGAAGTACAACATCCTGATCGACCACCCGATCGAGATCTACGAGAGCAGCGTGCACGGCCAGGCGACCAAGGGCGGCGTGTACGTCGCGGCGACCTGCAACGACTGCCACTCCACCGAGGGGACCGCGCACAAGATCCTGTCCCCCGGCTTCCGCGAGTCCACGATCAACCACTTCAACATCCCCAAGACCTGCGGCCAGTGCCACCGCGGGGTCGAGAACGACTTCTGGGAGGGGATCCACGGGCAGCTCGTCGCCCGCGGCGAGACGGACGCGCCGGTCTGCACGGACTGCCACGGGGAGCACGGCATCCTGGCGCCTTCGGATCCGCGCTCGCCGGTGTCGCGCGCGAAGGTGGCCGAGGTCACCTGCTCGCCCTGCCACGAGTCGGCCGTCCTCAACGAGAAGTACGGGCTCCCCACCGAGCGTCTCACCACGTTCATCGACTCGTACCACGGCCTCAAGAGCAAGGCCGGCGACCAGCACGTCGCCAACTGCGCCTCGTGCCACGGCGTGCACCGGATCCTGCCGGCAGTCGGATCCCACCTCCACGATCAACCCGGCGAACCTCCAGCACACGTGCGGCGAGTGCCACCCCAAGATCTCGACCGCAGATCGCCGAGCATCCCGATCCACGGCATCTCCGGCGAGGGGTTGCGCACGCCGCTGGCCTCGCTCATCGAGAAGATCTACATCGTCGCGATCGTGGTGATCATCGGCGGGCATGCTGCTGCACTGGCTGATCGATCTGCGGCGCCAGCTCTGGGACCTCTTCCGCCGCCGTCCCCAGATCCGCCGGATGAAGGCCAACGAGGTCTGGCAGCACACGATGCTGGTGATCACCTTCATCGTCCTCGTGGTCTCGGGCTTCGCGCTCCGCTTCGACCAGGGGTTCATCTCGAAGTTCTTCTTCGGATGGGAGCGGGGCTTCGAGATCCGCGGGATCATCCACCGCGTGGCGGCGGTGCTGTTCCTGATCACGGTCATCTGGCACGTGCTCTACCTGCTCAGCCGCCGGGGCCGCGAGTTCCTCCGCGACATGATCCCCGGCCCGGATGATTTCCGGTTCTTCGTCCAGAAGATGGGCTACGACCTCGGCCTCGTGAAGAAGTCGCCCCCGTTCGGCCGGTTCAGCTACGTGGAGAAGGCGGAGTACTGGGCGCTGGTCTGGGGAACCGCCGTCATGGCGATCACCGGGCTCATGCTCTGGTTCGACAACACGGTGATCGGCTTCCTCCCCAAGGGGTTCCTGGACATCGCCCTGGTCGTCCACTACTGGGAGGCCTGGCTCGCCACGCTGGCCATCATCGTCTGGCACCTGTACTCCACGGTCTTCAGCCCGGGCGTCTATCCGATGAACCCGGCCTGGATCACGGGCCGGATGCCGGAGTCCATGTACGCGCACGAGCACCCGGCGCATCTCGAGGAGGCGCGGGAGGAGACGGCCCAGGCGCTGCGGCGCCACTAGCGATGGGACATCCGGCTCGCTTCGGAGACCGCCCGTTTTCGGGTCTTTGTGTCGCCCGTCGGGGCATCGTGCCGGAGGCGTGCTCGTCCTGGTTCCTGCCCCGACTCGTCGGCATCAGCACAGCCACCGAGTGGTGCTACACCGGGCGGGTGTTCCCGGCAGCCGAGGCGGTCGAGCGGACGGTGCGAAGCGTGCATGCCCCGGACGACCTGCTCCCTGCAGCGGCGCCGGTCGCCCCGGAGATCGCCGACAACACGGTGCTGGTCTCGGTGGCGCTCACCCGGATGTTGTGGCGGATGCTCGGCGCGGATCACCCGATGGAGGCACACCGTGTCGATTCCCGGTGGATCCAGTCTGTGTGTGCGAGCGCCGACGCGGCTACCCAGGCGTCCAGAGCTTCCTCGAGAAGCGTCAGCCCAGCTATCCCGTGAAGGTCAGCGACGGACTTCCCGAGATCTTCCCGGACTGGGTCGAGCCGGAGTTCCACTGAGAACGTCCGCCGAGGAGCGACGTGCCAGGCGTCACTCTCGGCGGACGTCTCCAGTGGAACTCCGGCTCGACCCAGTCCGGGAAGATCTCGGGAAGTCCGTCGCTGACCTTCACGGGATAGCTGGGCTGACGCTTCTCGAGGAAGCTCTCGACGCCCTCCCTCGCTGTCGGCGCTCGCACCGCGCGACTGGATCCCGCGGGAATCGACACGGTGTGCCTCCATCGGGTGATCCGCCTGCCCGAGCATCCGCCACAACATCTGCCGGGCGAGCGCCACCGAGACCGGCGCCGTGTTGTCGGCGATCTCCCGGGCGAGTTCGTGCTGCAGGGAGCAGGTCGTCCGGGGCATGCACGCTTCGCACCAGTCCCCGCTCGACCGCCTCGGCTGCCGGGAACACCCGCCCGGTGTAGCACCACTCGGTGGCTGTGCTGATGCCGACGAGTCGGGGCAGGAACCAGGACGAGCACGCCTCCGGCACGATGCCCCGACGGGCGAACACGAACCCGAAACGGGCGGTCTCCGAAGCGAGCCGGATGTCCATCGCTAGTGGCGCCGCAGCGCCTGGGCCTGCTCCTTCTGCGCCTCCTCGAGATGCGCCTGGTGCTCGTGCGCGGGACCACTCCGGCATCCGGCCCGTGATCCAGGCCGGGTTCATCGGATAGACGCCCGGGCTGAAGACCGTGGAGTACAGGTGCCAGACGATGATGGCCAGCGTGGCGAGCCAGGCCTCCCAGTAGTGCACGACCAGGGCGATGTCCAGGAACCCCTTGGGGAGGAAGCCGATCACCGTGTTGTCGAACCAGAGCATGAGCCCGGTGATCGCCATGACGGCGGTTCCCCAGACCAGCGCCCAGTACTCCGCCTTCTCCACGTAGCTGAACCGGCCGAACGGGCGACTTCTTCACGAGGCCGAGGTCGTAGCCCATCTTCTGGACGAAGAACCGGAAATCATCCGGGCTGGGATCATGTCGCGGAGGAACTCGCGGCCCCGGCGGCTGAGCAGGTAGAGCACGTGCCAGATGACCGTGATCAGGAACAGCACCGCCGCCACGCGGTGGATGATCCCGCGGATCTCGAAGCCCCGCTCCCATCCGAAGAAGAACTTCGAGATGAACCCCTGGTCGAAGCGGGAGCGCGAAGCCCGAGACCACGAGGACGATGAAGGTGGTCGCCAGCATCGTGTGCTGCCAGACCTCGTTGGCCTTCATCCGGCGGATCTGGGGACGGCGGCGGAAGAGGTCCCAGAGCTGGCGCCGCAGATCGATCAACCAGTGCAGCAGCATCCCGCCGATGATCACCACGATCGCGACGATGTAGATCTTCTCGATGAGCGAGGCCAGCGGCGTGCGCAACCCCTCGCCGGAGATGCCGTGGATCGGGATGCTCGCGATCTGGGTCGAGATCTTGGGGTGGCACTCGCCGCACGGTGTGCTGGAGGTTCGCCGGGTTGATCGTGGAGGCGGGATCGATGCCGGCAGGATCCGGTGCACGCCGTGGCACGAAGCGCAGTTGGCGACGTGCTGGTCGCCCGCCTTGCTCTTGAGGCCGTGGTACGAGTCGATGAACGTGGTGAGACGCTCGGTGGGGAGCCCGTACTTCTCGTTGAGGACGGCCGACTCGTGGCAGGGCGAGCAGGTGACCTCGGCCACCTTCGCGCGCGACACCGGCGAGCGCGGATCCGAAGGCGCCAGGATGCCGTGCTCCCCGTGGTGGTAGGCCTCGTGCAGACCGGCGCGTCCGTCTCGCCGCGGGCGACGAGCTGCCCGTGGATCCCCTCCCAGAAGTCGTTCTCGACCCCGCGGTGGCACTGGCCGCAGGTCTTGGGCATGTCTCGGAGCGGCTTGATCGTGGACCTGCGGATGGGGGACAGGATCTTGTGCGCGGTCCCCTCGGTGGAGTGGCAGTCGTTGCAGGTCGCCGCGACGTACACGCCGCCCTTGGTCGCCTGGCCGTGCACGCTGCTCTCGTAGATCTCGATCGGGTGGTCGATCAGGATGTTGTACTTCCGCGTGATGTCCAGGTTCTCGTGGCACTGGCCGCAGGTCTGCGGGAGCTGCGTGGGGTGCGTGGTCGACTGCCGCGCGCTCGAGGGCAGGATGCCGTGCGTGCCGGGCAGCTCCGCGCACTCGGGCAGATCGCCGTTCAGCTCGCGCTTGCCGCGGCCGTGGGCGACGTACTCGGCTGCCGCATCATCGACGGCACTCCGAGCAGGCATCGCTCCCGATGGAGAACCCGTCCTGCTCCACGTGCGGGATCGTGCCGCGATCGGAGTGGCAGTCCATGCACTCGAACCCCTCGTGGGCCGAATGCTCGATGTCGTCGGCGAAGAGGCTGCCCTCTCGGCTCTCGTCGTGGCAGTCGATGCAGGAATCGCTGCCGATGGTCTCGAGCTCCTCGTCATCCGCCTGGGCGAGAGACGGGGACGGCGCGGCGAGCAGGAGCCCGCCGAGAAGAACCGCGGACGCAACCGCGGTCCGGAACGACCCGAGGAGTGGGCTCGGGATCGCGCGCATGGCACCCTCCTGATGGCCTCCCGGGTCCAGAGTCCCGCTTCCGGCGGGTGCGTCAAGGTTCGGGAATCCGAAACACGCGGCCCGGCGGACCGCCCGCCGCCGAGGACCGGGGAGCGCCCGGGCCGGCCTCCCTTCCGCCCCGGGGGCGGGGCCCGCTGGCGGAATCGGCTCCAGGGACCCATTACGACCCCGTAATGGGTCTTCCCGCTGCGTAATGCCTGACCTCCCGGGCTGTGCAGGAATCAGCCAAGGGGGGCCACCAGACCGGTCGAAATGTCCCGGCCGGGCGCCGGCACGCTTCGTGCTCTCAGCTCTAAGTAAGATTCCCGTGGCTTTTG
>CAVQSG010000016.1:0-110141 GCA_963715415.1 uncultured Chloroflexia bacterium | reverse complement strand
CCACCGGAACGTCGTTCCCAAATAAAGGGCCTGACCGATTTTGGAACAGATTCCGTTGATTGTGCTGCCATATGGATACAACCTCTCTTCACATTCGTCAGGCCAAGATAGTCCGATTCAGTCGATACTGCCGTTGACGCTCCAGATCTTACCAGACGCCTGGAACAAGCCGGTAACGGACCCGGTGGGCATACTCGAGATAGCCGGGGAGTTCGGCCTGCAAGGTGCGGTCCTCTAGGATAGTGCGCAGAATCATTAGCAACGCAGCAAGCACGCCAACCGCAAATGCCCACCAAGAAGCCAGAAGAATCGGGGTCGCGACGGAAGTCAGGATTGTGCCCGTGTAGGCCGGATGACGTACGAAACGGTACGGGCCACCGGTTGCAACCTCATGACCTCGTTCTGTCTGAATGCGGACGATCTGCGAGAAGTAAGCATTCGATGCGGTCGCCCACACGGCAAGCCCATAGCCGAAGCAGCAAACGACAAGTGCGCCGATTTGAGCCATTACGCCGATCCCGGTGGTCCAGCCAAATCGATGATCGAGTCCGGCGATCACGAGCAGGGCAAGCTGCAGCACGCCGTAGATGCCCATGATGATGGTATCCCAGCGCTTCGCGCCTTTGGCAGGTCCGAGTCGCTCTGCCAGCAGGTCAGGGCTGTGTCGGAGAGTAACAACGGCAGTGGCGACAATCCATGATACGATGACACCAAGCAGCGCCCATGCCGGCAGCCAGCCAATCTCACCGGCTGACCAAAAAAGCGCCACGCCCATGAGGACGACCCCCATGGTCTCTCGCAAGGCAAAGCGGACAATGATCTTCGTGTTCATGTGACTTCGTGCTCAATTGACAATGGCTCACGAGCCGATCAGTTCTAAGGAAACCTGATGGACATGTCAACCCAAACGACTTTCATTCCCGGCCTGAGTGATCCACGGTTGACTCGCTTCTACGACCCCATCATGAAGTGGGTCTTCTGGGAGGAATTCATTCGTAGACCAGTAGTTGATGCAGTGCAGGCAGCGCCCGGCCACACCATTATAGACGTTGGCTGCGGCACTGGCACGCTGACGATTGCGCTGGCACAGGCGGCGCCCGAAGCCACGGTGATCGGGCTGGACATCGATGATGCCATGCTGGTTCAGGCGCATGCCAAAGCCAAAGTAGCTGAGGCCAGCAGGGGTCCTGCTCTCGTCCAGGGATCAGCCGTCACTCTGCCATGGCGTACCGGCTCGATTGACACCGTTGTGGCCAGCATGATGGTGCATCACCTGCCAACGGCGCAGAAGGAAGCCCTCTTCGCCGAGGCACGGCGTGTGCTGTCGCCAGACGGATCATTCTTCCTGCTGGATTTCAATGCGCCGGCGACCGAATGGCAGGCCACCATTGCTCGTGCCGTCGCCCGTTTTGAACAGATCGACGATAACCTGTACGGGCGCTTGCCTGTCATGCTGCGCACAACCGGCTTTGGCCGAGTCGATGTGATTTGGCAGGCCTTCAATGGTCTATTGACGCTCTATCGTGCCAGAAAGGCCGATTAATCGTATGGAATCGAAACCAGATAATCAAAAGGCGATTCAGACAGTGTCCCCTCGCCAATGGATCGGTTTAGTTGTGGTGTATCTCTCCATACCACTGGTTCTATTGGTATGCGGAGGGGATTTCGGTTGGTGGCAGGCGTGGGTCTATTCCCTGCTGTTCGTTGCCGCCGGCATAGGAGGGCGCATTTGGGCGGAACGGCGGCATCCGGGGTTAACGGCCGAACGACAAAATACTGAGACGATCCAGAGCGCGAAGGCTTGGGACAAAGTGCTTGCTCCGCTGATGGCGCTGAGTCTAAGTTTCCCTCTGGTCATTGTGGCAGGGCTGGACCACCGCTTTGGCTGGTCACCCGTATTTCCGTTATGGCTCATCGTGCTCGGCTTCATCTTGATCGCGCTCGGATACGCTTTCGCTGCGTGGGCATTTGGTAGAGAACCGCTTTTTCTCCAGCACGGTACGGATTCAGACGGATAGAGGGCATGTGGTGTGTGACAGTGGCCCATACCGGATTGTGCGGCATCCGGGCTATGCCGGAAATATTCCGCCACTGCTGGGCATTGTGCTGGCCTTAAGCTCGGTGTGGACACTCATACCGGCGATGGTGGCGCTGATCATTACCGTGATCAGAACCACGCTGGAAGACCGGACTCTACAGGATGAACTGCCGGGGTATCGGGATTATGCACGGCGCGTGCGCTATCGGTTGATTCCTGGGATTTTCTGAGGGCATCACTCCAAGATGCGATTTGGTGGAGGGGTTTGGATGGTTCATCTCTCTCCTTGAATCGTTGCGCTGCGCAACAAATCGTTGTGGCCGAATTGCTATCCTTCCGTTTTTCTGTAATTGGTTGTGGCTGTGGTCTCACTTTGGCATTGAAGGCGGTTTTGCTTACCCGCAATCGGCTCAACTCAAACGTTGGGCAAAGATACAGAGAGTGAATCCATTGCACATCAGCTTCACAGAATCGTTGCATGTTGCCTTGATGGGAACAGGTATTCGTGTCCAGGCATTGGCTCCGGGTTTCACAGTGACTGAGTTTCATTCACGATCTGGGCGCTGACTTCACGAAAGATCAAAGGCAATGGATGAAGCCCGAAGAGGTAGTGGACAAATCCCTAAGCGCATTGGAAAAAGCACAGGTCTTGTGCATCCCTGGTTTTAGACGTCGGTTTATTCTCAAAGTTGCCAGTGCACTACCACGTCCGATTTATTACAGAGTGATGAAAGCTATTGGCCAGAAAACCAAGAAAAGATGGGATGAAATTGTAAAGGCATGAGCTTGATAGCGTATGGTCCAAAAAATCCATCCGCAGCTCGTGTGGGACTTTGAAGACAGTGAGCCACGTCTGCGCTTTCTCATTCACGATCGGGACAACAAATTCACGGACGCATTTGATGCCGCTTTCCGCTCCGAAGGCGTGGAAAGCATCCTCACGCCAGCACGCGCGCCCAATGCGAATTCCGTTGCTGAGCGCTGGGTTCGATCCGTGAGAACCGAGAGTCTGGACAAGTTGCTCATCGGCAACCAGAGCCATCTGTGCTCAGTGATGTCCGAGTATCTCGACTACTACAACACGGCTCGGCCACATCAGGGCATCGATCTTCAGACACCGATTCAATAAACTACGCAGAGCCGCGACGGTCCGATCCGGTGTTGCCAAGTATTGGGAGGCATCATCCACGACTACTATCGCAAATCTGCGTAGTCTCGTATTCCCGGTCGGATGGATTTTTTTGACCATACGGGAGACAGCATAAAACGCTACAGCTCGACTTGTTCATAGTTATTGCATGTTATCCGTGACCAGATTGGCCAAGAATGCTGCGGGGCTTATCATTTTGATGCCGAGATACTCGTGAATCTCAAGGAGATGTGAGTCGCCAGTGACAACATATGCAGCATTCCCAGCGATGGCACACTCAATGTATCGGTTATCGGATTCGTCGTCCTTGACGACCGCAAGAATTTCGGTCGGTTCAACGACGATGGCGATTTCGCTAAGGGTAGCGATAAGTTCAGCGCTATTCTCTCTAATCCTGTCGTACCGATTCACGAGCTTTGGATACCCGGTGACGCGCCGCACTTCGTCGATCACAGCTGGGGACACGATCACATCAAATTCACCGCGTCGCCATCGGGCCAGGATCTGGCCGGGAGCACCGCTTTCCGAGATAAGCGCGCTGATGAAGATGTTGGCATCTAGCACGACGTTCATCATCGCTTCTGACTCGTCGACTGGCCAGGTTTATCGGCCCGCACAGCTTGTTGAGCCTCAAGAACAAGTTCCATTACTTCGTCAGGATCGGCGTCCTTGTTTGCCGCCTGGACTTCCTCCACGAGTTCAAAGAACCGATGGCGACTTTGCTTCCAGTTTTCATAGATATTGACTGGCACGATGACCGCCGCCGGACGACCGTTGCGTTCGATGATGTAGTTGTCTCGATTGAACTGAACATCATCGAGGATTGGGCTCAACTTGCTTCGTAGCGAAGAACTGTTGACAGATTTTTCCATATCTCTGAAACCTCCATGTCGAACCTGGTCAAGTTGTACATATTGCATATATTATCCAATATAGCACAATTGGCCGCTATCTTCAACGGCCGGCGTATGGTGAGATGCCGTATGGTGCGGAAATTCGATCCCGGCCACCTTGCTCTCGAGAAACATGCGACTTTGATGGTTCCGTGCTCAGAGGTATGCTCCTCTCTTTGGATACCACAACCGTGTTCAACGACGAGGAGCATCTGTTCTTCTGGACTCTGTCAGTGATCGGTTCCTGGCTGCTCGATATTATTGCGATCGTGCGCCTCACAGATAGCGAAAAAGACCTCGAACTGCTGATCCTCCGCCACCAGATCAATATTCTTGAACGCCAGGTCAAGCGACCACGCCTCTCCAGACTAGAAAGACTGTCGCTGGCGGTCATTGCCAACAAGCTCAAGCAACGGGCCGATCGCACGCGTCAACAACTGGCTCAGTCCATCCTGATCTTCAAACCCGAAACCGTACTCGGCTGGCATCGGGAACTCGTGAGACGCAAGTGGACCTTCAAGCAGTCGCGTCAACCAGGCAGACCTCGGACTGATCCAGATATCGAAGCGTTGATCGTGCGCTTGGCACGCGAGAATCCACGCATGGGCTATCGCAAGATCGAAGGTGAACTGCTCAAACTCGGATATGATGTCGGCAAGACGACCATCAAAGAAATCCTGCCCCGCCATGGCATTCCGCCGGTACCGGAACGAGGTCGCTCATCCTGGCGAGCATTCCTCAAACACTACAGACACCAGATGATCGCCTGCGACTTCTTCACTGTGGAAACGGTCCTGCTGCGTACGCTCTACGTGCTCTTCTTCATTGAACTTGGCACGCGACGAGTTCATGTCGTCGGCTGTACCAGCAATCCTGATTCAGCCTGGGTCACCCAGCAAGCTCGCAACTTGACCTGGGATTTGCAGGAGCAGGGCACGGAGTTTCGCTACTTGATCCATGATCGAGATTCGAAGTTCGCCAAGTCTTTCGACCAGGTCTTCGAAGCCGAAGGCTGTGAAATTGTCTTGACGCCCCGGCAAGCGCCCGATGCGAATTCATATGCCGAAAGGTGGGTCCGGACGGCTCGAAACGAGTGTCTTGACCACATTCTCATCTTCAATGGCGTAAACGCCCGCTTTGCGAACAGACCCATCTCGTGTCGGTACTGCGGGAATTCGAGGCCTACTACAATGAAAGGCGACCTCACCAGGGAATTGAGCAACGCACTCCGATAATGCCGGTCTCATCAAGCCCAAGTGACGGTCCAATTCGCTGTCGCGATGTACTCGGAGGCATCATTCACGATTACTATCGACTTGCTGCGTAGGCCAGTTTCTCTCCGGGAATCAATTTCCGCACCATACGGGTCGCGATGACCTTACAGTCAAACTGCCATCTGGTTCTGGGGCATAACGTAAATGAGCCAACGGCTTACACCGTTGACCCATTTATCACAGGGACTCAGTCTGAGTCATCTGCATACACGAGCGGAGACGACGGGAGTCGACCCCTCACGTGTACACCCCTGGTGCACTTCATTCCCCGACGCCTCGCAGAAAATTCGAATCTCCTCCAGATTCGAACCGTTTGTTACACCACAACACCTGGATATCCCTCTCGCCTCGCCGCATAGACTGGCTACAGCCCCTCAATAGATTGATCGCCTCACCGCTGCCGGATCGTCAAAACTTGGTTGAGTCAAACCCGGTACCTATGCTATGATAACGCATAGGAAATCTACGCCAAGCGGCGGAAATGCGGAGGCAATCCGATGTTCCAAGTTCTCTACGAACATGAAGAGTCGTGGCCCAGAGAAGGCCCACTGAAGATTGACGCGCAGTTGCAGATCGAAATTACTGTGCCACCCGATGTGGCCCGACAGCGGGCGAACGGCTATTTGACCCGGGAAGTCGCCATGTTCATCGTACCTGATACGCCGGTGTTGGTACTAGAGAAGCGCCCGGTCTGGCGCATGGCAACAAGTCTCCAGTTGCGCGAATATGGCAAAGTCGCAGTTGTTGGCTCTATCGATGTAGATGCGACGACGGGCGAAGTAGTATGCTTGAGCGAAGACGAAATCACCGCCATGCGAGAGAAAGCCGGACATGTTGCTTCCCGTCTCACACCAGAGACAGCGCCGGCAGGCTGATTGTCTTGCTGCATGCGCAGCCATGGTACTCGCCTATCTCCAGGTGCCTATTCAGTACGATCGGCTACTTCGACTCTTGCAGGTTGACGAGATTGGAACGCCATTTCGAAACCTGAACAATCTGGAATCGCTGGGGCTGTCGGTATCCATTGGTCGGTCTGAGATCGACACGCTACGAACCTTCTTGGAACTCAGACTTCCGGTCATCACGGCAGTGGATACCGGAGAATTGACCTCGTATTGGCCGGAAAAGACGGAACATGCTGTTGTTTTGATCGGCATTGAAGCAGATGTGGTTCACGTTGACGATCCGGCATTTGATACGGCACCCCACACGGTTTCCATCAACGAATTTGCTTTGGCTTGGCAGTCTCAAGACAATCTTTGCGCCGTCATTGCGCTGGATAAATTATGATAAGCGCTTGGATACACCGTATGGTCTAAAAAATCCATCCGCAAATCATTTGATGACCAGACTTCATGCTTTCCACCGATAGAATGAAGCATCCACCGCTGGCGGAAAGCGACGCCCCATGATCTGGTTCATCATCAAGCACTTGTTCTCTACCCTGCTCGATTGGGTCTGAATCTGACAACTCAAAGAGCAAGAGAAACACCTGGGAATCTTGCTGCTACGCCGGCAACTTGGAATCGCTGAGCGCAAGCTGCACAAGCCAGCACGTTCCTCTCACGTAAAGCGCCTCACTGCTGCGGCATTCACTGCCAAGCCGAAGTCAGCAACTGGTCGAACGACCAGCCAACTCCGTAAGGTTATCCCGTATGGTGCGGAAATTCGATCCCGGCACCTTGCTCTCGAGAAACATGTGACTTTGATGGTTCCACGCTCAGAGGTATGCTCCTCCCTTTGGATACCACAACCGTGTTCAAGACGAGGAGCATATGTTCTTCTGGACTCTGTCAGTGATCGTTTCCTGGCTGCTCGACATCTTTGCGATCGTGCGCCTCACAGATAGCGAAAAAAGGACCTCGAACTGCTGATCCTCCGCCACCAGATCAATATTCTTGAACGCCAGGTCAAGCGACCACGCGTTACCAGACTAGAGAAGATGTCGCTCGCGGTAATTGCCAACAAGCTCAAACAACGGGCCGATCGTACGCGTCGACAGCTGGCTCAGTCCATCCTGATCTTCAAACCCGAAACCGTACTCGGCTGGCATCGGCAACTCGTGAGACGCAAGTGGATCTTCAAGCAACAGCGTCGGTACTCCATACGGGAACACCGGATAATTCAGAAAGGATGGGTTGCTTGACAAGATAGGCTGTCAGGGTGAACGATTGAAGCATCTGCATCGCTCTCAATCGCTGAAATCACCAACCATGTACCCTCACAGCCTATGAACAGCCACCTGCTCAATCTCGCTGCGTAGGCCGGTTTCTCTCTGGGAAGCAATTTCCGCACCATGAGGGCCATATTCTCGCTTGATGTCAAGCCTAGAGAATGGCTTTCTAGCAGTCCTGGCTCTCGGCTGCTATTGGCCCATAGATTCTTCAGCCAGGTCGTGGAACCTGAGATGGTTGACAGTTTCGCGATGCCACCTGTCGGTACCACCAGAGGAAATCAGTGAGAGGACACGCCACAACAAAAAGAGCCCCCAGCAATTCGCTGAGAACTCTTCCCAATCTTATAGTCGTACACTATAAGCCTGCGGAGACGACGGGAGTCGACCCCTCACGTGTACAAGGCTCTTGTTCTTACCGAGGAACCTTCATCAATTCCGGTCCGCGTCACCAAAGCCTGCACCCATCAACGCCAATTACTGAAAAACTCCAACCACGATTCCTGCGTGTTCCTGCCTCTTCTCCAACAATTCACGATGCAATGGTTTTCTGCTCTGATATGGCGAACGCCGGCTGCGCTTCATCAGACTTGCCGATTCTGCCAGCTTCCTGGGCAGTCAGCGCGTCGACGTTTCGTGCTCGCAAGCCTGCGATGAAAGGGGCGATGTCTCTATGGGAATCAATTTCTATACCCTACGGGACAGTCCGGCGTTTTGCACGACTTTCATGAAAAAGCCACGATCACGAAACAGATCGTCAACACCAGCGATACCGGCGTCATGACAAGCCGTTCAGACGGGCTTTTCGATATCAAATTCATGAGCGTATTCAGCGCAAAATAGGCGGCAAAGACCCACACGGCAATCCCCAGCACAGCGCGATTCCGCCCCCGGTAGCACAAGCCCAGCACCGGCAAGCACCGACCAGGCAGCAAGGGCCAAGATCGGGATAGCGACCAGACTGGCCCAGCGCAGGTTGGTTGGCAAGACGTCCTCATATTGGCCACCCCAGGCGTAGGCGGCCAGCGGCAGTCCGGCAGCCAGAAGCAATTGAAAAATGATCAATGTCGCCAGCAGCACGCTGGCAATAACGGCGGCGATTTCTGCGGTGTTCATTGTAGCTCCTGAGTCAGATATCTTCGAAGAATTGGCAGGTGAGCATCGGTACTTCCCGGATTCGCACGGAGTCAAAATGAGATCTCGACAAGCGTTCCCGCGATTTCTCTTTGCGGTTCTCTCATAGCAGGATAAGCAGAATCATCAGCCCAGCCGACACCAGAATGGCGATGGCCGTCCGGAAGGCGTTCCAGCGATTCCAGCGCGGCTCGAAATCAGAACGGGCGGTGCGGTGCGCCGTTGCGTCCAGGAGATCGACATTCAGCGCCTGGAGCCGATTGTTCAGTGGTATGTTCACAACGATTGTGATCATTTGGACGCCGACTATGTAGGCGATCGCCGCCAAGAGCAGAAGCAATCTCGCCGAGCCATCCAGCTGCCCAAGACCGAGCAGCGTCGCAGCGATGACCGCGATCGCTGAACCGACCCATACCAAAATGAAGAGCGGCTGGTTGTCCTGGATGATTCCGTCCATGGCCTGAAAGGCCCGGATGAACTCTCGATCGGTCAGGTGCTTGATGCCCGGCATGACCACGATGGCAAAGACAAACAGCAAGCCTGCCACCAGCGATGAGAGAAATGTTGCGACGAACAGAGCAACGGGAAAGAGCGAGTCAGTAAACATAATAATGCCTCCTTTATGGGTAGATCGATTTAGTTCGTTGAATCGACCGGTCTGAAAGCACGCAGCTTCCAGACCGGTTCAGCGTGGAATCTCTTTGGTATTTCTACGCAGCTGCCCAAACGCCGCTGGCGGCTGCGGTGCGGGCATACTCGCCAAAGTCTCGTGGCGATCGGCCCAAGGCGCGTTGGACGCCATCCCCCAGGCGGGCGTTGCGTCCGTCAAGGACAACGCCGAAGAGATAGCGCAGCAGGTCGACCACCTCACCCGGCAGCCCCTGCTGTGTAGCGGCAGTTGCGTATTCCTCGATGGAGATGGGAACGTAGCGAATCTCACGTCCGGTTGCCCGGGCGATCTCCTCGGCCACGTCGGAGAAGGTCAACAGCCGCGGACCGGTCAGTTCATAGAGTTGACCGACATGTCCATCTTCGGTGAGAGCGGCAACCGCGACGTCGGCCAGGTCATCGAGGTCGACGAACGGCTCAGGCGTGTTCCCGGCGGGCAGCGCGATGACGCCTTGCTGCACAGGCTCCAGCATGAAGCCTTCGCTGAAGTTCTGCGCAAACCATGTGGCGCGCAGGATGGTCAGATCTGCTCCGGACGCACGCACGGCTGCTTCGGCTTCCTCAGCCTCCGGCTCGCCGCGGCCGGACAACAAGACCAGCCGACGGACGCCACTGGCCACGGCCACGTTGGCGAATGAGCTGACTGCCTCCACCCCGCCGGGGGCGGCAACATCCGGATAGTAAGTGATATAGACTGCACCAACACCGTCCAGCGCCGGCATCCACGTGGCCGGATTGCCCCAATCGAACGGCGGTTGCCCGGAGCGGGAGCCGATTCGGACAGGTAAGCCGCGCGCTGTCAACCTCTCTGCAACCCGGCGTCCGGTCTTGCCGGTGCCGCCGAGGATCAAGATTGGCCTCTGCTGTTTTGCATGCACACCCATGTGATTTCTCCTTTGTTGTTATTCTGCACGTCGTCCGTAACTACGGGTATCAGTTTACGGATTTGAGGGCCGCCTGTCGGCATACAAAGGTTCTATTCAAGGGTGTAGTTCTGGGGCATTGGGTTCTATACGCGGTCGACCGATGTCGATCGAATTTAGAGAAGTTCTAGCTTGCGGGCGTGGCTGACAGCCTGGGTCCGACTCGTCACACCCAGTTTGCCGAAGATGTTGTTGACATGTTTCTTTACGGTGCTGACGGCAATCACCAGTTCATCGGCAACAGCTTGATTGGTGTAACCGGCGTCCAACAGTTGGAGCACCTGGAGTTCGCGTTTGCTGAGCGGTTCGACCAGCAATTGATTGGCATCGGGCGCAGTAAAATCACCATCCTCTGCTACCGAGATCGCAGCCAGCAACTGGGTGACGTAGGTTGGATCGGCGCCTTGGGTCAGGCATTCAGCCAGGAGCGTGTGCATGGGGCGTCCTTCATCGGCAAAGACACGTACATAGCCATGAGGTTGAGCCATGGCCAAGGCGCGCATGAGCGCCCGACTTGCGGCGTGGATGTCATTTTGTGCATGATACGCCAGCGCCTGAAGCACCAGGAGTTCAATGACGCTGCCGTCTCTGCCACCTGCCTCCGCTTCTTGCAGGAGACGCGCCAGCAGATCAATGGCCTCATGAATGGCTTGTTCTGCCCGACCGCTCTCGTATTCGGCGATGCGGATCCGTGCCAACGTGATCTGCTCAGACTCTGTCCGATAGCTGCAATCGTCGTCAGCCGATAGGCGGCGTTCTCGTACCCATGCCAGCGCTTGAGCCGATCTTCCCTGTCGAAGCCAGACCCGCGTCCTCAATGCCGCCAGTGAATGCAGATCGGAGCGCCCAGCTTGGTCAGCCACCTGTTCCGCCTGGTTCAACAGATCGAGAGCGGTCTCAAATTCTCCCTGGCCAGCCTCGATGCGAGCTTTCAGCGTGTAGAGGCGAGTCTCTGCAACTGGCGACCAGGCGTGTCCAGCCAAGTCCTCTGCCTGCTGGAGATGTTCTTCGGTGCGTGCCTGATCGCCTTGTTCAAAATACAGTTCGCCTAGCCCCACATGCAGGATCGCCTCGCCATGTCGTGCATGCGTTCCCTGCGCTTCAACAAATTGCAGTGACCGTTCATAGGTACGAACCGCATCACGCAGACGGCCTTGTGTCACCAGAATGTCGGCCAACGCCACGGTGCCGTGAGCTGAAAATGGATGTGGCCGGCCTTATGCAGACTGGCTACACTGCCGGCGAAGTATTGATAGGCGGTATCCAGATCGCCGCCGGTCTGATATGCCAAACCCAAAAACATGGCGGCGATGCCACGCCAGTAGTACTCATCAGCGGGTAGCAGATCGAGCGCTTGTCGGGCATATTTTGCGGTGGCGTCCTCATCGCCATTGGCATGGGCCAAGTACGCGCGGCCCATGGCGATTGTCGAGGGGAGAGACTGAAATTCCTCTTCGTTCACGACAACCATCTCGGTCTCAGATGTAGCCGCTCCCGCAGGTGCGTCTAGCCACCGTTCGGCATCGCGCAGGCGCTCACCAACTCCGTGCAACTCTCCACAGTCAAGTAGCGTCCAGGCATATCCAACACAAAGCACAGGCCGCATCCGCACGATCTCCTCAGGCAGCCCCCTCACCCAATCGAGCCAAGTAGCCGGCTGGAAGCCGTTGAAGATTGCCGGCCAGGTCAGTTCAATGAGACATGCCGCACGCTCAAGATCTTGCGCTGCAAACGCGTGGTGGATTGCGCCCGCCTGCAGACAATTCTGCTCGTACCATGCACTGGCGCGTCGGTGGAGAACAGGAACCTGATCCGAATGATCCTCCCGTAAATGAAGCTGCAAGACCTCAGAAAAGAGATGATGATACCGATACCAACGGCGCTCATCGTCTAGCGGCACGACGAACAGGTTGCCGCGCTCCAACGACTCCAACATCATCTGTCCATCTTGACGACTGCACACGGCATCGCACAGGGGACCACTTAGCTGCTCCAGGATCGAAGTCTGCAACAGGAATTGACGAACTCTATCTGATTGGTGCTTCAACACTTCCTCGATGAGATAGTCCAGCACAAAGCGATGGCTGCCTGTGAAGGCCTGGACAAAGCCGGCAATGTCCGTGCGTCCTTGCATAGAGAGAGCCGCCAACTGCAGCCCGGCAATCCACCCTTCAGTGCGCTGTTCCAAGGCTGCGATCTGGGTTTCGGTCAGCTTCAATCCCATCGATTGTTTCAGGAAGTCCGCGGCTTCAGTAAGGGCTGAAGCGTAGATCGTCAGAGCGCACTTCGGTCAATTGGCTGCGGGCACGGTAACGCGCCAAAGGCAGTGATGGATCCTCGCGCGTGACGAGCGTCACGTGCATCTGTGGCGGCAGGTGTTCGAGTAGAAACGCAACGCAATCGTCGATCGGTTTGGCATCGACAAGGTGAAAGTCATCCAGCACCAAGACGATCGTCCCCGCAACGGTTGCAAGTTGGTTGATCAGACCTGTGAGCATTGCCTCCAAGGGCGGCGACTGGGGAGCCTGCAGCCGTTCCATTACATTGCTCCCCAAGTCAGGATCAATGGTCTGTAGCGCCGCCACGACGTAGGTTAGGAAGCGAGTCGGATCACTGTCCTGTGCATCCAACGAGACCCACGCTACTTGGGTCTCATGTTCTTGAGATGTAGCTCCAGAATGCAACTCGGTGACCCAACCGCTGAGAAGCGTTGTCTTACCGAATCCGGCAGGTGCAGAGATGAGCGTTAGCTTGCGATACAACCCCTCGCTCAGTTGTTTGTGCAAACGTGCCCGCAAAATCCGATCGGGTCGCGGCAAAGGCATGTACAGTTTTGTCGCAAGAATTGGACCAGACATGATTACGAATCCCAATCTTTCACGAGTTCGTGGATACTCCTTACGGGAACGACGGATAATTCCGAAGGGATGGGTTGCCTGACAAGATAGGCGGTCAGGGTAAACGAATGAGGCATCTGCACCGCACTCAATCGTCGAAGCCACCAACAGTGTACCCGCACAGCCTATGAACAGCCAACTGCTCGATCTCGACCGACTCCTACTGGTCTTGTTTGCCGTCCTGCTCTTCAGAATCTCCATCGTCTCTCTGCCGGTGCTCGGTGGTATTCATCACTATTATCGGCAAGCTGCCTAACCGAAAACGCTGGCGGATGAATGAATGAATTGAGTAGCCAGCACGGCCGTATCTTCGCTTTTTTGGGATGAGTGTCGCGACGCTTTAGCAGTCTTGGCTCGTGACTGCTAAAGGCCCATAGATGATCTATCCGGGTTGGGGAAAACGAGATGGTTGGCAGCCTTGCCTTGCCAACAGTCCGTGTTACCAGGGGGATTTCAGAAGAGGACACTCCATAACAAAAAGAGCCCCCAGCAAATTGCTGAGAGCTCTTCCCTATCTTATAGTTGTACACTATAAGCCTGCGGAGACGACGGGAGTCGGACCGCTCACGTGTACAAGACTCTTATTCTTTCCGAGGGACCTTCATCAATTCCGGTCCGCGTCGCCAGAGCCGTTACCTATCAACGCCAGTTACTGAGAAACTCCAGCCAATTGCGCATCTCCGCCGAGTCTCGGGCATCAAGCAAGCTTCAACAAGCGACGTAACACCACCCCAACCTGAAGCTGATCCGAAACCACGATTCCTGCGTGTTCCTGCCCCTTCTCCAACCATTCACGGTGCAACTGCACGAAATCTCGCGTATTGAACGTGAATATGGTTCGCTGCTCTGATGTGGCGAATGCCAGCTGCGTTTCATCAGACGTGCCGATTCTGCCGGCTTCCTGGGCAGTCAACACGTCGACGTTTCGTGCCCGCAAGACCTGCGATCAGTGCACGATTGATCGTGTCCTCGTCCAGGTAGAGCCGAATCGGTTCAGTCACGATTCAACGACTTCATGACTGCTTCTTCGCTGTTCGCTTGTATGTCGGCCTCAATCTCTTCCCGATTCAGATGATAGTAGGCCAGGGCACCGTAAACACCAGACAGTGCGATTCCCATTTCATCGGAGATTTCTTCCGGTGTCATCCCCAGCTTGTAGTAGCCGACGACGGTGCGAACAGTCACGCCAGTACCGGCAATAATCGGTCGCCCGCCTCGCAGTTCGGGATTTCGAATGACCAGCCCTTCGAGTGTTTGTGCAGTAGCCATGTTGAGTCTCTACCCAAAGTCCTCAGACGCTTTGTCGGTATTATACCGTATCCGATCGGCCAGACGAAAACAGCAGAATAGGGGCCAGTTTCTCTCTGGGAGGCAATTTCGGCACCACACGGCCGCGTATTTGTAGTCGGATGGATGTTCTAGACCATACGGGAATCATCAACGACTACTATCGTACGGCTGCATAGGTCATTTCCTCGAGGTGACGAAGTTTCTTGACCATACGCTTTTATCGACTCGCGGCGTAGGCCGACTTCTCTCTGGGAATCAACTCCCGCACCATATGGGAAGTTTTTTGACCATACGCGTTTGCGGCCACACCAATTAGCTGTTGTTCCCAAATGCAGGCCCCTAGGCCAACCCCGGCGGTAGACCCGCGCGCCGTAACCCAACTAGAAGACATGAGACATTTTCGTCGGTTAGCACCGTGCGCTGCATGAGCGTGGCCAGATCAAGCTCGCTCTTGGGCAGTAGGTTCTGCAGTTGTGCCAGTTGGATTGCGGCTTCATCAGCATGTCCGAGCTGTCCCGACACGGCCGTTCGTAGCAGCACATCCCAGTAGAAACCCGGGCTGCTGAAGTGCGTGGTCTCGATCAAGGCACGCTGATAATCGCCCTCACGATAGGCCGCCAGGAAAGGAAGGTAATGGTACCAGCCGGGATAGTGAGGATTGAGTTGCATGGCCTCATGCACCAAATCCAACCCCTTCTCCCAGTCACCCCAGAACCCCAGAAACACTCCCAGCCCACCCAAGAAATCCGAGTTGTGGGGCGCAGCACCGAGCACATGAGCGGCTTTGTGGACAAAGAGGTCGCGTTGACCCTTGAGCATATAGAGCGATGCCTGCATGAAATGGGCAAACACACTGTTGGGATCCAGGCGGAGCGCGCGCTGTACAGAGCGCGTCGGCCTGTGTCAGCACAGCCTGATCTGCGCCCATCACATGGTACTCGGCGCCGCACATGTCGGCGAGCATGGCTTGCGTTAGTGCATAGTTCGGATCGGCAACGATCGCGTCTTCGAGCGCTACGCGTGCTTCGTACCAAGCGTCAGTTGTCAGGACGGTGAAGTAGTGATGCCAGCGCAACATGGCCTCAAACGATATGTGGCTGCTCGTCTTGCGCTCCAGCAAGCGCTGCGTCAGCCGTCGCATGACCACGCCGAAGCTGCCTGCGACCGTGCTGGCGATACAGCTCGCCACATATTCCTCAAAGTCGAACCATTCGGTTGGCTCTAGGCGATGGTTGTACTGTCCACTCCACGCTGTTTCTCCGCTGGCCTGTTCAACCAGCCGGATCGAGACCTTGATTATGCCGTCCAGTTTGCGCAGCGTGCCGCGCAGCAGAAAATCCGCGCCGCACTGTGCGGCGATCTCTTCTGCAGAGCGCACGTCGGCGGCTAGACGCGTACGCCGCAGAGGGCCAAAGACGCGTACATCCTGGTACGCCGTGAGGGCTGCGCCCAGTTGTTCGGTGAACCCGTCGGCAAGATAAAGCTCATGCTCAGGCAGACCGAGCGGCTCCAACGGTAGGACGAGAATCGCCGGCTGCTTGTGCCTTTCCAGGCTGCTCCTGGACGGCATCTTGACGGGTGCCGATTCGTCGCTCGCGTGGAACTGAGGCACGTAGCTGCCCGGCACCAAGGCAATGACCAGCGGATCGTCGACACCGTTGGTCAGATAGTAGCGGTCCAAGGCGCGCCGCAGACGCCGCGCATGAACGCGAACCAGGGTATCGGTCTGGGGGTCAAAATCGGGCTGGCGGCCATAGGCGTTGACGGCAATGGTGTATGCTTTGAGGCGATCGGCCCGGCCGGCAAGCGTCTCCCGCACCACATATTCCAGAAACACGCTGATGGCTGCACTGGCCTGAAATTCCGGGGTAGCCAGGATGCGCTGCAGCTGACGCTCAACACGCGCCTGCGCCACACTTTCTGTCATTGACGTAGCCGTCCTACTCGTTTCACATGTGAAACACACGGTTTCTCTGCCGTTTGTTATACAGCTCCAGTATACTCGAAGCAGAACTCGTCAAATAACTGCGGATAGGACCACATCGTGCAGGATGAGAATCTAGGGCCTCTCTATGCGCAGTTTCCGCAGGAGCAACATGAGATTGCCCAACGGTATGTCGGCGACGCGACGTTTCGCGAGATCTGCCTGGACTATCTGGCACTCCATCGCATGATCGTATGCCTGCGCAAGGCCCCGTATGATACTGCCCAACGCATGTTGGCAGATTATATCGTCGTGTTGAACGAGATTGAACATGAACTGCGGCTGGTTCTCAACCTCACGCGGCTGCAGACGCGCCAACCAACTGTCAATCCGGAGGACGAAAACGATGACGACTGCAACGGTACCGCCCAAGGCCCGCAGTTTTGAATGGTGGATGGTCTCCAACCTGGCCATGGGCGCCGGTTTTTCGGCCTTTGTCGCCCTGCTCATCCCTCCGTACGTCACCGAGGTGACCGGCAGCGCAGCCGAGGCCGGCGTCATCATGGCGGTAATGAGTCTGGCCGCGGTGCTGGGGCCGATTCTGGGCGGCTTTGCCGACCGCTATCGGGCCCACCGGCTGATCATGAGCGCTGGGCATCTTTGCCATGGCCTTTGCCTTTGCCGCCTTTGCCCTGGCCGCCGACAACTCCACCTTCTTTGCCATCGACGCCATCATCATGGGGGTGGGCGTGGCCGCCGTGAGCGCAGTGGGCCCGAATACATCGTCGGTGCGGGCCTGGACAAGAAGATCGAGGCGAGCCAGCTGACGGTCTACAACCTGATCGCGCCGATCGGCCAGGTGCTGGGCGGCGCGTTGCTCGGCGCAGCCGCGGCAGCAGGCATCCCCTACAGCGGACGCTTCTGGATCTCGGCGGCGGTCATGCTCCTGGCCGGAGTGCTGACCTGGCTGACCAGCGGCAAGCCGACACAGCGGCTGCACGCAGCCCTCTACACCGAGGTGACCTTGAACGAGTCGAGGAGACCAAGGAGGCAGTGAAGGCAGCGCGGTCCAGCAGCCTCAACGCGCGTGCTCTTTTCGACCTTCGGCATCTATCTGCTGATTCTTGTCTCAAGCTCCATTGCCAGCAACGGCATCAACAACCAAATCGCCAACATCCTGCCCAATGTCTACGGGCTGACCGAGGCGGCCACCTCCGGCTTGATCTCGCTGGCCGGCCTGCTCAATATCGGCGTCTTCTTCCTGGCCGGGTGGTGGATGGGACGCAGCGGCATCATGGCGCCCTTTGCCATGGGCCAGATCGCCCGCCTCGCCGGCTCCCTGGGGATGGCCGTGCTCGGGCTCATCACCCAAAGCACCCCGCTCATCATGGTTGCGATCTCCATGCAGGTCCTCTACCAGGGCATGCCCTTCATTCGCCTGACGCAGCCGGTGGGTGCCATTCGTTTTTCAACAATCTCGGCGGGACAGGCCAGCGGCTGGGTCATCGGCGCCTCGGCCGTCGGTTCCTTTGTGGGCAGCGTCCTGGGCGGCTGGCTGGCGGACAAAGTCGGCTTCAACGCCATCAACTGGATGGGCGCCGTTGCAGCCGGTCTTGCGGTACTGCTGACCTTCATCGTGATCTTCCCGGCAGACCGGCGGATTCGCAAGGAAGCGGCGGAAGAGGCGGAAATCGCCACGTAAGTCGATTTGGCAAATGGACCGGCCAAGCAACGCCAGGGCTCGGCAGCCGGTTTACCAAATCGGCCTACATGAGCCTCTACCGGCCGGCGGAGTCGCGCGGATGCACAGACGGCCGAGACAGACGGCGGTTCGTCTGAATAATCCGGCGTAGACTTGCCGGGGATGGGCCAGCGATCGTCGGCAAGAAGACAAAGTCGGGGCCCATCCCCGGCAAATACACCGACGAGCGCAAAACCTGCCGGACGGCCAATACGGGGTCTTCCCGCAGACGACCGACAGAAGGAGCAACCCTTGAGCAATCCATCACAACTCATCGACATTTTTCTGGTCATCTTTATCGGCATGGGACCGATCAAGGTGCTGCTGGTCTACCTGGCCGCCACCAAGGACGCCCCGGTAGCGCTGCAGCGCAAGGTGGCACGCAAGACCGTGGTCACCGCAACCGTGATCGCGATTCTGCTGCTGGTGGCAGGCGCGTTCTTCATGCGCATCCTCCACTTTTCCACCGGTGCGCTCACCATCGCCGGCGGTTTGATCCTGGTCATTCTGGCGCTGAACCTGGTGCTCAGCAAGCCTGAGCCTGCGGACGCTGCAGGCACGGCCGACGAACAGACGTTGATGAGCATGGCCATCTATCCGCTCGGCATTCCACTGCTGCTCAACCCGGTGGGCATCGTTGCGCTCACAGTCTTCTCCGGCGAGACGCAAGACGCACTCACCCTGGGCATTCTCGGCGGCATGGTGCTGCTGGTCGCCGTGATTGACTACGGCATCTTCATGCTGGGGCATCGGCTTGACAACGTCCTGACCCACGAGCGCGTCCTGGTGTTGGAGAAACTGCTGGGCATCTTGCTGGCAGCGCTGGCCGTACAGATGATCTTGAATGGGCTAGCTGACCTGGGCGTCATCGCCATGAGTAGCGGACACTGACGGAGAGCCCCAGCAACCACAAGAAAGCGAAAATGAAGATGCAAAGCTATGATACTTGGATCGGCAAATTGAGCTTTACTCAAGATTTTGCCAACGGGTATCCCACCAATGAGACGACGGAGAAGCTATTCGACGAAATGGACTTCCAGCGCGCCTGCCAGCTCTATCTCTGGGCGATTCCCATCGTTTCGTTTGCCCAATGGCAGTACGCGCACAACGTGCAGTTGGGCGCCAAGAACGGCCAGATCATCTACTTTGAATCCTACGACAGACAAACTGGGGGGCCTGACCTACAACGTCACCACGCCCTATGCGCTGCCGTTCATCGACCTGGCGAAGGAAGGGCCGTTTGTGGCCGAGATGCCGGCAGGCGAAATCCGAGGCGCCGCCCATGATGCCTGGCAGATCGGCATTACCCAGATCACCGAACCGGGCAAGTATCTCTTTGTTGGCCCAGGCCAGGATGTTCCCGCCGGGGCCGAAGAGGAAGGATTCAAGATCCATCAATCGCCCACCAACAACCTGCTGTTGGGCATTCGCCTGATGCCTGCATCCAGCGCAGAACGGCTGGCCTTGCTGGAACAAGTGAGCAATCTATCCCTACTCTGAAAAGGACAATCCCCAGCCGCGCGGCTATATCCGACCGGAAGGCAAACCCTGGCAGGGCACGGCTCCCCGCGGGCATGGAGCACTGGGAACGTCTGGCCGACATCCTCAACCGCGAGCCGGTCTTCGAGCGCGATCGCTTCTTTCTGGCCATGCTCAAGCCGCTGGGCATCGAAAAGGGCAAGCCCTTCAACCCCGATGAGCGCCAGACGAAGATCCTGACCGAGGCCGCCTTTGTGGGCGAAGCCATGGCTAAAGCCAATGACTTCTTTAACCCGCGTCTGGAAGCATCGCACTATGTCGAAGGGTCGCGCTGGGAGTATGCCACCGTGTCGCCACCCGACCAGCGCTGGGAGCACTACGACGCCCTGGATGGCCGCGCCGCCTGGTTCTACGAAGCGGTCACCAACGACATCGCCATGCACGGCCAGGAGACCGGCTGGGGGCAGGTCTATCTGGCCACCTACCAGGACGGTGACGGCGACTGGCTGGACGGCGGGGTGAACTACGTGCTGCACGTTCCCGCCAACGTCCCGGCTGAGGCCTTCTGGTCGATGACCCTGTACGACGTAGACACCCGCTGCATCATCAAAAACGAGCAACAGATCGCCGACCGTTCCTCGCGGATGGATTTGCTGGAAAACGCTGACGGTTCGATAGACCTCTACTTTGGGCCAGACGCACCCGCCGGCAAGGAGCAAAACTGGATTCCCACCGTGGCGGGCAAAGCCTGGTTCCCCTATTTCCGGCTCTACTCGCCCAAACAGGAGTTTTTGGATAAGAGCTGGGTGCTGCCGGATATTGAGAAAGCGTAACGCAGCAGACGTTACAAAAGGAGCTGAAAAATGAGCATCAAAATCGAACCAACTTTTGGGATGAACTTCGGGCGCTGCCTTTCCCGGAGAACTATCCAACCGAGGAGGCCTCCCAGCGGCTTTATGATGAAATGCTCTTTCAACGGGCCTGCCAGATTGTGCTCTGGGCCATGCCCGCGATGAGCGTTTACGCCATGAAAAAGGGATCGGAAGCGGTCTTTGGCGCGGGCGGCAACGTGCTGGTGGTCTGGAAAGATCGCCTGACCGCCAAGACATTGGTCAGCACGCCCAACAGCGATGTGATCTATGCCATGGGCTACATTGACCTGAAGCAAGACGGCCCAACCGTGGTCGAAGTGCCGCCCAAACAGCAGGGCATCCTGGATGATTTCTGGCAGCGGCCCATTACCGATGTGGGCTACGTGGGGCCGGATAAAGGTGAAGGCGGCAGCTACTTGCTCCTGCCGCCGGATTATGAAGGCGAAACACCCGATGGCTACTACACCTTCACCTCGCCCACCTACAATGTCTTCGTCTTCTGGCGCGCCTTCATCAAAGACGGCAACACGGCAGGAACCGGTCGGCCTCATGGAGCAGACCCGCATCTATCCGCTGGCTCAAAAGGAGAATCCCCCCGAGATGGTCTTCCCCAACGGGTCGGGCGTGGCAGCCGATATGCTCTTCCCCCAGGATTACCGCTACTTTGAAATGCTGGCCGAATTTGTAGCGCACGAATATGTTGGCCCGGAAGATTGGTCGATGCGAGGGATGATGGCCTCACTGGGTATTGTCAAAGACAAACCCTTTGCCCCGGATGAACGGATGCGTGAAATCCTCAGCGCCGGGGCCGAAGTCGGCATCAAAATGGCCAAGTCTCTCCGTTTCGGCGACCACCTGCCCGGAACCTTATACTACCAGGACCGGCAGTGGCACAATGTGCTCAATGTCTTTGACGTGGAGTACAAGGAGGACACATTCCTCAACGTCGACGCTCGGATGGGGATGTTTATCATTGGCTACTCTACTAGCGCCGCCATGGTGATGAACATAGTTGGCAAGGGATCAAAGTATCCCTTTGCCTACCGTGACGCCGACGGCGACTACCTGTCGGGCAGCCAGGCCTATCGCTTGCCTATCCCGGCCAACGTGCCGGCGGCCAATTTCTGGTCGGTGACGCTCTACGATGCGTCCAACGCGTCGGGTTTGGACAACGACCAGCCGTTTCCGTCTATTGGCTCGCTGGACGACCTGCAATACAACCCGGACGGTTCCGTAGACCTCTACTTTGGGCCGGAACTGCCGGCAGGTGCGCCGGAATCAAACTGGCTCAGAACCGTACCCGGCAAAGGCTGGTTCACCCTGTTCCGGCTCTACAGCCCGACCGAACCATTTTTCGACCAGAGTTGGAGGCCGGGTGATTTCGAAAAGATCGGTTAGGGGGAACAGGTTCCCTTCTGAACGGCCAGCATCCGATCCTTCCAGGGGGCTGCCCGCCCAAAGGAGACCAGAGACAATAACATTGGTGTCAAGAACGACGCGCATTTCGGACAGCCTGAATCTCGGCTTCCACTTCGGTTTCGCTCGCAGGCGGCAAGTCCAACGAAGCCAAACGATCTGCCGCTTCAAACAATCCTTGCACCTGCCGACGACGCTCAAGTTCAGTCTGAATTAACCGGACAATTGCTTCGGCGTTCAATAGGCCTGCGTTTTCTGCCTGACGGGCCAACGAATCGGGTAGCGTTAGAGTGATTTTGCAGGAGGTCATCATTACAGCTCGCTACGTTCGACAACGACGGCACCCTGTGGTGCGAAAAGCCGATGTACATCCAGTTCGACTACTTCTTGCGCGCACTGGCCAAAGCTGCAGACGAGAACCCTGAACTGCGCACCAAGCAGCCCTGGAAAGCAGCCTGGCATCGGGATTTCGACTGGCTGGGCGGATCGGTGACAAAGCACTACCAGGGCGACGATGGCGACTTTCGACTCTTCTTGGGCGGGATCCTGGCGCTGGCACAGGACAAGTCCGTTGAACAGGTCGAATCCGAGGCCAAAGCCTTCATCGAAGACGAACGGCATCCTGAGCTGGGAATCTACTACCGGGATTGCGTTTACCAACCCATGGTCCAGCTATTGGACTACCTGGCGGCCCATGGCTTCACCAACTACATCGTCTCGGGCGGCGGACGTGACTTCATGCGCGGTTTCGCCCAGGATCTGTACGCGATCCCGCGCGAGCGTGTCATCGGCAGCACGGTCGCCTATCGCTATGTTGAAGCCGACGACGGCGTTGGCATCGTCCAGCAGCCCGAACTGGATGTGATCGACGATGGACCGGGTAAGCCCGTCCAGATCTGGCACGTGATCGGCCGCCGCCCGATCCTGGCGGCGGGCAACTCCAATGGCGATATCGAGATGCTCAAATTCGCAGAGTCCAGCGGAGACAGATCTCTCAACCTGCTGCTGCTCCATGATGACGATCAACGTGAATACGCGTATCGGCGCGGCGCAGAACGCGCCTTGGCCCTGGCAGAAGAACGTGACTGGCAGGTGATCAGCATGAAATCGGACTTCCGCATGGTCTTCGAAACCAAGCCGGATGATAGTTGAGGAATCCGCTCGGAAAGGGCCCATTCCATGTGACGAACCAGTCAAGTGATTCGAGAATCATGAATGGTTGCGATGTACAACTGAATGTAGATTTCAATATCAAAAGGAGACACAGCTATGCCAAACGGAAAGCCCAACATCCTCGTCCTCTGGGGCGATGACATCGGCTGGTACAACATCAGTCACAACAACCGCGGCGCGATGGGCTATCAAACGCCCAACATCGACCGCATCGCCACGCGAAGGCATCGAGTTCACCGACTACTACGGCCAGCAGAGCTGCACCGCCGGCCGCGCGGCCTTCATCACCGGTCAAAACCCGTCCGCACCGGGTTGACCAAGGTCGGCATGCCGGGTGCGGATCTCGGCCTGCAGGCGGAAGATCCGACCATTGCCGAACTGCTCAAACCGCACGGCTACGTCACCGGCCAGTTCGGCAAGAATCACCTGGGCGACAAGGACGAGTACCTGCCGTCAAATCACGGCTTTGACGAGTTCTTCGGCAATCTGTACCACCTGAACGCGGAGGAGGAGCCGGAACATCCCGACTATCCTCACGATCTGCCGGAGGATCTGCTGCCCCGTCCGCGCGGTGTCATTCACTCCTTTGCCGACGGCCGCATCGAGGACACCGGACCGCTGACCAAGAAGCGCATGGAGACCATCGATGACGAGGTGACCGACCGGGCGATCGAGTTCATCAAACAAGCCCAGGCCGAGGACAAACCGTTCTTCGTCTGGTGGAACTCCACCCACATGCATTTCCGCACCCACATTCCCGAAGAAGCCGAGGGCCTGAGCGGTCAGGGGTTCTACAATGATGCCATGGTGCTCCACGACCAGGCTGTGGGCCGCATGCTTGACGCCCTGGACGAATTGGGGCTGACCGACGATACCATCGTGCTCTATTCAACCGACAACGGTCCGCACTACAACACCTGGCCGGATGGCGCGATTTCCCCCTGGCGGAGCGAGAAGAACTCCAACTGGGAGGGCGCTTACCGGGTGCCGTCCTTTGCCCGCTGGCCGGGCAAGTTCGAGGCGGGCAAGGTCCTGAACGGCATCGTCACCCACCAGGAATGGCTGCCGACCCTGCTGGCCGCCGCCGGCGATCCGGAGGTCAAGGAAAAACTCCTGCAAGGACACCAGGCAGGTGACAAGACCTTCAAGGTTCACATCGACGGCTACAACATTCTGCCTTACTTAACGGGCGAGACGGACGAAAGTCCCCGCAACTGGTTCTACTACACCAACGACGACGGCAAGGTGGTGGCCGTTCGCCTCGGTGATTGGAAGATCGTCTTCATGGAGCAGCGGGCCAAAGCCATGATGGTGTGGGCAGAACCGTTTGTCGAGCTACGTGTTCCCAAGATATTCAATCTGCGTCGCGACCCCTTTGAGCGCGCGGACGAAAACGCCAATACCTATTGGGACTGGGTCCTTGACCACATCTTTGCTCTCTACCCGGCGCAAGCCCTGACCGCCCAACAGATCAAGTCGTTTGTCGAATTCCCGCCACGCCAGAAACCGGCCTCCTTCAATCTGGACAATGTGCTGGCAAAAATGCGGGAAGCCACCGACGGCGGGCTGCACTGAGGTCTCTCGATTGAGAAACTGGCGTGACCCGGTCATTTACACCGGGTCACGCAACAGTCCCAGGCAGGAGACAGATGGCCACAGCCACATGAGCAACAGCAACCTTGTACAACGAGTATGATCTCCAAGAGAGAGAGGAACACGAAATGACATCCGAATCTGATATGCAACAGGCAGCTGCGATCGGTCAGAAGAGACACCAATCGCCGGCACAGTATGTGGGACGTTCCGTGTATTCCCGTCAGATTTCATGAAGGAGAAACGACTATGTGTTGCGCATTTATGTCCCTTGTTCTACTCGGCCCCCGTATTTTCGGCGCGTTCTGGTGGATCTTCCAGCCGCTGCGCTGGCAGGCGACCTTTGCCGGCTGGGCCGGCCTCTGGTGGCTCTGGCCCATGCTGGGGATCATCTTCCTCCCCTGGACGACCCTCATGTACGTATTGGTCGCACCACTGGGGGTAACCGGTCTAGACTGGCTTTGGCTCGGGATCATGTTTATTGGCGACATTGCCTCCTACGGCGGCGGCATCGGGCGGAAACAAATTCCCGGCTACGAGGGCTATTAGCCGGCGATTTGAGTCGTGCCGGACTATCCCACTGCGGCGGAATCCCATGGTGGGGATTTCGCCGCGAGTTCGGTGGACCGTGCGTGGACGCATGCCGCTTGGCGGATACGGCAAACACGCGGCTGCACTGGGTTTGCTGCGCCGGGGTTTGACATGCCGCAGGAAGAAGGTGTATTTCAACGTTGGGGCATGCCGGCGGCAACTCGGATTGCCGCCGGCGGCCTCTCTGTTCTGCCGCAAAACTGAAATGCACCCCAGGAGAACACCATGGATGTCGGTCTGGCTCTATTCTTCTTGGTTGTGGTGGCCTATGCGCTGATCTCACAGCGCTTGGAACGCTGGCTGATCACCATGCCCATCTTCTTCGTCGTGGCCGGCGCACTCCTCGGCGACTTCACCCAAGAGTTCTCGGTCGGCATCGCGGCCGTCGAGACGCTGACCGAAGTGACCCTCGCCCTGCTGCTCTTTGCCGATGCGGCCACCATCGGGTTTCGGTCGCATCGCAGCCGACAACGGCTTGCCCGACCGGCTCCTCTTGATCGGGCTGCCGCTCAGCATGTTGATCGGGCGGCCTCATCGCGCTGGCGTCTCTTCCCCGGTGAAGGTATCTGGTTTGCGTTCCTGCTCGCCGTCGATCCTGGCGCCAACCGATGCCGCCCTGGGTCTGGCCATCTTCAACAACGAGAAGGTGCCGGTGTGCATTCGCCGGGCGCTCAACGTGGAAAGCGGACTCAACGACGGCATCGTCACCCCGTTCGTGACTCTCTTCCTGGCCTGACCCTCGGCCGGGCGAAGGGCGACGAGCCATTCCTGCGCTCCGCGCTGCTGGAACTTGGGCTTGCGGTCGTCATTGCCATTGTGGTCGGCGTGGTCGGCGGCAAGCTCTTTCTGCTGGCCACGAACGCAAGTGGATGGTCACGTCGGCTGCACGTCAATCGGCGGCACTGGCGCTGGCGTTGACGGCCTATTCTGGGCTCGGTGGCGGTCGGCGGCAACGGCTTCATCGCCGCCTTTGTCGGCGGCCTGCTCTTCGGATACATGGTGCGGCATCACGTGCACGAGATGGTGGAATTCACCGAAGTCGCCGGCACCTTGCTCTCGCTCTTCGTCTGGACGGTCTTCGGCGCCAACGTCGTCATGGATTTGTTGCGCGAGTTCACGCCTGCGACCGCTGCTCTTTGGGCTGCTGGCGCTGACGCTGATGCGCATGGTGCCCGTCTTCATCGCCATGCTCGGCTCCGGACTGCGCCGCGACACGGTGGCGCTCATGGGCTGGTTCGGCCCGCGGGCTGGCCTCGGTCGTCTTCCTGCTGATGGCGTTCGAGGCGTTCCGCCACGAGGGTCTTCACCCCGACACGCTCATCGCCGCCGCCGGTTGGACCATCCTTCTGAGTGTGGTCCTGCACGGCGTGTCGGCGCAACCGCTGGCCGACTGGTATGCGCGCCGCCTGGCCGGCATGCCGCCCGACACCCCTGAATTGAGGGACACGCAGGATATGCCTATGCGGCGCGCACGCTTGCATGCTGCGTCCGGTAATTCGCCTGAGGCGTCGAAGAGGATGATGAGGAGGAACATGCGATGAGCAGATTGATTGCATTGCGTTTTGAGGATCCAGAGGTGGCCGAACAAGCTCTAGCACCGGTCCAATCTGCAACCGAAACCGACCAGTTTTCGTTCGAAGATGCGCTGACAATACTGGATGCCTGCCTAGCGGAACAGGAGGGTATGGAACAGGAGGTGACAGATACGCTCAGCGTGTCAACCGGCCACCTGGCAGCCGTCTACAGCCTTCGCCAACACATCCGCCTCGCCGTCGAGCTTCTGCGTAAGCGCAAGGCGTACTTGGGGGCAGGTGAAGCGAAACGCGATACCGAGATTGACAACTCCGCATGAGGTCCAGGTGGATATCGGGCGTTTTGGCTCAGATCTGGCATTGTCCACTCCTTCAGGTATTGGTCTACCGAATTGTGGATAACTAATCGTCGTCAGTCATCTCTCGAACTCGCTCACATGACTTCTACCGGAAACCAAAATGATTGGGTAACCTGTCTACAGGAACCAACATGTCAACAGATGAGGGGCACGTATATGCCGTTTAGAAGACGACGTCAACGTAAGCAAGAGGAACGCCGGACTTTCGGTCACCACGGCAGCGCGACCCGCTATCGAATGCGTCAGAAAATCTTCGCCATCGCTCTATCTCGTTGAGTTCGTGATCCCGAAAACGTCCTGTTCTCGCCATCCTAATGGGGTCGATCCACTATTTGGCTTCCTTACCGCTCTTGCCTATGTGCACGTGAGGTGGTTCACTCAGGTCAGCTTCATAAAACCAGAAGCGGTATCCGCCAACACGTAAAACAATAGGCATTTCTGTTTCAGTCTTTTCTGAGTCTTGAGCACGTATGATTCTTGATCCACTATAACAGAAAATCCGGCCGAATCCCACTCTGTTGCCCAAATCCTGACGCCTTGTCTTGATAGCCAACGTACATAATGGTTCCATAATGGAATCCGGGAGGTAGATCATGGCTACAGTTTTACAACTGGCGAACGATCTGCGGTCTTTGAAGACAATGTACAGGATCTCACCCCATGCCCACCATCAACACCGTCACGCCCAACCTGGTGCGGGACGGGCACCAAGTTTCCCGGTTGAGCACCTGTCCCGGATGCGGTAGAATACGACACATGATCGACTGGCAGTCCCTCGATCCACGGCGCATCCATACCGAAGCGGTAAATTCATCGGTTCCTGGGAGAATATTGCCGAGGCTGTCGACAGCTGATCACCAATAACACGAGTTGCCGGGATCTTCTTCATTTCAGTGGAGAGTTGACAATGGAAGAGCATTTTGACACGGTCCGCATCGGCCTATTTGGGATCGGTCTCGACGCCTATTGGCCCCAATTTGAGGGCTTACGTGAACGGTTGGTCGGTTATCTCGATCAGGTCAGTGAACGAATCGCACGCCCCGATGTCGAGCTGGTCAATCTCGGCCTGATTGACGAATCCCAAAAAAGCACTGGCAGCAGGCCATGCATTCCGTCGCGCCGATGTGGACCTCATCTTCCTCTATGTGACAACCTATGCGCTTTCATCGACCGTATTGCCGGTCGTGCAAAGGGCCAAGGTGCCGGTCATCATCCTCAACCTGCAACCGGTATCCGCTATCGACTACGCTGCCTTCAACAGCCTCGGCGACCGCACTGTCATGACCGCCGAGATGCTGGCCCATTGCTCCGCCTGCCCCGTCCCCGAGCTCGCCAACGTCTTCCAACGCTGCGGCATCTCCTTCTTTCAAGTTACCGGTTCGTTGGACGCCCGACGATCCGTGCTGGTGCGACGTGGACGACTGGATTGCCGCGGCTCAGGTCGCCAACACGCTCTTCCACAATCGCCTCGGCCTCATGGGCCATTACTACAATGGCATGCTCGACATCCACAGCGATGTGACCGGTCTGCTGGCCGCCTTCGGCGGCCACGCCGAGATCGTCGAGGTGGACGAGCTCAGCGCTGAGCGCCGTTCCGTCGACGAGACGGATGTGGCGCAACGCTTGCAGGAATTTGGAGAGGCGTTTGCGATCCAGGACGATTGTGCTCCTCACGAACTGGCACGCGCTGCCGCCACATCTATCGCCCTCGACCGCCTGGTGGAGAAGCACGACCTTGGGGCTCTTGCCTACTACGCCATGGGCAGCGGCAATGCCGAAAATGAAGATACGATGAGTTCGGTGATTCTGGGCAATTCGCTTTTGACGGCGCGTGGCGTTCCAGTGGCCGGCGAATACGAGGTCAAGAACGCCATTGCCATGAAGATCATGGACGCATTCGGCGCCGGCGGTTCCTTTACCGAATTTTATGCCATAGATTTTGACGACGACATCGTCATTATGGGGCACGACGGACCCGGACATATCGCAATTGCAGAGGGTAAGACGCGTGTGAGGCCATTGGAAGTCTACCATGGAAAAGTCGGTAAAGGCCTTTCCGTGGAAATGTCCGTCCGTCATGGACCGGTGACTCTCCTGTCCGTCGTACAGGACGGGGCCGGCGTGCGCCTTTTGGTCGCCGAAGGAAGATCCGAGCCGGGACCAATTCTGGAGATCGGCAACACCAACAGTCGTTACCGTTTTCCGCCCGGGGCGCGTGCGTTCGTCGAGGCGTGGAATCGCCAGGGACCAGCCCATCACTGCGCGGTCGGCGTCGGTCATGTCGCCGGACGTCTTGCGCGGCTGGGCGACCTTCTTGGTCTTGAAACCCTACAGATCTGCTGAGATGAGGATCCATCATGATACGCAAAGCCTTTCTGATGCATGTAAACCCCGATCAGCACGCCGAGTATGAGCGTCGCCATACCCCCATCTGGGATGAGTTGGCCGACGTCTTGAAGGCCCACGGCGTACACAACTATTCGATCCACCTCGACGCCGAAACCAATCTGCTGTTTGCCTACGCAGAGATCGACGATGAGGAGGAGTGGGCTGCTATTGCACAGGAGCCTGTCTGCCGGAAATGGTGGAAACATATGGCTGATGTGATGCCGAGCAACCCCGACAATAGTCCGGTTGCGCGCGATTTGCGTGAGGTGTTCTTCCTGGCATGACAGCCATCTCCGTGCCGGGCGCTCTTCGCGCCGGAATAAAGGGTATGGCGGCGGTGCGTGTTTCTTGGCAGGCTCGATTGCCTTACAGTCTACGACTCGACAATTGGTTCAGTGCAATAATTTTACGGTTTAGTGCCAAAGGGGTCGCCATTGAGCATTAGTTACCTGATCCAGCGCGTTTTTCAACTGCTGCTGATCGTGTTTATTGCCATTACCATCAACTTCATTTTGCCCCGCCTCATCCCTGGTGATCCGGTGGAGGCTCGCCTCGCCACCATGATCGCAGTCTCCGGCAATGTCAGCGTGGATGTAGAAAAAGTTGCGGACGCCTATCGCGCCAAATTCGGCTTGGACCAGCCGCTGTGGAAGCAGTACATCAACTACTGGAACGACCTGCTGCATCTTGACCTCGGCGTCTCATTGGCCGATTTTCCCCAGAGCGTAATTTCCAAGATTCGTTCGGCGCTGCCGTGGACCTTGGGGCTCGTGACGATCGCTACACTCATATCGTTTGTCATCGGCACGCTGATTGGGGCGCTGCTGGCGTGGCCGGGTACTCCAAGGACGTTCCACGTCTTGGTCTCGCCCTTTATGCTGCTGTCCACAATCCCGTTCTTCCTCTTGGGGATTATTTTGCTCTCGTTCTTTGCCGTCGAGTTGCGACTTCTGCCGGCCGGTGGCGGATTTTCGCCGACGCGGATTCGGGCCCTCAATGTGGGGACCGCGCTCGACATTGCCCATCACGCCATCCTGCCGGCCATGGCAATTGTCTTGGGAGGCATCGGTGTGTGGGCGCTCGGCATGCGCGCAATGATGATCTCAGTGCTGGGTAACGACTATGTCATGTTTGCAGAAGCAAAGGGGCTTTCCAGCCGCCGCATCTTTACGTGGTATGCCATGCGCAACGCCATGTTGCCGCAAGTGACGCAGCTGGCCCTGGCATTAGGTGCGGTATTGGGCGGCACCGTGCTCGTTGAGGCGATCTTCAGTTACCCGGGTATTGGCACCTTGTTGTTTACTGCGATTGCCGGGAAAGACTATTTTGTCATTCAGGGCATCGTGTTGATGCTAATCCTTTCGTTGGCGCTCGCACTCTTTGTCATCGATCTAATCTACCCGCTGCTGGATCCCAGAATCCGCTATCACCGATAGAGAATCAGTCAGATGACCTGGTTAACCACAAGATTACGAAGCCCGCGCATTACGGCCAGCCTCATTGCCGGTGTCGCTATCCTGACGCTTGTGGCGCTTTTGAGTATCTTCGGTCCTGTATTTGTGGATGTAGAGAAGGCATTGGTCGGAGAAGTGCCTCCGTCGCTGTCGCCAACCGCCGAATACCCGCTGGGAACTGATTCCCAAGGCCGTGATGTTCTAGCCGTCATGGTTGTCGCCACCCCTCAAACCCTCAAAATGGGTTTGATTGCCGGCGTCGTCGGCATCAGCATCGGGCTGGTGCTCGGCCTACTCTCGGGCTTTTTCGGCGGTCCCCTCGATTCAGGCGTGCGCATCCTCTCCGATTCCCTAATGACGGTGCCGGGCATTGCGATCCTGATCATTATTGCCGCCAATGTCGAGTCGATGTCCGTGGTGCTGATGGCTTTTACCGTAGCGAGTTTGGCCTGGATGTTTCCGACCCGCACCATCCGCTCCCAGGTTCTGTCGATACGAGAGCGGCCATACACGGCGGTGGCGCGTGCCAATGGCCAGGGCGAGTTGGAAATTCTCTTTCGCGAGGTCATGCCCAATCTTCTGCCCTATGTTGCCGCTAGCCTCGTCGTAGCAATCAACGGAGCGATCCTGGCCACTGTCGGGTTGGAATCGTTGGGTCTAGGCGCCGAAGATGTACACACATTGGGCACCACTATCTACTGGGCGCGCCGCTATAGCGCCATCCTGCGCGGCCAGTGGTGGTGGTTTGGCCCGCCAATCGCGCTCATTTCACTGATTTTCATTGGTCTCTTTTTGCTGTCGATGGGCCTCGACCGTTTCGCCAACCCAACTCTAACCTCGCAGGCCAGGCGCCGCCGCGCGCCACGCAAGCAAGCCTCCCCAGATGCCAAAGACGTAACAACAGCGGGTTCCTCGCCAGATGGGAGCAGCAACGCGGCCTACATCAGCCAGAGGGACACTGAATCCGCCGTGTTACGAGTCGAAAACCTGCGTGTTGTCTTCGAAACCCAGGCCGGGACCGGCGCGGCCGTCGACGGCGTCTCATTTTCCCTTAAACCGGGCGAACGCATGGGTTTGATCGGTGAATCGGGCTGTGGGAAGACAACAATGGCGCTGGCGATCATGTCTCTGATACGGCCGCCCGGCCACATTGACGGCGGCCATGTGTTTCTCGGTGACCGGGACCTGATGACCCTTGACGATGCCGAACTTCGCAGTGCGCGGCTGAAAGAGATCGCGCTCGTACCTCAGGCAGCCATGAATGCGCTCAATCCTGTGATGCGTATTGGAGATCAGATCATCGACGCCATCTCCGCACATGACGCCGGCATTAGAAGGGAAGAACTCAATAAGATGGTCGAAGAGTCCCTAACGCATGTTGGGCTCCCCCCATCGGTGGCGAGCCGGTTTCCGCATGAGTTGAGCGGCGGCATGAAACAACGCGCGGCGATGGCGATTTCCACGGTCTTACGTCCCAAATTGATCATTGCCGATGAACCGACAAGTGCTCTCGATGTGGTCGTACAGCGGCGCGTTATGCTGACCCTTGCCCGAATTCAACAGGAACTCGGCGCGGCAACCATCCTCATCGGCCATGACATGGGCCTGATCGCGCAGTTCTCCGATTCCATTGGCGTTCTGTACGCAGGGAAACTCGTGGAGCGCGGTGACATCGACGCCGTCCTGGAATCTCCGCTGCATCCCTACACTCGACTCCTCATCGACAGCTTGCCCGACCTGGAGTCACGCGAAGATTTAATCGGCATTGCCGGTCTACCGCCGGCCCTGTTCGACAAACCTGACGGCTGTAGTTTTCACCCGCGTTGTCCCTTCGCCTTCGCACGTTGTCGCGAGGAGATTCCTCACACACAGGTGGTCAACGGGCAGAAAGTCGCCTGCCATCTCTACCCGCAGCATTCTGAACTACCGCCGCTGCCTTCCACTGACTTGATTGTCAGTCTGGATTCGACGGCACGCCCTGAACCGGATCGTATGGGGGAGGTCGGCGCATGACCTCCCTCATCGAAGTACGCGACGTTTCCAAGGTCTTCAACAGCGGACCCATGTGGAACCGCGAGTCAACGATTGCTGTCGACAGAGTCTCCTTTTCCCTGGCTAACAATCGTCCTACGATTACCGGTATTGTCGGTGAAAGCGGCAGTGGCAAGACAACGCTTGCGCTCATGCTTCTCGAGAACACGAGACCCAGCACCGGCCAGGTAATCTACCGGGGCAAAGAGCTTACCGCCATGTCCAAGCAGGAGCGGATCGATTTTCGACGGGAGGTGCAACCGATTTTTCAGGATCCGTTTGCCGCCTTCAATCCGTTCTACCGAGTGGATCACGTGCTGGAGATCCCCGTGAAGCGCTTCCGCCTGGCGTCATCGCAGGAGGAAGGCAGACAGCTCATCCACGAAGCGTTGGAGATGGTCGGGTTGCGGCCGGCCGAGACATTGGGACGCTTTCCACATCAACTCAGCGGTGGCCAGCGCCAGCGATTGATGGTTGCCCGCGCTTTGATCTGCCGGCCTAAGCTGATCATTGCCGATGAGCCGGTGTCGATGGTCGATGCCTCCTTACGCGCCACCATTCTCGCCAGCCTGCAGATGCTCAACCGGGATCACGGCATTTCCATCATCTACATCACCCACGATTTGACCACGGCGTACCAGGTCTGCGGGAATATTATCGTGATGTACGCCGGTTCGGTAGTCGAAGCAGGCGCGATCGGAAAGGTGATCCAGTCACCCCAACACCCCTATACGCAGCTCCTTATTTCGTCGATCCCCAACGTGGATCGGAGCCAGCGCTGGTCCGAGGGCGGTGACGGCGAATCCGTCAGCGACGATACGCGGCAAAGCGAAGGCTGTAGATTTGCGCCGCGCTGCCCGCTGGTGCACGAGAGTTGTTGGGTTGATGAGCAGCCGCTCCGTCGCGTCGAAGAAAATCGGGCGGTCGCTTGCATCCAGTTTGAAGAAAGTCCTCGCTTGGAGCACCAAGATATCGCGGCTGTTTTTCAGCAAAAAACATAGCCCGCCGACCGCGGGGCAGGCGAGCTATGTATAACGTCTTCGAATCAACGGACCCTGGCAATTCGACCTTGGTTACTGGGTCGGTTGGATCTCGTGGACGATCAGGTTCCAGGCCTCCCATGGCGGATACGGGGCCACATAAGGGTCTTCACTGCCCGGCCAGTTGGTCCAATACTCCTCATTGAAGACCACGACATGCAGTTCCTCTAGGAGCATGATCTCGGGCATGTCCCGCAAATAGATGTCCAATGCCTGATTGACTAGCTCGACATAGCGTTCGTTGTCCAGCGAGCCGGGCATAGATTCCATCTCGTCGATGAGCGCATCAAATTCCTCGTTGCTGTAGCGTGTGCAGGCGATGATCGAGAGACACGTTTCGCCTAATTCGACCGCAAAGCGGCTGTGCAGGTCCTTCAGCGTCTCGTATGGTTCGCCCAGGCTGCCGCAATGAACTAGGAACATAGTGCCGAAGTTGCCAACGTTGATGTCATCGATCCAGGCGCTTGAACCTTCCGGCTCCAACATTTCGACAGCGTCGAATCCCGCCCGCGTGAGTTGGGCCGCCACCACCGGCGCCAGCGGCGCCAGCCACTGCGGTGTACGCAATGGAACCGTGAGCACCTCGCCATCCTTTTCCCACAGACCGTCGCTGTTCTGCGCATAGCCGGCCGCCTGCATGTGCTCTTCCACCAACGTTTGATCCAGGCTGTCGCGGTTGTACTTGTCGATAATCGCCTGTGCGTCCGGCGTCAACCAGCGTTCAGACATGTACGCTGAATAGGGAACAACGATCGGGTAGTTGGCATTCTCGTAGCCGAGGGTCGAAATCTCTGCTCGATCGAGCGCATAGTTGATGGCCAGCCGCACATCGCGATTGCTCCACGGTTCCACGGCATTGTTGAAGACAATGTTGTAGCCACAACCATCCGGCGCGCCCCAGACTGGACCCTCGCGATCCCATGATCGAATCTTGTCGTTCTTGTCGATGGTCGCCTTGAATGTTCCCGGCTGCAACGGGTGACCGCTGTCCACGTCGTTGGCGATCAGCAGCTGCGCCATGGATTCGTCGCCACCAACGGGAACTACGATCAAGCGTTCGGGCGCCGGCGCGTCCTGGAAGCCGGTCTTGACACCCCACCACTCTTCGTTGCGATCGAAGACCATCTGCTCCGCACTCGAGCCGACCAATGTATAGGCGCCAGTACCGATGGGCCATCCCTGGGCAAGATCGTAGTTGGTGAACTCCTTGGGATCCTTGTCCTGCCAGATATGCGCCGGCAGGATTACCTGGTGATTTTCATGGCCCAAGGCAAGGTTGTTTTGAAACCAGCGCGGACCCGGCTTAGTCAAATTGATCACGGCCGTCAGATCGTCGACACACTCGACGTTGTCCAGCCACTCTTCGTAGATGAACGAGTAGCTTAGCTCAGGTGCGTTGTCGCGTAGCATCTCTAATGTATATTTAACATCGGTGCAGGTGAACGGCTGACCATCCGACCACTCAACCCCTTCACGTAGTTTCACCGTGACGGAAGTATACTCGTCGTTGTATTCGTAGCTTTCCGCCTGCCACGGGATGAGTTCACCCGTGTTCAGGTTCGTATACATCAACGCTTCAAAGATAGTCTTGCTGCCCATTTGGCGCTGGTTATTGTTGCCCGTCTGATAGATGTGCCAATTCTCGGGATTGGTGAGTGGGCCCGTGCGGTCACTCCAGGGCGTGATGACAAGCGTACGATTGCGCGGCACGTCCCCCTCTGCCGTCGGCGACGCGCAACCTGCCAGCGCCAATACAAAAAGAAGCAACAATGTGAGACCGATCAGAATTCGCGGACGACTGAGTCCACAGGGACCATTTGGGTACATGCGATTCCTCCTTGAATGATTGTTGGACGCTGCTAGAAGGTGCTACACAGATATTTCGGATACAACTCAAGGCATCTTGCCGGATCTATCCACCGAACGTTTAAGTGGCGGCTGCATCTAGTACGCCAGAGAACGTGAACACAGCCATCTGCGTCACGATTGCACCAACTACTGCAAGAACGCTTTGTGCTGCTGTACCCGGCGCCGAACCACTATTTGATTTTGCGGGAGGCTGCTGGTGCACTATAGCCACGGGGTAAGTGATTGTCAAACGCGATTTGCGTAGGCTGGTTTCGGCCCTGTGGTCGAGCCGAAGGCTGCCGCAGACTAGGGTGTACACGAGGATCTTTGGCCGACGCCTTGTCTTGACAGCCATTCTACATCATGGTTCCATAGTGGAATCCCGAAGGTAGAACATGGCTACAATCACGATCATGAACATGCTCGTTTCTCTATGACTGGCGAACGATCTGCGGTCTGTGAAGACGCAGTACAGGATCTCATCCCATGCCCACCATTTACACAGTAACACCCAATCCGGTGCTGGACCGCACCATCACCGTCCCGCTGCTGGTTGAGAACGAGGTGCTACGCGCGAAGGAGGTGCGGCTAGACTGGGGTGGCAAGGGTTTTAACGTCTCGCGGGCGCTCCTGGCAGTTGGGATGCCCAGTGTCGCCATGGGGTTTCTGGGTGGCGCCACCGGTGACATGCTGGAGGAGGGGCTGCATACGCTCGGGCTAGAGACCGACTTCGTACGCGTTGACGGTGAGACGCGCACCAACGTGGTCATTGCCGAGCCCACGGGACGCCATATCAAGGTGAACGAAGCAGGTCCGTTAATCAATGAACGTGCACAGCAAGCCCTGCCCGCGCTGCTGCGCAATCGACTCCAGCCGGACGACATCTGCGTTTTGGCCGGCAGCCTGCCGCCGGGCATCACGCCGGACTTTTACGCCCGTCTGATCCGGTTGACGCATGAGTGCAAAGGCTTTGCCGTGCTGGATGCCAGTGGCGAGGCGCTACGCTTGGGGATCGCGGCCGGACCGGATCTGGTCAAACCGAATGCACTGGAAGCGCAACAGGTGACGGACCAAGAGATCGACACGCCGCAGGACGCCGCCGTCGCGGCCCGGCTGATCCGCAGCCTTGGTGTTGGGCGGGTGGCTATTTCGCTGAGGGCAGAGGGGTTGGTTCTGGCCGGAACAGACGTGGTCTACCACGCACAACCGCCGGCAATCCAGGAAGTGATCAACGTAGGCGCGGGCGACGCCATGGTCGCCGGTCTGGTTTGGGCATTGACGCAGGGATTCGATGATGCTGATGTGGCGCGCTGGGGCGTCGCCTTTGGGACTGCTGCGGCGTCTCTACCCGGTATCGAGTTCGGCGAGCGCGCGGCACTTGAAGCAGTCTATGCGCAGACAAAGGGCAGCATTCTCTAAATTATTCTGTCTCACGCGCAGGCGACAAACAACAGTGGCATATTCGACTTATGGTGCGCTACGCAGCTCCCGTTGCACGCGGGCGCCGGCGTGTTCGGTCCAGTAATGATGCGTCTTGGCCACCACGGTGATAATGCTCTTGATCTCATTTTCCAGGCGAAAATCGGGTCCGGCAGGGAGAAAGAGGACGTTGCCGGAGCGGCGCACGCTCACATTTTCGACGATAACGGCACGCAGCATCCAGAGCGCCATCTCTTGGTCAGCGCAGACGACACCGATCCAGCCCGGTTCAGCGTCGCGCTTGACCGCCAGCCCAGTGACCAGTGTGATGCCCCGGGCCAATTCGTCCACGACGCGGTCGTACGCCTTTGGCGCCGCGCGCGCCTCGTCAGGCGTCACCGGTTCCAGCAGCACATCGCGATGGGCCGGACCACCGGCCAGCGCCAGGTCGCAAAAGTCAGTCCAGATCTCGTCCCACGCCACAGAACCGTCGTCAGCAAACTGAAGGTCGGCCACGCCCGGCATGGGGGCGGCGGAGACGGTGCGATCGGCATAGCGTTCCGGCAGCAATCGCGCCAGCCGGCGCTCGAATTGAGAACTGTGGAGATGGCCGTGGGTGAGGTATTCGACCGGTCCGGCGAACTCCAGCCGCCCGTCCCATTCGCGGGGCCGGCGTGGCGCCTCCGCCTGCAGCTGTGGTTCGAGCCACGCGATCACGTCGTCCAATCCGACATCGCCGTGTAGGTTACAAAAGAGGAAGGGCCGCTCACCGCGCATCTTACCGGCGTCGCGCGCCATCACCTCCAGCGACGCGCCGACCATGGGCGCCAGATCGATCTTGTTGATGACGAGTAGATCGGACCGCGTCACCCCCGGACCGCCCTTGCGCGGGATTTTGTCCCCGGCAGAGACATCGATGACAAAGAGCCATAGATCCACCAACTCGGGGCTGAATGCAGCGGCCAGGTTGTTGCCGCCACTTTCCAGCAGGATCAGGTCAAGTTGGGGAAACTGCTCTTCCAGCGCCACGACCGCTTCCAGGTTCATGGATGCGTCGTCGCGGATCGCCGAATGAGGGCAGCCGCCGGTCTCAACACCACGCACTCGTTCCAGCGGTAGTACACCGCGCCGGCGCAAAAACTCGGCATCCTCCTGGGTATAGATGTCATTGGTGACGACGGCCACTTCGTAGCGTTGCGAAAGTGTCCGGCAGAGACACTCGACAAGCGTGGTCTTGCCGCTGCCGACCGGTCCCGCCACCCCGACGCGCAGGGGACGCAGTGAAATAGTTCTCAGGCATAGGTTGTCTCGCTTTCAAAACCCATGAGCAGAATACAGTTACGCCGATAATACCACAGACTGGACTGTGCACCTTGTGCGGTCGACAGGTTACGAACCACGGCCAAATCGCCAAATCAGGAATATGCTCGAGGATTTTCACCCCCATGCGCCAATTGCACGCGACGGACGCATCCTCATTCGCGGTGAAGAGGGCCACAGCATCATCGCTGAAGTAGCGCCTGCACCGGATGAGGTCGTTCTCGACAAACCCGGCAAGAACTCCTTCTACGCCACCGATCTCGACAGGATTCTGCGCGAACGGAAGATCAAGAATCTGCTCATCACCGGCGTAACGACTGATGTCTGCTGTAGTGCCACCGTCATCGCGGCCAATGATCGGGGCTACAATGCCATTGTGCTGCGCGATGCGATCGCCTCGTACAGTCCATTCCGCCATGCTGCCACGCTGGAGGTGATTGTGGCGCAAGGCGGGATCTTCGGTTGGGTCACCGACTCATCCACATTGACCAGGGCACTCGCCACGTAGCGGCATGGCCTTGCACTCGCCCTCTGTGGGCAACTGAAAGGGTACGCCCCAACCGCGAAATATTTAGAAGACGCCCTACAAAGAGAGCCAGTGCCCGGATTCCAGGCACTGGCTCTCTTTGTGATCGGCGCTTTACGGAGGTGGGTTCTTATGGCGTCTCAGCTCAGAAGAGAAAATAACGCTGCGCCATCGGCAGCACTTCAGCCGGTGCGCAAGTCAGCAACTCACCGTCAGCGCGCACCTCATAGGTTTCCGGGTCGATTTCGATCGCCGGCATGGCATCGTTGTGGACCATATCCGCTTTGCCGATCCGGCGACAGTTGCGGACCGGTACGACAGCTTTCTCCAGACCGAGCCGGCCGGCGATGTCCGCTTCATGCGCGGCCGGGGAGACGAAGGCAACACTGGTGGCGGCGATGGCCTTGCCAAAGGCGCCGAACATGGGTCGATAGAGCACCGGCTGTGGCGTGGGAATCGACGCATTGGCGTCACCCATGACGCTCCAGGCGATGAAGCCGCCCTTGATGACCATCTCGGGTTTGGCGCCGAACATGGCCGGTTTCCAAAGGACCAGATCGGCCAGCTTCCCGGGCTCAATCGAACCCACCTCGTCGGCGATGCCGTGTGCAAGCGCCGGGTTGATGGTGTATTTGGCCACGTACCGCTTGGCACGCATGTTGTCATTGGCCCCGGACTCTCCGGGCAGTGACCCGCGCTGCACCTTCATCTTGTGGGCCGTCTGCCAGGAACGCATGATGACTTCGCCTACCCGGCCCATGGCCTGAGAATCGCTGGCGATCATGCTCAGCACACCCATATCGTGGAGTATGTCCTCGGCCGCGATGGTCTCAGCGCGGATGCGGCTCTCGGCAAAGGCAACGTCCTCGGGCACCTGCGGATTCAGGTGATGGCAGACCATGAGCATGTCCAGATGCTCGGCGATGGTGTTGACCGTGTAGGGACGGGTCGGATTGGTCGACGACGGCAGGATGTAGGGGTAACCGGCAATGCGCATGATATCCGGTGCATGACCGCCGCCCGCGCCCTCTGTATGGTAGGTGTGAATCGTGCGACCAGCGATGGCCGCGATGGTGTCCTCCACGAAACCGGCCTCGTTGAGGGTATCGGTATGGATGGCGACCTGCACGTCATGCGCGTCAGCCACACTGAGGCAGCAGTCGATGGCTGCCGGTGTTGTGCCCCAATCCTCGTGGAGCTTGAGACCGCAGGCGCCGGCCACCAGCTGTTCTTCCAGCGGACCGGGCGCAGACGCGTTGCCTTTGCCCAGAAAACCAAAGTTGAGGGGCCACGCCTCTACCGCCTGAAGCATTCGTGCAATATTCCAGGCACCTGGCGTACAGGTTGTGGCATTGGTGCCTGTGGCAGGGCCGGTGCCGCCGCCCAGCATGGTGGTGACGCCACTGCTCACGGCCTCGTAGATCTGCTGCGGCGCGATAAAGTGAATGTGCGCGTCGATCCCGCCGGCAGTGACGATCAGATGCTCGCCCGCGATCACCTCGGTTGCCGGCCCCACCACCAGTGCCGGGTCAACACCGTCCATGGTCGCCGGATTCCCCGCCTTGCCCACCTTCACGATGCGGCCGTCTTTGACGCCGATGTCGGCCTTGACGATCCCCCAATGGTCGAGAATGACTGCGTTGGTGATGACCAAGTCCAACGCTCCCTGGTCACCGGCACGCGATGTAGTGCTGCTCTGGCCCATCCCGTCACGAATGACCTTGCCCCCGCCGAAGGTGATTTCATCACCGTAGGTCGTGTAGTCGCGTTCGATCTCGATCAGCAAGTCGCTGTCGGCAAGCCGCACACGATCTCCGGTCGTCGGGCCATAGAGGCTGGCGTAGGTAGTGCGATCGATCGAAAGTGTCATCTGCTCACCTACTCCGTTTCCTCGGTAAGAAAGCCGCGGTCGGTCAGCGCAGCCACGGCGCGTGCATAGACCGCCGGTTCGTCCAGTGCACCCATGACAAGCCCATTTGCGCCGTAGACTGCCCGGGCGCCACCCAAGGCGACAACGATGACTTCCTTCTCCTCACCCGGTTCGAAGCGGACGGCCGTGCCGGAAAAGATATTCAGACGCATGCCATAGGCCGCCTTGCGATCAAACTGTAAGGCGCGGTTGGCTTCAAAGAAGTGAAAATGGCTGCCGACCTGAATCGGCCGATCGCCTGTATTCCGTACAAGCAGGGTTGCGGTTGTGCGCCCGGCATTGGCCTGAATTGGTGCACCGCCGGCAACCAACACTTCACCTGGTTTCATTGTGAGTTCCTTTTCTTGGACAAACCTTTGGTCATCGAATCGGATCGTGGACGGTCACCAGCTTGGTGCCGTCAGGAAACGTGGCTTCCACCTGGACCTCGTGGATCATGCTCTCGATTCCGTCCATGACATCGTCTCTGCTCAAGATCGTCGTCCCAAAGGTCATGATCTCGGCCACACCTCTGCCGTCGCGTGCGGCCTCCAGAATTTCGGCGGTCAAGACTGCCATCGCTTCCGGGTAGTTGAGCTTCAGACCGCGCGCCTGACGCTTCCGCGCCAATTCCGCAGCCACAAAGATGAGCAATTTTTCGCGTTCGCGATCTGTCAGGTGCATCTAGGCAACTCCTCCTACGTCGGATTCAATAGATCTTGCGTGGCATGACGGCGTCCAAGCCATAAAGCTGTTCTTTCGCCGTGCGCCAGAAGAGGGGCAACGCAGAGGTCAGCCGGCGCGCCTCACGGGCAAGTCCGCGGATGACGAGGCCGTCGGCGACCAGCGTACTCACGCCCCAGGTGACCTCGTGTGGGATCGTGAATTCGGCAGCGAGTTGCGCTAGGTGCGTCTCGAGCGCCGACCAGACCAAAGCCGACTGTCCTCCCCGGCAGACGAAAAAGGTAGCCAGGCTCCGGTAGCGTCCGAGTCGAGCAGGCGAGTTTAGCGCCCGTCGCGCAGGCATCACGTCCATCTTTTCGTATGCGATGGGTTGGCCGTCGGCTGTGATCTCGGTTTCCAGGAGGAGCCGCTCATATGCGAACACCTCTCCACGTGCCTCACGCCCCGGGCTGAGAATCTCCCAGACAAACAGACCGGCGTCCCCTTCCAGGGTCACATGGGTGGACTGGCAGTAGCGCGCACCGGCAAAGGGGATCAGCGCATCGGGCAGATATTCCAGCAGCGCGCCGGGGGCAACGGCAAAACTTGTGATTTGCCGTGCATCCGGACGCCCAGCGCGATGACGATAGATGCGCGTAGCACCTGTCGTCGTAAGCATCGCCCGTGCACCGGCCCCCACAACTGCCGTGACCTCCAATCGATCGCCACCCAGCACACCGCCGGACACGTTATGTAAATGAACCAACGCGCTGCCGTCTGCCTGTGGGAACGCACGAACCATGCGCATTGGCGGGTGGTGGCCCAGTACATCGACGATCGTGCGTAGCGGACCGTCCATCTCTACAGGGCGAAAGCGGAGTTTCAGATACCCGTGCACATGGCCCTGAGTTTGAGCCGTTTGTACGGGGGACGCTATAGGCTTGGCGGCGCCGGCACAGGACTGTTCGTCGGTGCCGGGAAGAGGCAAGTCCGCAATCATTTCTGCGCCGGCCCGTCAACTGATGAAGAGCCGCACCGGCAAACGGGGATGGCGCATGCCGGCCGTATCCAGTAGCGGTGTGAATGACGGCATATCTAGGCCGAGATCGGGGTGCGTCATGGCACTGGCAATCTCGGCCAGCGTCGTCTGTTGCGCCCATATGATCGATTGAGCACGGTTCTGCCCGAGAGGCATCAGTCTCTGGCAGGCTGAGACAAGACCTGTAAGCGTCTGCTGCAAATAGGCGAGCACGGATTCCTCTTCTCCAAGCTGCCAAAAGCCGGCGATCAGGCCAAAAGCGGTCGCATGGTGGATATCTGACTGGTTGGATTCGACAAGCGTTGTATGCAATCGTTCGTCCAAATCGAGCGACAAGGCGAGGCGAAGCAGCCGTCGTCCCAGCGTCGCGCTGGCCTCCCGGCCTTCACGCGCAGTCTTGCGGGCCGAAAGCCGGCGATTCAAGACCTGCCATGCCCTCCAATCCACCTGGGGGTTCTGCGGATTTTCGGACTGGAGAAGAGCGCCAAAGAGATAGGCGCGTCGACAGAAGATTGCCTCAACCGCGCCGACTTCCTGCAAATAGGCGTCGAAGTATGCTGCCAAATCCTCAACGGCAAGTCCCGTTTCCGAGACGAGTGCCTCCAGCCCATAGGAATGTGCCGCCGATCCGATGGGCAGGGCGCTGTCGGCAAGATGGAGAAGTCTGAGCATTGTGTCCGGACGCTTGTTCATGGCAAGCATACATGCTAACACGCGCGCAGTACCATGTATAGAGACATTCAGTGACAAATGCCGAGGAAATTCTTTGTGCAAGTTGTACGGCCGAACCGAGTCAACTGTGCATGACGAAACCACCGTCGACGTTGATCGCCTGGCCGGTAACATTCCGGGCATGCTCCGAGGCCAGAAAGAGCGCCATCGCCGCAATCTCTTCCGGCTCTTGCCAGCGATTGAGCGGCACAACGCGGCCGAGTTTTTCGGCTGTCCATGTTGTGAAGTCGGGGCGTTCTGCGGCAGGGAGCTTCGCCACACTTGCGGCCCAGATGGAACGCGTCAGCTCGGTCTTGACCATGCCTGGGTTCAAGCTGTTGACCCGGATGTTGTAGGGGGCCAGATCCTTGGCCGCACACTGGGCAAAATTGATCAGTGCGGCTTTCGACGCGCTGTAGGGCGGATCGGTCTGTGACCCGATTTGGCCGGCGACGGAAGCGAGAAAGAGCAACGATCCGCGCCGTCGTTCGACCATGGGCGGCAGAAAGGCATGGGTTGTGTTGACAGCGCCCTGGACGTTGACTCGATAGACCGGCTCCCAATCCTCCGGTGTCAGATTCCAAAATGGAAACCCTATTTTCCCGGAACCGATGCCGACGGCATAGACCAGGTGATCAACCGCACCCACCTCGCGCTCGACCCGGCCGGCGGCCTGCTGCATCATCGGATAGTCGGTTACATCGGCGACCAGACCCAAAGAGTTGCCTCCATGGGCATCGCGCAATCCGTGGGCGACATCCAGCACGATCGGGGCGCGGTCGACGAGCACCACCTCGGCGCGAGCTGCCGCAAATGCCTCGGCGATGGCGCGGCCAATGCCTTGCGCCGATCCGACCACAACGGCAATTTGTCCTCTCAAGTCGATCTCCACAGACCAATCTCCTTGTCCATGTCACCATGCTCCGGCTTTGAGGGCTCAGTCGTACAGGCCCACCAAACGCCGGACCGTGGCGTTTACGTGCCGTTCGAGGCTGTCTAATGCCTGCTGAAGGTCTCCGCTGTTGACATCGACAACCAGGCTTTGGTGGAGTTCGTACGCCTCTTCCAGGTCATAGTAGCCGGCATAGTTGGCCGCACACAAAAAAATGGCGCCGGACATGGTCGTGAGTGTGTTGTGCAGGTGGCGGTTGCCGGATTGACGCCAGATCGTATCGTGCAACTGCACATCGGCGCGCGCAAAGGCCAGGCGATCATCGCGGGTGGAGGCCTCATGCATGGCCGCCAGATTGGCACTGAGTTCAGCACACTCCTCCACCGTGCGATGCTGGAGGGACAATTCGACGGCCAGTTTCTCCAACACGAGACGCACCTGGTAGAGTTCGGCGATGTCTTGTGCTGACAGCTCGATCACGTAGCGACCGTTGGACCTGCTCACGATCAACCCTTCGCGCTCCAGCTGCAACAGAGCATCGCGCGCCGGCGCCCGGCTGACCCCCAGTCTCTCCGCAATATCACGCTCGACCAATTTGGTGCCCGGCGGAATGTTGCCGCCGATCAGATAGTCGCGCAGCAACTGCGTCACCTGATCCTTTAAATAGGTGCGCTCCAGTCTGAGAGATGCTTCGTCAATCTGACTTGCTTCAAACAACGGCTGCGAATCAGACATACCTGTTTCCCTGCCCTCAAGCAAAAAATGCACCCGCCTCGGCGCCGGACCCTTGACCTGCACAATAATTTGGTATACCATATACGGTATTCTGCATTCTATCCCAGACCAAGACCCTTGTCAATAGCGATTCCGACAGAATTCCAGAGGAGCTTCCCTTGTGACCGCTGTCCAATTCGGTTTTTGTCTGCCCATCTTTGCAGCGCCAGGTGCAGCTCTCTTTCGCACCCCCAACTACACAGAGCTCGACACGGCCGCGACCATCCATTTAGGTGTGCTGGCCGACGAACTGGGCTACGATTCGCTCTGGGTGGCAGATCATCTCATGCTGGGACGGGACAGCGCAATCCTCGAGGGCTGGACTACATTGGCCGCCCTGGCCGGCGCGACCAAACACGCCCAACTCGGCATGATCCATATGGCTCACTTCTTTCGCCACCCATCCATGACGGCCAAGATGGCGGCGACGCTGGACCAAATCTCCGGCGGACGGTTGATTCACTTTGTGGACGGCGGCAATCGACCGGAGGAGTACGCGGCCTATGGCCTACCCTGGCGCGATTCTCTGGAGGAGCGGGTGCACTATCTTGCCGAAGAAATCGAGTTGACCCTCGCACTCTGGACCAGCGACGGGCCGGTGACCTACAGTGGCACACACTACCAATTGCAGGAGGCGCTCTGCCGGCCGCAGCCACACCGGCGCCCTCACCCTCCGATCTGGGTCGGCGGTGTGCAGCCGCCGATGCTGCAACTCTGTGCCCGTACTGCCCAGGGCTGGAACAGCACACCGGTCGATTTGGCTACATTGCGCAGCCATCTGGCCATGCTGGCAGAAGTATGTGCAACCTTGGAACGTCCATTCGACACCATCGAAAAGAGCCTGGAGATGCAGATCTTGATCGAGCCGAACCTGGAGGCGATCCGCGATCGGCTCGCAGCCATGGCCGCCCTTTCTCCGGCTGAGGCGCTCGATCCGGATCTGCGTCTCTTTCTCAACGGCGCCGACATGTCATCGTCACTGACCTCCACGACTCTGATCGGCGCGCCGACCTCGATCATTTCCCAGCTGGAGGCATATGTCGACGCAGGCGTCACCCACTTCATGCTCTGGTTTATGGACGCACCCGATGACGCCGGTCTGCGTCTGTTCGCCGATCAGGTTCTGCCCTATTTCCGCGGACAATGAGGCCATAGTCGATTGCAGTGAAATTTGCCGCAGATGACTCTATTGTAAAGAACCTTTTTCGCCACAGATGACTTTACTGCAAAAACTCTCTTTCGCCACAGATGGACACAGATTCACACAGATGTATTCAGGTATATGGTCGATTGACTCATATCGAGCCGAAAGAAAAGATTTCAAGCAAAATCTGTGATTTTCTGTGTTCATCTGTGGCTGATCTCTTGTTTTTGCAGCAAAGTCACAGATTCACAAAGATGTATTCAAATGTTTCGTCGATCGGCCCATGTAGAGCTGAAAGATAAGACATCAAGCAAAATATATGATTATCTGTGTTCATCTGTGGCTGATCTCTTGTTTTGCAGATGAGCCATCTGTATCGATCTGTGGATGGATCAGTTTTGCGCCGTGGGCTCATCTGTAGCGAAATACCTTTGTTCACGCCCCATGGGGAGGATCTGATGTTGCTTGGATATAGCACTTGGGGCATGCCCAATCTGCCGATCGACTCGATCATCGACCACCTGGCCGCGCTGGGCTTTGACGCCGTTGAGATCGCAGTGCTACCCGAATTCTCGACCGCGCTGGAACTCCTCGACGGAGATGAGCGACGGCGCATCGCCGGGCTCTTGCGCACCTCGGGTCTGGCGCTCTCGGCGGTCATGGCGTACCTACCGATGGCCGTTCCAGACGAAGAGAGCTACACGAGACACGCCGCCTATGTATGCAAGGCGATGGAACTGGCCGTTGACTGGACTCAGGATGGCCTGCCTCCCGTCGTCATCACCGGCATTGGAGGGAAACCGGGACAGCTTGAGGCCATTCTGCCCCGGCTGGTCGAGCGGCTGGAAAAGTTGGGTGCGCAGGCACAGGCAGCAGGCGTCGTGGTTGCGCTAGAGCCACATATCGGCACCGCAGTCGAAACGCCAGGCGACGTGCAACGGTTGATGTCGCAACTCGAATCTCCAGCCGTTCGTGTCAACTTTGACATCAGCCACTTCAACATTCTGGGTATTCCGATTGAGGAATCCGTCTCCGAAATGTTGCCCTACAGCGTCCACGCCCATGTCAAGGATGAACGGGGTCGAGTTCCCGACTTCGACTATGTCATTCCGGGCGAGGGCGAATTTGACTATGTCGCCTACTTGAAAGCGATGGATGCCCACAGCTACGACGGCTGCATCTCCGTGGAGATCAGCAAGATGGTCCAACAGCGTCCGGAGTACGATCCACTGGCGGCCGCAACGCGATCGTATCGGGTGGTCGGCGACGCGTTTGCAGACGCGGGCATCAAGCGCTGAGTTGACGGCAGTACAGATACCGGCACAGTGTCCGGTTCGCCGGGACAAGTCACGGCAAAGGAATCAGACGATGAGAGTGGCAATTGCACGATGTGGTTGTGGTGATATGAAGTGCCGTCATCTCCGCGGCAGGCGGAAAGTGGTGGCTCATGTACCGTGAGCGGCTGCGAGTGCTGCTGGCCTGCAACCGAGGCGTGCGCGATCGCTTCATCGGGCCACAGGAGATTGCGCGGCTGGAAGCCATTGCGGACTGGGATTGGTTTCCCTGTGAAGGTGGCGGACTCTACGACACCAACACCGATCCGGCAGTGGCGCAGGCGCTCAAGGAGCGCATCGGCGACGTCGACGCCCTGATCGTCTGCCACGGCGCACCGACCATCAGCGACGAGCTGCTCGACGCCGCGCCGAGCTCAAGCTCATCGGCGAGCTGGAGGGAGATCGCTTTGCCAGTCGCATCGATCTGGAGGCCGCCTGGGCGCGCGACATCCGCACCGTGGATGTGACCAACGGCTCCTCCTATCCGGTGGCGGAATGGGCCCTGGGCCTGATCCTGCTCTCCATGCGCAATGCCGGCGCCTTCTTTCGGCGCATCCTCGCCGGCCAAACCGGAGGCCGACTCGGCCGCGCGCCGCGCCATTCCCGGCAGCTTGATGGGCAAACGGGTCGGCCTGATCGGCTGTGGGCACATGGGTCGACGTCTGATCAAGCTGTTGCGTCCCTTCGATGTCGAGATCTGGGTCCACGATCCCTATCTGCCGCCGGAGATGGCCGAGGCGCTGGGTTTTCTGCAGACGTCGCTGGACAACTTGCTCTCCCGTTGTGATGTGGTGGTCTGTCTGGTCCCGTTGACGCCCGGCACCAAAGGGCATGCTCGGTGACGCGTGAGATCGACCTGATGCAGTCGGGGGCCATCTTCGTCAATGTCTCCCGCGGCGCGGTCGTGGATTCGGCCGCGCTCATTGCCCGACTCAAACGAGGCGACATCATCGCCGGATTGGACGTCTTCGATCCGGAGCCGATCCCGCCCGACAGCGAGATCATCCAGCTGCCCAATGTCTTTCTCAGCCCGCACATCGGCGCGCACGCCGGGAGCGCATATCGCCCCTTCTTTACGCTGATGGTGGATGAACTGGAACGCTTCTTCCACGGCCATGAGACCTACTTTGATCTAACGCCGCGCTCCAAAGCAAACCGCAGCGGACAGGTCGCCAACAGCTGATAGAATTAGCCACAGATGGCTCTGCTGCAAGAAATCCTTTTGGCCACAGATGACTTTACTGCAGAAACTCTCTTTCGCCACAGATGGGCACAGATTCACACAGATGTATTCAGGACAAATGGCCGATTGACTCATATCGAGCCGAAAGAAGAGATTTCAAGCAAAATCTGTGATTTTCTGTGGCCATCTGTGGCTGATCTCTTGTTTTTGCAGCAAAGTCACAGATCCACACAGGTGAACACAAATAAGGACTGAACGGAGAAGTTATGGCATCTCAGAAAACGACATTCGACTATGCGTCCGTCGATCCCGAGCAGTGGCTGCACATGTATGAGCAGATGGTCAAGATTCGCGCCTTCGAGGAGAATGCCAACGAACTCTACACCGAGCGCCAAAATGCCCGGCCTGACCCATCTCTACATCGGCGAAGAGGCCGTTGCCGTGGGCGTCTGCGAGGCGCTGCGCCAGGATGACTACATCACCAGCACCCACCGCGGCCATGGCCACTGCCTGGCCAAGGGCGCGCCGTTGACCGCATGTTTGCCGAACTGCTGGGCAAGGAGGCCGGCTACTGCCGCGGCAAGGGCGGCTCCATGCACATCGCCGATCAGGAGACGGGCAACCTGGGCGCCAATGCCATCGTGGGCGGCAGCGCCGGCATCGCCACCGGCGCGGCCATGTCGATCAAGATGCGCGGCACGGATCAGGTGGCCGTCTGCTTCTTTGGCGAAGGCGCACTGGGCCAGGGGCTGCTCTACGAATCGCATGAACATGGCCCAGCTCTGGAAGCTACCCGTCATCTACGTCTGTGAGAACAACCTCTACAACGAGTACACCCATCACACCGAGACGACTGCCGGCGGCATGACCGGTCGCGGCGGCTGCCTTCGGCATCCACATCGTCGAGGTCGATGGCCAGGACGTGCGCGACGTCTACCTGCACCAGCGCAGGCGCTGGTCGACCGGGCGCGCAGCGGCGAAGGGCCGGCCTTCCTGCTCTGCCACACCTACCGCTTCCATGGCCACCACGTCGGCGACATCAACCGGGAATACTACCGATCCAAGGAAGAAGAAGCAGGAGTGGCAGCAGACCGGCGGGATCCGCTCAGACCTGCTGGCAGACTGGATGGTCGATCAGAAGCTGACCGAGGCCGAGATCATCGCACCAGATCGAGGCCGAGGTGACGCAGACGAAGTTGACGCAGCGCCGTCCAGATTCTGCGCTGACATGCGCCCTATCCCCAATGCCGGAGGAGGTCGATCAACATGTCTACGCCTGACGGACGCAGCGAGATCACCTTTGGCGAGGCCGTCCGCGAGGCGCTGGCCGAGGAGATGCGCCGCGATGCACGCGTCTTCGTCATCGGCGAGGATGTGGCCGAGGCCGGCACGCGCCTTCAAGGTGCTGCTGGGCCTGGTCGACGAATTTGGCCCGGAGCGGGTCATCGACTCGCCCATCTCCGAAGCGGGCATCACCGGCCTGGGCGTCGGCGCGGCCATGACCGGCATGCGCCCGGTGGTCGACATCATGTTCGGCGACTTCATCACCCTGATCATGGATCAGATGGTCAACCAGGCGGCCAAGACCCACTACATGTCGGGCGGCAAGCTGACCGGTGCCCATGGTCTTGCGCACGACGCTGGGCGCGGCACGGCGCTCGGCGGCCCAGCACTCACAATCGCTGCACGCCTGGTTCAGCCACATGCCGGGTCTCAAGGTCGTGGTGCCGTCGACGCCCTACGACGCCAAGGGGCTGATGAAGACGGCGATCCGCGACGACAATCCGGTGGTCGATCTTCGAGGACAAGATGATCTATCCAGCTCAAGGGACCGGTGCCCGACGGCGAATACACCATTCCCTTTGGCGTGGCCGATATCAAGCGCGTGGGGACGACATCACCCTGGTGGCCACCAGCAGCATGGTCCAGGTGGCGCTGGAGGCGGCCGAGCAGCTGGCCGAGATCGGCATCAGCGCCGAGGTGGTCGATCCGCGCACCACGCTGCCGCTGGACCGGCAGACGCTGATCGACTCGGCCAAGAAGACCAGCCGCGCCATTGTGCTCGACGAAGGGTACGAGCAGTACGGCGTCACCGCCGAGATCGCCGCGGTCATTGCCGACGGCGCCTTCTACTATCTGGACGCGCCGGTCAAGCGGCTGGGCGCCATGGATGTGCCGATCCCCTTTTCGCCGGTGCTGGAAGATCTCAGACCATCCCGACCGTGGATGCTGTGATCGAGATGGCCAAAACGCTCTGTGGCCGGCGCTAACAGGATGAGATCGACCTTCCTGCACTGTAGTTGCAGACGCAAACAGATAAGAACGACCGAAGCTGAGGAGGCTGCTCGTGGCCAAAGAAGTGATCATGCCGGCGCTCGGAATGGCCCAGGATACAGGTATTCTGGTTCAGTGGTACCGGAAGGAGGGGGAATCCGTCACACAAGGCGAGCCGTTGATGGAGATCGAAACTGACAAGGCAACGGTCGAGGTCGAAGCCCCCGCTTCGGGAATGCTGGCCAACATCACGGCGCAGCCGGGAGACGAAATTCCCGTCGGTCAGGCCATCGCAATGATCCTGTCTCGCGGTGAGGAAAGATCCCTTCCCGTCGCCGCGCAAGACAACGCGACACCGGCGCGTTTGGATGCACGGTCAACCACGGCTCCGGCAGCCAGCCCAGTTGCGGCCCGGATCGCACGGGAACACAACATTGACCTGCGCGCAATCAAGACGCCAGGCGAACGCATTCAGAAAGATGATGTCTTGCTCCATCTAAAGGCAATCGAGGAGGGAGCCGCGAGCTCGACTGGCGGGCGAACATTGGCTTCGCCAAAAGCACGGCGGCTGGCCCGAGAGCGGAGCCTTGACCTAGCAACCATCACCGGCAGCGGTCCGGATGGTGCGGTCTTGGCCGCGGATGTGGAGGCGACGGGCGACGTCGCCCGATCCGGTGATGAGAGTCCGGCCGTGGCGGCCGCCTCCGATCGAATTTCCCCCACACCGCGCATGTGGCGCGTCATGTCACAACGCCTGACCGAAAGTTGGAACACGGTTCCGCATTTCTACCTCGAGCGAGAGGTAAACGCCTCGCAACTGTTGACATGGTGGCATGGCTCGATGGAACGCGTGTCGGAGCAGATCACGCTGACCGATCTACTGGTCAAGGTCGTGGCGAGTGCACTGCGCCAACACCCGCGCGTCAATGCGGGCCGGCGGGGCGACGACATCCTTCTCTACGCGGCGGTCAACGTTGGCATAGCCGTGGCGGTCGACGACGGTTTGATGGTTCCTGTGATCCGTGAAGCCGATCGGTTGGGATTGAAGTCGTTGTCGAACCAGCGTCAAGAGTTGGTGGCCCGCGCCCGGTCGGGGAAGATTCGGCCTGATGACCTGGCTGACGGCACCTTCACCATCAGCAATCTGGGGATGTTCGGCGTCGACTCCTTCAATGCCATCGTCAATGCGCCGCAGGCCGCCATCTTGGCGGTCGGCCGGATTGCCGATCGGGTCGTCGCCTTCGACGGCCGGCCGGCCGTGCAACCCATGATGACCCTCACCCTGTCCTGCGACCACCGGATCGTGGACGGTGCCATCGGCGCCCGGTTCTTGCAGACAATCGTCAGCAGGATTGAAGCACCCATGGCCCTGTTGGACTGATGCCGCTGATTTGGCTCAGTCAAACACGATCACGACCTTGCCGCTCTCGCCTTCGTCCGCGGTGCGATAGGCTTCGGCTGCCTGGTCCAGGGTGAAGCGATGGGAGACGATCCGCTCCGGCTTCAGCTTCCACTCCACCAGCTTTTCGACCAGGTCCTCCATGTGGCCCAGACTGGTCACCCAGGAGCCATAGACAGTGATCTGGTTGTGGATGATGGTCTGGCTGACGTCGAAGCTGACCGTGCTGCCTTCGCCGACCATGGCGCTGCGGCCCCAGCGGCGCGTGCCCTGCAAAGCGAGCAAGCGTCCCTGCGGCGAGCCCGAACAGTCGATCGACACCTCGCAGCCGTAGCCCTCGGTCAGCGCCTTGATCTGAGCCAGTGCGTTCGGCGCGTCGGCGCGGACCGCATGATCGATAGCGCCGCAGGCTCAGCGAGAAGTCCAGGCGCGCCTGCGAAATATCGGCTCCGATGACGTGGCTGGCGCCCATGGCCTTGGCGATCAGGCCGGCGGCCATGCCCACCGGGCCCATGCCGGTGATCAGCACCTGATCCTCGCCGGAGACGCCGCACGCGGTTGAGCGCTTCGTAGACGGTGCCGAAGCCGCAGGCCACCAGCGCGCCGTCCACATAACTCAGCTCGTCGGGCAGCGCCACGCAGGTACTCTCCTCGGCCAGACAGATAGTCGGCGTGACCGCCGTCCCGCTGCCAGCCGTAGGCGGCGCGGTGGTCGGAGGTGCAGGAGATCATGTAGCCTTCGCGGCAGTCGTTGCAGACGCCACAGCCGCTGATGTGGTAGAGAATGACGCGGTCGTCCGCCTTGAAGCGTTTGCAGCCGGGCACCGACCTTGACGATCTGCCCGCAGGGCTCGTGGCCGGCGATCACGTTCTGGTAGGCTTCCGGGCCGTGGCCGAGATGTTCCCGGTAGATCGCCCGGATATCGCTGCCGCAGATCGAAGACGCTTTCATCTTGATCAGCACCTGGCCGTGACCGGGTTCAGGGACGTCTACTTCTTTGAATGTCACCTGGCGATTGCCGGGTAAGTAGACGCCGCGCATTTTCATTTTGTATCTCGCTTTCTAGGTATAGCCACGGATGACTTTACTGCAAAAACTCTCTTTCGCCACAGATGGACACAGATTCACACAGATGTATTCAGGTATATGGTCGATTGACTCATATCGAGCCGAAAGAAAAGATTTCAAGCAAAATCTGTGATTTTCTGTGTCCATCTGTGGCTGATCTCTTGTTTTTGCAGCAAAGTCACAGATGGACACAGATCGATGCCGTCTGCGGCAAAGATCATTCTCACATTTCTCGGTCAAGGAGGCGTGATTTCGCCGCTTACGTCCCACAGGTCTTCCCAGTCCTGGTCGTCTTTCCAGAGGAAGACCTGGCCCTTGATCAGACGGCAGTTCTTGTCGATGGCGGCGATCGCGGCCATCTCCTCGTCGGTCAGCGGCGGCTTGACGGCTGCACGCAGGTTGGCCAGATAGTTGCGGCGTGTGGTCGAGAAGGGGATCGGCGTCTGGCCCCGCTGCACGGCCCACTTGATGCAGACCACGGCCGGATGGACGCCCAGGCGCTGCGGCGATCTCCACGATCACCGGGTCTTCGATATCCACCGTGTCGTCGGCCGTCTGGTCGCGTTCCGGGCGGCCGGGCGAACCGATGGGGCTGTAGCCGATGGGCTCGATGCCGTTGGCGCAGACGAAGTCGAAGAGTTCCGGCTGCTGGAAGTGGGGATGCAGTTCCATCTCGTTGGCGGCCGGCTTGATGCGGGCGTCGCGCAGCAACAGCTTCAGCTTGGGAACCGTCATGTTGGAGGTGCCGATGTTGCGCACCAGCCCCAGGTCGACCAGCTTCTCCAGCTGCCGCCAGGTCTTCATGTAGTTTTCGTGGATGTAGGGCTGGGCATCGTGGTCCCGCGAGGTGACGTCGACGCCCGGCGCGTGGTGGTTGGGAAAGGGCCAGTGAATCAGATAGAGATCCAGGTAGTCCAGCTGCAGATCGGCCAGCGAGTGTACGGCAGGCAGGAGATGCACATCCGCTTCGGCGTGTTTGTCATTCCACAGCTTGGACGTGATCCAGAGTTCCTCGCGGGCGACGCCGCCACGCTAGCATCGCCTGCAACGAATGGCCGATCAGGTGCTCGTTGCCGTAGACCGCCGCGCAGTCGAAGTGGCGATAGCCGACTGCAGCCGCGCCCTTCACCGCCTCGGCGACCTGCGCGGCGGTGATGTGGTCGGAGCCGAAGGTGCCCAGACCGATGGCCGGCATCTTGGCGCCGGTCTAGAGCGTCCGTTGGGGCACGGTTTGCGGATCGACACCGTCATCTGCAATTTGGAATCGTTCGGATTGAGACGCTTGCATAGACATCCCTCCATTTGGGATCTTGTCAGCCCGGCCCATGGTCAGATCCGCTCGTGTGCGCGCCTCATTACGATCGGCGTAGAGCCGCCGATCGGGTGCCACTTGACAGGACCGAAGATGTGCATTAAGATGGCAGATATGGTATCGGTACCATACCCATCATACACGAACAATCCGACTTTGTCTATCGCGTCAATCGTGGCCCTGTCTCAATTTCTATTGACATTCATTTTGTAATCGATTACGATCACAGTGACCGCCGCATGTTGATCAACTTTGCGTCGGTCTTCACTCCCCCATCACGTGCCTGCCCGAAAATTCATCCGTTTCGCCACCCTTTTCCGGAGTGAGCGTCGAAATGCGTAGTCCGGGTGCCGTCGCTTACGGCCTCCGTTACGACTGTTCAATCTTGTTCCAACCGTTTCAAACTAAGGAGAAAACCGAATGAGCAGAAGATGGTTGCTTCCACTTCTCTTGGTGGCCGCACTGGTCTTTGCTGCCTGTGCGGCGCCTGCGGCGCCGGCCGACGGCGGCGGTGAGGCTGCCGGCGGTGAGGGCGGGCTGCCCTATGAAGGCGTCACGGTCGATCTGTTGACCTTCACCGGTCCGCAGATTGCCGAACCGTTGCAGCGGCGTGCCCCGGACTTCCAAGCGTTGACCGGCGCGCAGGTCAATGTGACGGTGGTGCCGTTCAACGAGCTGTACCAAAAGATCCTGACCGACGTGGCGACCGGCACCAACGCCTTTGACGCATTTGTCTTTGCGCCCCAGTGGATGGTCGACTACATCGAACCGGGCTATCTGGAAGTGGTGACCGATCGCGTCAACGCCGACAGTGCACTTGAGTGGGACGACGTGGCGCCCTTCTTCCGGGACTTCAGCTCCACCTATAAGGGCGATATCTACACCATCCCGCTGGACGGCGATTTCCAGATGGTCTATTACCGGACCGATATTCTGGACGAGCTGGGCATGCAACCGCCCGCGACCTGGGATGAATACCTGGCCATTGCCGAAGCCGCCCACGGCATGGACATGAATGGGGACGGCGAAGGCGACTACGGCTCCTGCATCTCCAAGAAGCGGGGCGCACAGGCCTACTGGATGATCACATCGATCGCCAGCGCCTTCCTCCAGAGCCAGGGCACGAGTCAGGGTGCGTTCTTCGACAGCGAGACCTTTGAACCGCTCTACAACAGCCCCGGCTTTCGCCAAGGCATTGGAAATCTACAAAGCGACGACCGCCGTTCGGTCCGCCCGATGAATTGAACCTGGATGTCGGCGACACCCGTGGTCTCTACACCAGTGGTCGCTGCATGCTGAGCATCGACTGGGGCGACATCGGCACGCTGGCCATCGACCCCGACACGTCGGTGGTGCAGAACAAGGTCGGCGCCGTGATTTTGCCTGGCTCCACCGAGGTGTTGGACCGCGCCAGCGGCGAACTGGTGATCTGTGACGACACCACCTGCCCGTACCACGTAGACGGCGTCAACCATGCTCCGTTTGCGGCTTTTGGCGGCTGGTCTGGCGGCATCAATGCGACAGCCGACGAAGTTGTCAAGAACGCGGCCTATGACTTCTTCTCGTATATGAACCAGCCGGCCCAATCCAATGTGGACGTGACCATCGGCGCCACCGGCTTCAATCCCTATCGTGTCTCGCAGTTCGAGAACACCGATCTCTGGATCGAGGCGGGCATGAGCCAGGAAGCGGCCGACGTCTATCTGGGCGCCATCAAGGACAGCCTGAACAGCCCCAACATGGTGCTCGATCTGCGCATTCCCCAGAACCAACGCTATCAGCAGGTCGTGCTCGACACGGCCATCAGCCAGTTCCTGGCCGAGGAGCTGACGTTGGAGGAGACCATGCAGCAGATCGCCGCCGGCTGGGACGAGATCAGCGATGAGCTGGGTCGCGACGCGCAGTTGGCGGCCTACAAGTCGACACTGGGCATTAGCAGCGAATAGGCAGTAGAATCCACTTTCAAACTACGGACAGCGGTTGAGCTCTCTCAACCGCTGTCTACTGTCGGTTTGTTCCCTGGCACAGACGCACAATGACCGATCGAATCAAAAACTGGTATGCGCGCAACGCGGAGTCGATCTTTGTTTGGCCCGCGGTCTTTACGCTTTTGCTGTTTGCCGTCTTTCCCCTCGTGGTTTCCCTCTGGCTCTCGTTCTCGCGACTGAAATTTGTGCGCGGCGGTTTGGAGTTGCAGTGGGTCGGTCTTTCCAACTACCGGAAACTCTTCGTCGGCACAGAGCAGAACCATTTCCTGGGCGTGAGAGGGACACCGTCGCTATTCGGCTGGATCTTCTTGGGCGTCGTCGTGGTGGGGTTGCTGTGGATGCTGGCCGGCTATGTTCGCTCGGAGAACCATTCGGTCGTCGGCTTGGTGATGCGTACACTGCTTGCACTCTTTATCGGCGGGCTGGTTTGGCTTGTGGTGATGACGTTGGCTGCCGATGGACGTCCCGGCACGGTTGTTGTGACGCTGATCTACGTCTATGTGGGGATCTTCATCCAATACACCATCGGCTTGACGCTGGCGTTGTTGACGGCGCAGAGGCTTCCAGGCCGACGCTTCTTTCGGATCGTCTTTCTGTTGCCGATGATGATCACGCCGGTGGGCGTGGCCTACATGTTTCGCATGCTGACCGATACCAGCAAGGGACCGTTTGCGCCCCTGTGGCAGGCCGCGGGATTGGGCGACTTCTCTTGGGTCACCCAGCCGTGGGGTGCACGCTGGGCGGTGATGATCGGCGACATCTGGCAGTGGACACCCTTCATGTTCATCGTCCTGTTGGCTGCCGTGGAGTCACAGGCCCACGAACCGGTCGAAGCCGCGCTAGTCGACGGCGCCAATCGCAGGCGAATTTTTTGGCACCTGACGTTGCCCGGCATTCTTCCCGTCAGCACGGCCCTGATCCTGATTCGCATGATCGAGGCGTTCAAGATCGTCGACCTGCCGAACGTACTGACCAACGGTGGACCCGGCACCGCAACAGAGTCTCTGACCCTGCAGTCGTTTTTTACCTGGCGCGCACTTGACGTCGGTGGATCGGCCGCGATTGCCTATACGCTTCTGATCCTCGTCACCATACTGGCCCTGGCCTTTGTTCAGCTGGTGCGCCAGCGCACGACGGAGGTGACCTAGTGCGACGATTCTTTGTGCGCACCAACGCGTTTGTGCCCTCGGCGGCGGAAAAACTGGGCACCTACATTGTGTTGCTCTTTTGGGCATTCGTCTGTCTCTTTCCGCTCTACTGGCTCTTTATTACTTCATTCAAGCTGCCCATCCACGTCAACCAAGGGCCGGTCTACATGCCGTTTGTGGATTTCGAGCCCTCGTTGCACGCCTGGAAGTACATCTTCGTCGACGTCTGGAACGACACCTGGCGCCCCTATGCCAACACCATCGTCGTCGGTCTGACCAGCTCCGTGTTGGCGCTGGTGTTGGGTGCATCGGCCTCATATGCGCTGGTTCGATTTCACTACGCGCCAAAACTGGGTATCATCGGGCTCTTCCTCTTCTGTCTTGCCTTGGCCATCGTATTTATCCGCTTCGGCTTGAACTGGATACTTTCGGTAGTCGTGGTGCTGGTCATCTTCTTCTTGCTGGTGCAGGCTTTGGGCAAGCGCTTCAAGCGCGCCTTGGGCAACAGTGATATCGCCTTTTGGATGATTTCACAGCGTATCCTGCCGCCGGTTGCCGTTGTCATTCCAATCTACATTCTATTCCAACAGTTGAACTTGCTCGACACACGAGCGTCGCTGATCATTACCTATGTGGCCGTCAATCTGCCGATCGTGGTCTGGCTGTTGCGTGACTATTTCCAGTCGATCCCGGTGGAGTTGGAGGAATGCGCCCAGATCGACGGCGCGTCTCCTTTCCGCGTTTTCTGGTCGATCGTGCTGCCGTTGTCCGTTCCAGCACTGGTGGCAACCTTTCTCTTTGTCTTGGTCTTCGCCTGGAACGAGTACCTGCTGGCGTTATTCCTCTCCAGCGCCAATGCGCAGACCATGCCGATCACGGTTGCGGCGCAAAACGCAACGCGTGGGCCACAGTGGTGGTATATGTCGGTGTTGATCCTGATCATGATTCTGCCCGTGATCTTCATGGCGATCGTTCTCGAACGCTACATCGCACGCGGGCTGCTTATCGGCGCCGTGAAGGGCTAATCAATTTTCGGGTGTGTCTCCGATACGCGGCCAGAACGTGCCCGGGACTGTCCGGCGACCGAATATACCCGCCTTTTGTGGACAGTCCCCGGCGCGTCAGTACACTGCCCGGCAGGAGATGCACTCTCCACTTCATCCATAGAGGAGGGTCGGATGCGCGCATCTGAAACCCAAATTCCACTGCACCCCTGGTTCTTCACCCAAAGAGAACACACAATCGTTGAGTACGGCGGCTGTACAGCCTCTACCTTTCGCTTTGACAGCGGCGTCAGTGCCGTGCGCATGACCAGCGCGCGGCGAGTTGGTCATGTTGCCGTTCCAAGGCCAGCAGATCTGGTCGGCGGTCTTTGACGGGCGCAACCTGACCATGCACTCCATGTTCGACCAGCCCAATCCGACGCGCAATTATTTGGAGACCTACGGCGGTTTTCTGCTCCATTGTGGCATGACCAGCATGGGCGTACCCGATGTGGGCGATACCCATCCGGTGCATGGCGAACTGCCCAACGCGCCCTTCCAGGAAGCATTTCTCATCACGGGTGAGGACGAAACAGGCCCCTTTCTCACCATGGGCGGACGTTACCGGCATACGGTCGCGTTCAGCACCAACTACGTGGTCGAGACGCGCACGACGCTGCGGCCCGACAGCACATTGGTCGACGTTGGCGTCGAGTTGTCCAACCTCAAAAAGACGCCCATGGAGCTGATGTACCTGGCCCACATCAACTTCAAACCGGTGGATAACGGGCGGTTGGTCTACAGCGCAATCGCCACACCGGAGAATGTGCGCGTGCGCCGCACCATTCCATCGCATGTGACGCCAGGGCCGGGTTATGTCGAGTTTCTGGACCAGCTGGAACGGCAGCCGGATGCCCATCATCTGCTCGCGCCCGATCTGGCCTTTGATCCGGAGGTCGTCTTTTTTATCGACTATCTCACGGACGATGCAGGCCTGGCCCACAGTCTGCAAATTCATCCGGACGGCGCGGCCGATTATGTGATCCACCGCCCGGCACAACTCGACCACGGCGTGCGCTGGATCTGCCGTACGGCCGACCAGGACGCGCTGGGGTTGGTTCTGCCCGCCACGGCCGAACCGGAAGGGTACACAGCCGAAAAAGCCAAGGGCAATCTCAAGACAGTGGAGGGTGGTGGCCGCTGGCGCTGTGAGATGACCATCGGCGCGCTGACGGCAGAGGAGGCCGGTGTGGTTGAGGCGCGAATTGGTGCCATTACTGGCAGTTGAGCCGATTCGGTGTTGACGCATGAACGCTTGTGGTAGGCGAGCGCCGCCCGAGGCTGAAGCCACGGGCTAATGAACGACGCCCTTTGGAAAAGGGCTTGTGTGCCGGCGTTGTCTGGTTGTCCGTAGGTCGACACTCGGGTGTTGGTCGGCGATGGCGGGCGTTTGTGGCGGGCGCCGCCCGAGGCTGAAGCCACGGGCTACTGAACGACGCCCTTTGGAAAAGGGCTTGTGTGCCGGCGTTGTCTGGTTGTCCGTAGGTCGACACTCGGGTGTTGGTCGGCGATGGCGGGCGTTTGTGGCGGGCGCCGCCCGAGGCTGAAGCCACGGGCTACTGAACGACGCCCGTTGGAAAAGGGCTTGTCGGCCGGCGTTGTCTGGTTGTCCGTAGGTCGACACTCGGGTGTTGGTCGGCGATGGCGGGCGTTTGTGGCGAGCGCCGCCCGAGGCTGAAGCCACGGGCTACTGAACGACGCCCGTTGAAAACGGGCTTTTAGGGAATGCATAGGCTGCACGTTTCCGCCGGGCTCTGCCTTGCGGCATCTGATCGGCGGGACAACAGCGACGACACTCGACACGAGGAGAATGAGATCATGCAAGAGCGAACATTACGTCTGACCGATCGTGTGGCCGCGCATCTGGACCGATTGGCGCAGGAGCAGGAGACCGATGCATCCGAGATCGCCAACTTTCTGATTGCACGCGCCATGCAGCAATCGTCGTGGCAGCCGGCGATCGTGCGCGACCGCGGGCAGCGCGAAGGCGCCCATGATGACCCGCGCCTGGACTGGTGGCGCGAGGCCAAGTTCGGCCTCTTCATCCACTGGGGCCTCTACGCCATTCCGGCCGGCGACTGGAAGGGCGACACCATTCCCGGCATCGGCGAGTGGATCATGCAGCGGGCCGAGATTCCGGTGGCCGAGTATGAGCAACTGGCCGACGCAGTTCAACCCGGTCAAGTTCGACGCCGCCGAGTGGGTTTCGCTGGCCAAGCAGGCCGGGCAGAAGTACCTCGTCATCACCTCCAAGCACCACGACGGCTTCTGCCTCTTCAAGTCCGGCGTCGACCGACTACAACATCGTCGACGGCACGCCCTTTGGCCGCGATGTCGCTCAAGGAGCTGGCCGAGGAGTGCGCGCAAGCAGGGCATCAAGCTCGGCTTCTACTACTCCCAGACCCAGGACTGGCACCATCCCGACGGCGACGGCAACGACTGGGATTACGACGAGGAGGCCAAGGATTTCGACGGCTACATCGAGAACTACGTCAAGCCCCAGGTGCGCGAACTGCTGACCAACTACGGTCCCGTCGGCCTCATCTGGTTCGACACGCCCAAGACGCATCACCGAGGAGCAGAGCCAGGTCTCTGCTCGATCTGTGCAACGAGCTGCAGCCCGACTGCCTGGTCTGTGGCCGGCTGGGCAACGCCCTGGGCGACTATGCCTCGGCCGGCGACAACCTGATTCCCGAGCGAGCTGGTCGACGTGGACTGGGAGACCCCGGCGACGACTCAACGACACCTGGGGCTATCGCACCGACGACCACAACTGGAAGTCGACCGAGGATCTGATCCGCAAGCTGGTCGACATCGTCAGCAAGGGCGGCAACTACCTGCTCAACGTCGGCCCGACGGCCGAGGGCGTCATTCCGCAGCCCAGCGTCGAGCGGCTTGGAGGCCATGGGCGCGTGGCTGGACGTCAACGGCGAGGCGATCTACGGCACGAAGCCGGGCCCGATCCAGGGCGTCGGCTGGTGCCGCAGCACGGCCAAGCCGGGCAAGGTCTATCTGCATGTCTTTGACTGGCCGGCCGACGGCGTTCTCGATGTTGACGTGCCCGGCGTTAAGTCGGCCTATCTGCTGGCCGATCCGGACCGGACAGCGCTGGCGGTGGCCGGCAGCGGATCGCGGTCGCGTATCACGGCGCCCGCGACGGCGCCCGATTCGATCGACACCGTCGTGGTGTTGGTGACTGAATAGCAATTCAACCCTATCATGAAGGAGAATGAAATCATGAAGGTCAATCCACCTGTCAACCGGCTACTCGGCGACATGCCCAAGATCGGCATCCGTCCCACCATCGACGGCCGCCTGGGCGGCGTGCGCGAGTCGCTGGAAGACCAGACCATGAACATGGCCAGCAACGTGGCCGCGTTCCTCAGCGAGAACCTGCGCCACTACAACGGCCTGCCGGTCGAGTGCGTCATCGCCGACAGCACCATCGGCGGCGTGGCCGAGGCCGGCGGCCTGCGCCGACAAGTTCCGCCGCGAAGGCGTGGGCGTCTCGCTGACCGTGACGCCCTGCTGGTGCTACGGCTCCGAGACCATGGACATGGACCCGCACCTGCCCAAGGCGGTCTGGGGCTTCAACGGCACCGAGCGTCCCGGCGCCGTCTACCTGGCGGCGGTCGCGGCCGCCCACAACCAGAAGGGACTGCCCGTCTTCAACATCTACGGCCGCGATGTGCAGGACTCGGGCGACCAGTCGATCCCGGCCGATGTGCAGGAGAAGCTGCTGCGCTTTGCCAAGGCCGGGCTGGCTGTGGCCACCATGCGCGGCAAGTCCTACCTGACCATGGGCGGCACGTCGATGGGCATCGGCGGCTCCATCGTCGATCAGGCGCTTCTTCGAAGAGTACCTGGGCATGCGCGTCGAAGTCATCGACATGGTCGAGTTCGTGCGCCGCATGGAGGAGGGCATCTACGATCCCGACGAGTTCGAGACCGCGCTGGCCTGGGTCAAAGAGAACTGCACCGAGGGCAAGGACTACAACCCGGCAGCGGATCAGCAGAGCCGCGGCGAACAAGGACGAGGAGTGGGCGACCTCGGTCAAGATGGCGCTGATTGCCCGCGACCTGATGGTCGGCAACCCCAAGCTGGCCGAGTTGGGCTACGGCGAAGAGGCGCTGGGCCGCAATGCCATCGCCTCCGGCTTCCAGGGCCAGCGCCAGTGGACCGACCATCTGCCCAACGGCGACTTCCTGGAGGCGATCCTCAACTACCTCGTTCGACTGGAACGGCATCCGCGCAGCCCTACATCGTCGCCACCGAAAACGACGCGCTCAACGGCGTCTCCATGCTGCTTGGGCCATCTGCTGACCAACACGGCCCAGATCTTCGCCGACGTGCGCACCTACTGGAGCCCGGACGCGGTCAAGCGCGTCACCGGCTACGAATTGGACGGCGTGGCGGCCGGCGGCATCCTGCATCTGATCAACTCCGGCCCGGCGACCCTGGACGGCACCGGCCAGCAGCAGATCGACGGCCAGCCGGCCATGAAGCCCTACTGGGAGATCACGCCGGAAGAGGCGCAGGCCTGTCTCGAGGCCACCACCTGGCACGCGGGCATGCTCGAGTACTTCCGCGGCGGCGGCTGGTCCACCCGCTTCCGCACCGCGCGGCGGCATGCCGGTGACCATGTGCCGCATCAACCTGGTCAAGGGGCTGGGGCCGGCCATGCAGATCGCCGAGGGCTGGACGGTCGAACTGCCCGACGAGGTCCACGAGGTGCTGGACGAGCGCACCAATCCCACCTGGCCGACCACCTGGTTTGTGCCGCGCACGACCGGCAGCGGCCCGTTCCGCGACGTCTACACCGTCATGAACAACTGGGGCGCCAACCACGGGGCCATCAGCTACGGCCACATCGGCGCCGACCTGATGAGCCTCTGCGCCATGCTGCGCATTCCGGTCTACATGCACAACGTCGCCGAAGAGCAGCATCTTCCGTCCCAGCGCCTGGACCGCCTTCGGCGCCAACGAGCCCATGGGCGCCGACTTCCGGGCGTGCGCGAATTATGGACCGTTGTATGGATGAGTGCGTGACGGCTTGACTGGGTTGGGCGACCTTCCTGGAAGCGTTCGCGTCGTGCTGTTTCTTGAGTGGCGAGCTTCCAGGAAGGCGGAACTGCTACGTCATTAGTGGGAGGAATCGATTCGTGGCAGATCGGTCCAAACGCAAGGGCATGAACAGGCATCAGAAGGCGGCGTTCAGGCCTGGGGATCACAGAACCCGGCGCGATGACGTGGATCGTTACCTGGAATTGGCGCACAGTGACGATCCGGTCGACCGGTTTGAGGCGGCGAGCAATCTGTGCCCGTGTCACGTGCGGCGGCGCATCGACGAGGTGTGGCAGGCGCTCTTCACGATGATGGAGGATCCGGATCCATCGGTGCGCGGTGCGGCCTGGCATACGTTGGAAGACGGCGGGATCCCGGACGATCCGGCCATTGAGCCAATCTTTCGGCGTGCGGTTGAAGGCCTGGAGCAGGAAGAGGATCGGCTGACACGACGCTTTGTCCTAGAATTTGCCGTTCCCTACGTAAAAGAACGGGAAGTGATCGCGTTTCAGCATGCAAGCCTCTCGAGTACGCTCTACCGCCAACGGGGAAAGTGTGATTTCTGCGGCCGTTCGGATCGACTGGTCCGCACCAACTTCGACACTGAGATCGGCGACCACAACGGCCAGTCTCGGCTTTCCCTCATTTGTCAGGAGTGTGATTGATTGCTCCTTCTGAACGGCGCAATGATGTTGGCTGCGCCGACAATGCCGCACCCGTAGCAGCGCAAATCGAGTAGATCAGTCGGCATAGAAGTTGCTGCCGGCGTGCGGGCATGGCAAAATACAAAGCAAATCATTGATTTCGCTTTGTAGGAGGAAGGAATATGATCAAGGCTCACAGTTCCTCTGGTCCACGCCTTGCCGTCAAAGTCAGTAGCCGGCACCAGATATCTCTGCCCAGCACTGCCCGTCGCCAACTGGGAATCGAAGCCGGAGACCGTCTCCTCGTCGACGTCCAGGACGGTGTAATGGTGTTGATTCCGGAACCGCACGACTACGTGGACTACATGGCAGGATTGCATCGCGACATCTGGTCGGGCGTCGACGTCGACGTGTATCTCCGGGAGGAACGAGACTCTTGGACGAGTTCATCTCTCGCCTAGCCGTCCACGCCGTCATTGCCCTGGACACGTCAGTTTTTATCTATCATTTTGAACTGCATGCTCGCTACATGGCATTGGCTCGGGCTGCACTAGACCATATTCAGAGCGGTCGAAGCCGGGGAGTGACCTCGGTGATCACATTGATGGAGTTGACTGTCCATCCCTGGCGCCAACAGCGCCCGGCAGTTGCACGAGAATATGAGACGTTGCTGATCAATTTTCCGCATCTGCTGATAGCCGATGTGGATCGGGAAATTGCGCGACGGGCAGCTCAGTTACGAGCGATCTATAGCATACGTCCGGCGGACGCCCTTCATATTGGCACTGCGCTGTCCCACAATGCAACCGCATTCCTGACCAACGATACCCAACTTCAGCGCACCCAAGGGCTTCCATTGGATATCATCGTGCTGGAGAATTTTGTACCGACCTCCAAGAAGTAATCTCGCTCGATTTCTTCGTGTATGGTCCGTCCCAGAGCGATTGCGAGCAACTCTTTGCCAAATTCTGCGCACGGAGATCATCGCATCCCATCATCCCAAGCGCAACAACGAATTGGAGAAAGATTCCGCGTCTTAGCCATCCAACGGGCTGCGCACAGCAACAGGCCCACGATTGAGCACGTGGGTATAGATCATCGTCGTGCTGACATCGCTGTGACCGAGCAGTTCTTGGACCGTGCGGATGTCGTAGCCGTCTTCGAGCAGATGGGTGGCGAAGGAGTGGCGAAAGGTGTGCGGGCTGACGCGTTTGGGGATGTCGGCGAGCTCAGCTGCACGTTTGACCGCCTTCTGCACCGTCGAAGGGTCGAGGTGATGGCGCCGGCGTTGGCCGGAACGGGGATCGGTGGAGATGGTGGTGGAAGGGAAGAGATATTGCCAGACCCACTCGCGGGCGGCGTTGGTGTATTTGCGTTCCAGCGCATGAGGCAGGTATGCCCGTCCCAGCCCTTCGCGCAGGTCGGCCTCGTGCAGCGTGCGCACGTGGCGCAGGTGTGACTGAAGATCGGTGTGAGTCGCCCGGGGCAGCATGGTGATGCGGTCTTTGGCCCCCTTGCCGTTGCGCACGACGATCATGCCTTGGCCGAAGTCCAGGTCCATAACACGCAGGCGTACGCATTCGGTGATGCGCAGACCGCTGCCGTAGAGGAGCAGGGCGACCAGACGGCTGACGCCGGACATGGCATCGAGCACCTGCGCCACCTCCGGGCGGGTGAGTACCGTGGGCAGGCGGCGGGGACCTTTGGCCTGGACCAGCGCGATTTCTTCGCCAATCGGCCGGTTCAGCACCTCATTGTAGAGGAAGAGCAGAGCGCTGCGGGCCTGGTTTTGTGTGGACGCGGCCACATCCTGGCGCACGGCCAGGTCGGTGAGAAAGGCAACGACCTCGCTCTGCCCCATTTCCTCGGGGTGGCGCAGGTTGTGGAAACGGATGTAGCGTTTGATCCAGTCGACGTAGCTCTGTTCGGTGCGGTAGGAATAGTGGCGCAGGCGAATCTCGGCACGCACGCGGTCAAGCAGGCGGGGTGATGCTTGAGATGACATGGTTTGCCTCTCCGGGGGATTCAAAAGGCACTTGTGGGTCAGAGTTTTCCCGACTATACTGTAGATCAATCAGGTGTTACAGCGTAATTCGAACATTTGTTTTCAGGATACACCATCCGCCAACCAGCGCCAAATCCCATCAAAGTGGAGGCCCCCGCCCTCATGGAAGTGCGATTGACCCTATCGCCCGGCCGGCCCGGCACCAAGCGACTTGTGGAGAAATACGGCGAGCAATTGGTCTGCGTCCGCTACCGGTATGACAGTGTGCGGGGTATGCGCTACAAGACAGCGGAACTGATCGTTGACTCTGCTCCTTGGCAGCCGCCAGCGGAAGAGTTGGTCTCCTTGCGGGTTGAGCGTCTCGAGCGTGATCTGCAGCGGGAGGTCAAGCAGGCCGGTGGGCGGTGGAATCCGCGCGAAGGTGTGTGGGAAGTCCGTTATGGTGAGGTGGCGCGAATGGGTTTGCAGGCGCGCATTGTGGGCGAGGAGCGGGTGACCTATTGTGTTGCGGGTGAAGCGGCCCTCCACGCAACCGTTCCGCAATCGCCGAGCACCGCGGTTGCTCCTCCGGACGGCAAAACCATCTATTTGTAGATAGCTGCGGATGCCAAACCACCTCAATTTGGATAGAGCTGAGCCAGTTGTAATAACAGCTATGGCCAGGAAGTATTTCCATCTACTATATGTTGGCGGGCTGTCGGCGTCAACGTGACGAGTGGCAAGATCATGTGTAGTTTACAAATAGCTTCGCGATCGGCATCTGCCTACCGAAGCCTTGTGAGCATGGGTTGATATCTATAACGGCACGCGTTATAATGTGACCCATGATACAGTCATTCCGAAGATCGTGGGCCAGAGACATTCTTCACGGAGTGTCGTCACGAAACGCTAGAAAATGTTGTCCTCAAACTATATGGTCAATAGCCCGTACGAAACTGGATCAGATCAACCGAGTAAGCGACGTCATGAAACTCACGGTGCCGCCAGGCAACCGCGTGCGAAACGCTTCAAGAGTGATCGAGCGAATCAGCACAGTGTTCGCATCAATCAGCAATACCGGATCTGAATTGCTTGGGAGAAAGGCCATGCCTACGAGGTCGAAATCGCCGATTACCATTAAGAGTCTTCAGGCCGTCGACTAGCTACGCGCCGCCAACCAACTCATCCAGGCGACATGATTCTAGAGGGGATTTTCAAGCCTCTTGACGTGACACAGTCCGACATTGCGCGTCGTCTTGGGCGTGACTTATCCGTGGCTGAAATGAAATCGTTCTATGACGCAGATCAGTCACGCCTGATACTGATCTGCGACTTTCGCGTGACATCGGTTATGTCGCCTGACTTTTGGTTCGGTTTGCAGCAGAGATTGGGATCTTGGCATGCGTTGAGAAGCTCCGAGGCTGAGAAGAGCTTGCGGCTTGAGCAGATAGCAAGCAGTGAGCAACACGTCATCTAGCTGCAGCTAATCAGTCTGCTCAACACATAACAGACGAACCTGATCCAGAATGGATCCGCTAAGTATCAGGCCCATAGTCCAAGCATTGCGCTCACTGCGCATCAACGTTGCCGTGCCAACTCCAAGTCAATCCAGCCGGGCTATAGCTCGGCAATCCAAGTTGTCCGCCCGCTTCAACGAATTCGGTCAAGAGCCGATGGCCACGCTGGGAGCAGGTCTCTGGGCAGCGGCGCAAACGGAGCCGTTGGATGACGGTGGCGAGCAGGTTCGGATGAAGGCCAAGTCGTGTTATCGGGCACAGGTTGCGAGCGAGTTTATTTCAAGCAGGCGGTCGGGTTCACGAACAGCGCCCGCCAACTCGCCGCTTCACCTGACCGGACCTGATCGAGCGCGTTTTCGGAGTTGTCGCCACGCATTCGGCGATCGGGATAGAGGCATTGACCGCCCGCACCCGGTCCGGCAGTGATCTCTTTGTTGGACGAAAATCGGTAACGAGTGATGATGAATGAAGCGGAGAATCGGGTCATCGGCTACTTCGTGGCGGAAGACGACAGAGTCGTTGGACCACCCGGCGCAGAGGATGATATCCTATTCGGGAGTCGGCAACGAGCCGAAGCGGCGGTGGAGAAGTGGTCATCGACACTTGACAGGCTTGAGGTTCACGAACTCTACTATCAAGGTCTGCTGGGCATGACGCTTTACGATACCGACGATGTGCTCATGGACGGCATGGCGGCCAGACGGCTGCTGGAATGCTGCCAACGAGAACCTCGCTACGTCCACCTGGATAAGGTCGGACCCATCGATATGACCGAACGCCGCTGCATCTACAGCAGCCGCCTGATGATTTTGGGTGTCAGAGAAACAGTCTAGATAAGAGCAATGTAGGACACAACCAACTGCAAAGGAGCGACCAACGGGATGATCCCCCACCCGTTCATTCATGTCGCCACCAAGAAACCGGACCTGGAGGTGGCGGATGTCTTCCGAGACTATTTTGAAGAGTACCGCAAACAATATAGCAGCAGCTGGGAGGAGATGAAGGCGGTCAACGCCATCATGAAATGTCGCACCGCCCTCCTCGGCGGTATCCTGCGCATCTGTAGCGATTGCGGTCGTTGGCAATACATCTGGAAGGCCTGCAAGAATCGCAACTGTCCCAAATGCGGCGCCTTTGAAAAAGCGCAGTGGTTGGCTCGGATGGCACGCATTCTTCTGCCCATCCACTACCATCAGGTCGTCTTCACCATCGACCATCTCATTAACGATGTAGCCTACCACAACCAACGGACGATCTTCGACCTCCTCTTTCACTCAGCTGCCCAAGTGATGAAGGAGTTCGGCCGCAACTATCTCGGCGGCGAGATGGGCATGACCATGGCGCTCCATACGTGGGGCCAGACCCTGCAACCGCACGTCCACTTGCACGTCATGGTCACCGGCGGCGCGCTGGTCCGCACACAGCAGGGGTGGCAGTGGGAGAGTTCTCTACCCACCTTTCTCTTTCCCGTCGTCGAGTTGTCCGCTCGCTTTCGTGAACTCTTCTGTCGAGGATTGGAGAAACTGGTCCGCAAGGAGGAACTGGACCTCACCTATTGTCGGGGTCCTGAAGGTGAACCCGTTGACATGGCGACCATGATTGACCAGATGCGCAACAAGCGCTGGGAGGTCTACATCCAGAAACCGCCCATCGCCAAGCGAGTCGAGACAACAAGCCGGAGCATCGAGACCGATGCATTGGAAGATGCGCTGGAATACGGACCGCTTCCTGCACCGCAGCCCGAGGATCTTGCCGACCCCATGCAGCTGGCCAACTATCTCGGCCGCTATGTCCATCAGAGCGCCATCTCTAACAGCCGTCTCACACAGATCGCCGACGGCAAGGTCAGCTTTCACTACTTTGACAACCGTGACCTCGATGACCAGGGTCGGGGCGCGGAGAAAGAGATGACCCTCTCAGCCGTCGAGTTCATCCGCCGTTTTCTCTGGCATCTCCTCCCGAAGGGGTATGTGCGCATCCGGCACTACGGTCTCCATCACCCCAGCATGCGCACCAAGTTGGGTATCGCCAGATTCCTGTTGGGGCTGCCGACAAAAGTGCCGCCCAAGTCTGTCTTGGAGTTGGGTCCGTGGTTGCAGAGTATCGGCGCTGAAGATCCAAATCAATGTCCTTTCTGCCGCACCGGCTTCATGCGCAAACGGCAGAGCTTTGGACCCGCCTCCCGCTGGGGACTCATCGTGCTGATGATCCTCGGCATCACCATTCAAGGAGTGAAACAAGAGGCTGATGCGTTCACATGACCCGCTTCATTCCACTGAAGCCCGGACGCCGGGAAGGGACCAGTCTGCCTACCAACCATTTTTCACCATGAAATCCACCGTTTGCGCCCATGAAAACGTGATTTCACCACAAAGAAGCGAGAGAAACCGGCGCAAAAACAAGGATCGTCGACTCCTGAAAAGTCGGGTAGACTAACAAGACGTCGAGCAATTTCTATACGTACATCCGTCCAACTGGTAGATCAACCGGACCCGCTACAGAACGAAACGACACCGGGTGTGCCCGCATTGACCAGTCTGGAGGATGGGCCTGTCTACGCCGCTGTAGCGGGCCGGTTATCTAACTGTTGAACGAAACGACACCGGGTGTGCCCGCATTGACCAGTCTGGAGGATGGGCCGCTCCCTCGTCGTAGCGGCCGGTTATCTTAACTGTTGAACGAAACGACACCGGGTGTGCCCGCATTGACCAGTCTGGAGGATGGGCCTGTCTACGCCGCTGTAGCGGGCCGGTTATCTAACTGTTGGCGGGCTGTCAGGGCGTCGAGTGAAAATTGAAGTGAATATAATCGGTCTGAACGCGAAGTTTCCATTCTTGATTGCACGCTTGCCGTGATAATGCTATCATTTTCTGTATGATAGCATCATTTGGTGACCGAGTGACTGAAGATCTCTACCACGGACGCAACACAAGCCGAGTGCGTCGCTTTCCTGCGAATGTAATGCCTGCTGCCCTTCGTATGCTGGACGTGATTCGAGGTGCTCATGATATTCAGGATTTGCGCTCACCACCAGGCAATCGTCTTGAAAAACTCAAAGGTAATTATGCCGGTTACTACAGCATTCGAGTGAACCAGCAATGGAGAATCGTATTTTGTTGGGAAAGCGGCGCTGCTCACGACGTATCGTTGGTCGATTATCATTCATAAGAGGTGAAGTATGATTCCTGAAAACCGTATTCCGACCCATCCCGGCGAGATTCTATCTGAGGAATATCTGAAGCCGATGAACATCTCGCAAATCGCATTTGCTCGCCATATCGGCGTACCAACACAGCCGCGTCAATGAAATTGTGAATGGTAAGAGAGGTATTACGCCCGAAACAGCCTGGTTGCTCTCCGAAGCATTGGCAACGACACCAGAGTTTTGGATGAATCTTCAAACCGTCTATGACCTAGCGCGTAAGAGACCCGAGCGTCATATAACGCAAGTGCAACCCCAGGTGGCTTAACTGCCCATGGTACGTGGTTGAAAAAGCAGTTGACGTCATTAGTCCAGACTGCGAGAAGGCCTGATGTTTCAAACGGTTGTGTGTGCGGGTGCCGCCACGCCAACATCACGTCCAGCGGAGCAGGGCTGATCTCGGCTCAAACTGATTTGTCCGTCCGCTTGACTGGTTTGGTTGGCAACGGATCACCACGCCTTCCGCCATGCCCGCTGACGCCACCGTTGGCGGGCTGTCACCGTCAATGCGATGATCTGGTCAGTCAACAGTTTTTCACAGACGGATTTTCCAGCTGTTAAAGATGAAGTTGTCGTCACAGAAGCAAAGAGCCAAATTACTGGAGCCAGGTGAAAGAATCATTCGCCGTTTCAAGAGCCAACTTAAGGCGGCGAACAAGAGGCAGAGACACAAATGCAAATGAGACGAGATGAATGATTTCATCATTTCTTTGGCCTGATGAACGGATTGAGCACATCGCTCTTCACGATATAACCTCCTGAGGAATTCGAGGAAGTTTGCTTTGCACGAGCACTTGTACTTCGAACCAAATCACAGGGAGACAATCCGGTCTATCATGTATTGGGGCAAACCGATGCTGGACGCTACCTTTTCTGTGTAGTGATTGCGTTTCCCGATGGATACGGGTACCCTGTTACTGCACGACCGATGACGCCGAAAGAACAACGCCGATACAGGCAATGGCGGGACAAATGAAAACAACAAGACTACCAAAGACTGACTCAATTGAAGAACTTGCTCGATTCTGGGATGAGCACGATGTGACAGACTTTGAAGATGAATTGGAAGAAGTCACCGAGCCGATTTTCCAGCGAGCGGATGAGACGACGATCCAAATCAATTTGCCCAAGCAAGAGTTGGAACAACTTCGACGTGTTGCGGACAGGATCGGCATTGACCACACGAAGTTGATTCAAGAGTGGATCCACGAAAAGCTCCAGGCTGCATAGGCCAAACATCTTCGTTTCATAGCACCACTCTGGTCAACCAACGCCGCCCGCCAACCGGTGCTCGTGCTGACCGGTGGGTGATCGACGCGATCTACCTGTCACCACGTCCCACCGAGTCTGATTGGCGACCGCTCGCCACGCTGTCCGCCCTGCCGGTGAAGCTGTTGTTGGCGGGCTGTCGACATCAATGCGACGACAAAAGAAGAGTTCCGTGATAAAGTTAGCCAAGACGAATTGTTGATGACTTCGCTCATCTCACGAGCATGAAACGGTGACGCCAAGATGGGGAAAGCACGCATTCAATCGGATCCAAAGGTGTTGATGGGCAAGCCGGTCATTGCCGGGACCCGAATAACCGTAGAGTTACTCCTGGAGAAGCTTGCAGCCGGAGAAACAGCTGAACAGATCAAAGAAGCCTATCCGCATCTGCCGGAAGGTGCCATCCCAGCAGCACTTGCGTTCGCAGCAGAAGCGCTCAAAGCAGATGTTGTCTATCCACTTCCGTTGGAAATGGCATGAATCTGCTAGCTGACGAGGGCGTTGACCGGCCAATTGTCGACCGCCTAAGACAAGATGGCCATGAAGTTGCCTACATCGCCGAAATGTCACCAGGGATTGACGATGATACGATACTCCGACAGGCCAATGACAACGGAGCACTGCTCCTGACTCTGGACAAGGATTTCGGCGAACTGGTCTTTCGTCAGGGACTGGTTCATGCAGGTGTCATCTTGATCCGTCTCGCAGGTGTGCAACCGTCAACAAAAGCAGAAGTTGTTTCCGCAGCATTGCGCGAACACGACAGCGAATTGTTCAACACGTTTAGCGTCATTTCTCCTGGCTTAATACGAATTCGCAGGCAACAATAAGCTCGTCAACGTTCATATCAGACAACGGTCACGGCAACCGCCGCCCTCCAACCTCAAGTCTACCGGACCGGGCTACAGCTCGGGCAAACCAAGTTGTCCGCCCGCTTCAACAAATCTTGTCAGTGACCGATCGCCACGCTGGCCGCCCGGCTGGTGATGTTGGTCGTTGGCGGGCTGGCGGCGGAGAAGCGACAATATCATAATCTGATACTGAGCTTGACAGGAAACGTATGTATTCATAATATACAGACATGATTGATTTGGGCTCACTCGATGGCTTTGATTGGAATGATGGAAATCGCACAAAGAACTGGGAGAAGCACCAGGTTTCATCCAGTGAGTGCGAAGAAATCTTCTTCAATATCCCCCTCCTTTTGTTCGCTGATGCAGCACATTCACAGGAAGAATCAAGATTCTATGTGCTGGGAAAGACAAACGGTGACCGTCGACTGTTCCTATCTTTCACCGTACGCGAAACTAAGATACGAGTAATTTCTGCGCGATCGATGAGTCGTAGAGAGCGAAAAATATATGCCCAAGCAGATACCTGATTTTGAAAATGAAGATGCGGAGCGGGCATTCTGGGATAACCATGATTCCGCAGAATATATTGATCGGAGCCAAGCCCAATCAGTGGTGTTTCCGAAACTGAAGCCGTCAACCAAGACCATCTCACTGCGATTGCCTGAATCGATGTTGGCTCAGATTCGTTTGCTGGCAAATAAGCGGGACGTACCCTATCAGTCGCTGATCAAGGTTTTTCTCCAAGAACGAATCGACGAAGAGTTGCATCGATTTTGAAAATTTGGCCGACGAAACATCCTCATGGGTTTTCCGTCAGCACCGTAGCCGGTCGGGTTTGGTTCAAAGCGCGAGTCTGGTCAACGGGCAACACCCGCCAACATTGGTTCGTGCGGACACCGCCGTTGGCGGCGACGATGATCACGGCTGAATTCAAGACCGATCACCTCGCTGCGACCAGTCGATCCGGCGGCGCCGCACAACCTGGCGTTGGCGGGCTGTCGGGGTGGCGAGCGAGAATTGGTGGAGCAAAACGTTGGTCGGCGAGGTGCTTAGTCCGGTATCACCGACGGTTTTACAGACTTGAGGCACGGCATCGAAGCACTCGGTGTGTCGAGCAGAGATTGTCAGCGAGAAGTGCATCGGTTATAGAAGTTTTCAGGGCACCGCAGCAAATTGGTCAAGATGCGTTTGTTGGATCAAGAATTGGGACAGGAACAGAGGCAGAGATTGCATTGTATCGATTCCGATAGCCTGAGACCGGAGATTCGAGAAGTGTTCACCGTTTCACGAAGCTTTCGAGAGATTGAAGTCGGGTCTTCGGCTATCGGGAAAGAAGTGTTCGACGCTACGTCGAGCAGTCGACTTTCGAGCTATCGATTGCGGTACTTGTCCGCTTCAACCAAGAATGTCTGGTCACGAAACGGCTGTATGAAATGCAAAGAGCTCGGTCCACCAGAGACAGCTGGCGGGCAGGTCTGTTTCAGTCGAGCAGTTGGGTTAGCGAGCAGCGCCCGCCAACCCGCCACTTCAGCTGACCGGACCTGATCAAGCGCGTTTTCGAAGTTGTCGGCACGCTTTCGGCGATCGGGATGGACGGATTGGCCGTCCGCACCCGGTCCGGCAGGTGATCTCTTTGTTGGCGGGCTGTCGAGTCATCAATTACGGAACACCAGAGCGAAATGGCATTGCGCTCGGCCAAAGTCTAGCGTACCGCGGAAAATCAAGTGGGCCAAAGAAGATTCTGAGGGACATACCGATGACGAATGCGGTCCAGAAGGGAAAGGAAGAGAACGTTCCAGCCGCAGCAGATGAATTTGCTCAGTCATTGTTGAATGGTCGGCATATTGCGTGTTTGGCAACGCAGCGCGCCGATGGGTCGATTCACCTGACGGCAATTTGGTACCTCTACAAGGATGGCCACCTCTACTTTCCGACAAGTTCCAAGAGTCAGAAGGTACGCAATGTAGAGGCAAACCCGATTGCCACAGCCATGATTGACACAAGAGTGCCGGGCCAAGAGCAGGGCGTTTCTGTTTCAGGCCAGGCAACCGTGATACGTGGAGAGCGTGGAATAGCGCTTGTTGCACAGGCACAGCAGCGGTATCTGACAGCGGTAGCGCTTGCGGACACCAAAGTTGGACCTGCGTATGCCGAGTTTGACGATGTGGTGATAGTCCTAACTCCTGCCCGTTGGGTGACATGGGATATTGCGCAGATGAATGCCGAGCAGTTTGGTGGGAAATTGAGTGTTGAAACAGGATATCTTCACCCACTGGAATAGGTCAAGAAGTTCAGTTCTTAGGCAATGATTCTGGTCAACGTCGAATTGGCAGAAGCCAATCACCTTTATCCTCACCGATCTGAGCAGGTGATGTGACCTGGTTGCTTCTGTCAAGAGGCCTGTCTGGTCAACAGGCAACGCCCGCCAACCCGCCAACGAAGTGGCGGCCGGTCTGGATAGCGAGCGGGAATCGGTGGAGCAAATCGTTGGTCGGCATGGCGTTGAGTCTGGTGTCAACGATGACTTTATGGGCTTGAGGCACAGCAGCGAAGCACTCGATATGTCGTGCAGAGACTGTCAGCGAGAAGTGCATCGGCTGTAGAAGTTGTCAGATTACCGCAGCAAGTGGGTCGAGACACGCTCGTAGGATCAAGAATCGGGACAGGAACAGAAACAGAGATTGCATTGTATCGATTCCGATAGCCTGAGACCGGAGATTCGAGAAATGTTCGCCGTTTCACGAAGCTTTCGAGACATTGAAGCCGGGTCTTCGATCATCGGAAAAGATGTGTTCGATGTTGTAGGAATCGGGACCGAGGGCGAAACTGAGTATTCTTCGGCATTGTCCCAGAGCCGTCAAGATTGCCTGGCCACGAAGTGTTCGCCGCTATGTCGAGCAGTCGACTTTCGAGCTATGGATTGCGGCACTTATCCGCTTCAACGAAGAATGTCTGCTCACGAAACGGTTGTGTGAAGTGCAAACGGCTTGGTCCATCAGAGACAGGTGGCGAGCAGATCTGTTTCGGTCGAGCGGTTGGGTTTACGAGCAGCGCCCGCCAACCCACCACTTCAGCTGACCGGACCTGATCAAGCGCGTTTTCGGAGTTGTCGGCACGTTTTCGCCAGTCGGATCAGAGAGCTTGGCCGCTCGCACCCGGTCCGGCAGCTGAGTTCTTCGTTGGCGGGCTCTCGACGTGTGGCGACCAAAACGGTTCAACTCCAAGCCTCTCGGCGGCGCCGGTTAACGTGGCGTTATGCATAGTTGAGGACAATCAATGATAGATAAATCTTTAGTCGGAAAACAGTTTGGTTTCAATGCAACGTTAGAAAATTGGCAGAGGGAATGGATTACTGTGCGGTTAGTGTGCCTGCGAAGATCACCGAGTCACTCGGAACTAAAGGGCCTGTATTAGTTAGTGCAAGTGTTAACAAATCAGAGCCGTTTCAAGTAAGCCTATTCCCAGTAGGGGGCGGAAAACACTACATACGTATTAAATCAAGCGTTCGAAAGCTCACGAACACCAAGGTGGGCGATCTCATTCAACTTGATTTCTTAGTTTTGGACCCTGACGACGTAGATGTTCCTGATGATTTATTGAATTCACTAGAGGCTGAGGGAATGATGGAAGGATTTATGGATATTCCTCCAGGAAAGCGTAATTATTTGATCCGGAGGATTCGGGAAGCCGCGAAACCGTCCACTAGGGAAAAGCGTATTCGTGAAGCCCTAGATGCCGCCGTTGAAAGGGAACTGAAAAGCAAAGGCAATAGATTTTAAATATTCCTGTCACCCAATACTAGTTCGCGAATATGGCAATGCATAACAAAGTGCTGCACCCGGACAAATTTTCCGCTTCACTCCAAATTCGCCGGTGAGCACGGCGTTAGCGGGCTGTATTGCTTCCAGTCCGTGGAGCCATTTTGCCAGCGTTGATGAAACACAGTGCATTTGGTATCGTCTGTTTCATAGCACTATATTTGGTCAAGTTCCAAGCCGCGCCAACATCCAGTAGTGCTGACCCGGCCTACCTGGCGCCGTTTTCAACCTTGTTGCCACGCGCGAAGGAGTTTGGTCAGCAACCTGGCCGCACGCTTTCCGGCCGGGCACCACACCGAGCCGTTGGCGGGCTGTCCGCTTGAAAACTAAATGTGACCGCAGCCCGTTTGCGCTACACAGATACGCCTAATTGAGGAGGCGTACTATCTCCTCTATGACTAGGACGTCAAAGATGAGTTCAGTAGAAATCGGCCTTTATTCTTGGAATCGGTTCATCACGCGCAATTTTGTGATACTGCCAGAGTTACTTGGACAGGTTCTTCGTTTTGCTCTCGATGGGAATCAGGTCAGGATCAAGCTGCCAAATGTTGAACAACTAGGCAGTCGAAAGGGTCATGACCAACTCTTATCCGTTGGACCACGTCGGGCAGCAGATGACACACCTTTGGCGTATGTAATCCATAAAGTTGATCTCGAAAGTAGAGATCCCCATTACACTTGAGCTACCTCAAGAGATTCTCACCAGAAACGCAAACGCATATGATCTGTTTACAGAAAATGAGCGTAAGAATCTAAATCAGATTGCATTTGACCATCAGATGATTGCTGAAAAAGCGTTTGAATATCGGCATCCGGAGTTCTCCGTTGGAAATGCGATGACGGAACACTTGGAAGGCCAGAAATCGATGATTATCGAAGTGGCTGGAGCACCTACCTTCATGATGACAACTCGAAATCGACAATCTGGATTCAGTCGGAGATTCTTCATGTGCGGGGATATTCAGAGATTTCTCTAGGTAAGTGGAGGGAGACCGAGTTAGCGTTGCAGGAAGGGGAACATCCCCCTATCTACGTGGAATTTATGCATGACGGAGAGCAGAACATTAAGGTTGGAGATGTAGAAAAAGGAACCATCGATCTCGCCATTGCATGGTGAGACATTCATGAGATTTAGCAGTATCCTCCACATTGCCCCCTGAACTGGAACAAAGTATCGTCAATGCAATTGAAAGCGTAAACATACGCCGCTACATTGATTCTTTCTTCCCGGGAATCCTTAATGATTTTCAGTCCCAGGAGTATAAAGAGCTACGACCCGATCTGCGCACCCTCTTCGAACATCGAAATAGACTTGTTCATACAGGTCAATCCGCAAATCTAGACCATGAAACATGTAGCAAGTTCGTTGATTTGACGAGGAAACTGCTATCTATTTTGGCGACGATCTAGTGATTGTAATGTACCGATCCCAGTGTCTAGAGCCAGTTTTTGGTATGATGAAACACAGCGTATCTGGTATTGTCCAAGTCATAGCACTGGTTTGGGTCAAGTACCAAGCCCGCCAACTCGTTGGTCGGCCTGACCGGTGGGGATCTGGCCAAATCGAAGTCGTTCACACGTTTCACCTGTTCGGTTAGCAACCTTGTCTGCTCGCACCCCCACCGGCAGGTCACCATTTTGTTGGCGGGCTACCGACGTCGATGCGACGAGTACTGGCTTTCAGACATGAAGTACGCTTCTTCAGACGGAAAACCCACAGAGCATCCCAGTGTTTCATCTGGTGCGCTCGCAACGATGGCATCTGTAAATGTTCACAGAACTGAAACTCAAGCTGCGAGAGTCATTGGCATACCATGCCGACGCCAAAACAAAGGCCTGGTGGGAGAACTATGTGAAAGGCAGCGCTCCTTTTCTGGGAGTCAAAATGCCTGTCATCCGACAAGAGCTTCATCGGTGGCATGAATCCGGAGTGGAAGGGGTCTGGGATTATCCAGCGCAAGTGGAACTGGCCTTATCGCTCTTTGATGAAAAGTATGCGGAGGAAAAGCTTGCCGGAACTCTCTTTCTCCAGGAAATTCTTCTTCCCGCAGGCGTCATCAATTGCGAGCACGAGATCGACCGGTTTGCTGCACTGTTCTCGGATGGCAAAATCTACGACTGGAACATTTGTGATTGGTTTTGTGTGAAGGTGCTCGGGCCGCTTATTCGTGAAAGGGGACTGGACTGTGCAAATCAAATCTCCAGGTGGCGGAGTGCCGAGAATCTCTGGCAAGCACGTGCGTGTTTAGTGCCTTTCGTCAGTGTAGCAGACACCAACGTCTATTACCCAGATGTTGAACGATCCTGCCAGGTTCTAATACGCCGAAAAGAACGGTTCGCAAAGACCGCTGTGGGGTGGATACTACGTGACATATCAAGATATGATGAAGCATTTGTCCGTCAAGTGATTGAAGGAAATATCAAGCACTTTTCGTCCGAAAGCCTTAAGAATGCGACGAAGTATTTCGACAAGGACGACCAAAGTCACTACAAAAGAATGCTCAAGAATGCCTGACAAAGAGTTGAGCGCATACCCGATCATGAGACCGCAGATCGCGGAAAACAATGCTGGAGTCATTGCGCTAAATCTGTAGCTCTGGTCAGCAAACGCCGCCCTCCAACCACCAGTCCTGGCGACCGGACCTACCCGGCGCCGTTTTCAACGCTTGCCGGCACGCTTCAACGAATCCGATGTGAGACCTTGTCCGCCCGCTTTCGGTCCGGCGCCTGACTGAGCCGTTGGCGGGCTGTCGACGTCAATGCGAAAAATTCTGCTGTGATCTCGGGTATATAGCATGGTAGAATTGGTGTAGAAGCAAAGCATGGTGTCACGTCTAGAAACAGATTCGGTGTTCCAAGATCCGACTCCTTTCGTCTGTGAGGTAAAACATAATGGCATTGACTCAAACAATTGAACTTCCCATTGACCTCGTACAGTTTGAATTACCTGCAGCGGTTCAGGCAAGACTGCAATTCTTACTCGATCGCCAAGATGCAGGTGATGAACTATCGCCTGAAGAGCAGCAAGAAGCAGTTGGATTAGTGGAGTTGGCTGAGTTTCTTTCATTGTTGCACTTACGTGCGTTAAGAACATCCCAGCAATCGAACTGAGCAATGCGATACATTCCAGACTCGCTGCGTCAACTCGTCATTGAGCGGGCAGGTAATCGATGCGAGTATTGTAGTCTCGCACAAGCTGGTCAAGCTGCTACATTTCACATCGATCATGTGATTCCGATTGCGGCAGGAGGCACAACTGTCGCTGAGAATCTGGCCTTGGCATGTGTGTCATGTTCGTTGCGCAAGGGCGCAAAACTACAAGTGACTGATGCTGTCAGCGGACGCGAAACCTCGATCTATAATCCCAGAACGCAAGAGTGGTCAGACCATTTTCAGTGGGATAATACAAAGGTTGTTGGTATTTCAGCAGAAGGACGTGCGACAGTCAATGCTTTGGATATGAATCGTTCCGTAATGGTAGCGATTCGAGAAGAGGAAAGCTTCTTCTGGCCGGCACCCACCATCTTAACTGAAAATTGTCTTGGTATCGTCTGTTTCATACCACAAATCAGGTCCACCGACGCCGCCACGCCAACAGTCGGTCGTGGGGACGCCGCCATTGGCGGCGACGAGGGTCATGGCCGAATTCAACACAGTTCGCCTCGTTGCTACCAGTCTTGGCGGCGCCCCACACCGGGTCGTTGGGCAGTATGGCGAGAGCCGCCAGTAGGAGAAACGGAAGTGGATCGAGGTCGAGCAGTGTAAGATCGGCTATTCTGCTATAATGATAGCCGTGGTTGTTTTTGTTTACTGGCGGATGCAAGGGCAGAGGCACAAAATGAAGCAACGACTTCCAATATCGTCCAGTACACTGGCTGATTTCTGTCGCCGTCATCATATTGTGCGACTGGCCTTATTTGGATCGATGCAGACAGCATCACATCGGCCGGACAGCGACATCGATCTGCTGGTAGAATTCGCGTCCGGTCATGAGCCGGGGTTGATTGCACTTGCCGGTATGGAACTCGAGTTATCTGCACTGCTGGCCGGCAGGCAGGTGGATATGCGTACGCCGCTGGATCTGAGCCGCTACTTCCGTGACGAAGTGCAGACCGCTGCCGAGGTCCAGTATGCAGCATGAAGACCGTGTGCGCTTACAGCATATGCTTGATGCCGGCCAGGAGGCACTTGCATTTGTCGAAAATCGCGAGCGTAACGATTTGTACCAGAATCGCATGTTGCTCCTGGCATTGGTGAAGTGCATCGAAATCATCGGTGAAGCTGCCGGCAAGGTATCAGACAACGTGCGTGCAGATGCACCGGACATTCCTTGGCCCAACATCGTGGCCATGCGCAACCGGCTCATCCACGGCTACTTCGACATCAACCCTGATATCGTTTGGAGGACAGTCAACGAAGAGGTTCCTCGATTGATTGTCCCACTCAATAAACTGCTCGACACTGATTCCAGCTAACGTTGCCCAACAACGCGTCCAGCCGACCGAGAATGTTCTTGGGCTATTCGAAACATGGACAATCTCCGGCGGCTGACCGCGAACGTTAGGCAGGCAGAATCACTCCAAACAAGAGGAAGTAGAAGGATACAAATGTGCTATAATTCTATCGTCGATTTTAGCGATTTTTCCATTTTGAAAGGCAAGAACTATGGCTACAAAAAATATCCGTGAGCAACTGTATCAACAAATTGACCGTTTACCGGACGAGGTTGTGGAGCAAATTGCCGATTTCACCTTGTTTGTTATGGCGCGGCGACAAATATCACCGTCATATGCTGAATGGGGTCACAGTCAATGGCAAGCCTTCACGTTGGAGCAGTTCTTTCAAGAGGATGATGAAGTTGAATATACATTGGAAGATGCGCAAGAAATATACCATCCATGAAACCCGGCGACATTGTTCTCATTCGCTTTCCTCAAACTGATTTACAAGCAGGAAAACTCCGCCCTGCCCTGGTCGTCGCCAGCACCCCAGGTCGTTACACGGATGTACTGTTAGCCCTCGTTTCCTCACGAACTTACCAGACCATTCCCGATTTCGACGAAATAATCGATCCATCTGATTCTGATTATGAAGCTACAGGTTTGAAGGTTCGTTCTGTTATTCGGTTAGCGCGGTTAGCAACTGTCGAAACTTCTGTCATTAATGCCCGTCTGGGCAACATCTCGCCTGAAAGATTGCGACAACTCAAAGAACGCCTGGTTGACTGGCTGCAAAAGTAAACCGTTGTTCATCTGTGATGATTGCCCGCCTAACAACGCTTCGAGCGCACGGGCAAGGTCGGGCTTTTCTCAAATTCTTGGTGAATCCGAAAGTGGTTTCTCAGCCTGCCCGCCGCCCGCTGATGTTGGCGTTAGGTTTTGCAACTTTCAGGATGTGTTGTCGTAAACAACGAAACTCATCCATATCGATTAAAAAAGGAGTATAAATATGAACTTACCACAAAGGGCGTTGGAAGACATCAAGGTCAATGTGAAACTGAAGATTGCTGCGCTGTGGACGAGCTTTATGTTTCTCTACATCTATGTAGATTATTTCCACTTATATATGCCGGGCTCAATAGAAGATATTCTGGCAGGAAAAATATTTATATTTGACATTTCATATGTCTTTCTACTGATAGCAATGATTTCGGTAATAATTCCAGCTCTTATGATTTTCCTTTCTGTTGCCCTGCCGGCTAAAGTAAATCGCTGGGCAAATATCATTATTGCCGCGGTGTATATTCCCTATACGTTGTTTAATTTGGCAGGAGAGGCTTGGGTGCACATGGTGTTTGGCGCTGTTGTAGAAGTCGTTCTTCTTTTGCTAATTATCTCGTATGCATGGAAGTGGCCTAAACAGGAAGCATGAACTGATCCCATGTTCCTAGAACCCCTCAGAGGAAAAGCAGTCATAACTTTGGAACATAGTAGCAAAACCTAACAACGGGTTGCAGCCGACGTTGCTCCGCTGCGCTCTACAACGCGGCTGAGCTTTGGCGTTGGCGGGCTTCTGACGTCAATGCGATGGCCAGAAGATTCAGAGTTTCACGCTGCACGATACTGTCAGCAGGTTAGAAGTTCAACAGGAGGAACTAATGGCGAAGTATTTGGTACATGGGAGTTATGCAACAGAAGGCGTTCGAGGCTTGCTCAAAGAGGGGCGAACAAGTCGTCGGGAAGCAATCACAAAACTTGTAGAGACGGCAGGCGGAACGGTGGAAGCTTTCTATTACGCTTTCGGTGATACCGATCTCTATTTGATTGTCGATGTGCCTGACAACACGACGATGGCAGCGCTTTCTCTTTTGGTCAATGCGGCCGGTGCAGCAACATCGAAAATCACCGTACTGTTGAGTCCGGAAGAAATTGATGCAGCAACGAAAATCACAGCCACCTATCGCCCTCCGGGTTCATAGATCACTCATGAAGTTATGACTGAGTGTCCGCAGCAGGTTGTGCTACCTGCTGCGGATCATTGATGGTCCGGCACTACACCACAGAAACGTTCAGCAGACATTGCGATGTTCAGGACCCCGGAGCGAGTCGATTTGAGATCGAGGACAAGAGGTGAAACATTCGCTGTTCCATGTATCGCTCGGAATGCAGAAGCGGGTCAAGTTCGATATTGGGAAAAGAAGCAGTCGCCGAGCCATGAATCATGAATTTCTCTGAGTCTGGAGAGATATGATGGACTACGATACCGACAAGATCGATCAGACTGTCTTGGCATTATTGTCACTGACTCTTCACGATGTTGATGCATACGGTGCGAGAGCATGGAAAGGCCATGATTGGGACGTCCTCGATCGGCTCCATGAAAAAGGCTGGATCAGCGATCCCAAATCAAAGGCAAAGTCGATTGTGCTCTCACCGGAAGCGGTAGAAGAATCCCAGCGACTCTTTGATCAACTCTTTGGCAAAGAGTGAATTTCACGTCAAATACACGGGGTCTGGTCAACGGCCGCCGCCCGCCAACCGGTGCTCGTGCTGACCGGTGGGGAATCAGCCGCAACCACCTGTCGCCACGTCCCACCGAGTCCGGTTGACCACCGAGTCCGCTCGCTATCCCACCGGCAGCACAGCGGGTCGTTGGCGGGCTGTCGGCAGAAACTCGCGAAATACAAGCACGCCAGAGTGTCCTATCAGCGCAATTCTCGTGAAACGTAAGTAGCTGCAAAACCACGCGTGCGAACCTGTAACAGTGGAGTTGTACAGTTTTGCTTGAGAGTAGCAAGTGAGCAGACCAAATCAGCAAGGAATTCGCAATGGCTAATATCGCAACGTTTCAAGCGACAGCAAACCCAAATCACGTTGACACAATCAAGCGCTCCTTGTCCATCCTCGAACGAGATAGTCGGGCACAGCCAGGCACGATTCGTTACGAATTCTAGAAGCAGAAGACGATCCGACAGTTTTCATTCTCTACGCGATCGGGAGAGTGAGGCGGACTGGAAAAATCATGTCGCATCAGATGCACATGACCGCCACGTGCAAGCGTTGCCGGATGGAGCCTGGGCCAGCCCACCTCAGCAAACCAGATGGCAAACACTGGACGTTTGACATAGCAAGTGTGGATTGGCCAACGCGAATCTAGGCAGCCGAGGCAGAAAACTGACAGTGGAGCCAGCTAAAGTTCATTGTCGGAAGCCCGCCAACATCCAGTCCAGGCGACCGGACCTACCCTGGCGCGATTTCGAAGTTGTCGGCACGCTTCAACGAATCTGGTTAGAGACCTTGCCCGCCCGCTTCCGGTCCGGCGCCTGACTGAAGCGTTGGCGGGCTGTCGTCGTCAATGCGACGGCATGTGTCAATAGAATAACGTTGAGTCACCAGAAATATCAGGCAGCAACCCCATGGATCTGAATCTGGGTTCAGCCAATGTCATCTGGATTATTCGGTGGGATTCAATGGAGGCAAGAGATCGATTTCAGAAGGAAGTATTTGATGCAGAAGCGTGGCAGAAAATTTGGGCAAATCATCCAGATCCAAATGGCTATGTGCAAATGGAAGCCAGATTCGTAGAAGAGTACTAGATAATTGGATGACCAAGTGCCACATAATTCAGGAACGATAGGAATCCAACATGGAAACAAGCGTCGCCTCGCAGATCACGAATCAATCCAAAGACAGACTGGCTGAAATTGCGCGGAACATCACGGGACAAGATGTAAAAGTCATTGATGAAATATCAGCAACGCAGATTGGCCGTAGCGCAGGCACAGCAACGGCAGGAATCTTTCGCGTTACTGGCCGCGTGCGTATTGATTATAACGAACACGCATGGTCCGCAGTTGTCAAGGCTTTGGGCGAATCGGAGTTTTATCGAGAAGGCGTCGAAGCCGATCCGTTTCGCGAGGTCGAAGTCTATCGGTCGGAACTTTTTGCAGATATATGTGGTGGAGTTCGTGCTGCTCGGTGCTTCGCAATTCAGAGATTGCAGGATCTCGAGTTACTCTGGCTCGAAGATCTTTCTGAAGCACCTCAGCCGCCTTGGTCTTCGGAACAGCTTATCGAGTCTGCCAGGCACTTCGGTCAGTTTAATGCATATTGGCCCGATGATCGCCTCCCGCAAGTCACGTGGCTCCAGTACCAGAGTATGCAGGACGCTTTCATTAGAAGACCGGCCTTTCAAAGAGCATTCGAACTCCTGCCAGAACGTCGACAAGAGCCTTTGATACGTGAATTCGCCCCAACTAATGAGGTGGATAAAGTGCTGCGTCTTTGGCACAATTGCCATGAACTTCTACGCAAAGGAGACGAGATGCCCAAAGGCGTCTCTCACCTAGATTGCCATCCAAAGAACCTCTTTCCCATGTATGACGACAATGGGTTAAGCTACACCGTCGGCGTAGATTGGACAATGGCCGGAATCGCAAGCCTTGGCATCGACGTCGGGCACATGCTCAGTTCACCGCTGACCTGGCTTGAGATTAGCCCAAATGAAGCCCAGGCACTGTGCGAACCTATGTTTGACGCGTATATCGCTGGGCTGCGAAACTCCGGTTGGGCTGACAACGTCGACCACGTACGCATTGTTTATCTTACTCGCCTAGCATGTGAGGCGATTCGCAACACTTATCTGATATCTTATGCATCCGAAAACGAAAAATGGTATGCCGGCATGGAAGAAGCGATTGGGCGGCCAATGGACGACATCGTTGCTCACTATCGTGCCTGTAGGCCGTTTTTTGTCTCATGCATGGAAGAAGCGCAACAACTCGCCAACGAGGTACCATAAAGCGAAGCATCCGCATAGTTTGGTCCACTCAGCGAAGTGTACAGCGCCAACATCGCATCGAATGGCCTGCGTCATCCGCCGCAGCTCAGGACGCCGCTATGGCAGCGACGAAGATCAAGGCCGAATTCAACACCGCTCACCTCGCTGCCACCAACTCTCTCGGCGGCGCCGGTTAACGTGTCGTTGGCGGGCTTCCGACGTCAATGCGACGCTCTTGGTCAAGCAAGAATGCATTCGAGACGAGTTTTTCGGCTATTCAAGCTGATGTTGTCGGCGCAGAAGCAAAGAGCCAAATTGCCGAAGCCAGACGAAAGAAACATTCGCAGCCTCAAGAGCTGATCGAGCTCAAGAAGCTGTTTGAACTGCGCAGTTGACGCGTTCGCCGTTGCAAGAAATGAGCCGGCGAGTCCCAACAAACACCAGAAAGTGTACAACGTTGAAGAATCCGGTTTGCTTTTCCGTATCAGCAGACTTGCCTGGTTCAGCGGAGAAAAATTGTGACCAAATCTTTGATGTCTCCAATTGGACGGGGTTTCAAGGATATGGGCCACTTCCAGGCATCAAGGACGTCGTCAAGGTTTCCCCTGACGAAGGCAAAATAGGAACAAGGTTTGAAGTAACCAACAGTGACGGATCTCACCATGTCGAGACTGTTGTAGAGTACGAGTCTGGAAAACTATTGCGGCTCAGAATGGACTCTTTCTCTCCCCCGCTCAGTAAGCTGGCGGATCACTTCATCGAGACTTGGAGTTTCAGCGGGAAAGGCAGCAACACCCAGGTGGCAAGATCATTTGAGTTGTACCCCAAAAACACTGCTGGGCGCATTGCCTTATCCATGATCTCGTACTTTTTTCAAAAGGCGGTGCAGAAACATCTGGTGTCTATGCAAGAATCGTTTGACCAGGAGTAATGTGAAATTGTTTCGTCGTTTTTCATAGCGCCAGTCTGGTTAACCAACCAAGCCGCGCCAACATCGCATTCAGCGGACGGCGGCATTCGCCGCCGAAGATTGATCAGCGCGCATTACCTTGGCCACTCGCATCAAATTGTTTCTCGCCGCCGCCGCTGATGCAGGCCGTTGGCAGGCTGTCAGGATAGCGAGTGAGAATTGGTAGAAAGAAACGTTGGTCGGAAAGGCGAAGAGTTCGTTGATAGATGCTTCAGCCGGAGAAGCTGTCAGGGCACCGAAGCAAATTGGTCGAGAGACGTTCGTCGGATCAAGAATTGGGACACGAACAGAAGCTGAGGTTGCTTTGTATCGTTTCCGATATTTTGAGGCCGAAGATTCGAGAAGTGCTCGCCGATTCAGGAAGCTTTCGAGGCATCGAAGCTAGGTCCTCGGCCATCGGGAAAGATGCGTTCGACGCTGTAGGAATTGGGACCGAGAGCGAAGGTGAGTTTTTTCGGCAGTGCCCCAAAGCCATCAAGATTGTCCGGCTGCGAAGTGCTCGGCGTTGGATGTATTGTTCGTTGAGTTGAAGGCGGGCGCAAGAAGAGTTGATCACAAGTTCGAAACAACGGTCGTCGATTGGCGAGATAGATCGCCATCGAGATACGGATACCGATAATCGACATCGCCGTCGGAACTTGGCTACTGACGAAGCTGGTTCGGATGAAGGCCACGGCGTGTCATCGAACACGGGTTGCGAGCAAGTCTGTTTCAAGCAGCCAGTCGGGTTCACGAGCAGCGCCCGCCAACTCGCCGCTCCACCTGACCGGACCTGATCAAGCGCGTTTTTGGAGTCGTCGGCACGCTTTCGGCGATCGGGATGGACGGATTGGCCGTCCGCACCCGGTCCGGCAGGTGATCTCTTTGTTGGCGGTAAAGAGGAAAAACGCATGAGCGAATCTACATTACAAACGCAGATAGAGGCAGCGAGAGCATAACGAAGCCCTGTTCGTCCCGGCGTTGTTTGGGCAATGGGTGGCAACGGTCGCTGGACGCCGCGCAGATTCAAGCTGCGCCAGCAAGCTTTGGACGTTGCCTGTGGTACCGGCGTACTAACGCGAGAGGTTGCCTCGCGATTGGAGAAGACGGATATGTCGCCGGACTTGACGCAAATCCAGGGATGGTGTCCGTTGCTAAAGACTCTGCGCTCGCGATCGACTGGCGACAGGGACTGGCAGAGAAGATTCCATTTCCAGATCAATCCTTCGATGCTGTCCTAAGTCAATTCGGGCTCATGTTCTTTCAGAACCGCCGTGAGTCGATTCGGGAAATGCTTCGAGTCGTAAAACCCTCGGGGCGGTTAGCCGTCGCAGTGTGGGATTCCATCGAGAATATCGCTGGATACTCGGCCGAAATGTCGCTCATTGAGCGTTTAGCCGGAAAGTCGGCAGGCCAGGCTGTACGCGCACCATTCGCGCTTGGTAATCGCAGAGACCTCTACCGCTTATTCGAGGAATCTGGGGCGGCTTCTGTCGACATAGTGACACATAGCGGTACAGCGCGCTTTCCTAGCATACGGACTATGCTCGAGGCGGAACTGCGGGGTTGGTTGCCAGTGATGGGAGTGCATTTGACGGACGAACTAATAGGTCAGATTTTACAGGAAGCTGAAACGGCACTTAGCTCATACGTGACCAGCGAGGGAACCGTTGTCTTCGATGTTACCACACACGTCGTAACTGCGAAGAAGCCTGAATCTCAATGACGCCGAACAAGCAGCTGAAGTCGGATTGGCAAATCTGCTGCACTCCTTTGCAGACCGCTTATCAGCGCCGCTGGCGGGGTAGCGAGCGAGAATTGGTAAGGTGAGGCGTTGGTCGGCATGGCGATGAGTTCCTTGCTCACGGCGATTTTGTGGACTTGAAGCACGACAGCAAAGCACTCTGTGTATCGGGCAAAGATTGTCATCGAGAAATGCATTGGCTATAGAAGCTGTCAGAGTACCAAAGCAAATTGGTCGAGACACGTTCGTCGGATCAAGAATTGGGACACGAATAGAAGGTGAGATTGCATTGTATCGTTTCCGATAACCTGAGGTCGAAGATGCGAGAAGTATTCGCCGTTTCACGAAGCTTTCGAGGCATCGAAGCCAAGTCCCTGGCCATTGGGAAAGAAGTGTTCGACGCTGTAGGAATCAGGACCGTGAGCGAAGGCGAGTATTTTCGTCGATGGCCGAAGTCATGAAGATTATTCGGCTGCGAAGCATTCGCTGTTTGAGGAAGGGATCGACGGATCGAAGCTGGCCGTCGATCAACGATTGGGAAGTCTGAAACACAGATCGGCGTTTTATCGTGCAGTCGGCTTTCGAGATCTGGATTGCGGTGCTTGTCCGCTCCAACAAAGAGGATTTGGTCACGAAACGGTCGTATGAAATGCAAAGGGCTTGGTCCATCAGAGACAGGTGGCGGGCAGGTTTGTTTCAGTCGAGCGTTCGGGTTAGCGAGTAACGCCCGCCAACAGGCGGTCGACCGGACGCCGCCGTTGGCGGCGACGATGATCACGGCCAAACTCATCAACGATCGCCTCGCTGCGACCTGTTTGTTCGGCGGCGCCGGTCACCGAGGTGTTGGCGGGCTGTCGACGGAGAGAATCGGGATCTGGCAAAGCCACGATCGGCGGGCTCTGACTAGCTGCCTTCTCGCTGGCATGACTCATACTGTGACCGTTCGACTGGAGGCAATCCCGACGATGAGGAAGAACTTGTTGAATGGACTGGGGGTTCTGCAGGCGTTTATCGGCATCGGCGCAGTGGCGGGCGGTCTGGGGCTAGCGCTGGACCCAAGTGGCGAGAGTCTTGGAGTACCACTCGAACTGCTTGAGAAAACACCCTTTGCGAGCTATCTAGTTCCAGGCATTGTGCTCTTCGCTGTCAACGGTCTGGGCAGTCTTGCCGGGGCCGTCGCATCCTTCTCTCGACATCGGTACGCTGGCGAGGCAGCCATGGCTCTCGGTACCTTTCTCGTTGCGTGGATCCTAATTCAGGTCTACTGGATGTCGGGGTTCCACTGGCTCCATTGGCTTTATCTCAGTCTAGGCATCGTTGAGGCAGTTCTGGGATGGTTAGTCTGGAGGATGGCAAGACAGTCGGCAGCCTAGCAGGCGTATGCAGCCGTTAGTGGAAATTCAGTCGACACGATCCTGGTTGCCAGACAGCAGCGTTTCTCTGTGTAGAAGCGATCCGCATAACCGAAACCGGGCACCAATGATGCAATCCAGGTATTCGAGACGACGGTTTCGGTTCGAGCAGCTGGCGATGGCCTTGAAAGACAGCAGTTGGGTCTGGTCTGTTCCAACTGTGCATCTCTGGTCAGCGGGCAGCGCCCGCCAACCGCCAGTCGAGGGGACGCCGCCGTTGGCGGGCTGCCAGCGTCAATGTGACGAGTGCTAAAATCAAGTTTGGTATGCGAACGGCTTCGCAATTGGGACGCTGTACACCGAAGCCTTGTGTGTGGGCTTGATATCTATAACGGCACACGATATAATGTGACCCATGATACAGTCATTCCAAAATCGTGGCACAGAGGACATTTTTAACGGATTGTCATCACGAACCGCTAGAAAATGTTGTCCTCAAGCCATATGGTCAATAGCCCGTAGGAAACTGGATCAGATCAACCGAGTAAGCCACGTCACGGAGCTCACTGTGCCGCCAGGCAACCGCCTAGAGCGCTTGAAAGGTGATCGAGCGAATCAGTACAGCATCCGGATCAATCAACAATACCGGATCTGTTTTATTTGGGAGGAAGCCCATGCCTACGAAGTCGAAATCACCGATTACCATTAAGAATCATTCAGGCCGTCGACTTCCTACTCACCGGCCACCAACTCATCCCGGCGAAATGATCCTAGAGGAGTTTTTGAAGCCTCTCGATTTGACCCAGGCTGAGCTTGCACGTCACCTTGGCGTGTCTTATCCGCGACTAAATGAAATCGTGAAAGGGCGGCGATCTGTCACGCCTGATACTGCTCTCCGTCTTTCACGCGTTTTGGGCATGTCGCCTGACTTTTGGTTAGGTTTGCAGCAGGATTGGGATCTTTGGCATGCGATGAAAAGTCCCGAGGCTAAGGAGATATTGCGGCTAAAGCCAATATCGAGTGGTGAGCAACACGTTGCCTAACTGGAGCTTGTAGCGAATCCACTCAACATTGATCAAACGAAGCTGATCGAAAAATGGATCCACGAAAAGCTTCGGCCCAATAAGCCCAAAAACATCCCGCTCACTTCGCATCAACACCGCCACGCCAACCAAACATGCACCGGAGCCGGCTAGATCTCGGCCAAAACAAGTTGTCCGCCCGCTTTCACGCCTTTGGTTTGCGACCGATCGCCACGCTTCCGCCGGCCCGGTGATGTAGTTGTTGGCGGGCTGGCGGTGTATAGGGCGAAACGCAGTCAGCGTCGCCCGATTGAGAGACATCTTAGCAAGCCAGTCTATTTGAGGTTGTAAGAAGCATGAGAAAATTGCAATGATCAGAGGTTCATGTCACTGTGGCGAAGTTCAATGGCAGTTCGAAGAAATGCCCGAGTCGGCGACGGCGTGCAATTGCACCATTTGTCGTCGTTATGGCGTGTTGTGGGCCTATGATTATGAAGACGAGGGCATCCATGTCTCCGGACCGACCCAAGTTTATGTTCGGGGCAAGTCAATCGGGTTTCACTTCTGTCCTGGTTGTGGCTGCGTGGCCTACTGGCGAGCACTAGAGGTTGGCGAAGATAGACGACGACGCATAGCAGTCAACCTACGACTGATAGAAAAGCCGGAGGCTGTCGCCGCTTTACCAATTGACCACTTCGATGGACTCGACACCTTTGAAGATCTTCCTAGAGATGGTCGATGTGTTGCAGACTACTGGTTCTGAATTCAAGCAGACAAGTCTATGCTTGTCGAAGTTTCCGAAGTAGTCGAGATGCTGCAATTGAGGAAACGAAGGGCGCAACGTCGACCGAGCTTGTCGAGAGGTGTTTGACTTCCGGCGAGATGTTTGGGGTCAAGAAGGTTAATTCGGCCGGAGAGTTGTTGGTCAATCGCGCAATGATCACAGACGATTGCGGTTTCAAGCAACGATTTGAGACTCGAAGCTGAGCATTGACGCAGTGGTCGAGAAGTTCGAGAAGAGAGTTTTCCGGTTCACCCGACTTGGGTGCATCTTCGAGAGACAGTGTGTTCGGTCGTGTTTGTTTCATAGTGCGAGTCTGGTCGGCACACGCCGCCACGCCAACATCCAGTCCAGTTGACCGGACCTGATCAAGCGCGTTCTCGGAGTTGTCGGCACGCTCTCGGCGATCGGGATGGACGACTTGGCCGTCCGCACCCGGTCCGGCAACTGACTGAGCCGTTGGCGGGCTGTCGACGCAAATGTGCGGCGATTGACCAGAATATGATTTTTTGCCACGAATGGTTTTATGGTGTGGTAGACCTACATAGCTGCGCAGAACACAATTACTTGGTCTGAGACGGGCTGCATTTACGCCATAATCAATTCATTTTGAGCGTGATTTCGGCGAGAAACAGTCATTTTGAGTCATTTTCAGGCCCGGTTCCGTACAGCGAGTACGGTATATTGTGGTGCGACCAGACCTAAGGCCCACTGGCAAGGGTAATGAATAGACATGGGACGGTCAGCCGCTAGATGATATCAACAACGTTCACTTCAATAAAGCGTCAACCGCTAAACTTCGTCAAGAATGTTCTCGCAGTATATGGATTTATCTGGGTCATTGTGGAGCCTGTAGTGGCGATAATGCCATCACTTAGCACAGTGCTATCGGGGTGGGATCGCTTTCTCGTCATGGTGGTTGTAAGTTCCGAGTCGCTGCATTCCTCGTCTGCAGCCCGACAAGCGTATTGCTCCATGTACACAATTCGACAATCGAAGTCATGTTTGGTGATCTTTTTCTGAAGCCTGGGTTACGCGTCATACCGGTTAGCAGATATATGCATGAGCTCGGAGTCGCGTCTTCAAGCCTTCAGGCAAAAGTCATTAAAGATTTGCAGAAGAAGCAGAAGGGGCGCAAGGATACATCCATTATGAACAAGCTTTGAACGAAAGCCTGGCGAACAAACATCCCGAAACAGTTATCCGAAGTATAGAGAGGGGTGCAGAGAAGCATACCCATTAGGCACAACAGCACTGATCAATCGTGGGGATAATCGTTACATGTTTGTTGCGGTTACAAAGACTGAACTAAAAGGGCACATTCCACCCGATAACTGTGATATTCTAACGCTTTTTTCAGCCCTCAACTACATGTGGAGTGAGGCACGTGTAGAGGCACGTGGCATGGATGTCAACATTCCATTGCTTGGTGGCGCATTACAGGCATTACGCTGTCACCTCAGAAGATACTAGAACTCGCCTGACTTTCACTGCTAAGTGCTATTACCGAAGATGGCAGTATCACAACAGGCACCGTACGAATCGTATTGCATCAATCATATCGGGAGAAGATTCATTTGTCACACATTCAGAGAGCCTGGAAAGTGCCAAATTGACGCGTAAGAGGGACATTTCTGTTCCTCGCTCAAATCGACATCACCTATAGAATTTAACCACCAAGAACCATGTGGAGTGAGAAATGGCCCAGAAAAAATGCTTCATGATATCACCCATAGGCGATGAAAAGTCGCCAGTTCGCCAAGAAGCGGACAGTTTGCTCTGGATAGCTCAAAATGCGGTTGAAAAGTATGGATTTGACGTAATTAGGGTGGATCAAATCGCTCGCACCACGCAAATTACTACAGAGATTATTCAGCTTATTCAAGAGTCTGAATTGTGCCTAATTGTCTTGACAGGTCACAACCCAAATGTGTTCTACGAAGCAGGACGCCGCCATGAGACAGGTAGACCATATATCCAGTTGATCAGAAGGGGAACAGCTGCCTTTCGATGTAGCAAACATAAGAACGATTTTCTACGATGACGTGGAATCCTTGTCATCCGCTGCAAAAACAATATCGGAAATTCAGAGGTTTGTTGAGGAATTCGAAAAAGGAGCGGCTACCGAACTTCCGGGACTGGATTTTCTATGTCGACCCTTGCCGCACTCTTGATAGAATAGAACGGAAAATTAGCGACAGCATGGGCACTAGAGTATTTACGGACATCGCCTCACCAGCACCGCTTATTGACGCAAAAGGACGAATTGGAAACCCACGTGAAGAGTACGTATCTGCTCTTAGGCAAGGCAATATAGGGAAAGCAGCCGCAATACTGAAACAACTTGAGCAACTGCTGGATACAACTGAAGTTATTGGAAGTGCGTATTACTTGTCGATAGTTGGTCATGAACCGGCTGCAGACCTAATATATCAAAATCTCTTCGATAGTCTAGAAGAACTTGCAGTAGAGGGCGAACATAACTTGACAACCGGGATTAGTGCTATTGCCCAGTTTTACATAGTACGAGACCGTGAAGTGGAAGGCATTCCTCGACTCGAGCCCATTATTGAAAGGGTAAGACAAATGGAACGATCTCAGTGATCAATGTAAAGCAGCAATATTAAATCAGTTTCAAATGATGCTCTACAACGCAGAAGAATATGATCGGGCAGTTGCTGTAAGCGAAGAAGTTTTAGAAAATTAGATCAAAGTGTAGCGGCATACTTCTATAACGCATCTCTCCATTTTTGAAGCAGTCAATATGAATAGAAGAGCTATTGATCTAATTGATCGGTTCATGGCATTGGACAGTGCTACAGCCGTCCATCTTCAACGCGCAGTCACTATGTACATCAATAATGATCGTATTGCTGACGCACAAAGCGCATTCGCCAAACTGCGCGATATTGATCTCTGAATCAAGCTATGTTGCTGCTGATGAACGAAGAAGTGAAAGGCACGCGCTCGGACCTGAAATACTGACAGTAATATAACCGCGATCTGTGGTCCTACGATCTGGGGATACCCTCACCAGTTCAGTCAACGGCTGCCGCCCTCCAACCGTAAGTCCAGTCGACCAAACCTACCATGCGCGTTTTCAATCTTGGCGGCACGTTCAACGTATCTGGTTTGCAATTTTGTCCGCACGCTTTCCGGTTTGGCAACTGACTGTGGCGTTGGGCGGGAGTCCGCCAGTCGATTCGTCGGGCAGGAGTGGTGCAGGCGAGTCTGCTCGTCAACAACGTGGGCGTTGCCGCCGGTTTGCACGACAGGTGGTTTGGTGGGACAGCACGAATGTCGTGGTTTCTCATGAAGTTGAGAGATTGCACCCACAATTCAGTTATAGTTTTCTGGAGGGAACATGAGTGACGAACAACAAGTTGCCCTGATCACCGGCGGAAGTAGTGGGCTTGGCCGCGCGATAGCGGTTGAACTTGCCGGGAAACACTTTTGTGTAGCCATTGTTGCGCGTTCACAGCAGCGGCTGACCGAGACAGCTGAAGCGATCAAACAATCAGGTGGTCAGGTACTGGCGGTTCAGGCAGATGTAACAGATCGAACAGCTGTTGAGCGGATGGTGAAAGGGTTGAACACCAGTTCGGGGCCATCGATCTACTGGTGAACAACGCCGGTGTGTTTCAGGCATTCGGCGAGTTCTCGAAAATCGATCCTGATGACTGGTGGCGTGAACTTGAGATCAACCTGAGAGGTCCACTGCTTTGTTCACGAGCGGTCCTACCCGGTATGATCACACGGAAAAGTGGCAGGATCATCAACATGGCGAGCATGGCCGGTTTGCGGGCACTTGAAACCGTATCAGCTTACTGTACGAAGAGCAAAACGGCCTTGATCCCGCTTGAGCGAAAGTCTGGCACTGGAGACCAAGGCTCATGGGATTGCTGTGTTTGCAGCCCACCCCGGCACTGTCCGTACTCCCATGAGTGACTATGCCGCTAACTCCGAGATCGTCGGCCGCGACGCCCCGCTCGTGCAGCAGTATTTCCGCTATCTCTATGACTCAGGTCACGATACGCCCATCGACAAGGCAGTAAAGTTATTGTGCGATCTTGCTTCTGGGCGGGCTGATGCACTCTCTGGTTGCTTCCTGGATGTAGACGATGATCTGAACGAACTAATCAACGCGCTGATGAAATTCGGCAGGATGGGAAGCTTCGTCTCGGGCTTGTCAAATAGGATGGTTCAACCAATCGAGTCAGTTCAATCGGCTCAGCTCAGTGATCTGAACCGGTTTGCAGTCGGCCGACCCTGACAGTTGTCGCAAGGCAGCGCCCAACAACCACTTGAAGCGCTGTGGCGTGCATGCCCCGCCTCGTCGGCATACGATTTCGAGCGGGTGGTTGCGTTGTTCGCAGTTTGTCTCGTGGCGACGCAGCGCCCAACACCCGTTTCCAGTTGACGCCGAAGGAGTCTGGCGGTTTTTCAGCGAAGAACGTGCGGCGCAACTGACACTGCCGTTGGCGGGCTATCGGCGTCAATGTCACGACTACAATGAAGTGTAGAAGGAGAAACCAGAATGCATGATGCAGCAGCTAGCGCAATCGTTTCTCGGATAACCAGTGGGCACAATTTGCTTTTGAAAGCCACAGAACCACTTGATGAAGAGGACTTTTGTCGAAGTTTCAGTGCAACTTCTCCACCCATTGGATGGCACCTTTGGCACATTGGGCGATGGGCCGATCGTGTACAAGCAAGCTTACCTCGGGCCAACGATCCTGAAGGTTATCAGCCGAATCCGAACAACGGACTCTGGGAGCAGGAGATGTTGGCTGCAGAATGGGATCTCGATTCGAGCACGTTGGGAATACTTGAACAAGGAGGAGGGATGACGCATGACGATGCCGCATCTCTCCCCCAAAAGGTTGGTAAGACCAATATTATCGACTATGCAAAACGCTCATTTGCACTACTCGATGAGGCACTTCAGTCGTTGGATACAGATCGTTTTGGCGATGTGCGACTAAGCGTGCTGGAATTTGAAGTTCGCAACGGCAAGTTGTACAAAGCGAGAGGGAAAGAAACTACGATAGCTGCAGATTTGGCCTTCCATTTTAGCCACGTCAACCGCCATCTGGGCATGATTGAGGCACTTCGAGGGCTCCTACATCGAGACGGTTCGATCACAGTTTGAGAAGTCTACGGTGATACCAGACGGAGAATCTTCAATCGTCTGTTTCCATAGAGCAAGTCTGGCCAACCAACCAAGCCGCGCCAACCACCAGTCCAGGCGACCGGACCTACCTCAGCGCGAAATCGAAGTTGTTGGCACGCTACACAGAGTCTGGTCCGCAACTTTCTCCGCCCGCTTCCGGTCCGGCGCCTGACTGAGCCGTTGGCGGGCTGTCACCGTCAATGCGATGATTTGGATCAGCTGACGACTTGCTTGAGACGAATTGTTCGCCCGTTAGATTCAGATTTTGGGAGCGGCATAGAAGTCCCTCCGGGAGTAATGTTCTCATGACACGTCGGATCTTTCTTGACACTGAGTGGACTGCACTGCCCTGGTCGAAAGAATCAGAGCTGATGTGGGTCGGTCTCGCCGATGAAGAGGGGCGAGCCTGGTATGGCATCTCGTCCGAAGTTGACATCAATCCATCTGCCAACGATTTCATCTCCGGTGTCTTCCGCCTGATTACTCCAGACGAGCCGCGATTGACTAACAAAGAGATCGCCGCAGCCGTCGTCGACTTCTGTGGCGATGTAGACGAATTCTGGGCGTGGGTTCCGACGATGGAAAGATTCTCGGAATGGTTTGGACTGGGTGAAGAAACTGCAGAGTTGTACGCCAAGTACTGGGATTGGGATCTTCAGATGATGCGAGCGCTGGTGCAGCCTTGGCCCGACGGTTGGCCCGACCGCTTGCTCGATCTCAATGCAGCCGCGGTCGAAGCAGGTGTAGAGATTCCACCAAGGGCAGAGAACCACCTCCATCCTCGTGTTCACGCCGAATGGAATCGAGAACTGTTCAAGCTTATCAGCACGAGAGATGAACACAACCACTGTCATCGAAGTCATTGTCGACTGTTCTGAATTTGAGCAGAGACGGGTCGGTCGGCGCTACGAATGGCGTGGAAACAGGGATTGGAACAACTTCATTCAAGCCAAGCTGCGAGCCCTCAACCTTAAATGCAGATGATCAAGATTCCGCGATCGCCATCCGACGTGTCGCTCGATTGGCTCAATGACTCAATAGCAACATTCGGACGCACCAGTCGCAAACTCATTGCGTTCGAGATGTCGGAGTCGCCTCAGGGGCAGAGCTCAACGACGCGAAGAATTCGCGTGACATGGACCGAGGGCGACAGCGGCTCGCTCTTTCTCAAGATGTTGAATCCGCTTGCGCCCTTCATCGAACTGCATCGCAAGATGGGCGTTTACCACACAGAAGTTGGCTTCTACAAACAGGTCCGTGAGGTTGGGTTGAGGGTTCCCGATTGTCACGTTGCCGAAGTTGATCCAATAACGCAAGCCTTTGTGCTGCTCCTGGAGGACGTTGGCCCCGGTCGTTCGTTCATGAGCCTTGACGATGCAGAGCTAGCTATTGCGAACCTCGCCAGATTTCACAGCCAGTGGTGGAATAACGAGGATTTGCAGAGTCAGGCTTGGCTTGGCAGGCAACGCGCCCGGTACCTGCAAACGATACGAAAGGCCAAGAGCGTGCTGGCGACGATCCAAGGAAATCCAGAACTGAAACTGCTAATAGATATTGAGGCGCGTGAAACGCTAGCGTTGCTGTTCGCGAATTCAACGGCTTGGGCAGACCACCGAGAACGTGCAACCCTGACGCTTTGCCACGGCGACTATCACCCAGGGCAGATGTTTTTCCCGACCGCGCAAAATGACTTCGTTGTCTTCGACTGGCAGATGGCTCTCTATGGCAGCGGCGCAGTAGACTTGGTCTTCTTCCTCTCGACCGCTCTCACGGAGGATCAGTATCGGTCGCATGGACAGCGGTTGATTGAGGTGTATTTCAATATCCTCAGCGAGTCAGTCCCTGGCTACAGCGCCGGCCACGGAACGTACACGCGGCAGAAGAACCACGGGGTGTCGTTTCGCGTGATCGCGAAGTGGCTGCGCCTTGCCGGTGTCGATCACCTGCACGCCGGCACCGCGGTAGGCAAGCTCGAAGGCGATCCGATGACGGTGCAGGGCTACTACAACGTCTGTCGCGACGCCTATACGCAGACCGACCTGCAGCGCGGCCTCTTCTTCGACCAGGACTGGGCCGACCTGCGCCGCGTGATGCCTGTCGCGTCCGGCGGCATTCATGCCGGCCAGATGCACCAGTTGCTGTCCCTGTTCGGCGACGACGTCGTGCTGCAGTTCGGCGGCGGCACGATCGGCCACCCCGACGGCATCCAGGCCGGCGCCACCGCCAATCGCGTGGCGCTGGAAACGATGGTCAAGGCGCGCAACGAGGGCCGCGACATCGCCGCCGAAGGTCCGAAGATCCTCGCGGACGCCGGCAGGTGGTGCGCGCCGCTCGCGCAGGCGCTCGAAACCTGGAAGGACGTGTCGTTCAACTACGCGTCGACCGACACACCCGACTACGTGCCGACCGCGACCGCGTCGGCCTAGAGGAGACCCACCATGCGCATCACCCAAGGCACGTTTTCATTCCTGCCGGACCTCACCGACGCCGAGATCCAGGCGCAGATCCAGTATGCAATCGACCAGGGCTGGGCGTGCTCGGTCGAGTACACCGACGATCCCCATCCGCGCAACACCTACTGGGAGATGCACGGGCTGCCCATGTTCGGGCTGAAGGACGCCGCGGGCGTGATGATGGAGTTCCACGCCTGCCGCAAGGCGTTCCCGAATCACTACATCAAGATCAACGCGTTCGACTCCACGCGCGGCATCGAATCGGTGAGGCTGTCGTTCATCGTCAACCGTCCCGCCGCCGAACCCGGGTTCGCGCTGGTCAGGCAGGAGACGCAGGGCCGCCGGATTCGCTACACGACCACCGGCTACGCCGCGCAGCGCCCTGCAGGCTCCCGCTACTGACCCCCGGCCGGCCACCGCCCATTACAACGCCATGACGCCCGACCATGCACCGCCTGCAGCGACCGGCGCCGCGCCCGTTGCGCAGACCGACGCCGTCGACCTCCACGCGCTGTGCGCGGACGCCGGGGTGTTCGACCTGCTCGACGGCCTCGACCGCGAGCTGATCGGCTTGAAGCCGGTGAAGAACCGCATCCGGGAGATCGCCGCGCTGCTGGCGGTCGACCGCGCGCGCGCCACGCTCGGGCTCGATGCGCGGCCGCCGTCGCTGCACATGTGCTTCACCGGCAATCCCGGCACCGGCAAGACGACCGTCGCATTGCGGATGGCGGCGATCCTGCACAAGCTTGGCTATGTTCGACGCGGCCACCTCGTCGCCGTCACCCGCGACGACCTGGTCGGCCAGTACATCGGGCACACGGCGCCCAAGACGCGCGAGGTCCTGAAGCGCGCAATGGGCGGCGTGCTGTTCATCGATGAGGCGTACTACCTGTATCGGCCCGAGAACGAGCGTGACTACGGCCAGGAGGCGATCGAGATCCTGCTGCAGGTGATGGAAAACCAGCGCGACGACCTGGTCGTGATCCTCGCCGGCTACAAGGATCGGATGGACACGTTCTTCAGCAGCAATCCGGGCATGTCGTCGCGCATCGCGCATCACATTGACTTTCCCGACTACAGCGCCGACGAGCTCGTCGCGATCGCGAACCTGATGGTCGCAGACATGCATTACCGCTTTGCGCCCGATGCGCTGCCGGTGCTGCGCGACTACATCGTCCGGCGCATGGCACGCCCGAATTTTGCCAATGCGCGCTCGATTCGCAATGCGCTGGATCGCGCGCGCCTGCGCCAGGCGAGCCGCCTGTTCGCCGGCGCGCCCGCGACAGCGACGCGCGATGCGCTGCAGACGATCACCGCCGACGACCTCCGCGCAAGCCGAGTATTCACCGAAACGGCCGCGGACGGTGACGACCGCCCCACTCCGATCTGACCGCAACCGGGAGCGACGACGATGCATCACGGCAGAACGACATTTTCCAAGTTCATCATCGAGGAACAGCGGCGCATGGCCGAGCCCGACCCGCAGCTCACGGCGTTGCTGAACGACGTGCAGACCGCGTGCAAGTACATCGCGTCGGCCGTCTCCCGCGGCGCGCTTCGTGCCACACCGGAGATGGAGGCCGCGACCAATGTCCATGGCGAGCAGCAGAAACCGCTCGACCTGATCGCCAACGACATCGTGCTGCGCAGCTGCGAATGGGGCGGCCAGCTCTGCGGGATGGCGTCGGAAGAGCTGGAGGCGCCCTACCCGATCCCCGCGCAGTATCCGCACGGGCGCTACCTGCTGCTTTTCGACCCGCTCGACGGCTCGTCCAACCTCGACGTCGACGTGACGGTCGGGACGATCTTCTCGGTGCTCGCGGCGCCCGTTGGCGTCACCGATCCCACGGTCCAGGATTTCCTGCAGCCAGGGACGCAGCAGATCTGCGCCGGATATGCACTTTACGGACCTGCGGTGATGCTGGTGGTGACGATGGGCCGTGGCGTGCACGGATTCACGCTCGACCCGGAGATCGGTGCATTCACCCTCACGCACCCGGACATGCGGATCCCAGAGGATTCGTGCGAATTCTCGATCAACACGTCGAACGCGCGCTTCTGGGAGCCGCCGGTCCAGCGCTATGTCGACGAATGCGTGAAAGGCAGGAGCGGGCCGCGCGAAGCCGACTTCAACATGCGCTGGATCGCGTCGCTGGTCGCCGAAGTTCACCGCATCCTGGTGCGCGGCGGATTGTTCATGTACCCGAAGGACACCAAGGACCCGGACAAGCCCGGCCGGCTGCGCCTGCTCTATGAGGCCAATCCGATGGCGATGCTGGTGGAGCAGGCAGGTGGTCTCGCCAGCACCGGGAGGGCAAGGCTTCTCGAGGTCAAGCCGAGCGCGCTGCACGAACGGGTGCCGGTCATCCTGGGTTCGCGCAACGAGGTCGAGCGCATCGAGCGCTACCACCGCGCGCACGACGCCGGCGACGACCGTGAGTACGTATCGCCCCTGTTCAACGTGCGCTCACTTTTTCGCGCTGCCTAGGAGGGCACCATGTCGAACAGGCATCCGGTCATCGCGATCACCGGCTCGTCCGGCGCAGGAACCACCACGGTCACGCGCACTTTCCAGCACATCTTTCGTCGCGAGGGATTGAACGCGGCGATCGTCGAGGGCGATTCCTTTCACCGGTTCAACCGCATGGAAATGAAGGCGAAGATGGCCGAGGCAGCCGCCAACGCGCAACCCCCACTACAGCCATTTCGGCCCGGAAGCCAACCTGCTGGAGGAACTGGAAACACTGTTTCGCACGTACGGTGAGACGGGCACCGGCCGTGTCCGCAAGTACCTGCACGACGCGCAGGAGGCGGCACCCTACAAGCAGGAGCCCGGCACGTTCACGCCGTGGACCGACGTTCCCACCGGGACCGACCTTCTCTTCTACGAGGGCCTGCACGGCGCCTGTGTCACCGACCGCGTCAACATCGCGCCGCTGGCCGACCTGCTGGTCGGGGTCGTCCCGATCATCAACCTCGAGTGGATCCAGAAGCTCCACCGCGACCAGAACCTGCGGGGCTACTCGCAGGGGCGGTCGTCGACACGATCCTGCGCCGGATGCCGGATTACGTGAACTACATCTGCCCGCAGTTCTCGCAGACGCATATCAATTTCCAGCGGGTCCCGATGGTCGACACGTCGAACCCGTTCATCGCGAAGGACATTCCCACGCTCGACGAGAGCATGGTCGTGATCCGCTTCGCCAAGCCGCAGGGCATCGATTTCCAGTACCTGCTCTCGATGCTGCACGATTCCTACATGTCGCGGCCGAACATCATCGTGGTGCCCGGCGGCAAGATGAGCCTGGCGATGCAGCTGATCCTTACCCCGATGATCCTGCAACTCGTCGACCGCAAGCGGCGCGCGGGCTGACGACCCCAAGGAGAAGGCACCCATGGACAGGGAAGTCGAAACCAACGTGCTGGCCAATGCGCTGCGCGCGCTCGCGATGGACGCCGTGCAGGCGGCCAACTCGGGCCATCCCGGGCATGCCGATGGGCATGGCCGAGATCGCCGCTGTGCGCTGTGGACCCGGTTCCTCGCGCACAACCCCGCCAACCCGCACTGGGCCGACCGCGACCGCTTCGTGCTGTCGAACGGCCACGGCTCGATGCTGCTCTACGCGCTGCTGCACCTGTCCGGCTACGACCTGCCGCTCGACGAGCTGAAGCGCTTCCGCCAGCTGCATTCGAAGACCGCCGGGCATCCGGAGTACGGCGTGACGCCCGGGGTGGAGACCACCACCGGCCCGCTCGGCCAGGGCTTCGCCAACGCCGTCGGCATGGCGCTCGCCGAGCGCCTGCTCGCGGCCGAATTCAACCGGCCCGGGCACACGATCGTCGATCACCACACCTACGTGTTCGTCGGCGACGGCTGCCTGATGGAGGGCATCTCGCACGAGGCCGGCTTCGCTCGCCGGCACCTGGGCCTCGGCAAGCTGGTCGTGCTCTACGACGACAACGGCATCTCGATCGACGGCGAGGTCGGCGGCTGGTTCACCGACGACACGCCGCGCGCTTCGAAGCGTACGGCTGGCAGGTGATCCGTGACGTCGACGGGCACGATGTCGAAGCCGTCGATGGCGCCCTCGCACGCGACGCGCCGACGCGAACCGGCCGACGCTCGTCTGCTGCAAGACCATCATCGGCCGCGGCTCACCGAACAAGGCCGGCACCGAGGGCGTTCACGGCGCCGCGCTGGGCGCCGAGGAAGTCGCCGCCACGCGCGAAGCGATCGGCTGGCGGTACGAGCCGTTCACGATTCCGGACCACGTCTATGCGGGCTGGGACGCGCGCAACCGCGGTGCTGCGCGCGAAGACGAGTGGAACGCGAGATTCGCCGCGTATCGCGCCGAGTACCCGGCGGAGGCCGCGGAGTTCGTCGCCGCGTCGCGGGTCGACCTGCCCGAAGGATTCCACGCCGCGGCCGCGCGATGATCGACGCAGCAGAACGCAAATCCGCAGGCGGTGGCCACGCGCAAGGCTTCGCAGAACGCTGCTCGCAAGCCTGGTGGCGCAGGTCCCCGAGCTCCTCGGCGGCTCCGCCGACCTGACGGGCTCCAACCTGACGCTCGTCAAGGGCATGCAGGTGGTCGGCGCCACCGACGGCGGACGCTACATCCACTACGGCGTCCGCGAATTCGGCATGAGCGGCATTGATGAACGGCATCGCCTTGCACGGCGGATTGATCCCCTACGGCGGCACCTTCCTGGTCTTCTCCGACTATGCGCGCAACGCGGTGCGCATGGCCGCGCTGATGCGGATCGCGCTCGATCTTCGTGCTAACCCACGACTCGATCGGGCCTCGGCGAGGATGGGCCGACGCACCAGCCGATCGAGCACGCGGCGAGCCTGCGCCTCATTCCGAATCTCGACGTGTGGCGTCCGGGCGACGCCGTCGAAACCGCGGTGGCGTGGACCGCCGCCATCGAGCGCCGCGGGGGCCCGACCGCGCTGCTGCTGTCGCGGCAGGGCATGCGAGCCGCGGCGGCGATCCCCAGGGCGCGCTCGCCGACATCGCGCGCGGCGGCTACGTGCTCGCCGAACGCGGCGTCCGACGCCGCGCGCGGTCATCATCGCGACCGGCTCCGAAGCTCCCCCTGGCACGCGCGGCGCAGGAGCAGCTCGCCGCCGAGGGCGTCGCGCATCCGCGTGGTCTCGATGCCGGCGCCATCCGTGTTCGATCGCCAGGACGACGCCTAGCGGACCGCCGTGCTGCCGCCGCACCTCCCGTGTGTCGTCGTCGAGGCCGGCGTCCCGGACGGCTGGTACAAGTACGCCGGACGCGGCGGTATCGTCATCGGCCTCGACCGCTTCGGCGAGTCGGCACCCGCCGAGGTCGTGTATGCCGAACTGGGCATCACCGCCCCCGCGGTTGTCGCGGCGCTGCGACGCCTGCTGCGCTGATCGCCGAAAGCGAGCTGTCCCCCACTCCACCAGGAGAATTCCGATGGCACTGGTATCCATGCGCCAATTGCTGGACCACGCGGCCGAGCACGGCTATGGCCTTCCCGCATTCAACGTCAACAACCTGGAACAGATCCAGGCGATCATGCAGGCGGCGCGAAGCCTGCGACAGCCCGGTGATCATGCAAGGCTCGGCCGGCGCGCGCAAATACGCGGGCGAACCGTCTCCTTCGCCACCTGGTGCAGGCGGCCGTGGAGATGTACCCGAACATTCCCGTCGTGATGCACCAGGACCACGGCGGCTGCCCCGTCGTGTGCCAGCGCTCGATCCGATCCGGCTTCACCAGCGTGATGATGGATGGTTCGTTGCGCGAGGACATGAAGACTCCGGCGCCCTACGACTACAACGTCGAGACGACGCGCAAGGTCGTCGAGTTCGCACATGCCGTAGGCGTATCGGTCGAGGGCGAGCTGGGCTGCCTGGGATCGCTCGAGTCGGGCGAAGCCGGCGAAAGAGGACGGTTCGGGGGCCGCCGGGACGCTCTCAGCACGACCAGCTGCTCACCGATCCCGAGCAGGCGGCCGATTTCGTCCGCGCCACCGATGTCGATGCGCTGGCGATCGCGATTGGCACGTCGCATGGCGCGTACAAGTTCAGCAGGCAGCCGACCGGCGACATGCTGGACATCGCGCGCATCAAGGAGATCCACGCGCGCATTCCCAACACGCACCTCGTGATGCACGGATCCTCCAGCGTGCCGCAGGAATGGCTGGACATCATCCGCCGCTACGGCGGAACGATGAAGGAAACCTACGGCGTGCCGATCACGGAGATCCAGGAAGGGATCAGGCACGGTGTCCGGAAGGTGAACATCGACACCGACATCCGCCTGTCGATGACCGGCGCGATGCGCAAGCTGATGGCGGAACGACCCGACGAATTCGATCCGCGCAAGTTCTTGAGCGCCGCGAGGGAAGCCGCCGCGTCGATCTGCAAATTGCGGTTCGAGGCGTTCGGCAGCGCGGGGATGGCAGCGCGGATCAAGCCGATTCCGCTGGACTCCATGGCCGACGGCTACGCCCGCGGCGCGCTGCGCGCGGTCGTCCACTGATCGCCGGCATCGCGCCGCCGAGGTCCCGCACTCGCTTGATGCGGTGTCCGTCGCGCGCCGTCCACGCCCAGGGAGAGCCGACGCGAAGGCGCCGGCCGCCGGTCAGGGCTTGATATACGCGTAATGCTCGCGTGCCTGCAGATTGGCGATGCGCACAACGCCCGATGGCGTGAAGTTGGCACTGAGGATGAACTGCTCCTTCTTCAGATCGCGATTCCGGAGGGTGATCTCGCAGATCTCGAACATGACTCCGCGGGCGGCGAGGTCGCCGACCAGCGCGGCGAATTGCTGGCCGTTGGTGGTCATCGCGCCCTCCAGCAGAAAATCCACGCCTTCGGCGTGGGCAACGGCCACGATCTTCGCTTGGGGGTCGACGTCCAGGTGATTGCGGATATTGCGCAGGCCCTTGGTGGCCTGGGCGATCCCGCTGTCGAAATGATAGACGACCTTGTCCTGGGCCACGGCGCCGAACGCTGCTGCGCCTAGCAAGAGCATGACGATCAATCTGATTGCACATTTCATGGCGATCCTTTCCGCTTGAGCTGTCCGATCGAAACGCTACGATAGACGCTTGGCCTGCTGTACGAGGCCGGGCACACCGCAGGCTTCGAGGTGGAAGCGGGATAGCACCTCGGGCACCTTCACCGATCGAGCGAACATGCCGTCAGTGGCTGTAGGCGGCGAAACGTGCCCTACCCTTGCCGGAGGCCTTCACGTCGTACATCAGGCGATCGGCCTCCTTGAGTATGTCGTCGACCGTGACCTTCGGCCCGAGCGATTCGCAGTTCACGACGCCGACGCTCAGCGTCACGCGCCAGTTTTCCCGCATCATCGCCATGCGGCGTGTGGAAGAAGTCGCCGGGAAATAAGGGATCCGTCAGTCGAATAATGATTGTGGAATTTACCGTTCCAGGCCCGCAGCGAAACGGGGTTAGTTGGATTCGGCAATCCGGACTATTCTGCGGCGATCACGGATCGAGGCACGATCTCTGCTAATGATCTTTTGCAGGCGCGCGGCATCAGGATCCTGATTTGTGATTCCCCTGGCTGTAACTCTCTCGGCCTGAGTCAGGATCGTTTCCGCATTCTCCCATTTACGTTCCCGTATCAGCAAACGCGATCTCAGAATCAGATCCTGAGCGGCCGACGCGGAGGATTTGGCCTGCAGGTGACACTGAAAGGCTTCTATGAGCAGCTTTGCGGCTTTCTCGTGATGATGGGTCTGGGAAAGCAGACAGGCCTGAATCGCGAACAGGTCTCCTGCAGCGTGGCGAAATAACGCCGAGTCAATGTTTTCGGTTTGATGCAGTGATCTTTCCGCCTGACGCAGCCAGGTCTCACAGGAATCCCAGTTACTCTTCAGCAGCGAGCTTGTGGCCAGGACAAGCCACGAGGCAGCCGGTGAGACGTCCGGGGATCGCTCCGAGTGACTGGCGAGAGCGATCAGCGCTTTCTGAATGCATCGATCTGCCAATAGCGGATCTCCTGCCGCAAGAAGCCGGTGGGCTGAAAGAAAGAGCGACGGGGCAGACTCCGATCGTTGCTCCGCTTCGCGAGCGGATCTTTCCGACAGCTCGATGACATCTGCAGGTGTGTGCTGCGACAGCGGCTTTTCCGCCTGAATCCAAACGACGGAATTCGGCATGGCCGAATCGCGACACTGAGGAATCGTGGGTGTACGAATCTCATGGCACAGCAGGGTGCGTGATTCGGAGCGGGCATTCAACGAAGAAAATGGTTCAAAACGCACGGCACGTCTTCCAATTCATTTGGACTGACCGCGAGCCGCAAAAACGACTCGGTGGTCTCGGGAAACCCGACGTGCTCTGTTCGCGTAGCGAGATTGAGAGGAGAAGATCTGGAGATTATCCCGGCGATGCCCCGCATTCAAGCCCAGAATGTTAAAATAGGTAAAATATAGCGAATGTTTTGATTGTTGTGGTTGAAGCGGTTCTGTGGGCAGGTGTTATCGCCGCACCGCCAGAATGCCATCATTGGTGCCGTTTGCCCCTGGTGGTCGAAGGGGTTTCCCTTTTTGCGTTGAGGCCAATCACGAGGACTCGGCAAATCCGTGTCAAAACGGCAGGCGACCATCCTCAGCGTCAAACATCACTACGTGTGGCACAAGGCGCAAGCCGTTTTATGGAAATGATTTAAGCCGAGTTCTGGTCTGATGGCACGCTATTCGCTTCCTCGCGGGGCTCACAGGAGTGTTCTCTGCAAATCTGGCCGCTGATATTGATGAGTGCCGTAACGGCTGACGTCACTGGCGGAAAGTCATTCTAAACCTTTTAGAAGTGTGATTGACAGGTCAGGAGAAAGTCATGGCGAAGAAGGCTTCCGCAGGCGGCACGCGAATTGTGCCGCTGGGAGATCGCGTTGTGCTGAAGCGAGCCGAAGCTGAAGCAAAAACAGCCGGTGGCATTTTGCTGCCGGATTCAGCACAGGGCAAGCCACAGCGTGGCGAAGTCGTTGCCATCGGCGACGGACACGTCAACGACAAGGGCGAAAAAGTCGCGCTGACCGTCAAAGAAGGCGATCGCGTGATTTTCAGTTCTTACGCTGGCGACGAGATCACAGTGGGCGATCAGACCTACCTGTTGATGCGCGAAAGCGACATTCTGGCGACTGTCTGACTGCTGAGGTGCCGCGTTGTGCAGTGCAGTTTGATTGATCGGAAGCCTGCGAAGTCAGCTCCTGCGACTTCTGTATGTTCGAAATTCCAACATCTTAATTAGAATCACCGGAGAAATACGTCATGGCAAAGATGATTGCCTTTGATCAGGAAGCTCAGGAAGCCATGCGTCGTGGAGTCAGCAAGCTGGCTCGAGCCGTCAAGGTGACGCTGGGGCCACGCGGTCGCAACGTGATCATTGAAAAGAGTTTTGGTTCACCGACTGTCACCAAAGACGGCGTGACTGTGGCTCGTGAAATCGAACTGCCGAACAAGTTCGAAGACATGGGTGCTCGGATGGTTCGCGAAGTCGCCAGCAAGACCAGCGATGTTGCTGGCGACGGCACCACGACGGCGACCGTCATGGCGGAAGCGATCTACAACGAAGGCCTGAAGGCTGTTGTTGCCGGTGTCAGCCCGCTCGACATGAAGCGTGGCATGGACAAGGCCGTGACGGACATTATCGCGCAGCTTCACACGATGGCTCAGGACTGCCGCATCCAAGAAATCCATCGCTCAGGTCGGCACTGTGGCTGCCAATGGCGACGCAGAAATCGGACAGATCCTTGCGGACGCGATGGAGCAGGTCGGCAAGGACGGCGTCATCACCGTTGAAGAAGGCAAGAGCCTCGAGACCAGCTTTGAAGTTGTCGAAGGTCTGCAGTTCGATCGTGGTTACCTGTCACCGTACTTCGTGACGGATTCAGAAAGCATGGAATGCGTACTGGAAGACGCCTACGTGCTGATTCACGAAAAGAAGATCTCCAGCATCAAGGACCTTGTTCCGGTTCTGGAAAAGGTTGTCAATTCCGGCAAGCCGCTGCTGATCATCGCCGAAGACCTCGAAGGCGAAGCACTTGCGACTCTGGTCAT
>CAVQSG010000015.1:0-234952 GCA_963715415.1 uncultured Chloroflexia bacterium | reverse complement strand
GGCGACGAGCGCGAAGAAGCCGTGGCAGGCGACGCCGATTCCCCAGGACATGGCCACGATCAGGGCGGTCCGGATGCCGGCGACGAAGAGCAGGAAGAAGCAGACGGTCGCGTAGGGAATCAGGTGGCCGAAGAAGCCGAGGCGACGCGGACGGCGGCGCGCGCCTCGCGCAGGGCGCGCTGCTCCGCCGTGAGCGGGGGCTTCTTCTTCGTACCGAGCTTCGAGCGCGCCGTGTCGAGGGCCCACTCGGTGAGCTCCTCGCGCAACTCCTCCTGGGCGGAGCGGCCCGAGCCGCGGCGCTCTTCGCGCGCTGCCCGGTGCATGTCTCGCGGCGCGATGGCCGAACTTCGCGTGCTCGTGCATCCGGAGCCTCCCGAGGCAGTCGACGGGCTTTTGCCAGAGCATGCCCCAGGGAGAGAGCAAGGTCCGTGCCGGGGCTCCTGGGGCTCGAAGCGGTCTCTCGTGGCTCCGGAGAGGGTCGCGGGCAGTCCGGGTGCAGCGTGGGAGCTGCGGCAGTGCAGGTCGTGGGCTGCACCTGGGATCGCGGCCTGCGGGGCGGGTTGCCCGGCGCGGGGCGCGCGTAGACCGCGTGATACGCGCGGTACTCGTGGGCTCCGGTCGATCGGGGCGTTCGCTGGGCTCAGTCGGTCGTGGCGTAGCGGTTCGCTTCTTCGTCGTAGCGGTCGAAGCCGACGATCTTGCGCAGCTCCAGGAAGGAGAGGCGGTGGTCGGAGGGTTCACCTCGTTGGAGGTTGCTGAGGGTGTCGCGCATGGCGCGGACGGAGGCGCTGAGCAGGGCGAGGGGGTAGGCGGCGATGCGGAAGCCGAGCTCGGCCAGGCGCTCGGGGGACAGCCAGGGGGTGTCGCCGTCCTCGACGAGGTTGGCCATGAGCGGGGCGTCGAGCTCGCGGCCGACGCGCGCCATCTCGTCCTCGGTTCGTGGCGCCTCGACGAAGAGGAGGTCGGCGCCGAGCGCGCGGAAGGCGTGCGCGCGCGCGATGGCTTCGTCGAGGCCGTGCGAGGCGCGGGCGTCGGTCCGGGCCATGATCAGGATGTCGCCGCCGGCCTCGCGCAGCTCGTCGCGCGCGTCGACCGCGGCCCGGATCCGGGCCAGGGCCTCGGGCCGCGGCACGACGCGCTTGCCGCGGGTGTGACCGCAGCGCTTGGGCGCGAGCTGGTCTTCGATCATCACGCACGCGAAGCCCGCGCGCGCGTAGCCGCGCACGGTGCGCTTGACGTTCACGGCGTTGCCGTAGCCGGTGTCGCCGTCGCCGATCACCGGGATCGAGGTGGCGGCCGTGATCTCGCGGCCCTGGGCGACCATCTCGCCGTACGAGGCGAGGCCGGTGTCCGGCAGCGCGAGGCGGGTGGCCGCGACGGCGAAGCCGCTCATGAAGGTCAGCTCGAAGCCGGCGTCCTCGATGAGCTTCGCCGAGAGGGCGTCGAAGCAGCAGGGCATCACGCGGATGCCGGGGCGCGCGAGCGCGGCGCGCAGGCGGTCGGCAGGGCTGAGCGACATCGGTGAGCCTCCGGGCTGCGCAGCATAGGGCGCCGGGTCGCCACCTACACCCGCGTCGCGCTGCCGACGCGGAAGCCTCGCCTGCAGCCGTCTGATAGGCTCGCCCGCGAGTCCCGGCCGTGGCGGGGGAGGATGTCGGATGCTCGAGCTGCTCGTTGCCGTTGCCGCCGTCGCTTGCGTGGCCGCCGCTGCACTCGGCGCGGCCTGGCGCGGGGAGCGCGCACACCGCGTGGCGCTCGCAGCGGAGGTCGCGTCGCTGCGCGAGCAGGCCGAGGCGGCGCGCGCCGCCGCGGAGGCGAAGTCCGCGGGGCGCCGCGAGCGGGGCGGTGAGCTCGACGAGCTTCGCAAGCGGCTCGACAAGGCGAAGAAGCGGGCGCGCGCGGCGCAGGAGGAGCGGGCGCCACTCGAGGCGCGCGTGGCGGAGCTCGAGGCCGAGCGCGGCGCGCGCGAGAACGAGGCGCGGCGTCTGCGCGACCAGCTCGCGCACGCCGAGGCTGCGCTCGAGAACGCGGGTCGCGAGACGGCGCGCGCCCGCGACGACGCGGCGAAGCTCGCTGCCCGGCAGGACGAGGCGGCGCGCGCCCCGCGCGTCGACCCCGAGGCGCAGCGCGGACTCGAGCAGCGCGTGGATGCCGCCGAGGCCGAGGTGCGCCGCCTGAACGGGCAGATCCGCGAGGTCGAGCGCGATGCGCTCCGCTACCGGCAGCGCGAGCGCACCCACCGGCGCCTCTACATGGTGATGCGCGGGGAGCTCGACGCGGCGAAGGATCGGCTCCGCCAGCTCACCGGCGCGGCGCCCGGCGAGGCGTTCTCGGCGCCGCGCGCGGGCGAAGCGCTTCCGGCGGCGCACGCCGCGCCAGGCGCGACGGAAGCGGCCGAAGCCGGCGACGCCTGAGCGCTCGCGCGTCGATGTCCGGCTACGCCCTCTCGAAGATCGCCACGCAGCTCATCTACCCGCTCGACGTCTCGATCCTGCTGCTGGCGCTCGCGCTGCTGCTGCTCGTGCTCGGGCGGCGGCGCGGCGCGCTCGCGCTGCTCGCCCTCGGGCTCGGGCTGCTCTGGGTCGCGTCGACGCCGGCCGTCTCCTTCCACCTCAACGATCCGCTCGAATCGCGCTATCCGCCGGTGCCGCCGGACGAGGCGCCGCGCGCCTCGGCGATCGTGCTGCTCGGCGGCGCCGTCTCGCCGCCCGCGCCGCCGCGCAACTGGATGGACCTGAACGACTCGGTGGACCGCATCGTCCACGCGGCGCGCCTCTACCACGCCGGCCGCGCGCCGCTCGTGATCGTCTCCGGCGGCGGCGGCCCGTCGCGCGGCTCGCCGCAGAAGCCCGCCGACGTGATGGCGGACCTGCTCGTCGAGTGGGGCGTTCCGCGCGAGGCGCTCGTGCTCGAGCGCAAGAGCCGCAACACCTTCGAGAACGCGGTCTACAGCACGGAGATCCTCGAGGAGCGCGGGCTCCACGACGCGCTGATCGTGACCTCGGCCGCGCACCTGCCGCGCGCGATGGCCGTCTTCGAGGGGCTCGGCGTCGACGCGATCGCGGCCGGGACGGACTACGGGGTCGGTCGCATCGACCTCCGCAGCCCCTTCGCGTGGCTTCCCGATGCCGGGGCGCTGCGCGGCACCAGCGCGGCGATGAAGGAGTACCTCGGGATCGCGGTCTACCGGCTGCGCGGCCAGATCCGCCGGCCACGCGGCTGAAGCGCCGTTTTCAGAGCGCGATCCGATCCGGGTGCGTGTAGAGGTTGAAGCGGCCGGCACGCAGGAATCCCACGAGCGTCATGCCGGTCCGCTCCGCGAGCCGCAGCGCGAGGCTCGACGGCGCACCGACGGCGGCGACCAGGCCGATGCCGGCCCGCGCCGCCTTCTGGGTGATCTCGAAGCCCGCGCGTCCCGAGAGCACGAGGACCGCGTCGTCGAGGGGGAGGGCGCCGGCGAGCAGTCGCTCGCCCACCACCTTGTCCACCGCGTTGTGCCGGCCCACGTCCTCGCGCAGCACCCGCAGCGTGCCGTCCGCGTCGAAGAGCGCGGCGGCGTGCAGGCCGCCGGTTCGCGCGAAGACGCGCTGCGCCGCGCGCATCCGCGCCGGCAGCGACTCGAGCAGCGCGCGCGGCACGTGCGGGCGTCCGGCCGGGAGCAGGGGGATGCCGCGCACGAAGACCGATTCGATCGTGGTCTTCCCGCACAGGCCGCAGGCAGCGCTCGCGAGGAAGCCCCGCGCTGCCGCCCGCGCGGTCGCGTCGAGATCCGCGCGCAGGCGCAGCTCGACGCGGTTCTCGACACCGCAGGCGCTCGCATCGCGCAGCTCGCGGATGTCTTCCCTCGTGTCCACGAGCCCCTCGCCGTAGAGGAAGCCGAGCGCGAGCTCCGCGTCGTGGCCGGGAGTGCGCATGGTGACGGCGAGCGGCGTCGCCTCGGCGTCGGAGGCGCGCCCGGGCGCGAGCAGCGCGATCTGCAGCGGCTCCTCGATCGCGACCGGATCGGGCAGCTCCTCGAGGCGACCGTCCACCACGTGCGCCGTGGGCCAGCTCTCGGACCCCGTCGTGGCGGTGCGCCGGCCCTGCGCGTCGTGCGCGCGCTCGCCGGCACTCACCGTGCGATCACCTCCACGAATGCGTTGTAGTCGGGCTCGCCGCAGCGCGGGTCCACGTGGCCGCGGCGGATCAGGGCGTTGCCCTCCGGCCAGTGGACCTGGAGATTGCGCGGCCGGATCGGCGCCGTGCGCACGCGCACGGCGAGCGAGCCCACCTCGGAGCGCAGCAGCACGGGCTGGCCCTCGCGCAGGCCGAGCGCCGCGACGTCGTCGGCGCTCATCAAGACCTCGTCGCGCCGCGCACCCGTCAGGGGATCGCGCGCGTCCCACAGCATGCTGTTGAACTGCTTGCCGCGTCGCGTGCTCAGCCGGAAGCGGCCGGGCGGCGGCGAGCCCGCGTCGTCTGCCACGAGCTCGGTCGCGAGCGGCACCGGCGCCGCGTGGGCCCGGCCGTCTCGTGTCGGGAACTCGGGCCCGCCCGCCCCCTCGCACAGGCGCGGGCCGCCCCACTGCACCTGGTCGCCCTTGGCGCGCAGTGTCTCGATGCCGGCGTAGGCGGGAACGACGCGCGCGATCTCGGCGCGGATCGCCGCCGCGTCGTCGAAGCCGGCCTGTGCCCCGCGGTCGGGATCCACGCGCCGCAGCAGCTCGACCAGCACCTGCCACTCGCTGCGCGCCTCGCCGATGCGACGGCCCGGGATCTCGGGCGAGAAGACGATGCGGCGCTCGGTCGAGGTCTGTGTGCCGCCGCCCGGCTGCTCGTAGCGCGTCGTCGCGGGCAGCAGCAGCACGGCGCCATCCGGCGCCGGGTCGACCAGCATCGTCGGCGAGACGACGAGGTCCTGGTGGACGCGGAGCGGCACGCGCGCGAGCGCCGCGCGCACGTGATCGGGATCGGGCAGCGTCTCGACGAAGTTGCCCCCGACGCACCAGAGCAGGTCGAGATCGCCGGCGCCGCCCGCCTCGACCATCTGGCCGGCGTCGAGCCCCGGCCAGTCGGGAACCGGGAACCCCCACAGCGACTGCATGCGCCGGGCGCCCGCGGGATCGACCGGAACGCCGCCGGGATACTGGTTCGGCACGGCGCCCACCTCGGCGCCGCCCTGCACGCCGCTGTGGCCGCGGATCGGCATCAGCCCGCAGTGCGGACGGCCGAGCATGCCGCGCGCCAGCGCCAGGTTCACGATCGCCTGCACGTTGTCCACGCCCTCGACGTGCTGCGTGATGCCCATGCTCCACACGAAGATCGCGCTGCGCGCGTTGCGGTAGCGGTCCGCGAAGCGTTCCATGTCGGCTCGCGTGGCGCCCGCGTGGAGCTCGAGCGTCTCCCAGTCGCTCGCCTCGGCCTGCTCCCGCACCGCATCGAAGCCGCTCGTGTGGGCGGCGAGGAACGGTTCGTCGAGGCCGCCGAGCCCGATCAGGGCCTTGAGGACGCCCGTCACGAAGGCGCGATCGCCGCCCGTGTGCACCGGGAAGAAGTCGTCGGCGAGGCGCGTCCCGAAGACGGCGCTCTCGAACACCGACGGGATCCAGTAGCGCTCGAGCCCCGGCTCCCGGAGCGGGTTCACCACCGCGATCTTCGTGCCCGCGCGCTTCGCGTAGTAGAGATACTTGGTCGTGACCGGCTGGTTGTTCGGCACGTCGCTGCCGAAGAACACGATCCAGTCCGCACCGATCCAGTCGCGATACGAGCAGGTGGAAGCGGCGACGCCGAGCGACTGCTTGAGGGCGACCGTGCTCGGCGCGTGGCAGATGCGCGCGGCGTTGTCCACGTGGTTCGTGCCGAGCGCGCGCGCGACCTTCTGGGCGACGTAGTAGACCTCGTTCGTGATGCCGCGCGAGGTGAGGTAGAAGGCCAGGCGCCGCGGATCCGATGCGCGGACGCGCGCCGCAGCGAGATCCATCGCATCGTCCCAGCCGATGCGCCGGAAGCCGGGCTCGCCGCCGCGGCGCAGCATCGGGCAGGGCAGGCGCCCGAGGTCGCGCAGGGCCCGGTTGTCTCCAGCCGGCAGCGCGGCGACGTCGGCCAGCCGCGCCGGATCGAGCGCCGGCATCGTGTTCAGGCGCAGCAGGTTGAGCCGCACCATGCAGAGGTGCGTGCCGTCGAGGGTCCAGTCGGACAGGCCGCTGGTGCCCAGCGCGCAGCCGTCGCAGGCGCCGTCGCGCAGGATGCGCCAGGCGAAGGGCAGCTCGTCGCGGTTGCGCCACGCCACCTTCGCCATGTCGAGATAGTGGTTGGGTTTGACCTCCCCGATCCCGTTCGGCACGAACCCGGCCCAGCTGCGCGGATCGAAGCGCCTCACGGGCGACCCTGCCGGCGTCCCGTTCGACCGGCTCGCTCGGCTCGCCCAGTACGCGCGCTTCGCGCGTCTCGCGCGTCGCGCGGCCTGCGCGGCCTGCGCGGTCGCCGACGTGGGCCGTCGCTCCTCGAGCTCCTCGAGCGACCGCGGCCAGTCGTCGTGCAGCAGCCGCGAGAGCGCCCGGTCGGCGAGCAGCTTGCCGTCCGTCTGGCAGCGCGCGCAGTAGTTCGCCTCGTTCTCGGCATAGGCGATGCGCTGCACCGGCGCGCCGCAGGTCGGACACGGCTCGCGGTAGCGGCCGTGCACCGCCATCTCCGGGCGGAACGCCGTCACGCGCTTCGGGAACGCGTCGCCGGCCTCCGCGCGGAGCCGATCGGTCCACTCGCGCAGCACCGCCTGCGTGGCCGTGTGCAGGCGCTCCATCTCGTCCTCCGAGAGCTTGCGGGTCTGCTTGAACGGCGAGAGCCGTGCGCGGTGCAGGATCTCGTCCGAGTAGGCGTTGCCGATCCCGGCCAGGATGCGGGGATCGGTCAGTGCGCGCTTCACGGTGTGGTTCGCTGCGCGCAGCCGCGCGGCGAACGCGCTGCGCGTGGTCTCGAGCGGCTCGATGCCGCCCGGATCGAGCGCGGCGAGCGCAGCCTCACCGTGCACGACGTGCAGCGTCGCCCGCTTGCGCGTGCCGGCCTCCGTGACGACGAGGCTGCCGCGCTCGAAGTCGAGCGAGCCCAGCTCGCTCTTGGGCCGACGCCGGGCCCGCGTCGCCGGCGCCGCGTCGCCCGGCCCCGCTGCTCGCCACTGCAGCCGTCCGGCCACCATCAGGTGCAGCACGAGGAAGCGCTCGCCCTCCAGCGCGATGACGATCCGCTTCCCGATCCGGCGCACGCCGCCGACCCGGGCACCGGCCAGCGAGGCGAGCGGGGGATCGACCGTGCGCAGCCACGAGATCCCGTGCACCTGCACGCCGACGAGCCGCTCGCCGTGGAGACGGCGTTCGAGCGCCTCCAGATAGACGCGGAGATCGGGCAGCTCGGGCACCGGGCTATGCTACCGCCTCGCGCGGCGCTCCCCTCTTGCGCCGCTGCACGGGGATCCCTGCGAGGAGCGCAATGCGTATGTCCAGCAAGGCGACGCCCGGCGAGGGCAGCGAGCAGCCGGCCGGCCGCGTCGGTGCGACCGACGCCGGGGGCCGTCCGCTCGGCCCGCGTGCGCTGCGCACGCGGGGCAAGCTGCTGGAGGCGACCGAGGCCCTGCTCGCGGAGCGCTCCGTGCGCGAGGTGTCGGTCGTCGAGATCGCGCGCCGGGCGGGCACCTCGCCGGCCACCTTCTACCAGTACTTCGCCGACGTCGAGGAGGCGACCCTCGAGCTGGCGCGCGCCGCCGCGGAGGAGGTGCCGGCGATCCTCGAGCCGCTCGCCGCGGACTGGCGCGCCGCGGGCGGCCTCGACGCGGCGCGCACGCTGGTCGACGCGTTCGTGCGGCACTGGGACCGGCATCACGCGGCGCTCCTGTTCCGCAACGTCGCGGCCGAGCAGGGGGACCGGCGCTTCCGGCGCGTGCGGATCCAGGCGCTGCATCCGGTCCTGAACGAGCTCGCGCGCAAGGTCGAGGCCTCGAACCAGAGCGACGAGCATCTGAATCCGGTGGCCTCGGCGGCAGCGCTCGCGGCGATCCTGGAGCGGCTCGCCGCGTATCACCAGGAGCTCGAGGTGCTCGGGGTCTCGCGCGAGCAGCTGGTCGAGACCTGCGCGCGCATCCTGCACCAGGTGGTGACGGGCCGGTCGGCGCCGTGAGCGGGCGCGGCCTCGCGCGCGCGGCTCCTGCTGCTTCACTGGTCACGCCCACTTCGTCCGTTGCATCGGCAGCAACCGCTATTACTCCTTGCACTGTGGCGCCTTCGACCGGTGTGGTCACGGTCACCGTCGGCGGCGTCGTGTCCGGCGTGGCATTGGTCTCGAAGACCACATCCACCCAGTAGTTGTCGCCGTTGCCCGAATCGACCGGGAAACCTCGGTCTGGGTCGTAGGCAAAGACACCATTGGGACCGTCCTCGATGCCGTTGGCCAGTGCCCGCAACGGCGGATTGGCAAAGCCGGTCGATCGCGAAGTAGCCGACGTCGGCCGAGTAGAAGCCCACGTTCGGTGTGGTAGGACGCCACATAGGTCGTGCCGGCCGCGATGGCCACCGGCGACGCAAAGCTCACCGTCTGCCAACCGCTGGCCGTCTCGTTGGCGAAGGTGCGCCTGCCCCAACGAGTCCCGTGCTGCTCCACAGGTTGCCGACATGGGTTCCCGTGTTGAGCGTCACCCTTGTAGAAACGCAGCCGGTGATGTAGCCGGCAAGGTCAGAGCGGAACTTGACCCCAACCTCGATGGCGTTGGGATCGTTGGCCTCAGGGATCGCCGGTATCGTCGTATCGTCCCAGATGTTGCACGGACAATTTTCACCCGCTGCAGCCTCCGTGGTGAAGCTCCAGACAAAGTCGGCCGCCAGCGCATTGCCGGCTATGTCCTTCACCGTCGGCTCCACCGACACCACCGCGGATCAGGACTGTAAACGCTGCGAGTTCGCCAATGGACTCGCCGCCGTCAGCGTCGCCGTCCGGCTTGAGACCGTCGTAGCTCACCGTCGGCCGCCACCAGGTTGTTGCCGCTGTCACGCAGTTCCACCGTCGTGCCGTCGATGTGGTCGGATCCATGGCTTCGCTGAATGTCGCCGTCATGGCCGTGTCCACAGCGACATCTGACGGCACCGTCGGCCGGCGTGACACCCTCCACCGTTGGCGGCGTCGTGTCCACCGGATTGGCCACCGTCACTTGACCGCTGCCGAAGTTGCGCCGTTGCCGGCAGCATCCACCGCGATCGCAGTCAGTTGGTACGAGTCCGTTGGCTACCGTCGTCGTCTCCCAGTTGACCGTGTAGGGCGGCGCCGTCACCGCTGCGCCCAGATCCGCACCATCGACCTGGAACTGCACACTCGTCACGCCCACTTCGTCCGTCGCATCGGCCGCAATCGCGACCACGCCTTGCACCGTGGCGCCTTCGACCGGTGTCGGTCATCGGTCACCGCCGGCGGTGTCGTGTCAGGCGTCACATCGACCTCGAAGACCACATCCACCCAGTAGTTGGCGCCGTTGCCCGAGTTGAGCGGGAAGGCACTCGGTCCGTAGACGTAGAGACCATTGGGACCGTCCTCGCCGTTGCCAAGGCCCGCAGTGGCGGATTGTCAAAGCCTGTCGACGCGAAGTAGCCTAGGTCAGCCGAGTAGAAGCCCACATCCGTATGGTACGAAGCCACATAGGTCGTGCCGGCTGCGATGGCCACCGGCGTCGCAAAGCTCACCGTCTGCCAGCCAGCTGGCCGTCTCGTTGGTGAAGGTCGCACTCGCCAACGGCTGACCGGTGCTGCTCCACAGGTTGCCGATGTGGGTTCCCGTGTTGAGCGCACCCTTGTAGAAGCGCAGGCCCGTGATGTAGCCGGCCAGACTGGAGCGGAACTTGACCCCAACCTCGATGGCGCTGGGATCGTTGGCCTCAACGATTGCCGGTATCTCGTTACATCGTCCCAGATACTACACGGACAGTTGCTGCCCGGTGTCGGCTGCTGTCGTGAAGCTCCAGACAAAGTCGGCCGCCAGTGCATTGCCGACCATGTCCTTCACCCGCGGGTCTGTAACCCCGCCGCGCACCGTCGCCGTGTACTGTGCTTCAGCGGCCAGCGGACTTGACGGCGTGATCGTCGCCGTCCGGCTCGCACCGTCGTAGCTCACAGTAGTCGCCACCAGGCCACCGGCTGCTGTCGCGCAATTCGACGGTCGTGCCGTCGATGGTGGCCGGGTCCATGGGTTCGTCGAAGGTCGCCGTCACCGCCGTGTTCGCAGACACATCATCTGCGCCGGCCACTGGCCCCACACTCTCCACCGCCGGCGGCGTCGTGTCCGGTGTGGCACTGGTCTCGAAGACCACATCCACCCAGTAGTTGGCGCCGTTGCCGGAGCCGTTCGGGAACATCGGTGTCTCGCCGTACGCAAAGAGACCGTTGCCGCCCTCGATGCCGTTGGCCAGTGCCTGCAGTGGCGGGTTGACATACCCGTTGGTGGCGAAGTATCCCACATCCACCGAGTAGAAGCCCACTGTCGTGTGGTAAGACGCTACATAGGTCGTGTCGGCCGCAATCGCCACCGGTGTGGCAAAGCTCACCGTCTGCCATCCACTGGACGTCTCGTTGGCGAAGGTCGCCTGGCCCAGCAAGGTGCCGCTTGTTGTCCAGAGATTGCCGACGTGGGTGCCTGTATTGCTCGGTCCCTTGTAGAAACGGATGCCCGTGATGAAGCCGGCCGTGGTCAGACTGGAACTTCACCCCGACCTCGATGGCTTCCGGATCGGGCTGCGTTCTCCACCTCTGGAGTCACGCTGTCATCCCACAGACTGCTGGCTGTCGACTGCACTGCGGTCGTGAAGCTCCATGTGGAGTCCGCCGCCAACGCATTGCCGCTGATGTCCTTCACCCGTGGATCCGTCGTACCGCCGCGCAACAGCGCCGTGAACTCTGTATTCTCTGCCAGCGTCGCCAAAGGTGTGATCGACACTGTCCGGCTCGGGTCGTCGTAGCTGACCGTCGCCGGCACCGGGTTGTCGGCATCGTCCCGCAGCTCCACGGTCGAGCTGTCGATGGTGGCCGGGTCCATGGCCTCGTTGAAGGTCGCTGTCACCACAGCATTGGTGGCGAACACCGCTTGCTCCATCGGCCGGACTCACGCTCACCACCGTCGGCGCCGTCGTGTCGGTGACTGAAGCCACATAGGCGCCATCCACCGCCGCAAAGATCGCGTACTCGATTCCCTTGATCACCTCGGCGGTGAAGCTGACCGGTGAACCGTCGCGGTTGATGCTGGTGATAGCGCCGCTCGCCGTCTGTACCGGCAGCATGGCGCGCAGATTGTTGGCCCCCTGTCCGGCCGAGATGGTGAAGCTCAAGGTGCCGTTGTTCCACACAATCGAGCCGAATGAGGAGCTGTTGCGCCCATCCAGCCACTCCAGCAGTTGCCGGGCTGTAATCACCGGCACACTGCGTGCCTGGGCCGAAGCCACAATGGCCACCGCATCATCGACATCGCGGTCAGTGTGCATGTTGGCCGTGAACGCGCCGTAGTAGCCCTCGGCACCCAGCGCCCGGTCCAGCAGGAGGTTTGACGTCGCCGGGTAGCCCTGGCCTGACTCGTCGGTCATCTGGGTGGCTGCCTGGTACGTATCGATGATCGTCCCGTCCAGGTTCGCAAAACGCATGGGCATGCCCGAACCGGTGAAGAAGCCGTCACGACCGTTGACCCACGAACCCGGAAAGTAGTAGTAGGTCGTGTCCAAACGAATGCCGTAGTTGCTCTCGACCACCGCCTGGGTCGCCCAGTCTGACCAGGCGATACAGTGCGTCCGCTGCGAAACCGGCGCGGCCAGACTCGGATACGAGGCCGCAAAGTTCGCCAGCTGTGAGCTGTAGTTGGCATCCAACGAACTGGGCGTGTATTCGGTACAGCCGGTATCCACATGCAACGCGATCTCGAAGCCGGCTGCTTCGTAGGCCGCAGCCTCGGCATCGGTCAGCGGATGCACGGGGTAGATGTAGGAGGTCCCGCGGATGCACTCCCAGTCCGTCAAGCGAACAGTTGGCCGGACTCGCGGCGGCGAAAGCATCAAAGTGATCTGCGGTCAGACCGATGCCGTGGTCGTCGCCTGTCATGACCACCACCGCCTTGTGGTCGTCCGGGAAGTACCAGAAGCGCGGCAGCGGCTTGCGGTCCGCGTTCATCAGCTGGATCAGGTTGGCCAACAACCGCTGTTGCTCGTCCGCCTGCGGAATCGCCACCTTGTCCAGATTCACCCAGTCCGGCTGCGGGTCGCCGGCTGCGTTGCCGAAGAAGAGGTCGTTGGATCGGATCGGCGGATTGCCGTCTCGCTCCTGGCTCTCCCAGGCCGGGTTCCCCTGCCGTGTGTAGACGACCGAGCGCGCCAGGTCATAGGTGAACGCCGCGGCCTGGCCGCCGTTGGCACCCACGCTGCGCAGCGTCACCGCCGGCGCATTGCCGGCCACCGGCGTCGTGGCATCGCTGTAGAGCGTCGCCACCGCCGTCGCACCGGACAGGCTGTAGAGATCGGCCGTGCCGTGGTATTGCATGGTCTCGCCTACGATGCCGGTACCCGGCTGTGTCGCCGTATCCACCAGCAGATAACCTTCTGAGACCGTCGCCGCCGCGTCGGTCAAACCCAGCAGGCCCGCCAGCTGTTTGTCCGGCCGCATGGCAATCAGGTTGCCGCCGCCGTTGACCCAGTCGCTCAACAACGTGACCTGGGCAGGGGTCAACGCCATCTCGCCGAGGATGGCGACATCGTAGTTGGCCAGCGGCGCCGCAGATACCTGCGACACGTCGATGCTCAGGAAAAGGTTCAGCCCCTCTGCCCGCAAAACTTCGTTGGTGTAGCGGCTAAAGGGATTTGCTGTCGACGTCAGTACAAGGATCGGACCGCCTGGACCGTCGTCCGGCGCTGCTTGTTGGGCGTGAGCGGGAAGAGCGGAAAGCATCAATCCGGCAAGCAGAAGCGAAAATAACATTAGTCTGACAGCCTTCACGGCGCGACTCACCATACTCGGCAATAGATGTTCTCTCATGCTAGATGATCCTTCCCAATCCAAATAGCCGCCAAGGGCGGTTTCTAGCGAGATATCTCATTATCGATGCAGTCTGCACTTGTGCTACCTGAGTATGAACCTGAGCCCACAGCCGCCAAGTATACGAACTGACGACGGCCGAGGGTAACAGTAAGAGGCAACAAGAGATGTCGCAGAGCTAGCGATCTTACCCGAAATCAACCCATATTGCCAGGAAAAATGGTGAGTGCTACGAGAGCCGGATTTTCGAGAACAGGGGCGAAACAAGGATCGTCTTGCTGTGATTCTGCCGATTGGCAGCATAGAGAAGTAATCAGAGGAAGATTAATGTGACCGGCAACAATCGTTCACCGTTGGCCGGAATGGTGAACAAAGAAGAATGAAATCTTGGTTGGCGGGATGCCGTCCGAGCTGTAAAGAGGCCGGCACAGAACGCTCAATACCTCAGCGGGATGGAGGCGTTGAACGAGCGCAACGAAAACCGAGACTAGCGTCGGAACTATCGGGCAGGAAATTTCGCCGCGCCGAGCTGCGCAGCGCAGGCGCATCATCATCCCAACCGCCGCCGCGCACGACACGCGTGGTGCCCTGGTCCGGACCAGCCGGATTCGCCGCCGGCGAATCTTCGTAGTAATCCCACCGGTACCAGTCGGCAACCCATTCACGCACGTTGCCCGCAAGATCGTTGACACCATACCCACTGGCATCCCGCGCATACTGCCCCACCGTCGCGAGATCGCCATGAATGTAGTTGAAATTGCTCTGGTCGGTCGGCTCGTCGTTCCCCCACGGATAGACGAAGCTTTCGTCCGTCCACGCGGCCTTTTCCCACTCGGCCTCGGACGGCAGCCGCTTGCCGACAAAGGAACAATCAGGCCGCGGCGTCGTCCCACGAGATCCAGATCACCGGAAAATTGTGAAAGACCGGGTCCGCATAGTAGAGGCCATTGGTGAGCGAGCGCGCCAGCCTCGGCAGCCGGCAGGAGCCGGCAGCGGACGCAGAGATCATACTGGCGATTGGTGATCTCATATTTGTCGATATAGAACTCATCTACCGTCACTTCGTGCATGGGCTGTTCGTCACGCAGCCCCTGCTCGCTGCCGCGCATGAACGCACCGCCTGGGATGCGCGCCATCGGCGTCAGACTGACCGGCAGATAGCTTTGACCGGGCCAGACCTCAAGCGAGAACGGTTCTGCGTCGCCAAACCATTTGCCGTAGAGACGATCGTAGGTGCCGTCGGACTTGAGTTCTTGCAAGGTAAAATTGATGAGATCCCGGAAGGTGTGGTCGAATCTCGGCAGACCGATGAGACCTTCCTCGTAATAGGTCTGGCTGAAGTCTATGGCCTCGGCACTGTCACCTTCGCGCTGCACCGCAGTCGTGATGAGGTCAACTTCGCCGGTCGCCACCTTGTCGGCGCCGTCTCGCGCGGAGATCGGAATCAGCCGGACAGCATTTTCATCACCAAGCCAGCGTCCGGCAAACTCGCGCATGAGGTCTATGTCGAAGCCGCTCCACGACCCGTCGTCGTCGATGAAGCCAAATGGACGCCGATCCTGTTCGATGCCCGCAAAGAAGACACCGGTGCGCAGGATCTGTTCCATCCTGGACTCCAACGGAATTTCGAGCGTGTCGGGCACATCCGCAAAAGGAATCGGCTCGCTGCCGGGCAGTATTTCAACAGCATAGGGTGCGACATTGTCGCCAAACCATACGGCATACAGATCGTCATAGACGCCGCTGACCTTGAGCGCCTGCAATGAGGAGTTAACAAGCTCGACGAAGGTCACATCGCCGGCGCGGAGACCGATGCCATACGGTTCATAGGTGAACAGACCGCCGACAACGTGTAGTTCGGGATTGTCGCGAGCAAATTGCTGCAGGGCCACGCTGTCCGTCGTCACCGCGGCGACGTCGCCGGCCAGCAGTGCATCGACCGACGGCGGATAGACCTGAAACGGCACAATCTCGACGGAGACACCATTGGCCGCAGCGTGGTCGTTGATCTGGAGGATTGAAGTAGAGCCTTCGATCGCGGCGACCCGGGCGCCATCCAAGTCATTGATGTCGTTGATGCCGGAGTACGCGACGGACCAAAAGACTCTGCCCGTCGACGAAATAGGTCTGGCTAAAGTCGATGGTTTCGTCACGGGGCTTCGTATCGGTAATGGACGCGGCCACCAAATCGACCTCACCCGCCGCGAGCCGATCGATGCGGTCGCCGGACGTAACCTGGACAAACTCGACGTCTATGCCCCACATATCGGCCAACGCACGGATCAGATCGACATCAAATCCGACCACCTGCCCGCCGTCATCGAGAAAACCGAATGGGTTGAAGTCATACTTCACACCGGCGATCAGCGTATTGGCACGCGCTCGAATGCGCTGCACCGTGGAATCAGTTGGATCGAAGGAATCAAGCGGATTGGTTGAAGTAGCGGCCTGGGTGCCCTGTTGCGTTGCCGCCGTTCCCTGAAAGGCTATCGGCAAATAATCGGCGTTGCCCGGCAGCACTTCCGGTCGATAGGCGGGTGTCCCGGCACCGAGCCAGTAGTCGAACAGTTCAGCGTACGTGCCGTCCTTCTGCATATCCTGCAGGGTGAAGTTGACAAGCTCGCGAAAGGCGGCATCATGTTGTGGAAGTCCGATCTTGAAGTCCCGGTCAGTTGCCGGTGGACCCAAGTAGCTCTGGCTGAAATCGATGGTTCCGGCCAAACCACGCTCATTGGTGACCGCCGCGGCCAGCAGGTCGATCTCGCCGCCGGCCAAACGGCTGACCTGCTGCTCAAGCGCGCCGGGTACGAATTCAACGGCATTTTCGTCGCCTAACCAGCGTCGCGCCAATTCATGCACGATGGCTGGATCAAAGCCGACAATCTCCCCACCGTCGGTCTCCAGTCCATAGGGAGGTTCGTCAATCCGCACACCGGCCAAGATCTTTCCGACGCGCAAGTATCCGCTGGATTGTCGACGGGTCCGGCTGCCCGACTTCAACCGGCAGTGCGGCGAATGCATAGGGCCAAGCCCCCTCCGAGACCTCCAGATCGTACGGTTCGGCGTCGGGAAACCAACGGCGATAGAGTTCGTCGTAAACGCCGTCGGTCTTCATATCTTGCAGTGTGAAGTCGACCAGCTCGCGGAGATGCGAGTCGCCCTGGGCCAGACCGATCGCAAATGGCGCTTGCCCATAGTCCAGGTCCGCTAATTCGAGTCCGTCATTCTCATCGACAACGTGGGCCAGCACATGGTGGTCGCCGGCCAGCGCGACAACTTCTCCTGCCTTGAGTGCGTCGAGGGCGAACCGGTATTCAGGAAACTGCCGAAATCCCAGCTTGATTCCGGCGCGTTGCGCTTCATCAAGCAAGGTATCGAGCATTGTGGATCCCTGGACGACGGCTATGGTCACATTCTGCAAATCCTGCAGACCGGCGATCTCTGCACTCCGCGGCACTATGAGATCCTGCCGGCTCAGATAATAGGTCTGGCTGAAATCCATGGATGCGTCGCTGTCCTGATCGTGGACAAGGGACGCAATCACCATGTCGACATCGCCGGAGCCCAGACGCCGGTCTGCCTCTGCCGCGGAGATGGGCGCCAGGTCGAGCGCAAAGGCATCACCAAACCACCGCTTGGCGAACTCTCGTGCCAAGTCAGCTTCAAACCCGACAACATTGCCGCTGCCGTCGACATAGCTGAACGGCTCGATATCGCGGGCGACGCCGATGGTCAACCCGTCGCGGCGGAGTGACGCTGGGCCGTTGCGCCATTCTCGCCTGCGGCATCCGGCGCTGTTATGTCCCCGGTTGCTGCACCGGAGCCGGCATCGTCGATCGAACCGGAGTCCACAATTGCCGGCTCCGACACCACAACCGTCGATGCAGGTGCTGCGGTTGACGCCAGTTCGACCGCGGGCTGTGTCGAACTCGATCTTGCTGAAGTCAGAATGATGGTCAGCCACGCAGTGCCCGCCACGAGAACAACGCCCGCCACAACAACGGCAAGCACTATCTTCATCCGAGATGAATCCATCTGGTTTGGTCTCTCAGCAATCGTCAGATTGATGGCGCCAACTCGGGAGGGGAGCAACCAGAGCGGCCTCGGCTTGGTGTCATCCGATGGTAGGGGCGATCCTTTATCCGAGTTCGAGCAGTCAGCGCGCTACCTGGTCACGATCGGCAAGTACACTCTGATCTCATCGGCGTTCTGACCCTTACCCATACCATCCGGCTGCGTCGGTGTAGACCCGTTATCTCCGTCCGAAATCACAATCAACTGCGGTGCGTTGCCCTCTTCGCGGCTCATGAACTCGCTCCGGTCGGCGACTTCCACCAACGCAAAGCTCGCCTCGCCGTCTCCATCCACCGCCGACGTCACGTCGATTTCGATCCAACTGTCGTTCGTCACCGGCCCGGAAGAGCCGAGCAGTGAACCGAGTGAAGGGCGGTTGTTCCACGTAATCGAGTATTCGCCCCAGCTGTTGTCGGCCACCAGGTAGAGATTGACACCAGCCCTGGAGATCTTACCGGCAAAAAGGCGCAACGTGGCGCGGGTCACACCGTCCGCTAGGTCCGGAAGCGAGAAGCGCAGATAGCTCACCTGCTGCTTGTCGTCTTCGGCACTGGTCTTCAACGCACCATCCTGCCCATTATTATCATCGGGTTTGCCTTCATCGACAAAGGCGTCCGCCACCGGAGCATACGACGCGGTATTCTCCTGAGGTGTGTCGGCCGGTCCGAGCGAACTGACCAGGTTGATCTCGGACCCCTCCGCTGCACGGTTGCCACCGGCCGGATCCTGTTCGACGATGTTTCCTCGCACCGCCGTTTCACTGTGAACACTCGTCATCGCGCCGACGCGGAAACCTGCAGCAACAACAGCAAGTCGAGCATCTGCCAACGGTTGGCCCACGACATCCGGAACCATGAACGAAGCCGGTTGAATCTCCTGCTTGCTGAACCAGACATTTTCGAAAGTCCGGTTGTGAACGAGCGTGACGAGGCCGCTGGTCGAGTTCACGGCATGGCGCGGCGTAATGACGTCGGTGAAGAGTGTGGTCCCACCACTAAAGATCGTGACGAAAGAAGCCTTGGCCAAATCGTCCAGCGCATCCAGACTGACGGCCTCCTTGTGAACCCCCTGGCGCTCGCTATTGCCGACTACCTCGGCGCCACTTGAATAGATGTAGATCTCGCGATTGTTGTCATCGATGACGATTGACGGCCGCGACTCCTCGGGCGCTTCTTGCGTCGTCGTCACCGTGTACTGGGTCCATTCCCCCGCCGGTGTGCGTTTATAGAGCTTGATCAACGGATCCGTGGGACCACCGCCCTCAGTCTTGGTGACAAAATACTGGTTGCCGGCTGCATCGCGTGCGGCGCCGACATGGTCATCGGACTGCTCATTACCGGTCGGAGGCGGTATGTTGGATGAGTCATCCACCCAATTTGCTGCGATTGTCGGGTCGGCGTCCTGATCGATATACCAGTAATGATTGGTTGTCGGCTTGCTAAACTCCCCGTTTTCGCCGGCAAACAGCCCCACGTAGGTCGCGTCCTGATTCTCGAAGTGGGTCCAGGTCGTCACACCAAGCTGTGCACTGGGGTCAAGCGTGATCGGTTCCGGCAGCCAGGTTGCGCCGCCGTCTTGAGAATGCTGTATCTGGAGGCCGTCAGCGTCCTTCATGGCGGCGACCCAAACATGACCATTGGGCGTCACGTAGATCGTTGCCGGCGAATTGCCGCCGATACAGTCGTCCGGATGAGTGATTCCAAAGACTTCCACACCGGCGCCCTGGACACCGACCTCGAAATTGTAGCTGTCGCCGTCGGCATCGTATCCCAGGCGCCAGAATTCGCTGGACTCAGGGTGGCTGCTGAGCACATAGAGCTTCCCGCTTGCCTCATCCCAGAATGCATCGGGACGACCAAAGTCTCGATCTTCCAGCTCGACTTCCGTGAAGGTTTGGGTACCCGGTACATCCTTCAAGATGTAATGATCGCTCGCCGAGATGCCGCCATCATGTTTGGGCATCAGTGCGTCCCAGCGCTGTTGCGCAGCATTGTACCAGATGCGGCTTTGGCTTGGTTTGGTGTAGGCGGAGAGCACCGAATTGTCGGAGATAGGAACGGCCGAACAGCTGCGGAGAGTGCTTGTATTGGACCCGGCCACAGTTCCTACCTGGGCGTTGACGCCACTGGCGATGATAATCTCGTCGGCGGTTGAGACATTTGTATTTGTCACGGCGGTGTCAGCGGTGGCAATTAAGGGAAGAAATACCTTGTAATCGACTGGTTCGCCGACATTCGGTTCTGACGAATTCGGCGACGTCTGTCGCGCTTGTGCAGGCGTCGCAGTCAGCATCATTGCCCCAACCAGGAATAGGCACAGCAATCTCTTGACACGGGGCGCGACGTCGTTCCCTCTCCAAATCAACGGGCGCGTCAACATCACGGTTGATCCTTCCTTCATGGTGGTATTTTGACTGATGGTACTTAGCGATGATTGCGCTGGTCTCTAGACACGCCGCTGCGCCCGATGGGCGCTTGACGACTAATTTGGTTTTCGTCGCTAACTGTGCGCTGTCTGTGTCTAGTCGTATGGTCCGGCGTAGATACCACAACAGTGAAGTGGGTCGTCTCACTCGGGTGACAGTATCGAAGAATCTGTGACCCTCTCTACTGGCGGATGTCACGAGACCGTGGGTACGATCGGGTGCAGCTGTTCACGATGACGGACGGAGCTATCATTTCTGTTGGGGGTTTTCCCGGCACCCGCTTGTCGGATGCCGGGAAAACCCACGGCCATGGACGAAAGGATCTGCACATCTTGTACACAGATCTCTTCGTCCATGATCGCCAACATGATGATTCGTAAACGGCTTGTCGTGCGCTGGTGCCGGCGTTTGCCGGCAATCGTCCATGAACTCCTATCCCTGCGATGTAGTGTGTCGTCGCAAACCAAGGTTGCTGTGCTTCACAGCCTACCGGCTGAAATGGATGACTTGTGCATCTTTCTTGACTGAGACCTCGTCTCCAGCGATCAAAATGCCTACGACGTAGGAACCTGGATCTTCGACCTTGAGCTTCGCGCTGTCGCCAGAGGCCAGGAATATTCCTGACGCATTGCTGCCGCTCTTGAACTCGCCGGTCGCGTCGCGCTTGAGGAAATTGAAGATCACGTTGCCGGGCTGTAAACCTCCTTCGAGCCGGATCATGCTGCCGTTCTCTAGCTTCAGGTTATCCGAGATGTTGAAGATGAATTGATCGCCGGCACCGCCACGCAGGGCCAGAACCTTCTGATCTTTCAACTCGATCTTGTTCACCGTGACCACCGTCAGTGGCCCATTTGAGACGATGGTCCGCGTCTCCTTGATGTCGTTGAAACTTTGAGATGCCACAAGACTTGCTGCGTTGGACGACGCTTGAAGGGCAGCGGCAACAACCGGTGACAGATCGGTGACGACGACGCCCTGAACGTCCGTATTGATGTCATCGGAGTCAGCCGTCGGGTCGATCAACAATCTTCCCTGGATGAAACCGTCTTCCAATTTGTGCTTACCGTCGGGACCGAGCCCTACGTCACCGATAACACCGGGCTCATCATCTTCCATGCGAATCTCAGAACCTCTGAGACCGAAGACAGCAAAATCGCCGGCGAGACCGATATCAACCGCGTTCTTGGGGCCGGTTGAAACGACGAGATCCACTGCCGTTCCCGACGCCACGCTGCTGCCACCCGCGGGGCTCTGTTTGATGACGCTGCCTTTCGGCACAGTGCTACTGTTGGCGCTTTCCACCACGCCCACGACTAGTCCGGCTGCCACAATCGCCTGTTCAGCATCCACCTGTGGCAAACCCACCACATTCGGCACTGTTGCAGGCGCCGGTCCAGCCGAGACCGCGAGCTTGACCGCAGATCCCGGCGCCACGATGCTGCCACCAACAGGGCTTTGAGCGATGATGCTGCCGACCGGCACGGTGTCGTTGTAGGCTTTTTCCACGACGCCGACGGTCAAGCCGGCCGCCACAATGGCCCGCTCGGCATTCGCCAACGGCAGACCGACGACGTCCGGCACGGTTACTGCTGCCGGACCGGCCGAGACTACTAGATCCACCGCCGTGCCAGGTCTCACGATGCTACCGCCCGCCGGCGCCTGTTTGACGATGCTGCCCGCTGGCACCGTGTTGCTGTAGGCCTTTTCAACCGCGCCTACGGTCAAGCCGGCTGCCACGATGGCTCGCTCCGCATCCACCAGGGGACGCCCTACCACGTTCGGCACCGTAACTCCTGCCGGACCGGCTGAGACGGCCAGGTCCACCGCCGTACCGGGTCGCACGATGGTGCCGCCCACCGGCGCTTGTTTGATAACGCTGCCCGCTGGCACCGTGTTGCTGTAGGCCTTTTCAACCGCGCCTACGGTCAAGCCGGCTGCCACGATGGCTCGCTCCGCATCCGCCAAGGGACGCCCTACCACGTTCGGTACGGTAACTCCTGCCGGACCGGCTGAGACGGCCAGGTCCACCGCCGTACCGGGTCGCACGACGGTGCCGCCCGCCGGCGCTTGTTTGATAACGCTGCCCGCCGGCACTGAATCGCTGTAGGCTCTTTCGACGACACCCACGACCAGACCGGCGTCAATAATGGCCTGTTCCGCATCCAGCAACGGCTGACCCACCACGTCAGGCACTGTCACCGGCGCCGGGCCTGCCGAAACCACCAGATCCACGGCGCTGCCCGGCGGCACCAACGCTCCAGCCGCCGGATCTTGGTTGGCGATGCTGCCTGCGGGCACCGTGTTGTCGTAGGCCTTGGTCACCGTGCCGACGGTCAGGCCGGCCGCCACGATGGCCTGTTGGGCGTCAGGCAGCGGCAGACCCACCACGTCGGGCACCGGAAGACCCACCGGATCGGAGACGATGACGTTGACGACCGGCGAAGTAGCCGTGTTGCCGAATAGGTCGACAGCAAATGCGGTCAGTTGGTGCGCTCCGTCGGAGACGGTGGTGGTGTCCCAGGCCAGCGTGTACGGCGCCTCCGTCGCCGGCGCACCGAGGTCCGCACCGTCGAGCTGGAACTGGACGCTGGCAACACCCACGTCATCATTGGCGTCGGCGCTAATGGTCACGGTGTCTTGCACGGTGGCGCCTTCAGCCGGGCTCGTGATCGCCACGGACGGCGGCGTCACATCGACCGCAAAGACCACGTCCACCCAGTAGTTGGCGCCGTTGCCCGGCGTGTTGGGGAACGCGACCGGACCGTAGGCATAGACGCCGTTGCGGCCATCCTCACCGTCGGCCAGTGCCCGCAGGGGTGAGTTGACGAAGCCGGCGGCCGCGAAGTACTGGGTGTCCGCCGAGTAGAAGCCGACCTCGCTGTGGTAGGAGGCCACATATGTGGTGTTGGCGGTGACGGCCACGGGGTTGGCGAAGCTCACCGTCTGCCAGCCGCTCGCCGTCTCGTTGGCGAAGGTCGCCTGGCCAAGTAATAGGCCATTGTTGTCCCACAGGTTGCCGATGTGAGTCCCTGTATTGCTCGGGCCCTTGTAGAAGCGAATACCTGTGATGTAGCCATCGATGCTGGAGCGGAAACGCACGCCGACCTCGATGGCCTGCGCATCGTTGACCTCGACCACTGCGGGCGTCGTCGTGTCGTCCCAGATGCTGCACGGGCAGTTGGAACCCGGCGTCGCCTCGGTGGTGAAGCTCGATACGAAGTCGACCGCCAGGGCATTGCCCGCAATGTCCTTCACCCGCGGATCCGTAGTGCCCCCTCGTATCAACGTTGTGTACTGTGCGTCATTGGCCAGCGGACTCGCCGGCGCGATCGTCACGGTCCGGCTCGGTCCGTCGTAGCTCACCGTCGCCGCCACCGGAGCACCGGTGCTGTCGCGCAACTCCACGGTCGTCCCGTCGATGGTCGCCGGATCCATGGGCTCGCTGAAGGTCGCCCTCACCGTCGTGTCGGCCGTTACATTCACAGCGCCGTCGGCCGGAACGGTGCTCTCCACCGTGGGTGGCGTCGTATCCGGCGTCGCATTGACGGCGAAGACCACATCCACCCAGTAGTTGGCGCCGTTGCCCGGCGTGTTGGGGAATGCGACCGGGCCATAGACATAGACGCCGTTGCGGCCATCCTCACCGTCAGCCAATGCACGCAGCGGAGAGTTGACAAAGCCGGTGGTCGCAAAGTACTGGGTATCGGCCGAGTAGAAGCCCACATCGCTGTGATAGGAGGCCATGTAGGTCGTGTTGGCCGCAACGGCCACCGGGCTGGCAAAGCTCACCGTCTGCCAGCCGCTCGCCGTCTCGTTGGCGAAGGTCGCCTGGCCAAGTAATAGGCCATTGTTGTCCCACAGGTTGCCGATGTGAGTCCCTGTATTGCTCGGGCCCTTGTAGAAGCGAATACCTGTGATGTAGCCATCGATGCTGGAGCGGAAACGCACGCCGACCTCGATGGCCTGCGCATCGTTGACCTCGACCACTGCGGGCGTCGTCGTGTCGTCCCAGATGCTGCACGGGCAGTTGGAACCCGGCGTCGCCTCGGTGGTGAAGCTCGATACGAAGTCGACCGCCAGGGCATTGCCCGCAATGTCCTTCACCCGTGGATCCGTAGTGCCCCCTCGTATCAACGTTGTGTACTGTGCGTCATTGACCAGCGGACTTGCCGGTGTGATCGTCACCATCCGGCTCGGTCCGTCGTAGCTCACTGTAGCCGGCACCACCGCGTCGCTGCTGTCGCGTAGTTCCACTGTCGTGCCGTCGATGGTCGCCGGATCCATGGGCTCGCTGAAGGTCGCCTTGACCGTCGTGTCTGCGGTCACCCCCTCCGCGCCGGCGGCGGGGACGGTGCTCTCCACCGTGGGCGGTGTGGTGTCCGGTGTCGCGTTGGTTTCGTAAACTACGTCCACCCAGTAGTTGGTGCTGCTGTTCGTTTGAGTCGGGAACGCAACCGGGCCGTAGCCGTAGACGCCATTTGGCCCATCCTCGCCATCGGCCAAGGCACGCAGCGGCGAGTTGTCGAAGCCGATGGTCGCAAAGTATTGGGTAGCAGCCCAGTAGACGCCGACATCGCTGTGGTACGAGGCCACGTAGGTCGTGTTGGCGGCGATGGCCACCGGGTTGGCGAAGTTCACCGTCTGCCAGCCGTTCGTCGTCTCGTTGACAAAGGTCGCCTGGGCCAGGAGCGTGCCGTTGTTCGACCAAAGGTTGCCGATGTGGGTGCCTGTGTTGTTCGGGCCCTTGTAGAAGCGAAGGCCGGTGATATAGCCCGCAGTCTCAGAGCGGAAGCGCACCCCGACCTCGATGGCTTGCGAATCGGTGAACTCGGCCCCCTCCGGCGCCGTGTCGTCCCAGATGCTGCACGGGCAGTCGGTGTTGGCGGCAGCAACTTTCTCGTGCACGTCATCCACATTGGCGATAGTGCTCCAGTCGTCCGCGTCCGTCGCCAAGTCTTCCGTTGTCGTTATCAGTGGCAAAAACACTGTGTAATCGTCCTGGTCGCTTCCGCCCGCGCCTTGCATATTCGGCGCTGCCTGCACAGGCAGCGCCGGCAGCATCAGCGCGGCAACCAGGGCCGCGTAGAGCAGCGTCCTGGCCAAGCTTGCTATTTGAGTCCATCTTCTGCCCAACAAATTCGTTTTCATGTCTGACGTACCTTTCCCTGATTCTTCCTCCATGAATCACGGCCAAATGCATAATGAATAGACAAAGTATGTGCCGAAACCCACCGAAAATAACTTAACAGTCCGATCTTCCCGGAAGCAGTCCGCTTCCGGGAAGATCGGAGCCAACAATCTATGCTTGAGCCAACCGTTACTGGCCGAACTGGACGATTCGTGCGTCCTTATTGATGGAGACTTCGCTCCCGGCGAACAGTGCACCAACCACCGTGGTCCCTGGGTCTTCCAGCTTCAACTTCGCCTTGTCCCCTGGGGCCAGGAATAGCCCAGATGCAATGCTACCGCTCTTGATTTCACCGGACGCGTCATTCTTGACGAAATTGAAGAACACGTTGCCGGCCTGCAAACCACCCTGGAGCTGGATCGCACTGCCGTTTTCCAGTTTCAGATTATCCGCAATGTTGAGGACGAACTGATCGTCCTGCCCACCGCTTAGGGTGAGAACTTTCCCATCCTTCAGCTCGATCTTGTTCACTGCGACGACGGTCAGTTGTCCATTGCTTGCGATCGTCTGCGTCTCCTTGATGTCGCCGAAGCTCCGGGTTGCCGCCAGAACCGATGCGTCCGACGACGCGCGGAGAGCAGCGGCGACAGCCGGCGCCAGCGCTTCGATGGTAGTGCCGCCCTGCACGTCCGTTCCCGGATTTTCATTCTCAGCCGTTGGGTCGATCAATAGTCTTCCGGCAATGAAACCATTCTTCAAGTCCTGCTTGCCATTCGGTCCAAGCCCTACGTCACCGAGCACACTCGGGTTGTCTCCATCCATTTTGACGTTCGCGCCCGTGAGTCCGAGCACAGTAAAGGCACCAGCCGCACCGATATCAACGCTGTCGTCGATCGGCTCGCTGAAATGGATGATCCGTGCGTTCTTGCTGATCGAGACTTCCTCGCCGGCGATCAGGACACCCACCACAGAGGAGCCTGAATCTTCGAGCTTCAACTTCGCCTTGTTTCCCGTGGCCAAGAAGATTCCGGACGCGCTGCTTCCGCTCTTGATCTCCCCGGAAGCGTCGTTCTTGAGGAAATTGAAGATCACGTTACGCGCCTGCAACCCGCCTTCGAGCCGGATCATGCTGCCGTTTTCCAGCTTCAATATATCCGCGATGTTGACGACAAACTGATCGTTCGGCCCACCGCGCAACGTCAAAACCTTGTTGTCCTTCAGCTCGATCTTGTTCATCGCCACAACCGTCAGCGGTCCACTTGCATCGACCGTCAGCGACTCCTTGACGTCGCCGAAGGTTCGGGACGCAGCGAGAGCCGCGACATCAGACGAGGTGCGCAGGGCATCCGCCGCCGCCTGTCCCAGGCCTGTGACGACGATGCCGCCTTGCACAGCCGTCCCGGGAATCCCGTTTGTAGCCGTGGGATCGAGTGAGAGTTGACCGGTGATGAATCCGGTCTTCAGATCTTGTTCGCCATTGGCCCCAACTCCTACCTTCCCGATGACGCCTGGATTCTCGTTGTCCATCTTGACCTTTGCGCCACTGAGTCCAAGTACAGCAAACGCACCGGCTTCACCGAGATCGATCCCGGTTTCGGGTCCCGTAGAGACGACCAGGTCGACCGTCGTTCCCGGCAGCACTTGCTCTCCGGCGGCCGGATTCTGGCTGATGACACTGCCCGCGGGCGTCGTGTCACTGCTGGCTTCCGTCACACTACCCACAGTCAAACCGGCAGCCTGGATGGCTGTCTCCGCATTCGCCTGCGACTGCCCCACCACGTTCGGCACCGGTACGGTCGCCGGGCCGGACTCAAGCGCTTCCTCGCTGAACCACACCGTCTCATTGGTGCGATTGTGGGCCAGGGTAACGATGCCGCTCTGCACATTCACTGCCTGCCGCGGCGTGATGATATCCGTGAAGATCACGCCCGTTGCACTGAACAGCGTGACAAAGGGCGTCGTCGCCAATTGCTCGAGAGCGTCGAGGCTGACGGCTTCCTTGTGGACGCCGTTGCGTTCAGTGTCGCTGACGATCTCGGCGCCGTTTGAGTAGATATAGAGCTCGCGGTTCTCGTCGTCGATCACGAGCGAAGGGCGCGACTCCTCGGGAGATTCCGCAGTCGTCGTCGCCGTGTACTGCGTCCAGACGCCTGCCGGGGTCCGTTTGAAGAGTTTGATCAAGGCGTCGGTGGGACCGACCGCCTTCGGTCTTCACGGCGAAGTACTGGTTGCCGGCCGCGTCTCGGGCGGCACTCACGTGGTCGTCGGACTGCTCCGTGCCCATGGGGCCAGGGATGTTCGAGGAATCATTGACCCAATTGACGTTCGGGTTGGAGGGATCCTGGTTCTGGTCGATGTACCAGAAGTAGAAGTTGGTCGTCGGTGTTCCAGTTCTCGCCGTTCTCGCCGGCAAAGAGACCGGCATGGGTCGATGCCGTTGTTCTCGAAATGGATCCAGGTGGTCACACCCAGTTTGGCGTTCACGTCCAGCGTAACGGGTGCGGCCATCCAGGTCGTGCCGCCGTCCGCGGAGTGCTGCACCTGCAGACCGCTGCCGCCCTTCATCACCGCCACCCATACATGGCCATTGGGCGTAACGTAGAGCGTGCCGGGTGAATTGCCGCCGATACAGTCGCTGGGATGGGTGATACCCGGCACCGCAACACCGGCGCCCAGGGCGCCCACTTCCAGGTTGTAATTGTCGCTTGCAGCGTCATAGCCCAGACGCCAGAACTCGCTGGACGCCGGATGGCTGCTGAATACATAGAGCTTCTGATTGCCTTCGTCCCAGAAGACATCGGGACGGCCGAAATCGCGGTCTTCCAACTCAATCGTTGTGAAGGTCTGGCTGCCTGCAACATCCTTCAGGACATAATGGTCGCTGGTCCCGCTGTCCAGTCTGGGCATGAGCGCATCCCAGCGATCCTGGACGCTGTTGTACCAGAGCCGGCTTTGATTCGGCTTGGTGTAGGCGGAAAGGACCGAATTGTCAGAGGGAGGAACGTCCAGGCAGCTACGGATGGTGCTCGTGTCGGAATCGACTACGAGACCCACCTGCACATTGATCGCGGCGGAGACGATGATCCCGTCGTCCACAGGCACGTCCGTGTTTCCGGCAAATCCATCCGTCGAGGTCACCAACGGAAGGTAGATCGTGTGGTCGTCCTGGTCGCTTCCGCCGGCGCCCTGCGACTGCGGCGACGCCTGCACGGGCAACGCCGGCAGCATCAGTGCTGCAATCAGAAATGCATAGAGTAATAGCTTGGCACATTTCGCGATTTCGCGCCGCCTACTGTGCAGAAAATACGTTGACATTCTATCATTTCCTTTCCCAAAAAAGACGTCTCAATAGATGCCGAAGCACTCTGGATATTGGCCTTCTGTCCAATGACGCTGCCAGTTGGTATGTCGGGGAAAAACCAGCCTAGACTAAAGACTTGACGAGAACATGATTTGTAGATCGATGCATCCCTACCTGACCGCTCTCGACGTCCTGACTATTCGTGGTATTCCGACCATGTCGGGCTAGGATGACCGACCTACGAAGATCGTCTTCTTCATACGGCCGTAGGTTTAGGTCCGAACCATCGCCCCGTTGTCTAATTACCCTCCTTCGCTTTGCCAGACCTATCGCCCGACTCTAGGGCCGCATATTGCAGCAGTCGGTGCAGGGCATCGGCGTAGACTTGCTCGACCGGCTGACTGGCGTCAATCAGCACGAAATTCGGCATGTCTCTTCCCTGGTCGAGGATCGCCTGCCGATGTCGTTCGAGATGCTCCGGTGGCCACTCCTGTTTGCGCTGATGCAGTAGGTCCGGCGGCGCGTCGAGAAAGAGCGTCAGGTCGGGATCTGGATAGAGGTGATCGAGTATCCATAGATGAATTCGATCGCTGAGCCGGCTGGTGCGCGCCTGGGTCTCGCTACTGCGCGGCGTGTATTCATAGACAAAATGGCGGTCGAAGAGCACGACCTGACCGCGCATCTGATAGCTCCATGCAACCGCCTGGCGATACCACTCTTCAGCCAAACGATAGAAGAGACGGGCAGTCACACTCAGTCTGCCCCTTTCCACTGCGCGGTATTCCAGATCATGGGTGGAGATCGAATCAGGCGTCGACTGCCCCGCTGCGTTCATGGATTTCCGATAGGCGCGCTTTTTGAGATAGAGAATGAGACGTGACGTGGGCAGCGCAACGTTGCTGGATTCGATGCTTGTGCCCATATAGACATATTTCAGCGGTATGGGCGACGATTCAGCCAACATGCGGGCAATCGTCGTCTTGCCGGCGCCGTCGACGCCGATCAGTGCAACAGAAAACATGCACGCCCCTCTCCATGTGCGCGATGCATCGCGCCAAATTGGCGCGTTCGATTGATTGGAATGTTTTCGACAGTGTACGTTGTTCTCAATTGCACCACCTGCACGCCGGGTCCAACATAAACCGGCAAAACCGGTTCAGCCAACCCGCAGGTGATCTACGTGCGCCCTGAACAATAGGGTTCGAGGTGTTTGAACAATTGCTCAAACGATATCGGATACGGATGGTAAACCGTATACGCTTCCTTCCCCCTGAGCGCGCTGCACAACAACTCCGTTTGCAGACCATCGACGCGTTCGAGAAAATCGCTGCGAAGATGTGGAAACGCGAACTTGAATGCCTTGTAATGCTCGAACAGGTATAGCTGTTCGCATTCGTTCGAGTACTGCATACGCCGGGCAATCTCCACCGGATCAGTTGGTTCCACCCTAATATCCGGTTCCATGTGGCTCACCATCAGAAAGATCTTGTCGGGCGCCACCGGCTGTGCGTTTTGCCGCTGCTCAAACAGCACCTGCGGGCGTTCGGCGATCTTCAACTGACGTTTGAGAGATGGAAGGGCATCGCTCAAGAATTGCATGGGTGCCAAACGCCGCGTTCCGTCCCCACCGAACCTGCGCTCAACCGATTCCAGCAGATGGATGGCCTTGAACAGCACTTTTTTGCGTGCACTGATCCCGCGTACAAGACCGGGAATCTGTTCCAGCTGCCGATCCCAGATGGTCACCGGCAACGGCAGCCCAAACATGCTCTGCCCGTCGTCAGCCAGCACCACCCATTCGTCGCCGACATAGCGGGCGCGGGCATCATGGTTGAGAAACGAGAGCAGCGTCTCGGTCTTGCCCCCCTTGGTCCAACCCATGGCCACGATACCGGTATCCTCAATGGCGAACGCTGAAGCGTGGATTGGAATGTACCCCTTGCCGATCAGCAAGAGATGGATGATATCGGTCAGTAAAGGAACGAAGCCGAGGTTGCGCCGGCACGAGATCTCACAACAGTCACCGATGGTTTCAAAGGCAATCCGTGCACGTATCTGCCCATCCTTCCAGCCCAGCACATAAAAATCGTCATTCGTGAAAGCTGCAAAGTTCAGCCCCAAAAAGCGCACGCGCGAACGGGGAAACTCCTCACAATAACGGATGATGATATCCGGAGCCCGGACCCGAGTACTCTGCGGCGTCCCCAACAGTTCGGCGAGGCCAGCCACATCGCTCTCCCCCGGATCGACAAGTCGCACACGAATAATTCCATGTAGATCAAACTCAATCGTTTGCTGACCGGCTACGCTCATAGAGGACGACTTCCATTCCGCCTAATAATATTGGACGATCGGCAAGAGCGACCATAACAATTGGCTGACAACTTGACTGGAGAGAGGGCCTTCCCGGCAGCAATAGGCCCTGATCAGACAGGACTGCCCCGAAATGGAGCAGTTCCGGATACGACCTTTCGGGTACTTTAACAAAATGGCAATTTCCGGCGCCTAATTCTGCCGCTCGGCGACGTCCACGAGCGGACGATCGTACTGCCTCCGTTCGCGCTCCCGCCGGGAAAAGAGCAGACGAACCACGCGCAGCACATCGCTCACAAACGGAGCCGGATCGCGCCAGGAAAAGACTGCATAGGCCTTGGGACCCCGCCACGAACGCCACCAGTCACCCAGAGTCAGGTTGCCCTGCCGCCAATAGTAGAGCGCGGACTGGAAATCCTGGCGGAGATACAGCCACTTCACGCCGTTGAATGTTTGCAGACGTTCAGCCGGCAACGGCCATCCCAGCGCATCGCAATACATGGTATACAGCAACTCGACGCCGGCAGCTTCAGCCGTCGCCGACCGGCCGGTTGGGCGCCCGATATTGGGCTCGATAAAGAAGTACTTTCCCGAACGCTCATCCTGTTTCATTTCAGCGTAGCCGAGACCCCGGTAGCCGACGCTCTGGAAGAGGCGGATCGTTTCGTCGCGCACGACATCGTTGCGCTGCTCCACGCCCAGACAGGCCTGCCCCGTGCCCGGTGGCCACTGGCGAATCTTCTGCGTCGTAAAGGAAATCACCGGCTCTGAGTCGGCGTCGAAATAGCAGTTGCAGGTGTAGTGGTTCGTCTCGGGACCCACCACCAGTTCCTGCAAGATGAAGGTCGGGCTCCATCTATGGTAGTGATCGTAGATCTTCAACAACTCTGCCACGTCGACGGCCTTGAATGCCTTGAGCATCGTATTGTGTTCCCACTCGGGTGCGGCGCTGAGCGGTGGTTTCAGAATACATGGAAAGGTCAACTGCTGCGCACGCTGTTCAACCTCTGCGCGGCTATGCACCAGAAATGTACGCGGGATCGGAAAGCCATTCTCCTCGGCAAATCGGTAGAAGCTACTCTTGACCAGCAGTGTCCGCACCACATCAGCCGGGGCCAAAACAATGTGATACCATTCCTCCAGCATGTCACGGTGGTCGGAGACGAGCAGCACATTGGCATCCTCGCACGGAAACAGAACGGCTTTCCCGTCCAACTTTGGACCCAGGATTTCCAGGAATCGGATCAGGCTTTCACTTTCAGTATCCGTGCAATGAATTTCTCGACACACATTCGTACGACAAAAATCATGTTTGGGGTCATGGGCAAGAGCAATGACCGGAATATCGCGCCGCGCCAGGATGCGGGCGGTCTGCAGCCCTTGCAGACTGTCCAATCCAATGACAACCGCGGGCGGACGTTCGGATGCGTGCCCAACTGTGCGTTTCATGATGTCAAAACTCCAGACGACTTGCAACGATGTTCATAGTGAAAATAGCAAGGCGCACGCCTGCGGTCGCACGCAGCGTACTTATATAAGACCAGCCCTTTCGGCTGGTGAAGACACGCGTAACAAATATTATGTAAAGTAGCGATAGAGCAAGTCCCCTGCAGAAGCCGTTATGTGATCCGGTACCGAACTGTCTGTCATCAGATCGGTCAATTGCGAAAGCAATGCGCCGAAGTCATCCGCGGCGGCAGACTGTTGGGCCGGCTCGTGATTGGTCTGCAAAAACGAGATGGTCCTTTCGTCATGGGCATACTTGCGCTTGTAACGGATCAACCCGTCCTGATCCCAGTCGCTAAGCCCCAGGTCCAGATAGGTAAGGCCTTGCTCCTTGCCGTACTGAATTCCTCGCCAAATCATGAGATCGTTGGGCCGGATGGCCAGATCGGTCAGGGTCGACGCGTTGAACTTGTAGTACAGCCTGTCTTTCCAGATCAGGAGCATGGTGGTGCCGACAATGGTGCCATTGTGCTCGGCCATGAGGAGCGTGCCGCGCTGCTGCTCGACGAAATGACGCCAGATGTATTCGAAAAAGCGACCGGGCTGCGCCACCATGCGGTATTTTTGTTTGCGGATCTGCACATGTAGCTCGTAGAAAACGCGCAAATCTTCCAAATTGGCGGCAGGACGCACGACGACATCCTGCTGTTCAGCCTTTCTGACCGCCCTGCGTGCCGAGCCTTCCAGCCCCATCCAGAGTTCGTCAAGATCTGCTTCCAGACTGAGCCCGTGCCACTTTGCGCGATTGACCAATGAAAGACGGGCATCGTCAAGTGGAATGTCGTTGTGTACACAGCGAATCTTGTAGGTGGTAACAGGATCCACAAACTGTTCGAGCAGTGCATTCCATGCGGCGGCGTCAGCTGCAAGCGGATCGCAATAATCCGAAAAAGGCAGGGTCACCTTTCGTTGGCCGCGAATGTCGGCGATCGGGACGAAGGGTACGCCCGCGAGCGGCGCGTTGGCGTCGTCGGTCAGCACGTACGCCAGCGGCTCGAAACCATAGGTGTCCGCCAGCACGCTGCTCCACGCAGGCGAATGAAAGAGATCGCTGCGCTGTTGCTCCACCAGTCGTTTCCACAACGGGTCAACGCGGGGATCAACGCATGTGATCTTCATAGTGGGTTTCGCTTCCCGGCTTCGGCCATGATTTGATTGCTCCGATGTGAAGGTTGGTACGGTTGTCATGGTTACGGCTAGGCTATTTCGGCGTGAATACCACGCCAGCAATAATCAGCCGTTTCAGTCGTGTACAATGATTTTCTGTCTATCTGAGGTAGCATGGCCGAATTTCTGTCGTGGTAGTCATCACACCGAGCTGAACTAGTCGCCCTTTGATCGGCGCGTGCGAATGCGATCCTGGATAATCTTCAGCAACTGCCCATTTCGTACACTGGCGGGAAGCGCCTTCACTCCCATGCGCAACAGAGGATTGTAGATATAGGCATAGGCATCCGGATAGATTTCCACGTTGCCGCCGAAACCCAACTTGTACGATGTCGGCGTCTGCGCCACAGACTCGGGTGGCCGTTCTCCCCGCACGACCGCCTGGGCAGCCTGCAAGTCGATGCCTTCAAAATCGTAGTACCGATACCCATTGGCCTTGGCCCATGTCAACGTCGTCCAGTCCAGCAGCTCATTGGGGCGTCTCTGACCATGTTCGCCGGACCAGCCGACCAATTTGGCGGTCACAGTATCGCCAAAGGCTACGACAATCTGAGCGGAGACGGTCTCGTCGTCGTATTCAACTAAGAACAACTTGATATGCCCCTGCGGGCTCAGGATCCGCCACATTGTCTCGAAGTAGTCGAGGCCGAACGATGTAAATCCCTGGCGACGGCTCGTGGCTGTGAGAAGGGCGTGAAATGTCGCCAGATCGTTCTCGTCGCCTTGCCGCGCCGTCAGGCCGTCTTTGAGACCTCGACGGACGCCGTAACGGGTCTTCTTCTTCATGGCGGCCAAAATCTCGTCCAAATCGGGACTGAGATCGACCATCACCGTAGCGACCGGCGCCACCGCGGTCACGCTCGGCTGAAAACCCAACTGAGGCAAGCGCGCCGCGAGCGCGACATCCTCGTTGGCCGGTTGCAGGATCAGGTAGCGCACACGATGCGCGGCCGCGGCCCGGTGCACCTCCGCGAGCAGCACCTCGACCACCTTCGCATCGGCCGTGGCAAGGACCGGACCCTTGGGAATATATGCGATTGCTCCGGCCCACGGAATCCTGCGTACAAACATCTGCGCGCCGGCAACGATCTTGCCGTGGTCGGTTACGGTCACCCGCAGTGACTGCCAGCCGATAAATGCCTTGACCTGGGCCCAGATGCTGGTCTGCAGGATGTGATGGTTGCCGGGCGCACCGGCCACAAACGCGTCCCATTCCGGATCCACAGTCCGGTCCGAAATCTGCGTGGCGTAGCCGGGCCGCGTCCCGGTTGCGTTCTTGTCTCGAGCGTTCGACGTTAGTGTTGCAATGGATTCATTCATATTGATGCCTACTTGGTTCCGCGCAATTCAGGAAATTGGATCAGCGGCAGATAGAGTCGATCGGGTGCTCTTTCCAAACGAATGCCGCGCAAACGAGTATTCTTCTCGCGCCCGCGCACGATTATTTCATGGTCGCCTGCGTCAAACGCAAAGAGCGTTGCGTCGCCGTCTTCCGGCCGCAAAACCACACGCTCTTCATATCCGGTCGTCTGCTCGATATGCCAGATAGCTCGTTCATCGGCCGGCTCTTGATCGATGGTTACCCAGAACGAATCAGATCCGTCGTTGGGTGCATCGACCAGCCCGATAATCGAGTATCTTCCCGGATGCCCGATCGCAAACCGGAATGATGCCCGGCCGGCGTCAGCCGGACTCTCACTGTGGACAGCAGACCGGTAGATGCTGCCCTCCTCAAGCACGAAGGGCGGAGCAATCTCCGCTTGGCCGGCCGTCCACGCCAACTGGTCGGAGTTCGGCGCAAAGATGATGCGATCGTCGACCCGCACAAAAGAATGCGGAGTGCCGTTGACCCGCAGTCGTGTGGCACCCGGTGCATGGAGTTCGACCTCACCGGCACCGCCGTAGACTACATCAACAGTCGAACCGTCAAAATCGGCTTCAAAGGGTTCGTCTAGACCGATCCCAGTGACGAGAGTCCTCTTGCGTACCCGATCGATCAGCGATGTCCCCCCCGAGAGAAACAGCTTGGTCGGCTGCCCGCTCTGCGTGGAGACCACAGCCACAAGTGCATCGCTGACATAGGGTCCGACCGCCACAGGGGTATAGGCCCGGGTGTAGTTGATCATGACGTCATCGCTCCATCCACTGCCTTGGTCGTGCGCAATTCTAACGGCCGCCGCTGCGCCCGTATCCGCCAGAAGCGTCAGATCCGGTCGCTCATCCCAGTCCGCGGCGTCGGTAGGATAGAGTACGTTGATAAAACGCATGTTGTGTCGCGGTGACTGCGGTCGCACGTGCACGAACGGCTGTCCATCGTGGCCAACGGTCGTCGTAAAAGTCCGGGGCACAACGACACCGATGCCAAGAATCTGGCCGTCGCCGGCCTCGCCGCGCACCCATCGATCCTCGACTGTCACCTGCTCGCCCACATGTGACACCCATTCATAGCCATGGGCACCGGCCGCGGCCAGCTGGTCGAGCATGACAAAATACCGGTTGCGGACAAAGAGCACATGGCGCGTCACATCCTTGAGGTCAGGGACGGTCGCATAGCGCTGCGTCACATCTGCCGCAACGTAGTGAAAGCCGGCGGTCTCTGCCGTTGCAAGCAGATATCCATCGCGATCGGCAAATGCCTCCGGGTCTCGCCAGGCATCCTGTGGCGGTTGGCTCTGCCCCTGCCCGTCGATCAGGATGACGTTGTGCAGCGATGACTCGGCTCCATTGTAGCCGACGGTCTCAGGCGCCAACCAGCGACCTGCGCGGTAGAGATAGAATCCGTTGCCGTCATCATGATCGTGGCCGACGTTCATCTGGCAGCCCAACTCCAGACATGCCCACGGGTAGAGCTGCTCCGTAAACGATGTGTAGCCGTGGCGCCCACCAGACGGTCCTGTCTTGAAGCCGAAGACCAGATCGCTCTCCTCCCAACCGGTGCGCCAGATCACACCTTCCAGATCCGGAAAGACGCGCGCCGGCGGCAGACCGCTCGGAATGCGCGCAGGCAGTGCCGGATCGTAATAGAGGAATTCGAATACATACCAAGGCGTCGAGTACTGGTTGGCAAATCGGCCATCGACGGCGATGCGTTGCTGCGCGACCCATTCGGCGTAGCCGTCGTCATACTCATTGGCGACAAAACGCAACAGGCCGGCGGGACCATAGTCATTGGCCCAAAACCATTCGAAATTGCCATAGGACATGATAAACTCGCTGCTACCTGTCAGCAGATTATAGAGACGCCACCGCGCATAGTTGCGCAGATACGGATGTGGTAGGAGATCGATTCCCTGGATCCAGCGCAGGTTGACCAGAAAGGGCAACAACATCGCCAGACCGTAGTTCTGATAGGGAATGCCCTCGTGCCAGGTTCCATCTTCAATGGCGTTCAGAAGCGACTGCACGCGCGGCGAGTTGGCCCGTCGCCTGGTCAATCCAATTCTGGGCGCGCGGATCCTCGTCCAGAAGAGCCAAACCGGCAATGCCCAATGCGCTATTGTTGGTCCAAAAATGGTTCTGCATATAGGACTGGCGCCACCAATTGTTCCAGTCGGCACGATCGGCCGGCGCTGCGCTGGCTTCGTACATCTTTTGCGCCCACACGCCCAGGCTGCCGGCCACAATGGAACGCTCCGCTGGGCTCAGAAATTCATGCAGCCAGTCGTAGGCCAACGCGTTCCCCAATAACATGTGTGCATGCCCGAGATCACGCCACTCGTTCTCGCCCCATTGCGACCACTCCGCATAAGTCAACAGATAGGTCTTGGCCAGTGCACAGCGGTCGGGATCCTCGGTAATCAAGCAGCCGAATGCCAGCGGAATCAGCTGATTCCCGAACGTACGGTAGGTGTCCAGATCGCCGGCGCTCGGTGCAAACAGGGGCGGATAGCTCTCCCGCTGCCTGTCGTTATACGCCAAAATCGGGCTCCAGATGGACGCGTGCGTCCCTAACGCCTGCAGCCGCAAAGTCTGCACATCGGCATCGCCAAAGAGGAGACGCGGGTGTGGAACTACCGTCGCCGCCGGCGGGCCTTGTTGTAGAACGCCCCAAGTAGCCGTGGCCACCGAGGTACGGCCGCCGGCCGCGACCGCACGGGCAGGCAGAACACCAAGAACGATCAACATGAACGCAGTGATCATCACATAGGGGTTGACCACCGCACGCCTCATTGCTGCAGCACTGGCGCCGGCTGTAGCCCAAGTCTTGCATAGGCAGACAATAGGGATTGTTCCTGATGCTTCCATGCCAACTGTGTCTCGGCTCGCCTGCGGCCAATCCGTCCCATGCTTTCCCGGCGCGCCGGATCGTCCAACAATTGGACGATTTTCCTGGCGAAATCTTCCTCGCAATTGGGCTTGGCGTAGAGGGCAGCGCCCTGGGCCGTCACCCGATGTTCCGTCAGTTCGAAGGCGACGATCGGTCTTGCCAGTGCCATGTACTCCATGATCTTGATCATGGTCGAGCGATCCGTGAATGCATTGGCCGGATCCGGATCGACGCAGATATCGGCGCTGGAAAGATAGCGGATTAGCTCCTGATCCGTGACATACCCTGTAAACCAGACGTACTCATCCAGCTCGAGTTGGGTGGCCAGATCCTGTAGCTCCTGCCAAGCATCGCCGGTCCCGATGATCACACAGTAGACGTCGGTGCGTTCGAGTTCGTGAACCAGAAAGCGCAACGAACGCAGCAGATAGTCTACACCGTCATGGTAGCCCATATCACCGACGTAGCCCAGGATGTGTTCGGCTTTCTCCCGTAACTGCGGGTCGGGAGACGACGGCCGTAACCGCTCGAGGTCCGGGCCGTTACGCACGACGACCATGCGCTCCTCCGGCACGCCACTGCGCTCCATATCCAACTTCTTGTAGGACTCGTTGGTCTCGATGATGCAGTCGGCCATGCGGCAGGACAAGTGCTGTAGCTGGATGAGTACGCGATGGACGGTGGCGTTCCCGTCGTCGTCGTTCAACGCCTGGTACATTTCCGGCGCCAGGTCATGATGGTCATAGACAAAGCGCTTGCCGAACAGCTTGTAGAAGATACCGATGAAGACAAAGAGATCGGGTGGGTTGTGTGCATGGACCACATCGAACCCATGGTCGATGAGTGCCACGAGCGACAGCACAAATGCAGCGACGATCGAGTATCCATACTCGAGAATGTAGGCGAGAAACCCCTGGCCTTCGGGCGGTGCCGGATAGCGATAGACGCGGACGTCGTTGACGGTCTCTCGCCAGAGTTGACGTTTGGAGCGCTGCGCGATCACGGCGACCTCATAGCCGGCCCGGGTCAACGTCGCCGCTTCGTGACGCACGCGTGCGTCCTGCGGATACGGACAGTTCTCCACCAACATCAATACGCGGTTACCAGCAGATGCCTTCATAGTCGTCTCGTTTGTCCATGCTCTCTCTGAATGTGCCGGCAAGATCGATGAGGGTCTGATTTTGGCGCAGCATTGCCGGCAAGTTGCGGGTGCTGCTGCTGTCATTGGTGACGACCACGACGTCCGCATCTTCCAACACTTCGTCGACAGATGCGCGCATGATCGAGGCAATATGGGGCAGTTCGCGCTCCAGATAGGCACGGTTGGCACCCATCAGCCGCTCGGGCTGAACTGTTTCGTCATAGATGCCAACGTGATAGCCGCGGCCGACCAGCGTCTCGACTAGCGAAACGATCGGGCTCTCGCGGACATCGTCCGTCCCGGCTTTGAAGCTGAGGCCCAAGACGCCCACCTTCTTCCGTCCTGTCTGCTCCACCATCTGGATGCCGCGGCGGATCTGGAGTTCGTTGCTGCTGAGCACGGCATCGAGCACCGGCAACGTCAAGTCGGTTTCTCTGGCACGATAGAGCATGGCACGCAGGTCCTTGGGCAGACACGAACCGCCAAAGGCAAAACCGGGCTTGAGATAGGCAGGAGAGATGTTCAACTGCGTGTCCTGGACAAAGATGTCCATCACGTCTCGACCGTCAATGCTGTGGACCTTGCAGAAATTGCCGATTTCGTTGGCGAACGCGATCTTCAAGGCGTGGTAGGCGTTACTGGCATACTTGACAGCTTCCGCAGTCTGAATCGTCGTGCGCAGAACGGGAACCGGCGTCTCTTCATACAGGTCCGCGACCGGGTCACCGCTGGCGTCATCAAACTGGCCAATGACGATCAGGCTCGGTCTGTAGTAGTCGACGATCGCCGTGCTTTCGCGCAGGAACTCCGGATGCATGCAGAGACCGAAGTCCGCACCGGCCCGCTTGCCGGATGACTCTTCAAGGATAGGCAGGAGTCTCTCCAACACGGTGCCCGGCAAGACGGTACTGCGAATGACGACCGTGTGGCGTTCGCGCTTGAGCGCCATGGCGGCGCCGATCTCGCGGCAGACGCTTTCGACATACTCCACCCGCAAGCTGCCGTTGCCGTTGCTGGGTGTGCCGACGCAGACCATGCTCACGTCGCTGTTGCGCACCGCGACCTGGCCGTCAAGCGTCACACACAGCCGGCCGGATGTGATGCCGGACTCGATCAGGGAGTCCAATCCCGGTTCGATGATCGGTGATTGTCCCGCCTGCATCAACTCTACTTTGCGGGCATTGATGTCCACACCGATCACATTGTGGCCGTCATGGGCCAAACATGCCGCCGAAACACATCCGACGTAGCCGAGTCCAAAAACGCTGATTCTCATAGATATCTCATCCATCTCCCAAATTTCCACCCGGCGCATCTGTTGTCGGCCGGATGGAGTTCAATGTCTATTCACTCGTCAAGTAGCCGGTGGCGGGCGAGGGTGTCCGGCCGGCGAAGCTCCTATAGAGAAGCCACTCAAATAATGTGTCCATTAGAAAAGTCTTTTCAGCCGATGGGCCCCGTCAGATCAGCTCTTGTTTCCGGCGATACGACCGGTCGCCGATCGTCGGCGCGGCGGCGCTGATGGGTACGTCGAAAGATGTCGGCCATCCGGGCTGCGTTGCGCTGGATCTGGTAGTCGGCCAGGATCGTCTGCCGAGCTTGTGCGCCCAGGCGACGACGATAGGCTTCATCGCCGCTGAGCTTTTCCAGTGCGTCGGCTAGGCCGAGAGCGTCACGATCCGGGACAATGAGGCCGTTTTCTCCGTCCTGCACCAGGTCAGGAATGCCTGTAATCGGCGTTGTCACAACCGGCAATTCACAGGCCATGGCTTCGATCAGCACATTCGGCATGCCGTCCTGGTCGCCGCTGCGCGCGCGTATACAGGCCAATGCGAAGATGTCACTCGCCTGATAGTGGGCAAGAATCTGCTGCTGATTCAACGCGCCCAGCAACTCGACCTGTTCCTGAAGACCGTGCCGGGCGATCCGTGCATGCAGGGCGTCGCGTAAGGTGCCGCCGCCGACGATCCGGCAGCGATAGTTGATGCCGCGTGCGGTGAGGTGCGCGCAGGCGTCGATCAAGTACTCGTGTCCTTTCTTTTCGTGAAGGCGGCCGACCGAGAGAATCGCAAGCGGATCATCATTCGCTGCCTGTACTTTGGGTCGAAAATACTCGGTGTCGATGCCGTAGCTAACGATTTCGATCTCATCGGCGTCGATGTACGGACACAAGTCGGCAATGTACTTGCGATGATAGCTCGAGACAGTGACGACCTGGTATGCGTTCTCCAACTCTCAGCGAACATCCCGTTGATCACGGCCGAACAGACCAAAGGCATGGGGGTGGATGCTGAACGATATGTCGAGGAGATCCTTGGCGATGCCGGCGGTAATCCCCTCCAACCAGACAAAGTGTGCATGGATGTGGTCGATTTCCCGCTCCTCAATACAGCGGGCGAAGTAGACGCATTTGGGAAAGAGCAGAAGCACGCGTAGCAAGACCGTGGGTTCGCGATAGACCTGCCGGATCGCCCGCGCGAGCGCACGCAGATAGCGGCCGGGAGAATGTAGCAGGAAGTGGAGCTGCGCGACGATCACCGCCCAAGAGAGAAAGGGGCTGTAGATCGTATAGGGCAGAAGTTCTTTGGCCTGTTCGTGTACTACGCTATGCTGGGGCGACAACAGCGAAAAAATGGTGAGATCTACTTCCGCTTCCCGCAGCCAATACATCTCGCGCATGATGAATGTCTCCGTCAGATACGGAAAGCGATGCAAGATATAAGCGACCTTCAAGTTACGGTTCAAGGTGTACTCACTTCCATTGAGTGTGCAGCCGGAGACACTTGTTGTGCAGGCGCGATTCTGGTCTTGGTCTCGAACAGATGGTTCAGGATCATGGACAAGTAGCGCGGGTAGGATCTGCGATCGGACAACAGGCGGTAGTTCTTGCGTGAGTAGAAGCTGCTGCCGCCGTTTGGCTCCTGTTGTGCCAATACCCGAGCAAAGGCCTGCTCGGCCGGCGCGCTGTAGTCGCCCAGGTCCAACAGCGTGGCCTGGCTCAACGCCTGTGCCACTGCGGATGTGTAGTAGGTGACCTCGGGCAGATCGTGGGTGCAGTCATAACGAGCCGCCCCGGACTCGGATAAACCGGTGGCGAGGTATCCTGCCAACCGCCGCGCCATGGGCAGTACAGCCTGGTCGCCCGTGAGCTTGAAGTAGTGAACCAACTCCATGAACTCAAAGGCATTGTATTGGAAGCAGAGGAAGTGGGTACGCCCTTTGGTCGTAGGAGAACTCACGGCATAGGGAAGTTCGCCGCTTTCGACCTGCACGTCGATCAACCAGGCAACCATTGGACCGCACAGTTCCAGGTATTGATCGTCGCCGCTGAGTTGGGCCAGGCGCGCCAAGAACCAAAGCGCCAGCGTGGAGTTGTTGGGCACACCGCCGCCGTCACCCTGATGGTGGGCAAAGTAGTTGACTGCAAGCAGACCGTCGCGGTCCTGGCGTCGAAATCCCATGTCGCGGATCAGGTATTGATACCACTGAATCGCGCCGATCAGGAACGGTTCATATTTGATCCGGGCATAACTCTCCAGCAGACCGAGTGCGGCGAAACAGCCTTCCACGGTCGCGATCCGTCCTTTCCACTCCGGATTCGGATAGTTCCAATAGCCGCCGGGACGCTGGATGGACAGGACATACTCGGAACTAGCTCGCGCAAGATCGCCGTACTGCCCACTGCCCGAAAGATCGAACATGAGCCAGTTGTCGAGAATCCAATAGCCCTGGGCCTGCAGATAGACAAGATCGTCTGACCAGGGCAAAAACTTTGCATACGATTTGACGAAGCGTCCGACGCGGGAATTAAAGCGGATGCCGGGATCAGGCCCGACAAGCGCCTGGCCGTTCCAGTGCTTCATCAGGAGATAGGTGTGCAGCCTTTCTGCTGCACTGAACAGATCATTTGCGGTAAGTGTCATCGATAGTTCTCATGTTCGTTGGTCGTGGCGTCCACATATCCTGTCCCTCGTGCGCGGCCGGAGCAGATCTCCGCCCGGCATCGACCCACTCGGTGAAGAGCGTCTCGTACCGGGCCACCATCCGTTGCACGGTAAAGTTCTGTTCGACCTTCTTCCGGCCAGCTATGCCAAAGCGTCTGGCCAGCTCCGGGTCGTTCAACAACCGCATCATGCCGGCGGCAAATCGATCGGCGTCTCCGGACGGCGCCAGAAAACCGTTTACCCCGTCCTCCACGATTTCGGCGACACTGCCGACGTCCGTCGCCACGATGGGGCGTTGGGCGGCCATGGCCTCCAGCAACGTGATCGGCAATGCTTCGTGAATCGAAGAGAGGGCCGACAGATCAAAGGCGGGCAACAGCGCCGGCACATTCTGGACAACGCCCAGGAAGCGGACGCGATGCTGGATGCCCAGGTGTTGTGCCATCTCCTCCAGGCGGCCTCGTTCCGGTCCGTCGCCGGCCAGGATGAAAAAGGTGTCAGGCATTTGGGCCAGAACCTTGGCCGCCGCCCTCAAAAACATGTCGTGGGCTTTCCAGCGTCGCAACCCGGCGACAATGCCGACGACCTGCGCACCCGGGGGTATTTGCAGCGCGGCACGCGCAGTGTCCCGATCGACCGGCGCCGAGAATTGACGCAGGTCCACACCGTTGTAGGCGACATCGATCTTGCGCGCCGGAATCCGCTTCTTGGAGATCAGATAGTCCTTGTGCGTTTCGGCAAGGGCAATTACGTGGCCGAACTGTGGGTAGAATGCCCTGTCCGCCACTTCCAGCATGGCCCGCCGAGAGGGAGTGATCCCCTGGCGCATGACGGTGTCATAAGTGTGAAAGATCAGTGCCGACACAGGCGTTCCGGCCTGACGTGCGGCCAGACGCCCCACAATCACATTGTGAAACGCATCCGACACGAAAAGAATATCGGCGTGTTCCTGCCGTAGGACAGCAGCGACCCGTGCAACGTTGCGCGGGTCGTACGGCCTGCCGACCAGGTTCTGATAGGTCACACAGCCTTCGTCCTGCAACTGCCGGCCCAGCTCTCCCAGACCATAGAGACAGCAGAGCACCGGCCGAAACCGTTCCCGGTCAAGGCCGTGGATGATGTCGTAGAGAACCTGTTCGCTGCCGCCGCCTCGTTTGACCGTATGGTGTACAAAGACGATCGTGATCTTGTCCACGTGTTAGTCCGTCCTCACAGTGATTCGTTTACTCTTCAGCCACAGATGTCTGCCCTGAAAAAAAGCCACAGATTGTCACAGATTGTCTCGCAGTCAACTTCCAGGAAGATCGGCGTGTCTATTTCTCTGGAATGGCCTTAGGCGGGCACCGGAACGTTGTTCCGCTGGGTCTTCCGATAGCTGCTGATCGCTTCTGAATAGACCGCACGCACTCTGGCCGCCACGATGTCGCGCCGGTAGTTGCGGCTTGCCTTGTCCTTTGCCTGTCGCCCCATTTTGCGGCGAAGTTCATCGTCGGTCAGGATGGTTGCGATACGGTCAGCAAGACTGTCGACATCGCCGACATCCACGACAAATCCGGTCTCGCCGTCGTCGATCAGGAACGGTACACCACCAACCCGCGTCGCCACAGCCGGCTGGCCCACGGCCATGGCCTCGGCGATGACCATGGGACTGGTCTCCTGTCCCGAGGGCAAGGCCAGCAGCGCACACTTTTCATACTCCTCGACCATTTGCCCCTGACTCAACGGACCCAGGAAGGTTACATTTGACTGCAGACCATGCTCGTCGATCCAGCTCCGGACCGCCTCGAGATAGGCTTTGTCCGGCATGCCGCCGGCGACGCGCAAGGAGACCGTGGGCACCCGTTCTTTGATCTGGTGCAGCGCCTTGACTAGGTCGAGCAGGCGTTTGCGCGGGATGACCGCGCCTGAATAAAGGATCGCACCCGGATGGGTGGCAGCCACAGCGTCGAAGAACTTGGCCGAAATCGCATTGCCGGTGTCATGCCACTTGCCTGTATTCAGGTAGCCAAAATAGCTTTCAGGATACCGGGTCGGCTGCACGATATGGTGCGCGTTCTGCACACAATGGTGCTGGATGAACCGGCTTCTAAGCACAGCGCGTAGTCGATCTCTGCGCTTGTCGAGAAACCGCGCTTCTTCCTGCACGATGCCGTGGACGGAGATCACCGTAGGATAGCCTGACTTCAGACAGATATACCCGTAGTTTTGCGAGTTCTGTGCATGCACAACGTCGGGGTCGATTTCGGACAGCTTGCGGCGCACATGCAGGCGATCCCGCATGTACAGGGTCATCGTCTGCATGTGATCGAATGACCGCAGATAATGATAGGTCACGCCGTTGCGCTCGATCCGCAGGTCTTGCGGCACGGCACTGGTACAGGTGATGAGGTGAATCTCCACGTCATCATACGTTGCCAGGCCTTCGATGAGATTCCACGTCGATGTCTCCACGCCCCCGCCAAAATTGGTCGGTTCCAGTGGAAACGATCCTACTAGTGCGATGCGCATGAACACCCTCCCCGTCATCTATGGTTCGCGGCCTCTAAAGCGCCGCCAAGAGAACAAAACCGTCTGTACTGATGGTGCCTGTCAGTTGAGCAGTCGACCGCCACCGAATCGTTTGAGCAGCCTGCCGACATATCCCTGAACCAGCCCTAATTCGGGCGCCTTTAACAGATAGGCGAAGAGCCAGAAGAGCGTGGTTCCCAACAACATGCCGACGACGATCATGACAAGCGCCGGCAGCTCCAAGTAGACTGTCAGCAGATAGACCGGTCCGACCGCCAGCAGCGACGCCAACAGTGTCTTGCCGAACGACCCTGCCAGATAGCGGATGTTGATGCCCTGCAGACGTCGTCCCAACAGCAGAAACAACACCGTCCCGGAAACCACATATTTCAAGGTTGATGCCAACGCGATGCCCGCTGCACCTAGAATGCCGATCAGGAGCAGGTCAAAGATGACATTGGCCACCAGATTCGTGCCGGCGCCGAAGATTGCCGGAGTCTTTGTATCTTCCAGAGAGGTAAAGACGGTGGACAAGGTAACCGCGATCGCCATGGGCATCAGCCCGATGACCAGAAACGCAAAGATGCCTGCGGTGCTGGCCGTTGAGGCAGCCGCAAACTCACCGCGCTCGAACAGCAGCTGGATGATCGGCACACTCAGCACGGCAAGCAACAGACTCAGGGGCGTGGTCACGAAGGCCAGGATGCCTAGCGTATTCACCACCGTGGCGCGGAAGCTGGCCGGATTGCTGTGCACCGCCTCCCACGACAACGTGGGCAGCAACGCGGTGATGAAAGAATAGACGGCAACTCTGGTGAGAATGGCCATCGGTCTGAATGCGAAGCTCAAGGCTGCGATCGATCCCTCCGCCAGATGGGACGCGAACGCCTTGTCGATCAGTTGGCTGCTGTAGCCGATCAGACCGCCCACGAGTCCCGGACCCAGCAGTGCCAGAAAACGTCGAAATCGCGGGTCGTGAAGGTCGATCGTCGGTCTGTACACAAACGCGCGGCGCTTGGCAAGCCAATAACCCGTCCACGTGACCTGTATGATAGAACCGAGCACAATGCCCAATGGCAAGGCATAGATACCAAGCCGCGGCCGCGAAGAGAATTGCGCCGATGATGCCGAGCGACGTAAAGATCTGGGAGATCGTAGAAAGAAAAAACTCCCCTTCGGCATTGAGCACAGTGCGAAAGACACCCCAGAGTCCTGCCAATACGATCACAGGCGACAGCAATCTGAGCATCTGCGATGCAGTCTGTTGGGCAGGGGCGTCAAATCCGGACGCCAGAAATGCGATGGTGAAGGGTGCGGTCACGAGCGCAAAGGCCGCCACAGCCAACAGAAAGAGTAGATACACATTGATGACGGTACTGATGAACGCCGTGCTCTGGCCTTCCTTCTTGCTGCGTGTATAGACGGGAACCAGACCGGCGGCAATCGCTACCATCAAGAATTCGGGCAGGCTGGCGCTGAGATCAAAGGAAAAGAAGTAGGCATCCGTTGCCACGGTCGTGCCGAACTCACGGGCGAGCAACATTTCGCGCGCCAGGCCAAATACCGCCGAGGCCAACGTCGCCACCATGACGATGCCCGTCGCGTGCACGAGGCTAGCTGGTTTGCGTACGACATTACTGGTCAATGTGCCGGCCATCGTACACCCATCGATTCCCGCGCATTGTGACGATCTGCTAACAGAATGGAACGCACCTGTTCAATGGTAGCGCCTGCGATCCAAAACAGCGAGTTAAAATATCCAAAATATTTCAACTCGAGAGCCATGCCGGAGAGAAGAAAAATCAGCATTGCACCCAGCATCACACCTAGAACACTGCGCTCGACGCTGCGCGGTGCTGACAGGCGCAACGCTTGAAAGGCGCGTACAAGCCAAAACGTGACAAGTGCGGTAAAGCTAAGGAAGACGAACAATCCGCCGTCCACCAAGAAGGTCAAGTACGTATTGTGCGACGTATCAAATCCTCCATCCGGGAAGACCTGGCCCGTCAAATGGTCCAACGCGCCGGGTCCCCATCCCAACAATGGACGTTCCCAGACTTTTTCCCAGGCAAAGGCCATGCGGTCGACGCGACCGGAGACGTTGTCCTGCTCCAAAACCCGGTCTTGGACAACGGGGTTGTCCAGTAGTATGTTGCCCAGGATCTGATCGAATTCCGTGAACACAAGGAAGGAGACTGCCAAGATTCCCGCCACAACAACCAGGACGGCCATACGCCACAGGCCCTTGATGAGGAACTGAGCCACCAGCAACGCAGCGAGAAATGCGAGCCATGCCGATCTTGTGTAAGAGACGGCAACTCCGTAGGTGAGGATGAAGGTTGCGGCGCCGAAGCCGAATCTGCTGCTCAAGCGGGCAGCATGTGCCGAGCACGCGGCAGCGGCCAACGCGCCCACGGCAACCACCGCCCCGTAGATGGCCGGATTGCCCATCACACCGGCGGCCCTGCCGCCGGGTACACCAAGATAGCGCTCTCCGGATGCCGTCCCTGTGGTCACCGGAAAAGGGCTCTCGCGTAGATCGAGGGCTCGCTCATAGAATCCGGTCATGCAGATGATCAGGCTGCCGGCAATCAATGCGAATAGAAGCAATTTGAGGCGTCCCGTCGACGTCATAAAGACCTTGGTGAGCCAATAGACGATGATGGGGAGCACCAGCGAGTTGAGCAGGATGACCAGGTCAGGTTTCACAAAGCCCTGGCCGCCAAATGCCAATCCATAGGAGACGATCTGGGCTGTTACGTAGATGATTACCAGAGGGACAATGCCCGGAATCTTTGTACGCAGGGTCAGCGCCGCCAGAATCACGAGAGCCGCCGTCAATGGAATCAACACCCGCTCATAACTGATATCGGGCACACCGCCGGGTAGCGAGATTTGCAGATAGAGGCTGAGCAGCGGCCAGGTGACGAGCAGCCAGAGATAGAGTCTGAACGGCTCGCGTACAAACCAGGGAAACACGATCACCGCTACCACCGCACCGACCGCCACCACGCCGAGCTGGAGCGTCAGTGCAGCCAGAATTGCGCCGGCGCAGACCGCTGCCGACACGGCCAGCAGAAGTCTGGGCAATCGCGGCAGGCCGGGCCGGTTGAACTTGTCCGGAACCAGCTCCATTCCACTATGGTGGGATCCATGGGGAACAGGCCTGAGGTTACGTAAAGCGCTGAACAACTGCAATCCGATACTCACCTGCTACATAGCCATGGTGGACGTGCGGCGCTCGGCGGATAGTTCGGCCACTGCCAGCACCGATTCCGCTAGAACAGCGCAGACCCGTCTGACGGCGTCGGGCCGCATTTCCGGATACATGGGCAGCGACAGGATCTCATCGGCATATTGCTCCGTGATAGGAAAGTCGCCCCGTTTGTAGCCAAGGTCTTCGTATGCAGGCTGGAGATGCACAGGAATGGGGTAGTGAATACCGGTTTCGATCCCCTTGCTCTTGAGCGCCTCCATCAGTTCGGTACGGTGGTCCACACGCACAACATATAGATGATATACCGATTCAGCGTAGTCCGCTTCGCACGGAAGAACAACGAATTCGTGCAACGGTGCCAGGAGTTCGCGGTATTGCTGTGCATGCCGGCGCCGTAGATCATTCCAGCGATTCAATTCCTTCAACTTGATGCGCAAGATCGCCGCCTGGAGCGTATCGAGGCGACGATTAAAGCCGCGCAGCTCGTGGTGATATTTTTTGGACTGCCCGTAGTTGCGCAGCATCCGTAACGAATCAGCGATCCGGGCGTCGTTGGTCGTCACCATGCCACCGTCGCCATACGCGCCCAGGTTTTTGGCCGGATAGAAGCTAAAGGCCGCGGCATATCCCAGGGTTCCGGTCCGTCGTCCCTTGTAGCGAGCGCCGTGCGCTTGGCAGGCGTCCTCGATCACGATGAGACCGTGGGCACGTGCAATCTCCATGATCGGATCCATGTCGGCCGGTTGCCCATACAGGTGTACGGGCAAAACGGCTTTCGTCGCGGGCGTGATTGCCCGCTCCAGCGCCGAGACGTCCATGGTGTATGTCTCCGGATCGACGTCGACGAGCACAGGCGTTGCACCTGTGTAGCTGATGGCCAGGGCAGTGGCGATAAAGGTATTGGCTGCCGTGATCACTTCGTCTCCCGGACCGACGCTGTAAGCCCGCAAAGCAAGTTCCAGCGCCGACGTGCCAGAGTCCACCCCCACGGCAAATTGCGTCTCAGAATAGGCTGCAAACTCCTGCTCAAAAGCGACAACACTCTCGCCCAGAATAAAATCAGTGCGCTCAAATAGGCCGTCGATCGCTTCACGCACGTCCGCGTCCACCGTCGCGTGTTGCGCACCCAAATCAACAAAGGGAACCTGCTCGATAGATAGTACAGTGCTCATTGTGCCAAGTTCTCCATCATGGGCTTCCAGGAGGTGCCGTTCCGGCCGAAGGCTTTGTGAGATGGCGTCGAGTTCACACCGACCGGGGCGCCGTTATGGGCAATCGACTCTTCGATTGCCGTCAACACTTGCACGACCGCCAGGCCGGCTCGACCATCCGTAAGAGGACGAAGTCCATGCTGCAAGCAGTCCAAATAATGGCTGCATTGGTTCTTGAGCGGCTCACTGACTTCAACCCTGGGGCTGAAGATATCGCCGTCCCGAATCTGAAACTGATATTCGCCGAAGGTGCTCGCTTCCGCCGGGGCCGGGGTGATCCCCTTCTCGTAGATCTTGACCCGTTCAATCGATTGCAGGTCATCGAAGACGATCCGTCGCCGGCTGCCGACCACGACCAATTCGCGCACCTTGTTGGGATCGGCCCAGCTCACATGGATGTTGCCGATCACGTTGTTGTTGTAGCCCAGCGTAATGAACCCAACGTCCTCGCGTGTGTCGCTGAGCACGCTGAGTCCGACGGCGCTGACCCATACCGGCACATCGTCCAACAAGTAGTTGAAGATCGAGATATCGTGAGGCGCCAGATCCCAAACTGCGTTCACATCTTGGCGGACAGGCCCCAGGTTTGTACGACAAGAGTAGAGATAGTAGATCTTGCCCATATTGGCGGCAAAGAGCTGTTGTTTCGTCAGCCGAACGCCGTCATTGTAGAGAAATGTATGGCCAACCATTAAGGTTAGACCCTTCATTTCGGCTAGCTCCACCAGCTCCTGCGACTCCCATGGCGTCGTTGCGATCGGTTTCTCGACCAGGACGCTCTTGCCGGCGCACAAAGATTGGCGCACCAGTTGATAGTGAGACGAGGCGCTGGTGCAAATGACTACGGCATCCACTCCAGGTGTCTGCAGGGCATCGTTCAGACTGGTGGTCAGACCGATCCCGGGGAATCTCCGGGCAACTTCATCCAGGCGCTCGCGACGCGAATCGCATACGGTAACGACTTTGGCGTCCAGTAACTCGTTAAAGACGCGAAACATAATTGATGCCCCAATAGCCACAACCGACAATTGCGACGCCAACTTGCTCATCTATGCTTTCCATAATGCTTTCCTCTTGCTTATCTCTAGGGGTAGTTCTTATGAATCTTCCAAAGACAAAAATACGCATTCCCGTGGGCGCATGTCTTGCTGCTGGCGGACGAACACTAGGGCCGCTCTACCCCAAACGGGTGCGTATTTCGCCGGATTCGTTGAATATCTACTGGGATGGTCGATCGGGCGCCACGCCCGGTGAAAACCGCCGGAATCGTCAGCATGATCAGTTTGATATCAAACCAGACACTCTGTTTCCGGACGTACTCAATATCCATTCGGATCATCTCTTCAAAGGTCACATTTCCGCGTCCCGTGACCTGCCACAGACCGGTTAGACCGGGCAGAGCCGCCAGCCGCTCAAAACAGTACTCTTCATACTCCTCCACTTCGTAGATCGGAACCGGTCTGGGGCCCACAACGCTCATTTCGCCCTTCAGAATGTTCAAGAGCTGGGGCAATTCATCCAGACTGGTGAAGCGCAAGATGCGACCAACACGCGTGATGCGGGAGTCGTTCACGAGCTTGAATTTCAGATTATCCTCTGCCGAGGCCTCCACGTCACCGTTGACAAAGGCCTTGATGTACGCCTGATGGGTCGCCTGGTCCGCATTGTGAACCATGGAACGAAACTTGTGCACGCGAAAGATGTAGCTTTCCCAGACCAGAAGGCCATCCCGATTGCGCAAGCGAGCACCGACACGCTCCTGGCTGAAGATGACTGGTCCCCGGCTGTCAAGCACGATCGCCAGTGAGATCAGCAACAGCAACGGCGACAGGAAGATCATTGTGGGCAAGACAATCACGAGATCTATCGTGCGTTTGGCCACATGGCTTGTCATGCCATGACTTGCCCTTCTGTAAACAGCTCGATCTCCGTCAAACTGTGCGGCGACTACATTGTTTTTCTGCGTTGTAGACTGGTATGTTGCAGCCTGTTGCATTGTTTTTGCCTCCCTAAAGGCCATCGTACATCGACTCTGTTCCTGCCGGCCACGCTGACGAAGCATCCTCGTTGCGACGAATCACGACCGTGGCGACAAGATTGGCACCGATACCGGCAAGCTGTTTCATGATTAGACCGGCAACTTGGGTTGAGTTCTGTTCACCACCGACAACCACGACCACACCGTCCACTTCTGTTGCCAACGAAGCAGCCGTCGCCGTGCTGAAAAAGGCCGGCGTACTCATCACAACGAGATCGTAGCGTTCGGCCAACTGTCCGAGTACCGTGGCCACAACGGACGAATCCAAGAACTGTGCCGGTGCCGGTTCTCCCAACGGAATCAGCCCCAGACCCGGCATTGCTGTGGTGCGGACGACCTCATCTACCGTGCAGGTGCCCTGCAGGACATCGCCAAAACCGCGCACGTCGGCGCCCTCAAGCGCTTCCTGAAATGCAGAGTACCCGGGCAAACAGTCAACGACGACAACACGATGGCCCTCCCCGACGATGCTCTTGGCTGCATCCAGCAGAGGGGTCGTGTTGTCATCGGCCGGCCCGGTACTCGTCACCAGCAAGGTATGTAGGCTCCGCTTCTCCACGACTTTGCGCAGCACAGCGTGGAGTTGCGACCAATTCGCCGCTCCGGCATCGAGGTTGCGTCCATTGGCATGGGACGACAGGGTTTCATGCATGACCGGCATGGCGACCGGTCGCGCCGGAGACCGGTCGGATTGCTGAGATCTTGCCGCTAGACTCTTCTCCATGTTCTCCAGTAAAAATGCGAGACCGACACCGCCGATGGCCCCTACCAGAAAACCCAACACCAGGTTCAGGACCACATCCGGTCTGAAGGGCGCACGCGGTACGTCAGCCGGATCGACCACCGACAGCGAGTTCGCCAAAATGACGTCGCGGACGCGGGTCTGTTCGTACAGATTGAGCAACGACTCATATGACCGCTGTTTCAGATCGACGACACTGCGTGCGGAGCTGATCTCGTCAACATCGGCGCCTTCTCCACCCCAGCGGCGCGCAAATTCCGCACGCGCCTCATTGAGCTCGCCCTCGACGACGAGAATCTCTTCCTCCAGCACGGTGCGCATGCGGTTACCGGCCTGGCCGGACAGATCTGCACTCAGGGAGATGAGAATATTGGCGAGTTCGTTCGCAGTGTTCGCCACCGTTTCCGGATCATCGCCCTCAACCGTGATCTTCATCAACTCGGTATCGGGAATGACATCGACGTCGATATCAGGCAGCTGCGTAACCAGGCTCAGGCTTGCAGCAAGCTCCGCCCGCACCGGATCGCTCACGGCCATCTGAGCATAGGTATTCATGAGACGGTCAGCATACTTGAGGTCGAGATCGACCCAATCCGTCGAACCGTTTGTGGTTGTCGACACGTGCAACTTTGCCGTGGCGCGGTAGGTGGGCGTCATCGTCAGCGTGCCCACGAGGGCAAGGACAGTCGTCACGACAATAGTGAGAACCACTGCTATTTTGTGCCGCCAAACAACATCAATGTATTCTGCAAGGTCCATGTAACGGCCTAGTTGGTTAGATTTTGGCACCAGGAAGAATGAACGGGCTTGCGCTGCTGTTCATCGTTCCGGCAACAGTCAAAGAATCACCACACCAGTAGTGATCGCTGGAAAGTCGCGCTGATTTGATTTGGGGGGGACGCTGTCTTTACTTGGAAAACACGCCAGAGCAGTCACCGGTCCCAGGCCGGAAAAGCGACAATGCGTGTCTTGCTTCGGAAAGACGTCGCCGCCTCGTCACTCTCAAACCGCTCACCGGCATAGAGATTTGAGGAGGTCAGCGCGACGCCTTTGGCGCTGTTGTCCTACCGTGCTGACGTTCGTTCAAAACCAAACCATGCGTCGAATTCATTCAGCACAACTACGGGAATAATGGTACCGCGGCAGCGGGGTGACGAATTGTGACAAAATGCTTACAAGGGCCCCTACTTTGACCCGTCTCCGGCACAACTTGACGCCAACTTAAAGTAATCGAAAGTTGCCGTTTGGAAATCGATACCGTGCGCTACCTCGATTGTGCTCACGCATACATGACAAAACATATTACATCCACACTGACCATTAGATGACGAAAACAAATCAAAGACACACTCTTATAGCGATTTCGACATCGAATAATCTGATCACATTGAGTAGCCAAGTAGGGCAAAATGGCCATACACCGGCTGGAAACGGCAATGATCCAGTCACCAAGATTTACCAGCCTTCGGCGGGAGCCTGCTGTGGAGACCCAACACGTAAGCGGAGAGCGACCTGCAGTAGATGCAGGTCACACTCCGCAGCCACAATCCCAGTGAAGAATCCACAGGATGGCGTTCCGTCTGAACTACCACGGCCCGATTGGCACCAGGCTACCATAGAATTAGCACCGACCCCGGCACCCAACCACAGAATTCATGGTCGGGTGCCGGGTCTATTGCGCTGTCGCTCACGGTGCCGTACAGATGAGCGCCGTCTTGGCGTCGGTCATCCCGTCCAGGATCCAGTCATTGATCAGACCGGAATCGTTGCTCTTGCCGTTGCCCTGGCGTGAGCCACAATCCTCCGGCCCGTTCATGGCATCGTCCGAACAGGAAAGGTGGAAGGTCGACTCGCCGGACACCGCGCCGGAGATCTGCCAGTAGACGTCGTTGGGCAGATCCGGCGAAGCCGGTGAAGGTGACTTTGTCGCCGGTGCTCACGTTGTTTACGGTACCCAAGTTCGTGCTGCCGACCGAACCCTTCCAGGCCGTGACGTTCACGCCGCTGGGCCCGTCCCAGATCATGGTCAGGGCATCGATGGGCTTGTCACAGGCCCAGTCACCGCCGCTGAAGGGCGCCTGGTAATCCACCTGGATGGTGCAGCCGGCGGTGAAGTTTACGACGATGTCGACATCTCCGACCAGACTCACGTCGTTGGCGAACTTGAACTCGAAGGTCTTGGTGTCGCCGGGCTTGATGGTGCGGTCGTCGACGTTGCCGTCCCAACCGCTGTCGACCACAGCGGACGGAGGTGATAGTGCGCCCTTGAAGAAGGTGCCATCTGCCTTCATCTCTTTCAGGTTGCCGAAGGCGGTGGGCCAGCTGATGCTGACACGGTCGACCTCCAACCCGAGGTCACCGTTGTTGGTCACTTGCCCACTTGAGCTTGTCGTTGTCGAAGACCAAGCTGTCGGCAGCCTGCGGCTCGCAGGCGTTCAGCGGGCACATCCGGCCGTTGTCCTTGCTGCGGGCCTCGACGACCAGGAAGTCGCCGAAGACTGCATTGGGACCGATGGGCTGCGAGCAACTGGTGTGCACCTTGGCATTGAACACGCCATTCACGTAGATGCTGATGTCGTTGTTCAACTTGTCCTGACCAGGCCGTGGCGTGATCGTGATCAGGTCGCCAGGCTGGACGACGCCCTGGAACAGGATCTTGTCTGGCTTGCATCGACGCCGTCGTCGTAGATCACGACATTGGCAGCCGAGGCGCCCTGGTACTCGAAGGTCAGCTCCACCGTGCCGCCCTTGCAGACGTCACACGGCTCTTCGACGGTCACCGTCACCGAATCCTGTGCAGCCGGATCCGGACAGATCTCGCCGTTGGCCAGCGCTCCGGAGGCAAAGGCCGTGTTCGTGGTGGTTGCGAAGATGTTCGTCTTGGCCTGGAAGGTCTGGCTTTGACTCTGCGTCCAGGCTGAACGGTCCGGCGATGTCGCCCAGGACGTCGTCGGTGACCTTCACCCCGGTCAACAGGTCGCCCAGGTTGGTGACCTCGTAGAAGTAGGTCACGTCTGCGCCACCGTCGTCGCCGTTGATGGCGGTCACGGTCAGGCTGCCGAAGACATCGCCCACGGCCAGCGGCTGCGAACAGGAGGTGTGGATCTCGAGGGTCTCGGTGCCGCCGCCGTTGGAGAGCGTGAAGACCGAGTTGCTGTCGAAGCTGCTGTCGCTGACCGTGAACTCGCCGTCAGGCGCCACGCTCGTCGGCACGATGCTGTAGCCGTTGTCGCTGACCACGTTGATCGACAGCGCCGGGTTGATGCTGCCGGAGCAGGTCGCCTTGCTCGGATCCTGGGTGTTGTCGCTGGCGCTACACCCGCCGCCCGTGTACTGGAAGGTGACGCTGGTCAGTTTCTGACCATTGTCCTTCAGCACCTGGCAGCTCGGGATCGGCACACCGGTCACGGTGCAGGCCTGCTGCGGCGCTTCCGGTTCCGGCGTGCAGAGGAACGACTGCCCGCTGCCTGCCATGCCTTCCAGCAGCCACAGGTTCAACAGGCCGGAGTCATCGCTCTTGCCGTTGCCCTGCGCCAGGCCACAGTCCTCCGGTCCGTTCATGTTGTCGTCGGAGCAGGAGAGATGGAACTTGGACTCGCCGAGCTTGGTGTTGGTGCCGGCCGCGAAGACCTCCCAGATGACGTCGTTGGGTGAACCGGCATAGCCGCTGACCGTCACCTTGTCGCCAGGCTGGATGTTGTCGATGGTCGCCAGCAGCGTACTGCCCACATTGCCCTTCCAGGCCTGGATCTTGGCCGGCTGCGTGCCGTTCCAGATCATCCACAACTGGTCGATGGGCTTGGCATCGCTGCAGTTCCACGCCGTCGACGGCGGCTGCTGCACCGCGCAGGTCTTGTCGATGACCAGACCACAGACCAGCGGCTCCTCGAAGAGGAAGTCGTTGTCGGGGTCGTCGGGGTTGTCGCTGTCCAGCGGCGGGTTGTACTCCGTCGGCGGCACAGGCACGTTGCACGTCCCCAGGTCGGCATCGTTGACGTCCACCTGCACGATGTACTGGGTCGTGTTGTTGGGGTCACCCGCCAGCGCCACTTCCAGTCCCGTGAACTGGTAGAAGCCATTGGCGTCCGACTCCGTCGTGGCGATGGCCGGACCATCGGCCACGCCGTCGCCGTCGAAGTCCTCGAACAACGTCACCGTGATGTTGGCCAGCGGGTCGCCCGTGGTCAGACAGCGCACGTCGTCGCCCAGGCTGCCGGGCACGTAGATGCCGATGTCCTCATCCGGATCGTCGGCCGTCAGCACAATGTTCTCGATACAACCGTTGGCGTTGGCATCGGAATCGATGGCGCCATCGCCGCCCTGGTTCGGCGGGCTGATGGACCAGCCGGCCGGAAGACCGCTGAACTGCACGCTGTAGGTGCCGGCGGGCAGATCGCGTGAACTGGTAGAAGCCGTTGCCAGTCGCTGACGATGGTGGTAACGGCCGGGTCCGCACAGGCGCCGTTCTCGAACAGTTCAACGGTCAGACCGTTCGGATAGCTCGGCTCGTTCGGGTCCTGGATGCCGTCCTGATCCTGGTCGTACCACACCCGGTCGCCCAACGTGTAGCGCGGCTGGTTCCTCGAACTTGAAGTCGTTGTTGGGGTCGTCGGGGTTGTCGCTGTCCAGCGGCGGGTTGTACTCCGTCGGCGGCACCGGCACGTTGCACGTCCCCAGGTCGGCATCGTTGGTGTCCACCTGCACGATGTACTGGGTCGTGTTGTTGGGGTCACCCGCCAGCGCCACTTCCAGTCCCGTGAACTGGTAGAAGCCGTTGGCGTCCGACTCGCGTCGTCTCGATGGCCGGACCATCGGCCACGCCGTTGCCGTCGAAGTCCTCGAACAGACGTCACCGTGATGTTGGCCAGCGGGTCGCCGGTGGTCAGACAGCGCACGTCGTCGCCCAGGCTGCCGGGCACGTAGATGCCGATGTCCTCATTCGGATCGTTGGCCGTCAGGTTGATGTTCTCGATACAGCCGGTGGCGTTGGCGTCCGAATCGAGCGCGCCGTCTCCGCCCTGATTTGCCGGGCTGATGCGCCAGCCGGCCGGGAGACCGCTGAACTGCACGCTGTAGGTGCCGGCGAGCAGGTTCGTGAACTGGTAGAAGCCGTTGCCAGTCGCTAGACCGGTCGGTGGTCGACTGGCCGGGATCCGCACAGGTGCCGTTGTCGAACAGCTCAACGGTCAGCACCGTTCGTAGCCCGGCTCGTTCGGGTCCTGGATGCCGTCCTGATCCTGGTCGTACCACACCCGGTCGCCCAACGTGTAGCGCGGCTGTTCTTCGAACTTGAAGTCGTTGTTGGGATCGTCGGGGTTGTCGCTGTCCAGCGGCGGGTTGTACGACGTCGGCGGCACCGGCACGTTGCAGGTCCCCAGGTCCGCATCGTTGGTGTCCACCTGCACGATGTACTGTGGTCAGGTTGTTGGGGTCGCCCGCCAGCGCCACTTCCAGTCCGCTGAACTGGTAGAAGCCGTTGGCATCCGTCTCGGTCGTGGCGATGGCCGGTCCATCGGCCACGCCGTCGCCGTCGAAGTCCTCGAACAACGTCACCGTGATGTTGGCCAGCGGGTCACCCGTGGTCAGACAGCGCACGTCGTCGCCCAGGTGCCGGGCACGTAGATGCCGATGTCCTCATTCGGATCGTTCGCCGTCAGGTTGATGTTCTCGATACAGCCGGCGGCGTTGGCATCCGAATCCATGCGTGCCGTCTGTGCCCTGATTTGCCGGGCTGATGCTCCAGCCGGCCGGCAGACCGCTGAACTGCACGCTGTAGGTGCCGGCGGGCAGGTCGCTGAACTGGTAGAAGCCGTTGCCAGTCGCTAGACGATGGTGGTAACGGCCGGGTCCGCACAGGTGCCGTTCTCGAACAGTTCAACGGTCAGACCGTTCGGATAGCCCGGTTCGTTCGGGTCCTGGATGCCGTCCTGATCCTGGTCGTACCAGACCCGGTCGCCCAACGTGTAGCGCGGCTGTTCTTCGAACTTGAAGTCGTTGTTCGGATCGTCAGGATTGGCGCTGTCCAGCGGCGGGTTGTACACCGTCGGCGGCACAGGCACGTTGCACGTCCCCAGGTCCGCATCGTTGGTATCGACCTGCACGACGTACTGTGGTCAGGTTGTTGGGGTCGCCCGCCAGCGCCACTTCCAGTCCGCTGAACTGGTAGAAGCCGTTGGCATCCGACTGTGTCGTGTCGATGGCCGGTCCATCGGCCATGCCGTCGCCGTCGAAGTCCTCGAACAACGTCACCGTGATGTTGGCCAGCGGGGCATCCGTGGTCAGGCAGCGTACATCGTCGCCCAGTGCTACCTGGCACGTAGATGCCGATGTCCTCATCAGGATCGTCTGCCGTCAGCGCTGATGTTCTCGATACAGCCGGCGCCGTTGGCGTCCGAATCCAGCGCATCGTCCCCGCCCTGGTTTGCCGGGCTGATGCTCCAGCCGGCAGGCAGACCGCTGAACTGCACGCTGTACGTGCCCGCCGGCAGATCGCTGAACTGGTAGAAGCCGTTGCCGTCACTGGTCGTGGTGGCAGCCACAGGATCGGCGCAGGTGCCGTTCTCGTGCAGTTCCACCGTCAGAGCGTCCGGATAGCTCGGCTCATCCGGATCCTGGATGCCGTTCTGATTCTGGTCGTACCACACCCGGTCGCCCAACGTCAACAGCGACGGATTGCAGTAGCTGGAGGGATCGGTATCGTCCTCCGCGCTCAGCACACTAACTGTGCCGAGGTTGGTGTAGGCGGTGCGACCGGGCGCGTTGACATCGCCCTGGCGACAAACATCGGAAACGAGGGTCGGCAGACTGGCTGTTTCCAGATCGAGCGCAGTGCCTTCGGCCCGATAGGTCCAGATTTCGCCCGGTTCCAGGATATCGTCGTCGTCGCCGGATTTGACCGAGTCAAAGACAGGTTTGACGCCGGCCACATTGTCGGTGACGGTCACATAGATTTTGGCGATGGGCACCTCACCGATGTTCTCAACATCGTAGGTCCACACAACCGGCTGGCCCGGTGTAATTTCAGGTACACCTGCAGCGTTGGGATCGTTGGCATCCTGGCCGTTGGTGAACTTGATGATAGAGACATCAGGTTTGGGCGGGTAATTGCAGTTGACATCCCAGTCCTGACCGCCCGGTCCCAGTGTGCCGGGAACCTGCGGATCATCGCCAATCCATTCAACGACGGCATTGTTTTCGTCTCTCACCACAATCGATAGGTCGACGTGAATCTCTCTAGCGTCAAAGCCCGGCGAAGGATCGAAGTCCGGCCAGGCGGCAGCGGGTGGATAGTAAACGGTCAGATCCAGATTGCCGCGCTGGTTGATCTCGTAAAAGCCATTGGGCACTTCTGCAGAGGACCGTAGTTCTCCGTTGCCCATAGAACTCTGACGAAACCCGACAGCGACCACGTATCCGGCACGCCTTCAGTATAGATACGATCATAGGCCGACATGCACGAACCATAGATATCCGGCGTGCTGAAGGTAACTGTCAGCCCGCTTCCGCCCGGATCGGTCCACGATCGTGTGTCGCGTCCCTCGTCCGGGACTTGCCGCGTGCGCAATATGCGGCGACAACCACGCAGCCGATGTGACACTGAGGATCGCCATGAGAAGGGCAAGCACGCCGACCCTTCTCATGACTACTGTTGCATTTCTTAGCATAATTCTCTCCCTGCAATTGAAAACGGTTCGCAGAACTTCGGGTGAAGATGGCCCTGTGAAGAAACTCTGACGTTTTTTGGCATCGCCGAACCTTTCCTGATGATCTTCTTGTTCACCGTCAGGCATGTGGTCTGACCGTGCGATGATTAGGATTCGCGAAACGTGTGATAGATAACTACCACATCATACTTACCTGTCGCGCCCGAATCGCGCAAAAAAGCGCGCCAAAAAGCGCCTAGCTGCGCTGGAAACCTTACAGTTCTTGTGTAGCTCGAACGTTAGGTACGTTGATTTTCGACTATACATCATGTACTATGCAGGATACCGGTCTCTATAGGCTGTAAGTCGTCTTAATCCATAGCGTATCCGACAAACGATGACCATACTCAGGCTGCTATTGCTCGGCGCACCCCAGTTGCTGCGCGTCAGCGCCGACAGACAATCCAGAGATGGCCCGGCTCCAGATGTCGCGCCTTATCTCAATGGTGAGCCCGGGGTTCCGATCCATATCGGCCGGCGCAAGGCATTTGCCTTGCTCGCCTATTTGGCGATGGCCGATCGGCCCATCCAGCGCGCTTCACTGGCAGCGCTCCTCTGGCCCGAGGCCGATCAGTCAACAGCCCATGGGTACCTGCGTCGCGATCTGGCGGTAGTCAAGAAAACCGTCGGGGCAGACCTGCTGAAGGTTAGGCGAGACGCTATTCGTTTCGCGCGCGCCGATGACTTCGCCCTCGATGTCTACCTCTTTCGAATGCACCTCAACGAATGTACAGAGCACGGACATGCCCAAGACGCAGTCTGTTCTCGCTGTTTGCCGGCCCTGACTGCTGCCGTTGCGCTCTACCGCGGTGACTTCATGCAGGGATTTTCGCTGCCGGACAGCCCGGAGTTTGATGAATGGCAATTCTTTGAAGCGGAGCAACTACGGGCCGAGGCGATGAGCGCGCTGTCGCGCCTGGTACGCGGCTACGTCGACCACAGCGAGCCCGACAGTGCGCTTCAGTACGCGCGCCGCTCGCTCACACTGGCGCCGACCCATGAAGCGGCCCATCGTGACCTGATGCGCCTCTATGCCATGACCGGCAACCAGGCCGCGGCGCGGCGCCAGTTCGAGGAATGCACGCGAATTCTTGCCGCAGAGCTCAATGCAGCACCGGATCCGGAGACCATCCAACTCTGTGCGGCCATCAAGGCAGGCCACTTCCCGGTGTCTCAGTCGACAACACTGCGCACAGTTCCCGATACACTCACCGAGGAGACCGCGGCGGCGCGTGAAACTGTCGCGGCCAACGAACTACTTTTCGGCTCTCAGCAGAAACATGCCGACCAGGCCGACCGTACGCCAAGAAACAACTTGCCGCCGTCCAAGCCCCCGTTCATCGGTCGCGAGAAGGAGTTGCGGGAAATCAGTCAGCTACTGGTGGGCGAGCCGGAGTGCCGATTGTTGACGTTGATCGGTCCCCCCGGCATCGGCAAGAGTCGGTTGGCGATCGAAACCGGCGGCGCCCTGCTGCACGTCTTTCCGGATGGGGTGTACGTGGTCTATCTTGCGTCCCTCCGTTCGGTGGAACTGATTGTTCAGGCCATCATGGACGCACTTTCCCTCCCTCTGCGTGGCCAGGCAGATCCCAGGGTGCAGCTCCTGAATTACCTGCGCACCAAACGCATGCTGGTAATTCTCGACAACTATGAGCATTTCGTGTTCGGCAGCGCCCCGAACTCGGCCGGATTGGAGAGCGACTATGCCGGACTCTTGCTCGACATCCTGACGGATGCGCCGCAGGTCTGCCTGCTCATCACATCTCAAGCGTGTTTGCTTCTCCAAGAGGAATGGGTTCACGAGATCCGGGGCCTGACCTATCCCTCTACGGCAGAAATGGTGCTGCGGCCGCATGACATGCCCATGGCTCCCATCGTCGACGAGTATGGTGCGGTGCGGCTCTTTGCAGAAAATGCGCGGCGCGCACGCTCCGACATCACCTTGACCGACACGGACTTGGCGGCGGCGGTGCAGATCTGTCGTACGGTCGAAGGGCTGCCCTTGGGGATTGAACTGGCGACCAGTTGGCTGCGATTTATGTCGTGTGCAGACATTGCAGAACGGCTGCAGCGCGATCTAGCCTTCATGGATACCACACTACACAATATCCCCGAACGGCATCGTAGCCTGAACGCGCTGTTCGAACACTCATGGCGCTATCTCACCGCAATCGAGCGTGACGCACTCAGAAGACTCTCCATATTCGATGGCGGGTTTACCGGCGGGGCCGCGGAGCAAGTGGCGGCTGCCCCCCTACGTGTGTTGATGGCGCTCATCGACAAATCCGTCGTACGCATCACCCATTCGGGTCGATATGAGCTGCACAGCATCTTGAAGCACTTTGCACGTCGGCGGCTTGAGGAAGACGGTGAAGCGATGAACGAAACGCAAGACCAGCACTGCGCGTACTATGCCCGGTTCCTGCAGGCGCGTGAGAAGCAACTGCGCCAGTTCGTACAGCGTGGCGTGTTTGCCGAGGTTGCAGCCGAAGCCGACAACGTGCGCGCAGCCTGGGATTGGGCGACGGAGAACAAAAAAACAGAGTATCTTGAAGATTGCCTGGAGGCTCTACACTACTTCTACTATGGGCAGGGTTGGGTGACCGAGGGAGAAGCCGCGTTCGGACGGGCAGTGTCGGCACTGCGTCCCATTGTCGCGGAGAGTGTAGAGCCGAAACTGCAACTCACGTTGGCGCGGTTGGTGAGCCGACAGGGACGCTTTGCCTATCGACTCGGACGCAACCGCCAGGCGAGAGAGAATCTGCACGAGGGCTTTGCGCTTGCAACTCAGAAAGCAGTCGAGGCCTTCGCCGTCGCCGGGAACGAACGGGCATTCTGTCTCTACTTCCTCAGTGCAGTTGAACGTGCGGACGGCAACTATGCGATGGCGGAGACGCTCGGCCGGCAAAGCCTTGCGACCTACCGTGAGATCGGCGATGAGATGGGCGCCGCCGGGGCACTGAAGTTGCTCGGGATCGCAGCCGGCTCCGACGGCCGTTACGATGAGGCCAATGCCCTTCTCAACGAAGCACTGGAGTTGTTCCAGACGTTGGATGACCGTCGCGGCATTGCCAACACACTGAACGATCTGGGCATTGTGGCTGACCGGCAGGGTCACTATAGCGAGGCAGAACAACTGTACACCCGGTGTCTGTCAATGCGTCGAGAGCGGGAAGATGTATGGGGAATTGCCGCATCGCTCAACAACTTGGGCTATCTGGCCAACCTGCCGCGGCCAACACGCCCATGCGCAACAGCTCCTGCAGGAGAGCCTCTTGTTACAGCAGGAAATCGGCGACCAATATCAGATTGCCAACACGTTGAGCAATTTGGGCTACACGTTCTCGGCCCAGAGGAATTACGCCGAAGCAGAGAACTGTTTTTCCGAGTCAGTTGAAAAGGCCTGGCGCGCAGGCGCAATTCCATTGGTGCTGGAAGCACTCACCGGCATGACCAATGTGCTTGCAGCCGGCGACGCGGACGCTCGCACCCAGGCACGGAAAATCCTGTACTTGGTCTCGAATCATCCATCCACAGATGAACCGACAAAGATCAGGGCTAACCAACTGGTTAACCAGCTCCAAACAGACTCAACAGACTTGTCCGAAGCACAGGACTCAGAACTAACCCTACCAATGCTCGTTGCTCAAATTGCCGACCGTTCCTCGAAGGGGGTGGACCACGCACCGCGTGCCCCGATGCTGAATAGCTAAACTGAAGACGCAATGAAATCGCGGTTCTTGTAGGTCGGGCATCCTTGCCCGACACGGCCGGAGTACCAGGATCAGTCAGGTCGGGCAGGGGTGCACCGACCTACAAGATTATAATCTCGTAGGAATTTCGCTTTAGATGTGAATGGTCCGGCACCCGACCACTCTGCAGTCCACTCTTACTCATCCGCCACCCAGGTCACCAAGGAGATGGTGGCCTCTTGCCACTCGACAGTCTCGCTCCAGGCATGTCCCTCGCTCCAGGCATGTCCCTCGCTCCAAGCATGACCCTCGCTCCAGGCATGACCTTCACTCCATGCGTGACCTTCGCTCCAGGCATGTCCCTCGCTCCAGGCGTGACCTCCGCCCCAGGCATAGAGTTCGCTCCACGCGTGGCCGTTCTCGTCGACCCAATAGTACTGGTTCGTCTCCGGGTTCCAGCGCGTATAACCGCTGAAGTGCAAAGTGCCGGCAAGATCGGCATTGATGTCCAGGCCCTGATTTGCTGCGCCGGGATGATCGCTGAAGACCGCCTGGAAGGCGTTAACCCGTCCTGCGCCCTGTTGCCAGATGCTGAAGGCCAAGCTGCCGTCCGCGTTCACAGCAGGCTGTGCCGAGGCAACCAACCGGTACTTGACTTCGTCAGGCGTCACGTGTGGATTTTGGGACAACATGAGGGCGACGACACCGGACACTTGCGCCGCACTCATCGAAGTACCGCTCAAGCGATAGTAGTCCTTGTCAAGCTTATAGCCGGGGTAGCGCTTGGCCAACCGCGACTTGTCCGACATCAGTCCTACGACGCGACCACCCGGTGCGACGACATCCGGCTTGACAAAGCCTTCGAACGTAGGTCCGGCCGAGGAAAAACCCGGCACATAGTCGTCTGACCAATCGGCCGGTGTATGAGCATCGGTCAGCGCGCCGACCGTAATCACGTAAGGATTGTTGCCGGGCACACCGATGCTCATCGGTTCCGGTCCGGCGTTGCCGGCCGCCACCACGACGACAATGCCGGCCTGCCACGCGCGCATGACGGCCTGGTTGAGCGGATCATCCCAGTAGTAGGAGCGGACCGGAGCACTGAGCGACAAGTTCATGACCCGAATATTGTACTGATCTTTGTGCTCGATGGCCCACTGGATCCCCTCGATCACCTGCGAATAGGAACCGGAGCCTTCTTCGTCGAGCACCTGCACCGGGATGATCATCGAATCAGGGGCAATGCCGAAGTATTTGCCGTGGGGATTGCGCTTTTGATTGCTGACGACCGAGGCGACCAGCGTTCCATGGCCGTTCTTATCCTTGCGGCCGTCGTTCTTTCTCTTCAGCGCACTCCAACCGTCGGCTAAGCCGGTCTTGTGATCGCCTGAGTCCCGTTCCAACTCGTTGTACTTCTTGACGCCGCTGTCGATAACAGCGATCCCGATGCCGACGCCGGTGTTGGCGAGCGCCCAGACCGGCGCGGCGTTGACCGCCTCGAACGACTGTGACGGATCGACCGTGGTGTCGCCGATCAACTGGGCAACGCGCAGCGCAACCCAGTCAACTTCGGCCTTTTCTCCTCCATCGATGCGCATGGCAGTGAAGTGCACCTGGACGTCGGCAAAATCACTGGGCTCGACCAAGACGTCGCTCAAGTCGATCGTCGTGTCGATGTTGGCGTCATTGCTGCTGTACGTGTCGATCTCGAAAGGATGCCAGATTCCGGTGGAAGCCTGATAGACGCTAATCCGGGCTAGACCGAGATTCTTCTCCTTGAAGACAAAGCGCAGGTCGATCAGACCGGGCATATCGGCCGGATCGATCTGGGGAGAAAAACGGTAGGATTGGAAGATATTGGCGTTGGCTACGTTTAGAGGAATCTTCTCCAACTGATCCTTGTCGCCGTCATAAGCGGCAACCTTATGTAGGTCGAAGGAGGAGGCCTCGTATTCGCCTCCCGCGCTTGGCGCATGGGCCACCTCTGCGTTCCCGGCCGGGAACGCAGAGAACCGCAGGGTGACGCAATCGACTTCCGCTTTCTCGCCGCCGTCATTGCGCGCCGTCGTAAAACGTACCTCCACGCGGCTGAGGTCTTCAGGCGTGCGCAGGATCGGCGTCAAGTCCAGCACGGTCTCAATTTGTGCGTCGTTGCTGCGCAACGTATCGATGTCGAAGGCATGCCAGGTTTGGGTGGAAGCCTGGAGCACGTTGAGTCCCGCATACCCGAGGTTCTTCTCCTTGAAGACGAAACGAAGCGACACCGAGCCCGGAAAGTTGGCAGAATCGACGGCAGGGGTGAACACATAGCCCTGGAACTCATCGGGATCGGCTTCGTTGAGCCGGATCTCATTCAACTCATCCCGGCCGCCGTCGCAGGCGACAACCTTCTTTAATTCAAAGTCGGACGGTCTATACTCTTGCCCCGATACAGGCGCAAGCAGCGCACCGGGGTCGGCGGAATCGGACGTGCGCACCCTGGAGTCCGGCCAGACACGCGCGGTCGTATCGCGCAGAGACGCCAGACTCTGCTCTGGCACTCGCGCCCCAACTGCGTTGATGATCGACAGGTCGCGCGTCACCTCCCCGCCTGCGGCACGCACGATGGCGGCTAGGTCAGCACCGGGCACACCTTGCAAGATGACGTCGACGAACGACGGCTGCGACCGCACAGGCATGGCGGCGGTAGAAACAAGCAGTCCGGCAACCAGCAAGAGCGCCGATACGATCATTGTTCTGCGTTTCGTGATGGTTGCCATAACGTTTTCATCGATGCCCATAGAAGCTCCAGAAGTAGCAATTCAGCGTGGGTTCCCCTTCGCCAGGTAATTATCTCATGACGAGGAACCCTGACCGACAGTCAGTCACGACCCGAATATGCCAACACAACGGCGCGGTCCAGAGTCGTTGTCTCTGGACAAAATGGGACATCTGGGAGTCGAACCCAGTCAAGAATCGACCGGGACTCGTGTAAGGTTTCGCGCGCGCTTGTTGTTCGCCTGCAAACCCAGGGTAAGCAAGCCTCTTCAATACATATCGAATCACCATATTCTGGCAGATATTTCGTTAGGGGAATGTTGCAGTCTGCTGACAATTGTCGTTGTGCATGCGAGCGCCGGATGCGGCGCTCGCGGAGAGGCAGTTTCAAACGATGAGAACTTCGCCGTACATTCCGGGAAAGGGTCGTAACTGGTCGGGTTGAGGGAGAATTCCTGACCCTTTCCCGGAATGTGTGCCGTCAACGCATTCTGAATACACCCTGCTTTCAAACAGCGTCTGAGCGGCTGGGATATGTGCTCGCCAGGTGGGCAACCACGCGGGTTTTGGACCAAACCGGGGCCGGATGATTTGCCCTGAACTACGTGCGCGCCCACCAACTGCTTGGGCTTATGGCGTTTGCCGTAGCCCAGCTTGACATCCAGCCAGAGCATGAAGCGGCGCAGCGGGGTGCCGGCCAGACGTCGGCCGAGCCGGTGATGCGCTTGCTGTAGTCTTTGTTGTAGGGACAGACGCGAATGCAGATGGAGCAGTCGCTGTTCTGGGCCACCCAGTAGCTGAAGCACTTCTCGCCGTCGACGGTCCACTTGCGCACGCCCTTGATGATTGGACTGGTTGTAGACGCTCGGCCGACGGCGCGCCCGATGCGAATGGCCTTGACCGGGCAGCCGTCGGCGCAGCGCCGGCAGACGTCGCAGAATTCGCTTGACGCCGAAGCGGATGGGCTGATCGTGGGCCAGGGGCATGTCGGTGTAGATCTTGCCCAGGCGCACGCGCGGGCCGAACTCCTTGGTGATGAGCAGGCCGTGGCGCCCGTACTCGCCCAGCCCGGCCTTGACCGCCTAGCGGAATGGCCAGCGACGTGTCGTTCATGCTGGCGATGGCGTTGTAGCCCAGGTTGCGGATGTACTGGGCGATGGAGAGCACGACCATGGCGTCGTGGGAATAGCCGAGTCCGGTGGCCGCGCCGCTCAGCGCCGACGGCACCGTGCGGATCAGGTCGTAGTCCATGGACTGGGCGATGACGATGACGTTGGGCAGATCGTCGGGCACTTCCTGGGGCTTGGACGTGGCGCTCAGGTCGCTGAACTTCTCGGTGTAGTCCCAGCGCTCGTCACGGCCGGTGATGCCCATGAGATCGGCGCCGAACTGCTCGCGCCACCTGCTTGATCTCGGCCGCGGCCTCCACAGGCGTGCCCACATCCAGCTTGTTGGCGGCACGCTCGCGGTAGAGCGAAAACTCGTCGGTGAAGCCCTCGCGTCGGTCCTGGTCTTCCTTCAGCTCGGTGAAGAGATCGCTGACATGCCAGGCCGCGTTGCGCAGGGCAAAGTCCTTCTGGGTGAAGCCGTCGGCCTTGCGCCAGGTCTTGAGCGGCTCGCGATAGGTGGCGTAGAAGAGCTTACGCCTTCTCGCTGCGAATCGCGCTCATCCCACCACGAGCGGCGAAAGATATCGTTCTTCTGGTTGAAGCGCTCGAAGTCGTCGGCAACCTCGAACCCTGCTGCCGTATCGTTGGTCGTCGGTTGTTCGCTCACAATACTCCCCTGTATGAACGCGTAAGACTGCGCCAAAGAATTAAGTCCCCCAAGTGCGTAGGGGCGTGCCCTTGCGGCCGCCCGCTGTGGTCAGGCCGAGTGCGGGCGGGCGCAAGACCCGCCCCTACGCCACCGGTGTTCATTTTCTTGGAACGGCATAAGACTGCGACCAGCTCGAAATGCCCTAGTTCTAGTGTTTTCTGTGGTTTGGGTACTTCCTGTCACTACAACGAATTCAGACGGCAACGAAGTACATTAATGGTGTCCAGGTTCGGCTACTACTGGACAAAGATCGGCGAAAACGAGAGCAATCATTCGTTCCTGTCTGAATTCGTTGTAGTGATTCATTGCAACCACAGAAAATATTAGAACCAGGAAATGCCCTGTTTCGTAGGACGCGACGGGCGACTGCAAGGGTCGCTCCCTACCGTTGGGCAGGGAACGAGGCGCCGTCAACGGTCTCGAGCGGCTTCGGCCAACATCGCCAGGCGGGCGAGCATCTGATCGTCGATGCGCAGATCCAGCACCTGCTCCACCACACAAGACCAGCCGTGTAGAAAATAGACCCAGCCGTCGTGGACCGCCAACGGCGCGCGCGCTGGCCTGCCGTCGTGCCTGGTGCAAGTAATCGAGGGCGCCGCGGTAGTTCAACTCCCAGACGACGCCGCCGCGGGGAAAGTAGGCGGCGTCGCTCACCGGCGAACCGGGCCGATCCTTGCCCATGCCGGTGGCATTGATCACCAGGCTGCGCTCGGGCAGAGCGGCCATCAATCGGTCGTTGACGCCGGCGTCATCATTGAGCACGTACTCAAAATGGACGTCGGTGTTCAGCCCATCCAACAGATGCTGAAGCTTGTCCAGGCGCGTCTGGGCCATATCGACCAACAAGATGCGTTCAGGACGATCGCCGTCGCCGGCTTCGGCCAGGTAGAGGCTCAACGCCGATGCCGCACCACCCCCGCCCAGCAAGAGCACATGGGCGCCGGTGCGGGCGAAGTAGCCGTCGCCCAGAATCGAACGCAGAGTGCGTCCACCGGCAATCGGATCGGTGGCGTGGCCGTAGAGCAGTTCGCCCCGCTTGGAGATGCTCGACAGTTCGCGGCAGCGCTGGGCGTACGGGCCAAACCTGTCGAAGAGATCGTGCGAGGCGTCGTACAGGTCGATCTTGTGCGAAGTGACCAACGCACCCAGCGCCAGTGGATCGCCTTTGATCCGATCGACGACTTCGCGATATTGAGCAGGAGCGGCATGGAGGGGCAGATCCACGCCCTGGATGGCGACCTCCGGCCGCCCGAGCGCGTGCATCCAGGCCGGCCACATGCGCAGCGCCGAGGAATGGCCTGTGCTCACGCCGATAAAGAAGAAAGTCGGGCCTGAAAGCGATGCAATGTTCATCATTGAAAGAGCTTGCCGAGGCGGCGGCGGTATTCGTCGTAGGAGGCGTCAAATTTGCGCTGCGACTCGGCCGGATCGATGAAATAGCTGCTGGTCAACACGAGCGGCGGTTGGCCCCGTTCCGTCAACTGGGCGGCCACCAGACACTTGAGTGCGTTGACCACCGCCGCCGTACCGATGGTTGAACCGGGACCGACCGGATCGTCCAGCCCGTCGACGCGCACCAATGCATCGCCGCCGGGGGTACAGTTATCGATGACCACGTCGGCGATCTCGGGCAAACGTTGGCCGCAACTGTGTTTGGGTGCGGAGGCCAGACAATGTTCCAGCGAGACCACCGCGATCACCGGCATGGCGCGCGCCTTGGCTTCGAGCGCCATCTCCACCACCACCTCGTTGACGCCGCTGTTGGAGAAGATGATAAAGCTGTCGTGGGTGCCGAAGACAAAGTTGCGCATGATCGCCTTTCCGAGCCCTTCCACATGTTCCAAAAACATGGCCTGGCGTTGGCCATTGGAACCGACGACCTGGTTGTGATAGGTCAGCGAGAGTTCGACCATGGAATGGAAGCCCGGAAAGCTGCCGTGGCGCGGAAACATCTCTTCCACGAATATGCGCGAATGGCCCGTGCCGAAGAGATGCACCAGACCGTCGTTGGCGATGGAGTCGGTGCAGATCGCGGCCGCGGCCTCGATGGCGGGCAATTGGGTGTCGCGCACACGCGCCACAATGGCGGCGGCTGCATCGAGATAGGCAACTGCTGGATTCATGGGTACCCCTGGATTGGCCTGCTATTTGGTTGACTTTCGTCGACTGTTGGCGTGAGAATTGGGCCCGCGCCTGCTGTTCGGCGTGCGCACAATCTTATGACCAGGAACAGACGCTGTCAAACGAGCTTTGGCCTCGCCCTGCTTGCGGAGAGGGACAGATTTGGCGCTTATCCGCCTGTTGACAGACGCGCAGGAATCGGTCAGAGTATGGGCGAAAACGGCAATGCGCAATGTGCTGAAATCAGCCGGTCCAGCGGTTGCCGTCATCGCCGTGGGCGCTTGCGCAGCGACATCGACACATGATTAATGATGCGGCCGAAGGCGCTATTTGCGGGGTGGTATACCACGAATTGTGTGAAAGTGGCTTGCTCTCTCTGGTAGATTGCGAATTTACACGCAATTCGGGATACCACCATTTGCGCCGCCGTCCTGCACAGCAGTTGCAGGCGCAAATAGGTAGTGTCCGGCAACAGATAGAGACAGGTGCTCGGGAATTGCCTTCGGGAGGTTGTTCCCGGACCGACATTCAGATAGGGGGAGGCAATCTATGCGACGCTTTGGCCAAGCTATCGGCGCGAAACCGGAACATCTTGACGAATATAGGCGCCTGCACGCAAATGTCTGGCCCGCTGTCCTGGCCATGATCGACGCCTGCAACATCCGCAACTATAGTATCTTTGTACTCAACGACGACACGCTCTTTGCCTACTTCGAATATGTGGGCGATGATTTCGAGGCCGACATGGCCAAAATGGCGGCCGACCCGACCACGCAGGAATGGTGGTCGGTCTGCAGCCCCATGCAGATTCCCCTGCCCAACCGCAAGGAGGGCGAATGGTGGATGACGCTGGAAGAACTCTTTCACCACGATGGGTAGGGGCTGGGCTTGCCCCAGCCCGCGGCAAACCGGCCCAGCCCGCGGCGGGCAACCGCAAGGGTTGCGCCCTACGATTTACCGAAAGATTGTCAACGCCCAAGAACGAGCAGACAACTATGACAGGACTATTACAGGACAAGGTCATCTTTGTCACCGGCGCAGGCCAAGGGATTGGTCTGGAGTGCGCCAAGGCCTACGCGATTGAAGGTGCACGGGTGGCAGCTGTCGATATCAACCGGCAGAGTGCAGAGGAGTGCGCGGCGCGGTTGGCAGGTGACACGATCGCGCTGCAGTGTGACGTCGGTGATGCCGATGCCGTTGAGCGCGCAGTGACGGCGACCCTAGCGCACTACGGCTGTCTCGACGCGGTCCATAACAACGCCGGGATCAGCACGCCTGCCAAAGCGCTCCACGAAACCAGTGAGGAAGAGTGGGACGAACTGCAACGCGTCAATCTCAAGAGCGTCTATCTGACCACACGTTGTGCCATCGATGCACTCAAAGCGGCCAAGGGCGCTATCCTCAACACGGCCAGCATGGTCGGGCTGATCGGGCAGGCGGACCACGCGGCCTACGTCGCCACCAAAGGCGGCATGATTGCGCTCACCAAAGCCATGGCCCTGGACTATGCGCCGTTCGGCATACGCGTGAACGCGGTTGCTCCGGCCGGCGTCTGGACTCCGCTCCTGCGTGAATGGTCGCAGGAGCAACCCAACCCGTCCGGAATCGAACAGTACCTTGACGAGATCCATCCGCTGGGCTACTGCCCTGAAGGCGATGTGATCGCCGACGCCGCCGTCTTTTTGCTGTCCGACAGAGCTCGCTTTATCACCGGTGCCATCTTACCGGTGAGTGGCGGCGCGGAGTTGGGGTATAAACGGTAGGGCAAGATGGCATCTCGACCAGCCTTGCTCTTACCATGCCAGGCCAGGCCAGACCGGTAACCTTCCCGTCCGACAGATAACCGATGAAGATCAGCGAGGAACTATGACGAGCACAACGATTGTCCGCATCGGCACGCACGACGCGCGCTTTCCACTGCCGCCGGGCGCCGGCTCCGACTCGGTGCACACCGACCCCGTCTATTCCTATGCCGTGGCGCGGCTGGAATCGGACCGCGGGCCGACCGGCGTCGGTCTCGCCTTCACCCTGGGAGACGGCAACGCCGAAGTCTGCCGGCTGATCGAAGAGATGGCGCGGCCGCTGGTCGGCCGTGAAATCGAGGAACTCATGGCCGAGTTCGGCGCGGTCTCCCGGTCTATGGCCGATCACCCGCGGCTGCGCTGGCTGGGGCCCCACAAGGGCATGGTCCATCTGGCGCTGGCCTCCATCACCAATGCCTGTTTCGATCTCTGGGCCAAGGCGCGCGGTGTGCCCTTGTGGAAACTCCTCCTCGACCTGGCGCCGGAACAGGTGGTGGCGCTGCTCGACCTGAGCTACCTGGAAGATGTCTTCACCGCCGCCGATGCGCTGGCCATGTTGACCGGTGCGCTTGGTGGACGGGAGCGGCGCGAGACCGTGTTGGGTGCGGGCTATCCCGGCTACGACACCTCCATCGGTTGGTTCAACTACAGCGACGAGCAGGTCAGGACCAACGTGAAGAAGGCGGTCGACGCCGGTTTCACAGCCATGAAACTGAAGGTCGGGTCCGCCGAGACCGGCCGCGACATCCGTCGCGCTTACATGGTGCGCGAGGCAGCCGGCGACGCGGCCCAGGTGATGCTGGATGCCAACCAAAGCTGGTCGCTGCCTCGGGCGATCCGCGCCAGCTTGGAACTCGCGGGCATGAATCCATTCTGGATCGAGGAGCCGACCCATCCCGACGACGTGCTCGCGCACCAGACGCTGGCCAGGGCCATCGCGCCCATTCCGATCGCGCTGGGCGAACATGTTTCGCATCGTGTGCTTTTCAAGAATTTTCTTCAAGCCGGTGCGGCTGGTTTCATCCAGGTCGACTGCGCGCGGGTCGGCGGCGTCAGCGAATTTATCACAGTCAGCATGCTGGCGCGCAAGTACGGCGTTCCGGTCGTACCCCATGTGGGCGACATGGGACAGATCCACCAACATCTGGTCCTCTTCAACCATGTTGCGCTGGGCCACGACGCGCTGCTGCTGGAATATATCCCCCATCTGCGCCAATATTTCGTTCATCCCGCCGTCGTCGAGGACGGCGTCTATCGCACACCCCAGGAGCCCGGCTCCAGTTCAGATCTCGTCAAGCCATAGGAGCATGCCATGACACCACCAATTGTCGACAGCCATATCCACTTCTGGGATCCCGATCACCTGCCGTACGATTGGTTGGCAAATGTACCGGCCATCAACCGCGCACATCTGCCGGGCGATCTAGATACCCAGGCCCAGGGGATCGATCTGGCCGGCATCGTCTTTGTGCAGGCAGGATGTGCCGCGGAACAGTCTTGGCAAGAAGCGCAGTGGGTGAGTTCTCTGGCCGAAGAAGAGCCACGTATTCAGGCAATCGTCGCCCATGCAGCGCTGGAGCAGGGTATTGGCGTACGTCCGGAGTTGGAGGCGCTCACGTCGCTGCCGCTGGTCAAGGGCGTGCGGCGCATCGTTCAATCCGAAGCAAATGGATATTCCGTTCAGCCCACTTTTGTGCGCGGTGTCCAGTTGTTGGCCGAATATGGTTTCAGCTTCGACATCTGTGTCGTACACCACCAGTTGGACGACACAGTGGCGTTGGTCCAGCAGTGCCCCGAGGTCGCGTTTGTCCTCGACCACATCGGCAAGCCCGCCATCGCCGGTCGGGTGATGGATCCCTGGCGGGCGCAGATTTCGACGCTGGCGGCCTTCCCCAATGTGCAGTGCAAACTCTCCGGCATGGTCACCGAAGCCGATCTGAAGAACTGGACGCCCACCGACCTGCGCCCCTATATCGACCATGTGGTCGACGCCTTTGGTGTCGATCGCGTCATGTACGGCGGCGACTGGCCGGTCTCGCTGTTGGCGACGACCTATGTGCGCTGGATCGAGGTGCTGGATCAGGCGACCGCGCACCTGGGCGATGAGGCGCAGCAGAAGCTCTTCGCCGAGAACGTGCGGCGTTTCTACCGGTTGCCGCGGTCGACAGGTGTGACGACGCGATGGAACAAGGTACGCTTTCCAATTAGCCGAGTGAGGAAGATCGCCCGTGATACCTAAAGAGCGTATGTGCGCGGCACTGAGGCACGCACCCGTCGACCGTCTGCCGACCCAGATCAACTACACCGGCGGCATGGGCGAGACCATGGCCGGCCACTTCGATGTCGAGGTCGACGATCTGCCCGACCTCCTTGGCAACCACATGGTGCGCGTCGACCTCAGCTTTCCGACCCGCTTGAGCGCCGACGGTACGCAGAAGTTCGACTGGTGGGGCGTGGGCTTCGACACCGGTGAAGAGGGTTACTTCCCCAGCCACACACCGCTCACAGACGATCCGGACCTGGACCGTTTTGCCTGGCCCGATCCACACGAACCGGCACTATTGGACGAGGCCGAGACAATCATCGCTGCCGATGCCGGGCGCCATTTCATCACGCCAAATTTCGGTTGGGCACTCTTCGAACGGGCGTGGTCGCTGCGCGGGCTGGACACCTTGATGATGGACATGGTGCTGGATCCCGGCTACGTGGAGAAGCTGCTGGACCGGATTGTCGACATCCAGCTCGTGCTCATCCGGGCGTTTTCTCGATCTCGGTGTGGACGGTGCCTATTTCGGCGACGATTACGGTGCACAGAAGAACATGCTCTTTTCGCCCGCCATGTGGCGCCAGTTCATCGGACCGCGGCTGGCCCGGCTCTTTGCCCCTTTCGCGAGCGGGGCCTGCCCATCCTCATGCACTCCGACGGCCAGATCCAGGAAGTATTGCCCGATCTGGTCGAGATCGGGCTGACCACGCTCAACCCCGTCCAGCCGGAAGTACTAGACCACAACTGGCTTCATGAGCAGTTCGGCGGCCGGCTGTCATTCTACGGCGGCGTATCGACCCAGACGGTGCTGCCCTTCGGCACACCGGACGAAGTCAAGCGCGCCGTGGCCCAAGCTGTTGAGCTACTCGCGCCCGGCGGAACCGGCCTACTCATCGCGCCCTCCCACCGCATGATGACCGACATCCCCATGGCCAACGTCGAGGCGATGCTGGAAGCGTTTCGCGATCTGCAGTGAGGATCTTCCCGAGTGAAATCCCGACAGAAATCCTTGTACGGTTCCTGCTAGAGGTAGCATACACGACCGCAAACAGAATAGAGGCGGCAAACCATGGACACGAAGACCAGACGATCCTACATGGCGGACGAATTCGTCCAGCGCTACGGCAAGGCGCCGAGCCACTGGACGCGCGCCCCGGGTCGCGTCGATCTCATGGGCAGCCATACCGACTACAACATGGGTCGCGTCATGACCATGACCATCGACCGCGACACCTGGATTGCGGCCAGACCGCGTCCGGATCGGCGCGTGGCCATCCAGTCACTCAATGTTGGCGGTGGCGGCGAGTTTCAGCTGGACGCCATCCACCACGACCCGCACTCGCCGTGGACCGATTACGTACGCGGCCTCGCCAAAGTGCTCCAGGATGACGGCTATGGCTTGACCGGGTTCGACGGTCTCGTGCACAGCACCGTCCCAATTAGCAGCGGTCTTAGTTCGTCCGCTGCCTTGGAGATGGCAACTGCAGTCATGTTCAAGGAGATCGGCGGCTTTGACCTCGATCCCGTGGTGATGGCGCTACTGGGCCAAAGAGCCGAAAACCACTTCGTCGGCGTCAACTGCGGCATATTGGATCAGTACACGTCCGCCGTCGGTCGCGCCGGCGCCACGTTGTTGTTGGACTGCCGCCACCTGACCAGCAGTGCCGTCAACATGCCGGCGCAATGGCAGGTCGTCATCTGTGATACTTGTGTGGAGCGCGCGCTGACCGGCTCGGAATACGGTGACCGTCGCGCGCAATGCGAAGAAGGTGTTGCGATTCTCCAGCGCAGCAACCCGCGCATCACGGCTTTGCGCGACGTCTCACTGGAACAGTTGGCCGCGCACCGGAACGCACTGTCTGACGTGGTGGAACGACGCTGCCGTTTCATCATACAAGAAGACCAGCGCGTGCTGGATCTGGCCGACGCGCTGACGACCGCGGATGGCACATGGGTGGGCGACTTGATGGCGGCCTCCTATGCGGGCGCCCGCGACCTCTATGAGATCGGTGCGCCGGCCATGGAAGCCATGATCGGCGCCATGACGGCCGCGCCGGGTGTCGTCGGCGCGCGGCAGGCTGGAGCCGGATTCGGCGGCTGCATGCTGGCTGTGGTGCGACGCGTGGATGTGGATGATTTTGCGACCCACGTCGCGCAGGCATACCAGGCGCAGACCGGTGTCGAACCGCGCATCTACCCGGTAAACGCCGCGTCCGGAGCCGGTGAGCTGCAGGATCATCCATAACTCCAGTGGTAAAGAGTGGGAGCGTCCCAGGCTTTTGGGCGACTGTTGCAGATTATCGGACAAGCCGGGTTGAGCCGGCGTCGCTGTGTTAGCCCATGGCTTTAGCCTTGGGCGGTCTTTGGCCACGCAAACTGTCACCACGGCGGCGATCGTCTGGGCGTGGAACACCCAGGCGACAGAACGACGCCGGCTCAACCCGGCTCTACTGTGCACCATGGCGAGAATGCGCAGATCGGTCGCCGAGCGTCGGCAACTACCCAATAATCTGGAACGCACCAAAATGCGATCTGACGATTGACAGCCCCCTCCCCCTATGCTATTCTATCGATAATATTGTCGATACGCATCGACAATCGCTTTTCTCCCGTTACAATTTGCCCATCCTTACTGTCCGACCAGAGCCGGCAGCCGACTTCCTCTACGGCGGGCTAGAGCACACACAATAAACGCCTAGTGTTGCTGTCCCATGAGCGATAATGCACGCAAACGCGTGACGCAGAAGGATGTAGCCGGAACGCGCTGGAGTCTCTACCTCCATTGTCTCGTACGTCATCAACAATGGGCCGCGCTCTGTCTCCGAGGAGACACGCGAGCGAGTACTGGTGCGGTGCAGGAGTTGGGTTACCGCCCCAACAAACACGCCCAGATGCTCATGCGCCAGAAATGGGACTCCGAGCAGAGCGCGCGCCAGTTCGGCATCGTCGTGGGTGGCGGGGCGGCAACCATCACGCGTCCCTTTTACGGCGAAATCATCGCCGGCATCTACGAAGAGGCCCATCGCTGCCAGATGCGTGTGCGTTTCCTGCAATTCCTGGACGAGTTGTCCGATCCCCTACTCTTCAACGAACTCATCCATCCCGAAGAAATCTCAGGGTTGCTCTTTCTTGCCGTCGATCCCGACAACACTGAGCGCATCGACAAGATGCTGGTAGATCGAATCCGCGACCGCATCGACAACATTGTCTGCGTCGAACGGGGCTGGCAGAATCTGCCCGCGGTGATCTTTGGGCGCGCCAATGCGGCAGAACAAGCGGTCACCCATTTGATCAAGCTCGGGCACCGGCGCATCGGTTTCGTCGGCTCGTTGGATTCGCGCATCGACGGCTATCGGCGCAGTCTCCACGCATACCATATCGCCTATGATGAGCAATTGGTGGCCGCGGGCGTGACGTGGAACTCTCCACAGGACGGTCACCGGCAGGCGCGTGAACTGCTCTCGCTCGCGGCACCGCCCACGGCGCTCTTTGCCTGTAGTGATGAAGTCGCCATCGGCGCCATTGGCGGCTTGAGTGAGTGCGGGCTGTCCGTGCCCCACGACATGGCCATTGCCAGCGTGGATGACATCCCGATTGCCGCCTTCGTCTCGCCCCGCTTGACCACTGTCCATGTACCCAAAGCGGAAATGGGCGCGTACGCGGTTCGTATGCTCAACGAACGGACCGAACGCGCCGACACACCGGCCGTGACCGCAGTGTTGCCCACCGAACTGATTGTCCGGGAATCGTGCGGGGCACTGGCGCGCAGTGCGGCCGGGCACGAAGCTCACCTGTCACATACGGCGACGTGAATCATAACGAACACGTGACGCCCTGTGAACATAGAACTTGAGTCGTCTATCCAAAGTAGTTCCGAAAGGAGAGAATCAATGTCGATCGAACGCAAAAGCGGCCTGTCTCGGCGCCAATTTCTCAAGACCACGTCACTGGTCGCGATTGGTGGCGTGCTGGCGGCCTGCGCGCCGGCCAGCGCGCCTGCCGATCAGGCAGCCGAAGGTAGCGGCGATCAGCCCACAACCGAAGGCAAGGTGATTACCTTCTGGTATGCCTGGGGCAATCTCGACCCGGCGATGGAGAAGATCATCGCAACGGAAGAATGGCAAGCACATGCCGAAGGTGCTACGCTCGACTATCGTGGCACCGTTGAGAGTGAAGCCCTACTGACCGCGATTGCAGCGGGCACCCCACCGGACGCAGGATCCAATTTTGACTATCCGAACCTCTTCGCCCGCGGCGCGGCCATTCCTGTCCAGGATATGGCTGAGACAAGCGATGTGCTGAACAAAGACAATATTCTCGATTGGGTCTACGACTACGCCTTTTTCGGCGGTGAAATGATCGGCGTTCCCGGTATCGAGAGCTATGTCCAGTACGGTCTGAACTACAACAGCAAAGCCGCCGCAGAAGCCGGTCTCGATGTAGACAGTCCGCCGGCGACCTGGAACGAAGCCTTGGCTTGGCACGAGGCATTGACCAAGATGGATGACGCCGGCAACCTGCAACAGATCGGGCTTGATCCCTACGACGCCATGGGCGGCGATGTAGACTACGGACCGCTTTCATACGGCGTAACTTGGTTCGACGAGGAGACGCGTGAATTCGATCTCGATAACGAACGGATCGCCGACCTGCTGAATGTGACAGCAGAGTTCTATCGCATCGCCGGCCCGGATCAGTTCGCCGGCATGCGCCAGGTGCAGGGCATGGGCACGTGGGGTGCGTCCTTCAGCGCCGGCGTACAGAACATGATTATCGAGGGCTACTGGCATCCCGGTGAGACACAAATTGAACAGCCCGAAATTGCCCAGTACAACATGGCCTCCTGGGGGCCGATGTCCGACGATCGCAAGAACGTCAAAATGCAAGGTGTCAATGCCCATCTGGTACAGATCTATCGCGATTCCCAGAATCCCGAGGGTGCGTTCAAGCTCGGCGAGTTTTTCAACACGGTCAAGGCGTGCGAGATCATTTTTGAGGAAGTCGGCTGGATTCACGGTGTCAATGATTTCTTGCCGACCATCGACGCTGACGCCTATCCGGGCCTCCGTTTCTACATCGACACGATTCCCGAGGTAGAAGAGTGGCATCTCCTGCGCCGCTGTCCCATCCATTGGTTCATGTACGACCAACAGAGTGAAGTCCGCGAGCAGGTCTATCGCGACAATATGTCGCCGGAAGAAGGTGCGGCCGAACTTCAACGCCGTGCGGAAGCTGAGTGGGCGGCCCAGGGGCTTGCCTAACCACGACATAGTCCGCAACCGCGACCCCGAAATCGGTCGTCAGAAGTTGCAGGGACTATTCCCATCGTGGGTTGGAGGATCCGGCTTCGTTGAGGCCGGATCCGAAAATGCTTTCTGAACACTTGGTCCAAGATGATGTTTCAGTCTGACAACCAGTGTCAGCCGTAAGTGAGCGTCCAACTAACCCATCCCGACCTTCCTGGAAGCTCTCAGGCCGACAGCTTCTTGTGGCGAAAGCTTCCAGGAAGGTGGTACCGGGAATTTATTTCTGGACGCACCTTAAGGAGGTTTTATGGCCGTCACAACGACGCCGTCTGTACCCAAGGGAGGAATGACGAAACGAGAACGGCGCAACCAGGTCCTTGGCCTGTTGTTTGTGTCGCCCTGGGTAATCGGTTTTCTGCTGTTCTCGCTAATTCCCTTGATCGCGTCATTCTATTACAGCATGACGAACTATGATTTCATCCGCGATGAGCAGTTCATCGGGTTGAAGAACTACGTCTATCTGTTCACAATCGATCCCGACTTTTGGAAGGTGATCGGTAACACCTTTTACTATGTGTTGTTCGGCGTGCCCATCGGAATCGGAGTCGCGTTCCTCATTGCGAACTTGTTGAACACAAATGTTAGAGGCCGGACGGTCTACCGGTCGATCATCTACATTCCGTCGATCGTGCCCGCGGTCTGCACGGCCATGGTCTGGCTCTTTCTGCTCAACACCCAGTATGGCGCCATCAACGGTGTGCTAAAGGGTCTCGGCATGTCCACCATCCCCTTCCTGTCCAGCCCGACGCTCGCCAAACCTAGCCTGATCATAATATTCGTCTGGATGCAGGGTGCGGCCGTCGTCATCTTTCTAGCGGCGCTACAGAATGTTCCCAGAAGTCTCTATGAAGCAGCGGATCTGGACGGCGCTAACTCTCTCCAGAAGTTCCGTAGCATCACCGTCCCGCTCTCGACACCGGTAATCTTGTTTAATCTGATCCTGGGCTTTATCGTCGCCTTCCAGGAATTCACGCTACCGTGGATTCTCACCCAGGCTGGGCCCATGAAGTCGACTGAACTCTATGTGGTGAACCTCTATCGCAACGCATTCATCCAACTGAGCATGGGCAAGGCTTCGGCCATGGCGTGGATCTTGTTCCTGATCATCGTGGCATTCGCCAGCATCCTCTTCGCAACGTCAAGCAAATGGGTCTACTATGGGGGCGACAAATGACGACCGCAAGCCAGACAGTCCCGCAGACCCCACCCGTCGAAAAGATCCGAACGCGCGTCAAACAGTGCTCTGAAGCGGATCAGTAAGGGAGCGGTCTACGGGTTGCTCTTGATCCTCTCCTTTACGTGGCTCTTTCCGCTCTTCTGGATGTTTAGCACGGCCTTGAAAGATGATCCGCAGGTCTATACAGTTCCGCCGATCTGGATCCCGAGTCCGGCTCATTGGAACAACTTTATCGATGGTTGGAATCGGCTCGACTTCAACACGGCTGCGATCAACTCCATCTTTCGCTATTCGCTGCCGGTAACGCTTTTCACGGTCGTCTCATCGCTCATCGTCGCCTATGGCTTCGCCAAGATCCAGTGGCGTGGGCGTAGTCAGCTCTTTGGATTATGCATCGCCACGATGATGCTGCCCTGGCAGGTAACCATGGTGCCGCTCTTTATCATCTTCAAGAATCTCGGCTGGATCAACTCGCCGCTTTACCTGCCCCTGGTCCTACCCAATCTGTTTGGTGTACCCTACTTCATCTTCTTGCTGCGCCAGTTCCTCATGTCGATTCCGGAGGAACTGTCGGAGGCGGCGCGGATCGAGGGGGCCAGCGAGTGGACGATCCTCTGGCGGATCATCACGCCCTTAACCAAACCGGCGATCGCTGTGGTTGTGCTCTTCCGCTTCCTCTGGTCCTGGAATGACTACCTTGGTCCACTCATCTACCTCAACGACGAAGCACTCTATCCGCTTGCGTTGACGCATTTACCGGCTGCAACGGATCTCGACGAGCATGGGTAATTCGGAACTGGCCTATCCCCACCTGATGGCGGTGAGCACGATTATTGCACTGCCGGTGATTCTGGCCTTTGTCCTTGCCCAACGCACCTTCATCGAGGGCATCAGCCTCACCGGTATGAAGGGCTAAACTTAAACAGTCGACTACGGATGGATCGAAGTGCACACCAATTTTCAGATCGGATGTCACGAGCACGCTTGGTTGTGCATTTCGACTGTGGCCGCACTCTTTCGTCTTGACAGGGAAAGATGTGCATGCACAGCAGGCAACGTCAAGATCAACCGGAGAGCCGGCCCACATCACCATATTGAGACTGGAACTCGAACGCGAAGATGTCTGCACCGGCGTCTTCGTTATCGCATCAGGCTGCCGTTCGCCACCGGTCTACGTCTGCGCGAGATCGGTACCTACATCAGCAACGGCGCAGGCGTGGCCGTCAACGATCTGGACGACGACGGCGATCTCGACCTGGTCTTCGCCAGCGTCGATCGCGAAAGCGCGATCCTCTGGAACCAGGGCGATCTGGTCTTTGAAGCAGAACCGCTCGACGATCGGTTTACCCGTGGCGTCGCCATTGTCGACGTCGACGGTGACGATGCGCTGGACATCACCTTCACCCATCGCGGTCTCGACACGCGTCTCCGATTCGGCGCAACCAGGGCGAGACGGCCTCCGGGCCCCGCTTCCAACGCCAGACCACTTACTGGCGTTGACCACTATGCCTACGCCATGGCTTGGGGTGACCTCAACCAGGACGGCATGCTCGATCTGGTCACAGGTTCGTATGGGGCAGAACTCACCCAGCATGGATTTCGACGCCGAAGACGACGACTCGTTGGCAGGCGTCGCCCTCCACCTCCAACGAGCGATGGGTTTGTCTCCCAGGTGCTGTCACCCGAATCTGAAGCACTCTCGATCGGCCTGATCGACCTGACCGGAGATCAGCGACCGGAGATCTGGGTCGCGCATGACTTTGCCTTACAAGATCAATTGTGGACTCAACGAGACGAGCAATGGGAAGACGCAGCGTCGTTCGATACAACCTCCCACAGTACCATGAGCCTGGATCGGGGGGATATCACCGGCAACGGCAAACTGGAGCTCTTCACCACTGACATGAAACCGTACGAGACCTCGCCGGCCACACTGGCCAAATGGCAACCGGTTTTCGAACAGATGGGGGAACACCACAACCAGGACGATCCGCAGGTGATGGCCAACGTACTGCAGGTACAGACGCGATGGGGTGGATGGCGTAACCAGGCAGCCCGGCGCAACGTCGACGCCAGTGGCTGGAGCTGGGCAGGACGCCTTGGGGATCTGGATACCGACGGCGACCTCGACCTCTACATCGTCAACGGCATGATCGCGGTCGACATGTTCAGCCATCTCCCCAATGGTGAGCTGGTGGAAGAGAATCAGGTCTATCGCAACGACGGCAACGGCAAATTTGAAACAGCGCCCGAGTGGCAGCTCAATGCCACCGCAAGCGGTCGTGGCATGATCATGGCCGATTTCGACAAAGACGGCGACCTGGACATCGTCGTCAACAATTTGCGTGGATTCGCCATGCTCTTCGAAAATCGGCTCTGCGGCGAAGCCGCGCTGGAAGTCGAACTCCGCTGGCCTGGGTCAGCCAACACACGGGCCATCGGCGCGCAAGTCTACCTGACGACCGAGCACGGCATTCAACAGCGTGACGTACGTGCATCAGGCGGCTATCTATCAGGTGATCCGGGACAAATTCACTTTGGGATCCCCGCGGACAATACGATCCAGGGGCTGGAGATCGTGTGGCCGGACGGCGTCGTTTCCAGTATCCCAACCCCACGGGCTGATTCTCGGTTGACGATCAGCCGTGAAGACCATGATTGACGATTGACTTCAACCTAGTAGATCCCGGCTTCAATAGGACCACAGTTATTTCGGTGCTTTCAGTCGAGTAAGGCGGTTCTCGTTACTGCCGTGGTATCTACGCCGGACTGTACTGGGAGGCACAACCCGTGGAACCAAGCCAACCAAGCGCACTCGATGACTTTCTCTTCGATCTCAACGGCTATCTGATCTTGAAGAATGCCGTCGATCCCACACTCCTCTCCGAATTAAACGCGGCCTTCGACGCGTTTCCACCCCTGGAAACCGGGGAATGGTGGGGCAACGCGCAACGACGCGACTGACAATGCGGCCACCGGTTTTGAACTGCACAATTGCGTCGAGGTCGGCGAGCCGTTTGAGCAACTCATTGACCATCCAGGCTGGATCGACTACGTGCGCCACTATTGCGGTGAAGAAGGCTCCTACGTAGCAGGGCTTTTCATCGACGAGGCAATTGCGTCCATTCGGCGCTCGGGTGGCCACCATCCGGTCCACTCGGGCGGCTACCAGGCTGCGTTGCGCAACAAGTACCTCTACCAGCACGGCGTCTTCCGTTGCGGACAGGTCAACGTCATCCTGGCCATCACCGACGTTGGCCCCGGCGACGGGCCGACCATGGTGATCCCCGGCAGCCACAAGTCCAATCTGCCCCACCCAAACGCGGGCGACTACGCCAAGCTCGACCGTATGGACAACCTGGACGGCGCGATCCCCGCCCACATGAAGGCCGGCGACGCGCTGCTCTTTGTGGACGGACTCATGCACGGAGGCAGCAGCCGCACCAACGATGGCGGCGAGCGGCGCGTCACCATCTATCGCTACGGTGTCAGCTGGGGCGCCACACGCTATGGCTTCACCTATTCGCAAGCTCTGCTCGATCGACTGACGCCCGCGCGACGCAAGCTACTCCAATCGATAGCGCCCAATTTGCCACCAACACAATAAGCGACGAGAGAATCGGCCAATCATGCCAAACCAAACGCTACGCGTCGGCATCGCCGGCTGCGGCAATATCGCAGGCCCCTACGCCAAGACCATGCGGCCCTATGCGCAGATCGAACTGCTCGGTGCAACCGACGTGATACCGGAACGCGCCCAGCAGTTGACGAGCGAGTACGGCGGCGTCGCCTATCCCACCCTCGAGGAGATGCTGGCCGACCCGCGCCTCGACCTGGTGGTCAATCTGACCATCCACCACGCCCATCCGGCCGTCATCACCCAATGTCTGGAAGCCGGCAAGCATGTGCACAGTGAGAAACCCATCGCCCTACGCTACGATGAAGCCAAGGCGCTGGTCGAACTGGCGCAGGCGCGTGGACTGCGCCTCAGTTGCTCGCCCATCACCTACATGGGCGAGGCGCAGCAGACGGCCTGGAAGAGCATCCGTTCGGGACGGCTGGGCCCCGTGCGCGTGGTCTACTGCGAGGTCAACTGGGGACGCATCGAGTCGTGGCACCCCAATCCCGGTCCCTTCTACGAGGTCGGTGCGCTCTATGACGTGGGCGTCTATCCGCTGACCCTGGTCACGACCTTTTTGGCGCCGGCGCGGCGCGTCAGCGCCTACGGCACGGTCCTCCATCCGGACCGGGTGACGAAAGAAGGCGTACCCTTCCACATTGACACGCCCGACTGGGTGGTGGCTGCCGTCGAATTGGCCGACGGCACGGTGGTGCGCCTCACCACCAACTTCTATGTGGGGCACCACGGCAAACAGAAGGGCTTGGAGTTCCACGGCGATCTCGGTTCGCTCTATCTGGGCAGCTTCCAGGATTTCCACGCCGATGTCGAGTTTGCCGAATTTGGCCAAACCTATGGTGATGTTCCCTATGTGCGTCCACCCTTTCAAGGCGTTGAATGGGGCCGGGCCGTGGCCGAGATTGCCGACGCCATCGCCGACAACCGTCCGCAGCGCGCCACCGGCGCACAGGCCGCCCACGTGGTCGAGATCTGCGGTGCGATCGTTGCATCGTTGCAGTCGGGCCGCCCGGTGGATGTGACGTCGAGCTTCGAGCCGCCTTGGCCCATGGATTGGGGTACATGAGCAACGCAAACCACACGATCTGGAGAAATAGTTCATGAGCGATTACGTTCGACTCGGCATCATCGGCGCCGGCAGCATTGCCCTACGCTGCCATTTCCCCCATCTGACCATGGAAGACGTGCACGATCGGGTGCGGATCACGGCGGTCTGCGACCCGGTGCTCGCACGTGCGGAGGCTGCAGCCGCCAAATATGATGTGCCCCACGCCTACGCCACAGCCGAAGAGTTGTTGGCCGCCAACATCGTGGACGCAGTCTCCATCTGCTCGCCCATCGGCGTTCACTTTGACCAAGGCATGCTGGCGGTGGACCACGGCGTGCATGTCCACTTCAACAAGAGCATGACGACCACCGTGGATGAGGCCGACGCGTTGATTGCGGCAGCCGCGACCAGGGAGGTCAAGTTGGTCTCTTCACCGGGCGAAATGTTGCGCCCACGCCATCAGAAGATCAAGGAGCTCATCGATGATGGCGTGTTGGGGCGTTTGACCTGGGCGGTGACCGGCTCCGCCTTCGGCACCTATCACGAGAACGAATCCCGCGTGCGCGGCGGAGATGATCCGCTCACCAACATCAACCCGGCCTGGTACTTCCGCAAACCGGGCGGCGGCCCGCTCTACGACATGACCGTCTACGGCCTACACGCCATGACCGGCATCCTGGGTCCGGCCAAGCGGGTCACTGCCTTCTCGGGTGTGCGCATCCATGAGCGGCCTTTCAAGGATCAGATGTTGCCCACCGACATGGATGACAACACGCTGATGGTACTCGACTTCGGCGACGCGTTCTACGCCTTCGTCTATGGCGTGGCCGCGGGCGGGCTGCCCAACATGGGTCGACCGCTCATCTTTGGTACGGATGGGGTCATCAACGGGTCAGCCCTAAACGGCGAACCCATCGAGTACGAGGGTAAGGAACTGGACGATCAATACGGCATGAACGGCGCCCTGCCCCACGGCTTCGGCCGGCATAAGGAGATGGAAGAGGCCCACGTCTACGAGGATGTCATGCAGTTGGTGGACTGGATCTTGGACGACACGCCGACCGTGGCCTCGGCGGAGCATGCGCGCCACGTCATCGAGATCTTCGACGCTGCCTACCGCTCAGCGGAGACGGGTCTGGCACAGGAACTGAGGACAGTATTCTAGCCACAGATGGACACAAATGAATACATCTGTGTTCATCTGTGTCCATCTGTGGCTTCATCAAAAGGCGGAGTAGAGAATGCCAATTCAGCACACAAACGACTGGGAAAACCCCGAGGTTTTTGGGATCAACAAGGAGCCGGCGACCGCGACACTGATGCCCTATGCGAATCGAGTAGAAGCACTCAAACTGGACCGCATGGCATCGTCCTACTGCCAATTGCTGAACGGCGATTGGCGCTTTCTCTACTATAAGAATCCGGCCTCGGTGGTGCCCGGCTTTGAGGCGCCTGCGCTAGACGACAGCGGCTGGGAGAGCGTACCGGTGCCGGGCAACTGGCAGATGCTGGGCGACGTTCCTCACGGCAACCCGACCTACGACCCACCTCACTACACGAATGTGACCTACCCCTTTCCCATCGACCGTCTGCCCGGTGTGCCACAGGACGACAACCCGGTCGGGCTCTACCGCACCACCTTCCATGTTCCCTACGCATGGGACGACCATCAGGTCCATATCACCTTCGACGGCGTGGACTCAGCCTTCTGTCTCTGGGTCAACGGCCGAAAGGTCGGCTATAGCCAGGACAGCCGCGGCCCCGCGGTTTTCGATCTGACACCCTATCTGCAGGAAGGCGAGAATGTGTTGGCCGTGCAGGTCTATCGCTGGTCCGACGGCTCGTATCTGGAAGATCAGGACTTCTGGCGGCTGAGCGGCATCTATCGCGACGTCTATCTTTGGGCAACGCCGGCGCTCCACGTTCGCGATGTTTTTGTTCGCACGGAGCTGGATGACGAGTACCGCAACGCCACCCTGCACGTCACGACCAAAGTAAAAAACAGCGGCAGTGCGTTGGCCACAGGGACGGTCAAGATCGAGTTGGTCGACCGGATGGGAAATGTGCTGTTCGACGCGCTGACCGCGGATGTCGATGTCGACGCCGGTGCAGAGGAGGTCGTCGAGTTTGCCGAATTCGTCACGAACCCGGCCAAATGGTCAGATGAATTTCCCAACCTCTATACGCTGCTGGTGACGCTGGACAACGGCGGACCGGAGCCGTTGGAAGTACAGGGCTGCCGCGTCGGCTTCCGGCGCGTCGAACTGATCGACGGTGCGCTCTGTCTCAACGGTGCGCGGCTGGAGATCCGCGGCGTCAATCGACACGAACACGACCCCGACCACGGCCACGTGATCTCCGAAGCCAACATGGTGCGCGACATCCGGATCATGAAGCAGTTCAACATCAACGCCGTACGCACGGCGCACTATCCCGACATGCCGCGCTGGTACGAACTCTGCGACGAATGGGGCATCCTCCTCTGTGACGAGGCCAATCTGGAGACCCACGGCGTCTGGGATCGGTTGACCAAAGATCCTCTGTGGAGGGAAGCCTTTGTCGACCGGGCCATTCGTCTGGTCGAGCGCGACAAGAACCACCCCAGCGTCATCTACTGGTCACTGGGCAACGAATCCGGATTCGGCCCCAACCATGTGGCCATGGCCGAGTGGATCCGCGCCCACGACCCCACACGTCCCATCCATTATCACCCGGCCGAAGACGATCCGGTCGTCGACATCCTCGGGCCCATGTACCCGAGTGTGGCCCGCATCGTCGAGATGGCGACCAACGGCGACAACCGGCCCATCATCATGTGTGAGTATGCGCACGCCATGGGCAACTCCAATGGCAACCTGGTCGAGTACTGGGATGCCGTGCGCAGCCATCGTCGACTCCAGGGTGGCTTCATCTGGGAGTGGGCGGACCACGGCATCCGGCGTGTCAACGAAGACGGTGAGGAATGGATGGCCTACGGCGGCGACTTCGGCGACGCGCCCAACGACGGCAACTTCGTGGCCGACGGTCTGGTCAGTCCCGACCGGGATCCCCACCCCGGCATTTGGGAGCTCAAGAAGGTGCACGAACCGGTGCTGATCGAAGCGGTCGACCCTGCCCGAGGTTTGATCAGGGTGACCAACCGCCATCACTTCGCCGACTTGAGCTACCTGCACGGCTCCTGGACGCTGACGGCGGACGGTGTCGTCCTGCAGCGCGGTGACCTACCGCCACTGGACACGCAGCCGGGAGAGAGCGTCGAACTTCACGTGCCGTTTACACAGCCGGAACCGATTCCGGGTGCCGAGTACTGGTTGCTGGTTCGCTTCTCGCTGGCAGAGGCGACGAAATGGGCCGATGCCGGGCATGAGGTAGCATGGGGTCAATTCGAAGTTCCCGTGGCTGTGCCCGAGGTACCGGTTCTCTCGCGCGCTGACATGCCCCGCGTCGAATTGGTCGAGGAAGGGGAAGGCGTCTCCATTCTGGGCAAGAGCTTCTCCATCTTCTTCGACACCGAGCGCGGGCGGCTGGCCTCCTATCGGGTCGATGGTGACGAGCTGATTGCGGCCGCACCCGCCCTTAACCTCTGGCGTGCGCCTACGGACAACGACGACAACACCTGGGGCGACCAACGTGCGGCCATCCGGTGGCGAGAGTCGGGTCTCGATCAATTGGCCGAACATGTGGACGGCATCGACGTCATCCAGGTCAGTCCGCAGGAGGTACGGATTACCGTCCGCACGGCAACGCTGGCGGACGTGGATGCTGAGACCATGCAGGCCAGACGTGCGCAGGCGGCGACAGACGGCATCAAGATGATGCTGGTCCATCGCACCGACGAGGAGCAGGGGCGCATGTTGGCGGCCGCATTGGGCTTCAACTACACAGATCTGGACGGCAACGACTACCGCGACAAGGTGGCGACATTGGTGGAAGTACTGGCGGCCACCGGTCGTCTCCCCGAATTGCTCGATCTCATGAGCGCCGCCTTGGACGGTCCTGTGGGCGCGGACATTCCCGAGGCAGTCAAGCAGAATCTGATCGCGCAATTTGCCCAGGCGCGCGATCAGTTGAGCGGCGGCGCCGGCCCGAGTTGCCTCGGCGCGTTTCGATACCGAATACACCTATCGCTTCCTCGGCACTGGCGACATCCTCATCGAGACCCATGTGGTTCCCTCCGGCAGCCTGCCGCCCTTTTTGCCTCGCATCGGCCTGAGCATGGCTCTGCCCGCCGGTCACGAGATCCTAACCTGGTATGGCCACGGTCCCCACGAGAGCTACCGCGACCGCAAGGCAAGTGCGCCGGTGGGCGTCTATTCCGGTGCAGTCAGCGAGCAACTCTATCCCTACATCATGCCCCAAGAGAGCGGCAACAAGACCGCCGTGCGCTGGGCAGCCGTGACCGACAGCCACGGCGCCGGTCTGCTGGTCATGGGCGCGCCGACATTGGACGTCAGCGCACATCACTTCACCGCGCAGGACTTGACCGATGCTCGACACACCTACGAACTGCGATCACGTGATGAAGTCTTTCTCAATCTTGACTATGCACAAGGGGGACTGGGCAACGGCAGTTGTGGTCCCGGGGTGCTGGACGAGCATCAGCTCAAGCCGGAAGAGGTCAGATTTGCGGTGCGGCTGCGGCCGCTGGTCGCGGGTCAGAGTCCGGCTGAGAAGGCGAAGGAGCGGATTGAGGGACAATAGCATGATCCGCATCGCCATGATCGGCGCGGGCGGCATGGCCAATCAGGTCCACTATCCGTCGTTGGCCTCGTTCGACGATGTCGAGATCGCCGCCATCTGCGATCTGGATGCGGCGCCGCTTGCAGACCACCGCCGACAAATATCAGGTCGAGAAGCGCTATCTGGACTATCGCCAGATGATCGACGACGTGCAGCCCGACGCCGTCTACGCGATCGGGCAGCCCCACATCATGTACGACATCTGGTGCTGGTGTCTACGCCAGGGACTCAACCTCTACATCGAAAAACCGATGGGCATCACACTTGCATCAGGCACGCGCCCTGGCCCACCTGGCCGCGGAGCACGGCTGCATCACCCAGGTCAGCTTCCAGCGGCGCAGCACGCCCATGGTCGTTCAAGCTACGCGAAGCTTGCCTGGAACGCGGCCCCATCGTCCATGCCGTCTGCCGCTTCTACAAGAACGAGATCTACCCCTACCTGGAAGCCCGCGACCACATGCTGGACGACGGCGTCCATGCCATCGACACGCTGCGCTGGATCTGCGGCGGCGAGGTGGTCGACGTCCAGATGCATCACGCGGCGGGTGCTCGTGCCCGACATCAACTTCATTCGCGGCCATGCTCCAGTTCGACAACGGCGCCACCGGCGTGATGCTCAACAGTTGGACCAGCGGACGGCGCATCTTCAGCGTGGAGATGCATGCACCGGGCATCTGCGTCGAAGCCGAGCACGAGGACAAGGGCATCCTCTACGCCGACGGCGACACCCAGGGCGTCGTCTATGATACCCGCGAGGTCGCCGGCAGCGACGACAAACATGTCTTCGGCGGCTTCCAGGCCAAGAACCGTGAGTTCATCGATGCCATCATCACCGGCCGAGCAGCCGTCCTCCAACTTCGCCGACGCGCTCAAGACCATGGAGGTCGCCGAGAAAATTCTGGCCAAAGCCACCCTGGCAGGAGGATGAAATGGAGCGAAGCAGCCGAACCTTCACCGTTTCAGCTGCAGAGACGCTGGATCCTGAGACCAGGACAGTCGCGTCGAGCACATGCTGGATCTTGGCAAGACACGAGATCGATCCAGCGCAAGGTCCGCACTGCCTGCGCACGCACGGCCATCATCGTCTGCGACATGTGGGATCGGCACTGGAGCCGCGGCGCAGCCGAACGGGTCGACGCCATGGCCCCACGCATGAACGAAGTGCTGAGCGCCGCCCGGCAGAGCGGCGCGTTGATCATCCATGCGCCGTCGGACACGCTGGCCTTCTATGAAGAGGCGCCGGCAAGGCTACGAATGCTGGCTCTGCCGCCGCTGGAACCGCCCGCCGACAAGTACCTGTGCCCGATCCGCCCCTGCCCATCGACGATTCCGACGAGGGTTCGGACACCGGCGAACTGGAAGCGACGCGAGTCTGGACCCGGCAACATGCGGCCATCGACATCGACGACGAGCGCGATCTGATCTCGGACAGCGGGCGCGAGGTCTACGCGGCGTTGCGCCACTTCGACATCGAGCAGGTCGTGATCATGGGCGTCCACACCAACATGTGCGTGCTCAATCGCTCGTTCGCCATCAAGCAGCTGGTGCGCTGGCAGATGCCGGTCGTGCTGGCGCGCGATCTGACCGACGCCATGTACAACCCGGCCATGCCGCCCTATGTGAGCCACGACGACGGGAACACAACTCGTGATCGGCTACATCGAGCGCTTCTGGTGCCCCTCGATTGACGGCGTGGCCTGGTCGGACGACTTTGCCCGATCAGGAGTCAGCGGACTGGATGGGAATTGCTGCCGGGATTCACGTCCGCCAACACCCATGTTTTTGACCAAAGGGAAATACCAATGGCCGTCAATTTTGCCGTCTTTGTCGAAGCCGTGGAAAGAGATGCAGTTGCCGGCACTGGCATCGCACATCCAAGAAGCTGGGCTTCGATCTGATCGAACTACCGGTGCGACCGGGTTTCCCCTGCGAGCCCGACGAGATCGAAGACCAGTTGCCGCGTGCGGTTGCGCTGCTGGCGGAACATGGCGTGCGTGTGCTCAACGTCACCGTCTCGCTGCCGCTGGACGATGAGCGGCTCTACGCCGCCTGTGCTGCGGCCGGCATTACCATGAACCGCGTCATGTTCAGTCGCAACGGCAAAGGGTACTGGGAAGCCGAAAAGGCTGCACGTCGCCGCAACTCGACGGAGCTATCCCTTCTGCGAGCAATACGGCGTACAGATCGGCGTCCAGCACCACTACGGCACGTCGATTCCGGTCAACGCCATGGGTCTCCACCATCTGGTCAAGGACTACGATCCGACCTACGTCGGCGCGATCTGGGACGCAGCCCACAGCGCGCTGGAAGGCATGGAACCGGAGCCGGCGCTGGAGGTGGTGGCGTCCCATCTCTGCGTGGTCAATCTGAAGAACGCCTACTGGCGGCGCGTCAGTCCGCCCGAAGCAGAGTTGGCCGAGTGGCAACGGTACTTCACCTCTGGGCGACAGGGACGCTCTTCATGGCAGCAGGTTGCGGACAAGCTCAAGCAGATGAACTACAATGGCCCGATCTGCTTTTCGGCCGAATATACGGCCGAACATGAAGTGGACCGTCTGATCGTCGAGGATCTGGCCTTTGCCAGAGAGTGTTTTGGGGATCTATAGGCGCTTACAAAATGACATCGACAAAAAAGTGTCGATAGGCGAATAAGACGCTCGTCGGTACTGCCGAAGGCCCGATTTGCGCCGTCGTACCTGAGCCTCCAGCGAAGGCGCAAATATGTAGGTGCTTACGCAACGACATCGACACATTTTTGTCGATACGGCCGAAGGCCAGATTGGAGGAATCCTCATGAGGAAAGCAGTGATTACTGGAGAACGTCAGGCCGGCGTGGTAGACGCACCCGACCCCCAACCGGTGGGCAACTGGGCTGTGGTCAAGGTACATGCGGCCCCCATGTGCACCGAATACAAGAGTTATTTGCAGGGCGATCCCGTCGATTTTCTGGGCCACGAAGCGGCCGGTGAAGTGGTCGCCGTGGCGCAGCCGGGCCGTGTCGACGTCGGCGATCGGGTCGTGGTGATGCCGCAGGCCGGCTGCGGTGTATGTGCGCTCTGTCTTGCCGGCGATTTCATCCACTGCGAGCAGTCGGCGGAGATTAGCCGGCAGATCTACACCACTGGAGAGGGGCGTGCCACCTACGCCCAATACTTGCTCAAGCCGGACTGGCTACTGCCCAAGATCCCCGACGGCGTCTCCTACGAGCACGCCTCGCTGGCCTGCTGTGGCCTGGGACCCTCCTTCGGCGCGATGAAGGCGATGGGCGTCAATGCCTTCGACACCATCCTCATTACCGGCGCCGGCCCGGTGGGCCTGGGCGCCATTGTCGAATGCGCGTTTCCGTGGTGCGCACGCCATTGTCGTTGAGTCTGTCCCCTATCGCGTGGAACGGGCTAGGGAGATGGGCGCGACCGCCTTGCTGGACCCGCGCGACGAGCAGCTTTTGGCACAGATTCGCGACCTGACCAGCGGGATCGGCGTCGACTGTGCCCTGGATTGCTCGGGCAACGTGCAGGCACAGCGACTCTGTATCGACGCCACGCGTCGCAAAGGCAAGGTGAGCTTCATCGGCGAATGCCACGACGATTTGGCCATTCGCATCAGCCCGGATATGATCCGCAAAGGACTCACGCTGATCGGCTCCTGGCACTATAACCTCAACGATTTCCCCAAGGTGATGCAGATCATCCAGGAGTCGCCACTGGTCGACCTGTTGATCAGCCATCGTCTACCCTTGAGCCGGATCCAGGAAGCGTTCGAAACCTCGGCGTCACACCAAACCGCCAAAATCATTCTGGACCCGTGGGCATGACATAGACCCGCTTCGAGCGGACAAGGAAGATAAACATGTTCAAAAACCTGAACGCCGGCGCCATCGGCATCCGCAACCTCTCACTCGCCGACACCATCACGCTGGCCAGGCAGACCGGCTACGACGGCATCGATTTCGATATCCGAGCAGCGGCGGCCTTAGCCGACGAGCATGGCGCTGCCTATGTCCGCGGTCTGTTTGACGAGAGCGGAATCCTACCCGGTCAATGGGGTCTGCCTGTGGCGTGGAATCAGGATGGCTGGCAGGAGGATCTTGCAGCCCTACCCGAACTTGCCGCGCTGGGCGGCGCGTTGGGCTGCACACGCACCACCACCTGGTGTCCGTCCTGGTCTGATGAGCGCGACTATGAAACCAACTACCAGTGGCACCTGGCGCGCCTGCGTCCGATTGCCGAGGTACTGCGCGATCACGGCTGCCGGTTCGGGATCGAATTTCTGGGTCCCTTGACGCTGCGCACGCCCCATGAATATGAATTCATCTACACGCTGGGGGAGATGTTACAACTGGCGACCGACATCGGTACGGGCAACGTCGGGCTACTGCTGGATGCGTGGCACCTCCACATGTCGGGCGGCACTCTGGACGATCTCGACCGCATCACCGCAGACGATATTGTGACCGTACACATCAACGACACGCCGGCCGGCATTGCACGGGACGAGCAGGTTGATTTTACGCGCTGCCTGCCCATGGAGACCGGCGTCATCGACTTGGTCGGTTTCATGCGCAAACTTGATGCGCTGGGCTACGACGGGCCCGTCACCACCGAGCCGTTCAACCAGCGCATCAACGCGATTGCCGCCGAGGATGCTGCCCTAGCGGCGCGCACCGTGTCAGAGGCCATGGATCAGTTGTGGCAGGCCAGCGGGCTGAAGTCGAGCCGAGACTGACATATTGATGACTGCGCTATATGCTGTGATGCATGAGAACCACGATACGACTTGACGATGATCTATTATTTCTCTGGATTGGCCTTAAGCTTGTGGCAGCCATTCAACCGTGACCATTCCTTCTACATGGCGAAATTCGGGATCGCCTGTGAAGATAACTGCCTGCCGGCTTTGCGCGACCGCGGCCACGAAGGCGTCGGCATACGAGAGTGGAAACCGGGCCTTAATATGCGCGGCCGCCAGAACATCCTCACGATTGGCCGGCAAGATCTGAAGCGGCAACCGGTCGATTGCAGCCAACACAGCATGTGCACGCGTAATCCCTCGTTCACGTTCGGTGATGTACAGCACCTCACCAAGACTGATAATCGACAGAAAGACAGTCCAACGCCCGGTTGCCGCTTGGCGCAAGACCTGTTTCACCCGCTCCATTGCGGGCTCACCTCCTAGGTACGCCAACAAAGCAAAACTGTCGAAGACGATCGCATTGGCGTCGTCATCCATCTTGCAGTTCCTGCTCATGTTCCCGCAGCAATGCTTGCGTCAGTGAGGTGTCACCCTTTAACATGCCGGCTGCGGCTTCGACGGGGTCGTCCTGATCTGGCACTAGCGCCAACACGCCGCCGTAGTCCACAATTTCGACAGTCGAGCCTGGAGTCAGGTTGTATTTGTGTCGCAACGACGCCGGGATGACGACCCAACCTTTCGCAGCTATTTTCAGTGTCATCGCACGTAATCCTTCCAATACGTTATACATTCACTCATCAAAGTATAACATATATTAGGTTCTGTTGACATTTCACAGCCCTCGTCGAGAGCCGGACATCGATGTCTGACACGTCACCAGAGAGCGCACTGTCCAAGACCTCGAAAGAGATACTTGCAGGCTAAGGATGACCTACGACATCGCCACCTGAAGCTGATCGCCGACGTTGGTTCCGGTCGCCGCCAGCAAACCGGCCGGCAATTCGATTACATACCTCGAGGAACGTCGTAGACGACCAAACGACCAAGGGCGCATCCCGTGGTCCATGGCGATCACCTTGTCGTTCTTGTCCACATAGAGGACATCGATGGGAATGGACATGAACATGCAGTGGACACCCTTGCACGGCGTGATCAACAGCCCATCCCCCTGCGACAGCTCACGTACGCCGATGAGACCGCGCAGGCGCGTGAATGAATTTTTGGCGACGCGTCCCTCGTGCACCAACACCAGATCCTGTGTTTGATTCTTGACCTGAAGCATGATAGATTCCTAACCTCCCAAAGTTCCCAACAAGACGATTAGCGCACCGATGACCATGTAGGGTGCATAGGCCATGTGTGACTTCAACCCGGTGCGCTTGACCAACAACAAGAGCAGCGCGGCGGCGCCGCCTATCATGATGCCCAACAACAATGCCTGGAGTACGGCCGGGAAGCCGGTCATCAAGCCGATAACACCTGCCAGCTTGACATCACCGGCCCCCATCGCACCCCGGCTGATCAACGCAATCAGGACGAAGAGCCCGAAACCGGCGAGCCCGCCCAACAACGACGAGACCACACCCGGCATGCCGGTACCGGCGCTGATGAGCAAAATGATCGGCAGCGCCGGCCCCAACATGACGTTGAGCACACGCCGGTGTTCGAAGTCGATCACGAGTACTGTCAACAGAAAGAGTGTATAGGACCAGCCGATGGCCACGCGCAGCGGATTGCCCGCGTACCAGGCGACAACCACGGCAAACAGCGCCACCATGGCGACGACGACCAGCCAGCCACGGATCGTCCCGGACTGTCCCCGGCCCGGCTGCGGTTGGCGGCGCCAGGGCATCCAGTCGTCGGGTCTCAGTGCCAGGGACGGGCGCGCCGTGCCGCTCCTCTGGGTGCCCGGCACCGGGGCTTGCGACCAGGCGGGCAACACGTCGGCCGCCCAGTTGGCGAGACCCCCGGCCAGCCAGCCGGCCACGAGGCTGAGAACGACCGTCCAGAGTGTCATTCGATAATGCTCACGGCCGTGACTTGCCACGGTTCGGGCGCCGTGCCGTCGGTGGAGCCGCAACTCGACATGCAGTTCCCACTACAGTTCAACGTGCCCAGCACGACCTTGCCTTTTAGCTTTTCGGTATCACTGGGGTCCAGCGAGTCCAGGGAGAAATTTTGCTCCCAACCGACAATCGTAACGCAGCCAATGGCCACCACGTGGTAACTTTCGCCACTGCCACATTGGGAGTTGCTGCCGCACCCAGTTGAGTCAAATAGCGGTACGAGTACCGCATCGCCAATCCGTGTGTCCACATCGTCCTTGACGCCGGCTTTCACGCCCGAATCGCCAGAGACACATGCCGGCAGGTCGACGCGGGCGCCGTAGTCGTAGCGAAGATAGCAAGCCAGTTCGCTGGCGCCGCACCCTGGGCTTGAACAGGTGTCGGTATAGGGCAGAATCGCAGACGTATAGTCGAGCCAGGCCCGACCCTCGCTGACGGCCACAATAAAGTCGTCATCTCCATCGTCGTCCAAGTCGCAATCGTAGCAATTGCAGGCGTTCGTCTGCGGCACGCCGTCGATCTCACAAATGGCTTCCCCTCCGTTGTTGCTGTCGCTCCAGACGACGATTTCGCTGCCGCATCCGTTGCCGTTGTCGTAGACATCCTCCCAAATATCTGTGGAGAATCCGACGGGCCACAGCCCACAAATGCCGGTGGCGGCACCGCATGCGGCGGCCGACGTGGCATGCACGTCCATAGTCGGAAAGCCAGCCAGGCCGGCGATATAGGTATCGGCCGTCTCCGACGCCCTGACGTTGACGATGTGGCCGTCGACGGTGATATCGTCACTGCCGATGTCGGCTGCGGCAACGCCATTGAGCTGCATATATTCCGCCGCCTTGGCTTCCGCCGCAGATGCGCCGTTGTTCAGACACAGTTCGCGTGCACCAGCCAGGGCACCGGCATCCGCTGCGTTCTGCATGCGGCGTCGCTCCGCGTAGATATTTCCCGTATCCACGGCCAGACCGATGAACGCAATCAGCGTCATCACAGCCAAGGTCACATAGACCAGCACCTGCCCGCGCTCATCGGATAGAAATTGCTTCATGGTGTGCTCTCTTTCTCAGCGAGACCATCGGGGGGAGATTCAGCCACAGATGACTACACCGCTCAGTGGATTTCTTCAGCCACAGATGACTTTGCTGCAAAAACAAGAGATCAGCCACAGACGAACACAGATGGACAAAGAGAATCACAGATTTTGCTTGAAGTCTTTTCTTTCGGCTCGATATGAGTCAATCGGCCATATACCTGAATACATCTGTGTGAATCTGTGTCCATCTGTGGCTAATCATTCACATTGGCCCTGCATCAGTCGTTCCCAAAGTAGATCATCGTCGTCGAAGCGCCAATGGGAAATTCGGTGAGCCCGATGATGCCGCCCAGGGCGGTCGAAAAATCGATGGAGACGGCAACTTCGACGGTGGCGCCGGCGGCAGGGCAGCCCGATCCCACCGGATCGGGCGTGATGGTGACATCCCCCGCCGTGATGGTGGTGTTGCTGCCGGCGGCCTCTCCTACTGCAGCCTGGACGATTGCACTGCGCAGCGCACTCTGATTGCTGCCATTACACGGCAGTTGGGCCGCGCGTCGCGCTCCTTCGCGCGACGCGTTGATGACCACAATATAGTCTTGAAAGGCACGGCCGATATCGACTGCGCCCGCCAGTAAGATGATGAGGAGCACCAGGGTCATGGCCATTTCGGCCACGGCAGTGCCTCGGTCGTCGCGTGCTAGGTGAGCGACACGGCTGATACGCTTGGTTCTGTTCCGCCGACACAGGGGATTTGGCATCTGTTTCCTATCCCTACCAGCGCCCGTTGCGCTGGTTTTCACGCATGAAGACCGTGGGCGAAATGTGCTCGCCATGACTTTCCAGCCGCTCCGAAAATTTGGGACGGACGCCGGTCGGCTCCATCTGTCCCTGGACACGACCATCGATCACCCCAGTCTGGCGGAAGCGGAAGATGTCCTGCATGACGATGATGTCACCTTCCAACCCCTGTACCTCGCTCACCTGGGTCACCCGGCGGGTCCCGTCGCTCAGGCGCTCGAGCTGGATGACCAGGTCGAACGCAGACGCGATCTGTTCCCGAATGGCCCGCAGAGGCAACTCCATGCCCGCCATGAGCACCATGGTCTCCACACGGTGTAACGTGTCGCGTGAGGTGTTGGCGTGGACGGTGGTCAGCGACCCTTCGTGGCCGGTGTTCATGGCCTGCAACATGTCCAGCGCCTCGCCGCCGCGCACCTCGCCGACCACGATGCGGTCCGGGCGCATGCGCAGCGCATTGACCACCAGCTGGCGAATGGCCACCTGGCCACGGCCTTCCACATTGGCCGGCCGCGACTCAAGGCGCACCACATGTTCCTGCTGCAGCTGCAGCTCGGCCGCGTCCTCGATGGTGATGATGCGCTCCTTATTGGGGATGAAGGACGAGAGCATGTTCAGAAAGGTCGTCTTGCCGGTAGATGTCCCGCCGGAGACGACGATGTTCAGCGCCGCTCTGACGCAGCTGCGCAGAAACTCGGCCATCTCCCGGGTCATGGTGCCCATGGCGACGATGTCGTCGACCGACATGGCATCCTTGGCGAACTTGCGGATGCTCAGGCACGGGCCGACCAGGGAGAGAGGTGGGATGATAACGTTGACGCGCGAGCCGTCAGGCAGACGTGCGTCGACCATGGGGCTGCTGTCGTCGATACGCCGCCCGAATGGCGCCACAATCCGCTCCACCACACGCATGACCTCTGCATCGTCTTGGAAGCGCACGCGCGACCTCTCCAGCACACCGTTGCGTTCGACAAAGATATGGTCGGGTCCGTTGACCAGCACCTCGGTTACGCTGTCGTCGCGCAACAGCGGCTCCAGTGGTCCCAGCCCCAGGATGTCGGCCACCACCCGTTCGAAGAGATCGTTGCGTTCGCTGCGGCTGATGGGCATGTCCACCTCGGCCACGACGTCCAGGAACATGCGCTCGAGGACAACCCGCATCTCGTCCCTGTCGCCCTGCAGGTCCGACAGTTCGATTTCGCTCAGCAAGCGCTGCTGGATGCGGTCCCGGATGGACTTGTAGAGTTCGCCGTTGGTGCTCTGGCCCGTGCCGCGCGACGGCGATGCGCTCTGCCGGTTTTGACGGTTCTGATTGCGTGAATAGGTCAACATGTTGCTCTCCTATCATGAAGACACGTGTTACTTTCGCTCTGCATGGTCATAGCCTCGCGCCCACCTTCTCCGGGCGAGCGCAAGGATGCGCCCCGATATTGCGCCGGATAGGCTGTAATAACACGGCAGAAACCGCTCCGCTTCCCCCCGGAGGAAACAGACGACGATTTCTGCCGTGACACTACCGAATCCAAATGGGGCTATATTCATCCCACGGCACATTGCTGACGTTGGCCACGTTGCGTCCGCTGGCCGCCATCACGTAGATCTGTTTGGCGCCGTAGCGGTTCGACCAGAACGCGATCCGTGTGCTGTCCGGTGACCAGGTCGGTTCCTTGTCCCATTCCCAGTCGTTGCGCATCAGCGCATGTTGGACGGATGCGTCGGGACTGACGACCCAGATGTCGTCGCTCTCGTTCTCCTGGGTCACGAAGACAACATAGCTGCCGTCCGGTGCCCATGCAGGATCGTAGGCGATGCCGGTCAATCGTGTCAGCGCGCGTGCCGGCCATCTGCCCAACCGGTCGGCGATAAAGATCTGTGCACGGCCATCCAGTTTGTCCACGTAGACATAGTATTGGCCGTCGGGCGACTCCCGGTACTTCACCAACAACTCATCATATTGGCTTGCCAACGAACGATCGTCCATCTCGCCGATATAGGTGCGGTTGTTGCCGTCCGGATCCATGGCCCAGTAGCCCGGCTGATCCGGATTGTCCGATTTGAAGACAATCTGGCCCCGGAAGGTGTCCAGTCGTCGGGGCACCGGTGTCATGGTCGCCGTTGCCTCCGGCGCCGGCGTACCCGTAGGCAACGGCGTCACCGTCGGTGTCGGTGTCGGTGTCAGGCAGGCGACGGCACCGGAGCGGCGCGTTTCAGCCAGGGTCTTGTCCTCCACCGGCAGCGCAAGTGCCTTGCCGTATTGTTCGTAGGCACGTGCGCAATCTTCACGCTCCTGAAAGTTGTCGCCGGCACCGACATAGGCCTCGTAGAGCATGGGTACGATCGCGCCGTCCATATAGTCCTTGCGCTCCTCATAGACCAGACTCAAGGTGAGCGCGGCGCCGTCCCAGTCCTGCTTCGTGAAGGCGGTGCGGCCGTTGAGATAGCCGACGGCCAGTCGCTGTTCCTGTGCTGCAGCGACACTGCTGGGATCGTATTTGAGTGCCTGGCGAAATTGATCGAGTGCCTGCTCGATCTCGGTGGGCGTGAGCTCCGGCCGGCGCAGGATCTCGCGTCCCTGCCGCAGATGGAGCTCGGCCAGTCGATCGTCCAACGAGCTGCCGTCCGCCACCTTGCGCGCGCCCGAGCGCCGTGCCTGTGTGTAGAGGCCGATGGCCGATTCGTGTAGGCCCAACCGGTAGTAGGCGTCGGCATCGACCAATATTTGTTCCACATCGATATCGGTGGAACATTGCACAATCCGTTCGTTAACGTCCCGGTAGTCGGATCGAGCCAGCAGCAGAGCGGCAAAGGTTTGCAGGGCATCGGCGCAATTGCCCTGATCCTGAAGAAGAACGCCCGCTTCATAGCGCTCAAACAGCTCGATTTCCTCGGCGACCCGTGCCAGGCCTTCCAGGGCGTCAAGATCGTCCGCTACCAGTGCCAGCACACTTTGGAAGCGCTCGGTCGCAATGTCGAGATCGCCGGCACGCAGAGAACCATTGGCCTCGGCCAGCAGTTGACGACGCTCTACCTCTAGCTGTGTCGCGTTCAAGACAGGGCCGATAGTGCTTTTGACCACAAATCCACCGAGCCCGATCAACGCAACGATGGTCAACAACACCAGGACGCGCCTGAGCAGGCGACTGTTGAACGCCCAGCGCTTGGCGCGCACGGAAGTACCGGTCTCCAACCTGGCCTTGAACTGCGCTTCTTCGAGCATACGCACAAGTTGTGCGCTCTCAGGATACTTTGCACGCAGCGACTCGATCGCGGCCACCGCGGCCGACCAATTTCCCTGCTGTAGGCTGGCCATTGCCTCCTGGTATCCAGAGTCGGATCGCAAATGCATTGGATCGGGTTGCGCAAAAGTCATCGTTGGTTTATCTCCACGATTGAGGCAGAAGCCGGACGAAATCAGGTTTCCAACATGTCTGTGACGGCTGGTTTAGGCCATTCCAGAGAAATAGACACCCCGATCTTCCTGGAAGCTGACTGCGAGACAACCTGTTTGGCCGAAAGCTTCCAGGAAGGTGCATAGGATAGTTATTTCCTTGGATAGGCCTTAGCCGGCCATACTGGACAGGAACTCCATGAGACAGCGGGATGGTCGGACCCAGGACGGCGATGAACATCACCGGGAAGATCAGGATCACCATCACCAGGACCATCTTGACGCTGGCCTGGCGCGCCTGCTCTTCGGCCATCTGTCGACGCTTCGTGCGCATCTGTTCAGCCTGTGAGTGCAGCACGTGGGCGATGCTCACACCCAGCTGATTGGACTGGATTAGGACGGCCACGAAGGCACTCAGCTCGTCGACCTGCGTGCGGTCGGCCATACGCTGTAGGGCGGTGCTGCGGGCCGTGCCCATGCGGACCTCGCCGACCACGCGTTGAAATTCCAGGCTGAGTTCGTTCTGCCATTGCTCTCCCACCCGCAGCATGGCCGACTCGAAGGCCAGGCCCGCTTCGACACTGATGGTCAACATGTCCAGGGCATCGGGCAACTGGCGTCTGATCTGCTGCTGGCGGTGGCGGGCCCGCTGGCGCAGCCAGAAGTAGGGCAGCATGTAACCGATGGCGGACAGGAGAGCGACGTTGCGGATGGCCAAGGACAAGGTCGGAGACCTGCCCACGATAAGATTGCCGGCGATCAACCCTGCGGACAGCAGAATCCGCAACCCGTAGAAGTCGAGCACGGACAGGTTGCCGGGCTCGCCGGCCTGGATCAACTGGCGCCTGATCGATTCGAAATTGCGCTGGGGCATGAATGCGCCCACATAACGCAGCAGGCGACGCAGCAGCGGCAGAATCAGCCGCGTCGTGAACGGCTGCGACATCTCGGCGTCTTCCAGGGAGCCGCCACTGGTCAGAAATTCGTCCAGCCGTTTGTCGACTGCTTTCCCGGGCCGTAGCGATGGGGCGAATGCCATCCACATCAGGACGAACGCCAGCCCTGTCAGCAGCGCCACACTCGTGGGCGTAAAGAGTCCGAGCTCGTTCATTGAGGTTTGCTCCTACACATCGATGTCGACGATGCGACGCATGATCACGAAGCCGACCAGAATCATGGCGGCACCGATGAAGGGCATCAGACGGGCTGTGCCCGGTTCGAAAAACGGATCGTAGTAGGACGGGCTGACAAAGTTGATGACCAGTGCCAAGAAAATCGGCAGTCCGGCGAGCAGATAGCCGGTAAATCGCTGCTGGGAGGTCATCACCTGTACTTCCCGCAGGATGCGCACGCGGTCGCGGATGGTCTCGCCGATGGTGTCCAGGATCTGGGCCAGGTTGCCGCCCGTCTCGTGTTGAATGATGATGGCGGTGATTACCAACGTGAGGTCCTCACTCTGCACCCGTTCGGACATCTCGAGCAGCGCTTGCTGGAGCGATACGCCCAGGGCATTGGCCCGCAGCACCCGGCGAAACTCACCGGCCGCGGGGTCCGGCATCTCGTCCACGATGACGTCGAGCGACTGGTTGAGGCCGTAGCCGGCGCGCAGGGCACCGACGAGAAGCGTCAAGATGTCGGGCAACTGGCTGTTGAATGCCCGCTGGCGCCGGCCGTAGGCAATGCGCAGATAGAGAACGGGCAGCGCGGCGGCGATTCCGGCCAGGAGCACGCCGAAGGCGAGGTTAACCCGCCACACGCCGATGACCAAACCAATACCGGCCAGCACCAGCATGATCATGACGTACTCGGCCACGGTCATGGAAACATTGGCCCGGGAGAGCGCGTCGGCCAGCTTCGGACCCATGCCGAAGCCGTAGATGAGCCGTCCCACGGGTGACAGGGAGTGGCCGCTTTGCGCATTGGCACCGCCGTGTTGCGCTGCCCCTTTTGCACCGTAGCCGTCCAGCCGATGGACCACCGGATCCCGGTAGGCGACGAAGCGCCATACTGCCGTAAATGCCAGAAGTACTGTGAATGCGACTAGCAGGGCGAAAACACCCGGTCCGTTCATGATTTCATCACTACCTTGTCTCTATCACACCGCGAGGCATGATCAGGAGTTGGCAACCTGGGCGCCATGAAACAGGCGCTGAAAGAGGCTGGGATGCGGAGGAACCGACACCTCGACCTGCTGTTCGGAAGCGGTAGGCGCCAGCGTCTTGGCGAATTTCCGTACCGACCGGGCAACCGCGCTGCGCTGGTGGCTGATCGCCAGCGGAATCCCGCGGTTGATGCTGAAGCTGGCCAGCGGCTGATCGTCCGGAACCGTGTGGCTAACCCGCACGTGGAGGTGCCGCTCGATTTCCCGCTTACTGACACCACCGCGGATGGTGGCACGGTTCAAGACCACTTTGATCTTTTCTTCGGGGTAACCCTGGCGCTGCAATTCGTCGAGCATCACCCGCGTGTTGCGCAGCCCGACCATCTCGGGTAGCACGGTCATGACGATGAGGTCGGCGCTGTCGAGGAAGGCCGAGGCCGTGTCGTCCAGGGGCAGACCCAGGTCAACGATGACCCAGTCGGACATGCGCTTGAGCTGCGCCAGCACCTGCTGGACATGTGTCGTCGGGATCGGGCCTGTCAAGCGGCCGGGATGGGGTGCCAGCAGGACACGTATGCCTGAGCTATGGGTCGCGAGGACATTGTCCATCAGCTCGCGATCCAGGCGTGTCATCCGGTCCGTAAGATCGCTGATATCGTGCTCTTCGTGCAGGTTCAGCATCACGTCGAGCGTGGGCGCGGCGTAGTCGGCATCCAGCAACGTCACCGATTCGCCTGTCAGCTGGCGGATGCTGATCGCGGTGTTGACCAGGGTTGTGGTGCGGCCGGTGCCGCCCTTGGGCGCACAGAAGACAAGGATGCGGCCTTTTGCCGGCATGTCGTCAGTCTCCGGCTGGTAGGAGGGCCGTCCCTGGGCGCGCACCTCGCGGAGCGTACCCACCAGTTCGCTCGGGATCAGCGGCTTGATGACGAAGCCGCGTGCGCCGGCGAGAACGGCCTGGCGAGCCGGTCCCATGGCATCGTTGCCCACTAGTAGGACGATGGCCGCGCCCGGCGCCAGTGCCAGCAATCGACGCACGGCGTTGGTGAGCGCATCGCTGCCAAAGCTGTCGTCGACGAGGATGACATCGGGCAGCAGGTCCTGGGCACGCACACCGGCCAGTTCCGGGTGAGAGACCCAGTAGAGGCGATAGCCGTGGTCATGCACGATCTCGTCCACCAGGTCCCGCATGATCTCGTCGGGTGAAACGAGCAGGATGCGCAGTGCGTTACGATCGATCTGGTTTGCCACAATTTCCTCCTAACGGCCGACTTCGTGCGGAATGCCGTACCGGTTAATCATATAGTCAATATCGACTGGATCGGCGTCGAACGAGCCGTCCATGCCCGGCGCACGCAGTACCAGATCGAGCGCGCCGCCGGCGTCCATGACATGTTTGAGCACCAACGCGTCTTGCGGTTTCACCGTGAGCAGCACAGCGTCGGGCTTGCCTGCATCCGACTCCTCCGACTCAGAGCCGGTATTGGCGGTTTCGCCGACGAGGGCAGCGACGGTCAGGTTTTCGAGCACGCTGAAGGTCGCCTGTTCCTCACGGTCGTTAGCCGAGTCGTCGTTGGGTAGACGACTGACTGGGAAGTCCAACGAGAAGAGGACATCCACCTTGTCGCCGGGTTTGAGAAAGCCGATCCGGCTCAGGAGGTCCTGGGCGGGCAGCGCCATCAATACTTCTTCCTCGACCAGCATGAGTGCCTTACGACCGTTCTCCGAGACCACATTCGGGTCCATGAGCCGCTGTGATATCACGATCTCGCCGGCAAAGAGGTCGGCAAGGGTCATCTGTCCCACAGCATCGTCGATACTGCGCAAAGCGCTTTCCGGAACCGCGGTCAGCGGCGTCTCCGCGAGCTGCAAATCCTCCTCCGTCAACACCGTGCGTACCGGCACCGAGCGGGCTGCCACGACGACCTCCACCTTGGGTGTTGCCGTTTCCTCATCTGTCTGCGCTTCAGTTGCCTGGCTCAGGGTTGTAAAGGCTACCCCGGCCGCCACCAGTGCGACGACGAGACCCGCCGTCAACCATAGAAATCCGCGTAATCGTGCCATAACGCACCTTTATTCCACTCGCATAGTGGCGACGGCGTGGAGGGGGATGACCCCGGCGCCAACTGCCGTGATCACCGGAGCGGTGATCAAGTTTGCGTTGTATGAGACGTCGACCTGAATCACGTCCTGACTCGGTCGGTTGATATTGATGGTCAGCTCGGCGGCGACCAGCCCTGTGGTCAGGGCATTTGCCGCGGTCAGAATGCGACCATCGATGCAACTCTGGTTGCAGGTGTCGGTCGGGGAACGATGCCGGCTCGGGCACCCTCACGTGCCGCGTTGGCGATGGTGTTGTAGGCCATGACTACCAGGCTGAACTGAACGATGGCAAAGGTGATCACCGTCAACAACATCATGACCATGGCAAATTCAACAACGTTTTGTCCTTGCTCATTTGTTGAAAGATCCATGATTTCACCGAGCCTCAGCCTGATAGAGAGCGACGTCAATGAACCGTCTTGAAATAGTTCCTGACCGGTTCGACGCTAGACAAGCACTGGCGCCGGGTCGATCGAATGCTGCACGCGACGCCATTGCTCGTCTCCAATACTGACCTCTGTGTTAGCTGGAGGCCAGCCCGGCAATCGTGGTCGACAGGTTGGTCCACCAAGTCTGGATGCTGCCTCCAGCCGCAGTCAGGCCGAGCACAGCGGCAATCGCGACCAACCCCAGCAGCAACGCATACTCGACGACATCCTGGCCCTCTTCCTGCTGGAACCAGTTCTGGGCCATCAAAACCTCAACCATCAACTTGCTCAACATGTTTGTTTCCCTTTCTTGGATAGATGTAAGGACAACTGACTACGGAACGACAGATAATTGGATCAACTTCTACTTGTCGGGCGGAACCGACTCAGATGCCTCCAAGCTGGTCCACTGCCCTTGCGAAGACTGTGGGTTCCGCCGGCCTCTGTGTTAGCTGGAGGCCAGCCCGGCAACCGTGGTCGACAGGTTGGTCCACCAAGTCTGGATGCTGCCTCCAGCCGCAGTCAGGCCGAGCACAGCGGCAATCGCGACCAACCCCAGCAGCAACGCATACTCGACGACATCCTGGCCCTCTTCCTGCTGGAACCAGTTCTGGGCCATCAAAACCTCAACCATCAACTTGCTCAACATGTTTGTTTCCCTTTCTTGGATAGATGTAAGGACAACTGACTACGGAACGACAGATAATTGGATCAACTTCTACTTGTCGGGCGGAACCGACTCAGATGCCTCCAAGCTGGTCCACTGCCCTTGCGAAGACTGTGGGTTCCGCCGGCCTCTGTGTTAGCTGGAGGCCAGCCCAGCAATCGTGGTCGACAGGTTGGTCCACCAAGTCTGGATGCTGCCTCCAGCCGCAGTCAGGCCGAGCACAGCGGCAATCGCGACCAACCCCAGCAGCAACGCATACTCGACGACATCCTGGCCCTCTTCCTGCTGGAACCAGTTCTGGGCCATCAAAACCTCAACCATCAACTTGCTCAACATGTTTGTTTCCCTTTCTTGGATAGATGTAAGGACAACTGACTACGGAACGACTGAAACTCGTTTGACCTTCTGTCACCGCTTTTCTTTCTGGGTTCGAATGATGCTATAAAGCTTCTGCTCGCTTACGGAAGTAATTGCTGTTGGATTACGAACACACTCCATCAGCAACACTTCCTTACTAAGTGATGATTGCATGGTAAGTTAAATTTGGTTTATTTTGTGTAACAGTAACCTTACAAACGAATTAAAACTATATTAGCGCAAAACAATGAATCAATCAAGAGGCAATGATATATGTGTCGTAAGAAAACATCAAGGTTTCTGTGCGGATGGGAGGTGCTTGTCGAGGCATAGCCCATGTTCCATTGCATGGCAGCACGGCCGATAGCGGTTCGAATCTGGTTGGGAGTTGCTCGACAAGGTAAGCCGATTGGAGAAGAGGTGGCTGAAGGGAATTGGGCGGAGTTCTGTGTGGAGTGCGATCGAATCCGCTAGTGACGGGCGCCTGGCCCGGCGGGAACAAGTCCAACGGCTACGGTGTTCGGATTCGATTCGTGACGAGGGGCAGGAGCCGGCCGCGCCGGCTGCGGGCGAATACAGGGGCCGGCCGCAGCCGGGAGGAACTAGGTGGGGAGGGGATGTCTCAGTCCGGCAAGAACCAGTTGATGACGGTACTGACGATGCTGATAACGATGCCGGCTATCAGCGCGGTGACGAATTTTCCCAGCGGTCCACCGGCGATGACCATGCTGCTGCTCAGCCAGCTGGTCAGGAGCAGCATGAGGGCATTGACAACAAACGTGAACAGGCCCAGGGTCAGGACATTGAGAGGCAAGGTCAGCAACTTGACGACGGGACGAACGAGCGCGTTGACCAGTCCGAAGATGACGGCAATGACCAGTAGGTTGACCAGACCGCCGCTCAACTGGAGCCCCGGAACAAAATAGGCTGCGACCCAAATGGCCGCGATGTTGACGAGGATGCGTATCAATAAGCGCATAGTTTCTCCGTTTCTCTCTGCGAACTTGATTCGGTTGACAGCCGGATGAAGACAAGTACGGACCGGCGTAAATAGCACGTCAGTAAATAGGGCCAGGCTACTCAGGTGGTCGCGACAATATCACTGTGGTATCAGGAATAGAAGGGCGCCCGTCACGGTGACGGGCGCCCTTCTATTCCTGAATAGTCCGTACCAAAATCGATCTTGAAATGTATCGACATCTCCAGTGGACTTCTCCACCATGGACGTGTAGGGCTGGGCATGAACCTACCAGCTAGCGCATGCGGAACGCTGCAATAACCGCGAAGATACCTCCGACGATACCGAAGATGCCCAGGACCCAGGGCAGTGCCGCAGCCGCAATGTAGGGTGACCCCAACAGGACAATGCCAAAGAAGATGCTGATCGCGCCGAGAATCCCGGCGCCCCAACCCGCGCCCTGAAACGCTTGAATCAGATTGATGATGCCGATGATGATGCCCTGAATCGCCAGCACAATGATCAAGACCGTCGGAACCATCAAGGTACTGATTAGCGGGTGATTGACGATGTAGAAGCCGGCAATGATACCGAGTATGCCGGCGAATAGTTTCCACCCCCACCCAGAGCTGTCGACAAAGATCATGACGATCGAAATGATTCCGGTGATCAACCAATACCACCCCAAAACCTGAATCAAGAATGCCGCGGTAGCGGCCGGATTGGTCAACAGGAAGATTCCGATAAAGATCGCTGCGATGCCCTGAAGTAACGGCACCCACCACGGAATACCGCCACGGTTTTGTGCAACTGCTGTCATGAGAAAATCCCTTCCATTGAATCGCTTGTATTGGACTTCAAAATTGTACGCCAGGCATCCATTTGAGCCAGTCTAAATAGTGTAACAGCGGTAATCATTCTTCGCAACATCCAGGCGATATATTGCCCGGTACAGCCACACAAATTGACACTGATTTCCCTCGGCCCCATAATCAAGATATTCCCACCAATTCGAAAGCACAATCATGAGAGAATCTTAGCCAAACAGCTTATCTTTCCAACGGGTTGAGTACGAAAAGGAAGGAGAGCCGACGGTCGTCGACCTGGGCAATTGAAGTGAATAGTAAGGGGAATGGATCGAATGGCAGAAGTAGCTTCTTTTGACGAGATCTGGACAGAATTCTTGGGCCGCATCCAACGGGTAGTCTATTGCAGTATGGCGACAGTTGATCGCCAGGACCGCCCACGCTCCCGCATGATGCACCCAGTATGGGAATTGGTCGACAATGCGCCGATCGGCTGGGTCATCTCGTGGCCGGAGACGCACAAGGCGAAACATCTGGCCCGCAACCCGTATGTCTCTCTTGCCTATATTCACGACAGAAAAAAACCGCTCTATGTCGACTGTGAAGCAACCTGGATCGGTGACGATGCCGAACAGTTGCGAGTCTGGGAGTTACACCGATCCATGCCGCCACCGGTTGGTTTCGACCCGGAGCCACACTACGGCGATATCACACATCGACACTTTGGACTACTGAAGTTTCTGCCCTGGCGGGTCGAATTGGGCAGCCTGTACGATGAACCAATCGTCTGGCGGCCCGCACCGGTTTCGATGGAGAGTTTGTCCGGAAATCGGATCCCATGAACCAAACATCTTCCTCTTACGACGTCTATATCTCCTATAGTCCCGCTGACCGCGCTTGGGTGCGCAATGACCTTCTGCCGCGGCTGGAGGAAGCCGGTGTGCGCGTACACATTGACTTCCGTGACTTTGAGCCGGGCCTGTTCAAAGTCAACAACATGGAGCGGGCGGTCGCTCGTAGCCGATTTATACTTCTGATCCTGACGCCTGCCTGGCTATCAAGCGAGGCAAATGTATTCGACTCCATCCTGGCCCAGACCGACGATCTCATCGGCCGGCGTCAGCGCACCATACCCCTTCTACTCGAAGTAACCACACTGCCACCACGACTTGAAGCATTGAACAAAGTTGACTTCACCGAGCCCGACGAACTCAGCTACGAATGGGAGCGCCTGCTACGCACCCTGACCGATGACACAGAGATGCAATCGCCGTTGCCGCCCGGACAACCGGCATCCTTCTTCCTCCCTTTTCTGCGCAATCAAGAGTTCCAGGGCCGCGACGAAGATTTGATGGCTCTCCACGATGCATTGTCTAACGCCAATCCTGCCGGCGTTCGTCCTACAGGTTTGACCGGCATGGCAGGCGTAGGCAAGACTGAACTGGCAGTGGAGTATTGCTACCGCTATCGAGGGTTCTACCCCGGTGGTGTCTTCTGGGTCAACGCGGCTGAAGATCGGGCAAATGGTAGGCAGAGCTTCGCTGCGCTGGGTCGTCGCCTGGACCCACGCTCCAATGATCAGACGCCGGACCTCCAGATGATGGCGCTTGTGAACCGCCTTCAAGCGCGGCCGGACAGCTTGTTGGTGCTGGACAACGTAGCGGAGCCGGCACAACTGACGCTTCCCATAGCGCCGGGCTTCACGCCTGCCGGTCTGCCCTGTCGTGTACTCTTCACAACCCGGCGCCGCGACCTGGGCAACTTCATAGCCCTCGAAGTGCCGGTCCTGCCGCTACAACAAGCGTTACACTTGCTCTTGCGCACGCCGGAGCGCCTTCCCATACTTGATCCCGAACATCCAGACCATCCCGACGCAATAGCCATCTGTCGCCTCCTGGGCTATCTGCCGCTGGCGCTGGAAATCGCCGGCGCGTTCTCAGGCGCGTGGCAGGACGTGCAACTGGCCGATTTTCGAGACCGACTGCGCGCTGAAGGAGGATCGGCCACGCTCGATGAGGAAGGCGCAGAACTGTCCGCTGCCGATCTGCGCCAGATCCACGTTGCGGCAGTCGAAGCCACGCTGCGCGAGCAATGGGAAGCACTGGAGAAAGGATGGGAGCGGGACGCAAACGCGCGCCGGCTATTACGGGTGGCCGGCCAACTGCCCGAAGCCGCGGCAGATTCCGCTGGAGCGACTGGGTCTGCTGGCCCGAATCGAAACCCACGAGCGCCCAGGGGGGCCCAGTCCTTTGGCACGCGCCGCACGCCGGCTGGAGACCCTTTCGCTGATCGAAGAGTTACACGGAGACGAACTGCGTCTACATCCCTTGGTACGCGAGTTCGCCGTGCGCCGAACGCCGCAAATCGAGACAAATGCCTTTCGTGCCGAGTTGGCCGCCAATCTTGCCGATGCGTATGGAAGTGCAGACGCTCTCATACACCAACTCCAGCGTCGCGGGGTGGACGCGGTGCAGCTAGACTTGGTTGCGGCACTGGCGCTGCGCGATCCGATCCAGAACCGCTTGCCGACGGACGTGGCTCTTGTTGCGCTGCTGCAAATGCTGCAGAGCGAGGCCCATGCGCTGCGTAGCCCCGGCGCGGTCGATCCGCCTGTATATCTGGCTCAGCAACTCTACAAGCGTGCACGAGACCGATCAGGAGCGATTATGGCCTCACTGGCTGACGAACTTAGCCGTCTTCTCGAAACGGCCGGACATCCTCATTTCCGAGTAAGGTGGCACACCAATCGTGAATCTCCGGCTCTCGAGCGAACGCTAACCGGTCACGCGGCGAGGGTCAGTGCGGTTGTCCTCGCCCCAGGCCGCGCCCACGCGCTTTCTGCATCGCAGGACTGCACGCTCAAGCTCTGGAATCTGGAGACGGGTGAGATTGTACGGACCCTCAGCGGCCATTTGTCGACGGTCCATGCAGTTGCTGTCATGCCGGACGGCGCCAAAGCGCTCTCTGCCTCAGAAGACCACACGCTTAAGCTCTGGAACCTGGAGACAGGTGAGGTCGAACGAACCTTTGCCAACCATACTGACAGAGTGAACGCCGTGGCGATCACACCGGATAACGCCCGGGCAGTTTCAGCTTCCGATGACCGCACGCTCAAACTCTGGAACCTGGAGACAGGTGAGGTCGAGCGCACGTTTTCCGACCATACGGACCGGGTGAATGCCGTGGCGATCGCGCCTGACGGGCACTACGCGCTTTCGGCTTCGTCTGACCACACGCTCAAGTTTTGGAATCTGGAATCCGGTGCAAACGAATCGACTCTCACCGGCCACCTTGAGCAAGTAAACGCGGTGGCTATCACGTCCGATAGCAGTCATGCAATATCTGCCTCGCATGATCAAACACTCAAACTCTGGGATCTGAACGCAGGTAAGGTCGAACGTACTTTTACCGGCCACAACGGCTGGGTGACCACTGTGATACTGACGCCCGATGGCCGCGCACTTTCCGGCTCCTCCGACCGCACGCTGAAACTCTGGAACCTGAAGACCGGTAGGGTCGAACGGACCCTCATTGGCCATGAATCGAGGATACGCTCTGTTGCCATCACATCGGATGGTGGGCACGCACTTTCCGCGTCCTCCGACCGAACCATCAGGATCTGGAATCTGGCAGCGGATGATGGTAAGGAGCTAAAGGCGGGCCACGAGGATCGGGTGCGTGGAGTAGCTGTTACGCCAGATGGTCGCCATGTGCTCTCGGCGTCATCGGACCGCACACTCAAGCTCTGGAATATCGAGACGGGTGAGCTTGAACGGGTCTTCACCAGCCATGAGAATCGGGTAAATGCGGTGGCAATTACACACGACGGCCGCCGCCTGCTCTCCGGCTCTTCGGACCGCACGTTGAAGTTGTGGGATTTGGAGACTGGTGCTGTACTGGCAACGCTCAAGGGTCATGTGGACAAGGTGAATGCAGTGGTCATCACGCCGGATAATCGTTGCGCGCTCTCTGCGTCGTTCGACCATACAATCAAGTTCTGGAACCTGGAAACGGGCTACGTCGAGCGCACCCTGACAGGACATACGCAACGTGTGAATGCCGTGACCTTGACGCCCGAAGGAGACCGTGCACTCTCGGCATCCCACGATCATACAGTTAGACTCTGGAATCTGGAGAGCGGTGAGACCGAACGGATCTTCACCGGTCACACCGCGCGTGTAAATGATGTGATCGTTACGCCTGATGGTCGCCGCGCCCTATCTGCCGCATCCGACCACACGATGCGGCTGCTGAACCTAGTCAGTGGCGAAACGGAGCAAACCTACGCAGCGCATCGGGCGGGGGTGCGTGGCATCAGCATTGCACCGGACGGACACCACATCTTCTCAGTGTCTTCCGATCGTACCCTCAAGCTCTGGAATCTGGAGACGGGTGACGTATTGGCCTCGATTCATCTAGACGGTGCGTTGCGTTGTCTGGCGTTGCTTCCCCCGCAGGCCACCGCGGCGGAGGTATATCGCGTGGTGGTAGGCGATGCCACGGGTACCATCTATTGTTTGAGAGTCGTGGAATAATCAGACAACTCGCCGTAGTCAATGCCCGTGATCCAACAACCCGTGATCCAAGAAGCAGTTACTGGTCGACCTCGGCATGGGGCAGAAATCGCGGTGGCCTCCGAGCCTGTGTCGCCTGCTCAAACGCATAGGCAAGCTTGATGAGCGTTGGCTCAGTCCAGGCGGAGGCAAAGAACGACAGCCCCACAGGCAGACCGGATATGGCGCCGGCGGGCACCGTAATGTGTGGATAGCCTGCCACAGCGGCAAGGGTGGTACTCTGCATATCCCACGCCCTGGCGTCGCCGTTGATCAGGTCGATGGTCCAGGCCGCGCCTCCTGAGGGGACGATGATGGCGTCAAGTTGGTGTTGCTGCATCACTGCGTCGATGCCCTCTTCCCGGGTCAAGCGGTGGTTGCGTGCCAGCGCCTGTCGGTACTCGGAAAACATTTGCGCTCCCGTCGCTTGTGCGCTCGTAAAGTGCTCCTGTCCGAAGTAGGGCATCACCTGCATATGATGTTCTTCGTTGAAGCGAATGACCTCGGCCATACTCCGAACCGGCGCCTCCGGCCCCAGCGACGCCAGATAGTCGTTCAGGTCGGTTTTGAATTCATAGTGCATCACTGTGCGCTCGCTTTCGCGCAGATCTGCGGGGTGTGGAAGGACGACAGGATCGACGACGGTGGCGCCCAATTTCACCATCGTCTCGATGCAGTTCTCAAATATCCGGAGAATACGCGGGTCCGTGCCGGCAATGTTGCGTGCGACGCCTAGCCGCGCGCCGTTGAGTCCGTCCGGATCGAGGAACGGCCGGTAATCGGACGCCGCCCGGCCTTCACTCGCCAGTGTGGACGAATCTCGTGCGTCGACGCCGGTCAGCACGCCGAGGAGAATTACCGCGTCGGCCACAGTGCGCGCCATCGGGCCTGCGGTATCTTGACTGTGCGAGATCGGAATGACGCCGCTGCGACTCACAAGCCCCAGCGTCGGCTTGATGCCGACAATGCCGTTGGTCTGGGCCGGACAGATGATCGACCCGTCGGTCTCGGTGCCGATGGCGGCGGCACAGAAGTTGGCAGCCACGGCCGCGCCCGAACCGGATGAAGAGCCGCAGGCAGAGCGGTCGAGGGCATAGGGATTACGGGTTAGCCCACCTCGGCTGGACCAGCCGCTGACCGAGCGTTCGCCGCGAAAGTTGGCCCACTCGCTCAGATTGGTCTTGCCGAGGATCACCGCACCTGCCGCGCGCAGACGTGTGACGAGGTAGGCATCACAGGGGGCAATCGATCCCGCCAGCGCCAATGAACCGGCCGTCGTCTGCATGCGATCATGGGTATCGATATTGTCCTTGAGCATAATGGGAATGCCGTGTAGCGGACCGCGCGTGTTGCCCGACTCACGTTCTTGGTCCAGACCTTCAGCAATTGCCGGCGCGTCGGGATTGAGTTCGATGACGGCGTTGACGTCGCGGTGCGCCTCGATCTGCTCAAGATAGGCGAGACAGAGATCACGGGCGGTCAATTCGCCGCTGTCCATGCCCGCCTGCATGTCAAGAATAGTCAGTTCTTTCATCAATTGAATCACCGCCGGCCGGATAGGCCCTTACACGACCCATGCCGGATGGAATCGGCTTTGTCGATGGTCTTCGCCTTTGCCTGTGGCATGCCGTCACTCTTCACCTTTGCCCGTAACATGCCGCCACTCCTCTATAACTGCAACTGTGGTGCATCTGCCGCCGGCACCAGGAGACCGAAATGGGCAGTGACCTACGATTCAAAATAGGTCTTTAGCTGTTGCATGCCTTCCACGATCTCCGGTACATCGATCCCCGAATAGGCAAAGCGAATGTAGTTGTTTTCGCTGCCGGCGATCGGTCGGCCGAAGTGTTTGCGCGTGCAGAAGGAGACATTGGCCTGCTCCAGCGCCCCGGTCATCAGTTGGTTGACGTCGGTGAGTCCCTTGCGTTCCATGATCTTCGACACATTGGGGAAGAGATAGAAGGTGCTCTGGGGCGCGGCAATGGAGATGCCGTCGATGGCGTTGAGACCGGCCACTGCCGCGTCACGGCGTGCACGCAGCGTGTCGACGATCGCATCGGGACCGCTGGTGTCGCCGTCGATGGCCTCCGACCATGGCCCGCTGGATGAAGTGGGTCGTACATGATTCGGCGTTGGTGTTGAGCTTGTTGAAGACATCGATCACCGGCTGCGGGCCGATGGCCGCGCCCAGTCGCCAGCCGGTCATGGCGAAGCGTTTGGAGCAGGTGTAGAGAATCACTGTCCGTTCCTGCATGCCCGGAATGTTGACGATGGAAATGCCGGGCTCGCCGTACTGCATCTCGTGGTAGGCGTCGTCGCTGAGCACCCAGAGATCGTGGCGCATGGCCAGTTCGGCCAGCTCTTCCATCTCCGCGCGGGAGGACTGCGCGCCGGTGGGGTTCTGGTAGTTGTTGTAGATCAGCACCCGGGTGCGGTCGGTGATGGAGGCGCGGATGGCGTCCATGTCCAGCGCAAAGCCCGATGTCGGTCTCGACGAAGCCGTAGGGCACGGCGACGCCGCCCTGGTAGTCGATCTGCGATTCGTAGATGGGATAGCCGGGATTGGGGTAGAGCACCTCGTCGCCGGGGTTCATGACCGCGGCCAGGAACTTGCCGATGACCGGTTTGCCGCCGGGCTGAATCGAGACCTGTTCGGCGCTGTACGCGACCTGACGCTTGCGGCCCACGTCGTCGGCCAACACGGCACGCAGTTCGGGAATGCCGGCGCCGGGGCAGTAGCCGGTGTAGCCGTCGGCGATGGCCTTGTTCGTGGCTTCGACGATGTTGGCCGGCGTCGGCAGGTTGATGTCGCCCAGGTGAAAGGGATAGACCTTGTTGCCCTTGGCCGCCCACGCCGCGGCCGCGGCCGAGACCGCAAACGCAGTCTCAGTGCCCAGTTTGTCCAGTTGATTTGCGAGTTTCATCGGATTCCGATTCTCCATAGATCGATGATGACTTTGATCGTTTTGCAGCTGTCGACATAGTACCATAACACGTCGTGAGAAAGGTGATGATGCTGCTCATGCATGCAACCGCCGATGAAGCCTGGGGGGGTGCGTTTCACGCCGGGTGCGAATGCAGACGTTGCTTACAGGCAATCCGCCCCAAGTATTGAATTACACCCAGCCTGGGGTATGACCCTGATGGATCGTCATCGATGAGGTATAATTGCAGCGAATCATACTCCTGTTAATGAACCAAGAGGAAATTCTCATGCACAAAGTCACCATGCTCGGCACCGGGCTCATCGGCATGTTCTACACCATGACGCTTCACGGCCAGCGCAACCGCGACCGGGTCGAGGTCGTCTACTCGCGCACTGCGGAACGGGCCAAGGCATTTGCCGAAGAGTGGAACATCCCACACTGGACCACCGACCTCGACGAGGCCATCAACCACCCGGAGACCGACAGCGTGGTCATCGGCCTGCCCAACCACATGCACGAGGATCTGGTGGCGCGCTGCGCGCGCGGCGGGCAAGGCCATCCTCTGCACCAAGCCGCTGGCGCGCAACGCGGCCGAGGCCAAGCGCATGCTCGACACGGTCGAGGAGGCGGGCGTCTTTGCCGGCTATCTGGAGGATCTCTGCTACACGCCCAAGACGCTCAAGGCGCTCAAGACGGTGCAGAGCGGCGCGCTGGGCAAGATCACCTGGGCGCGCTCGCGCGAGACCCATCCCGGTCCCCACAGCGCCTGGTTCTGGGATGTGGAAAAGGCCGGCGGCGGCGCCATCGTCGACCTGGGCTGCCACTGCATCGAGATCATCCGCAACTTCGTGGGCAAGGAGAACCGCCCGCTGGAGGTCATGTGCTGGGCCGACACGCTGGTCCACCCCATCGAGGCCGAGGACAACGGCATCGCGCTGATCCAGTTTGAGAGCGGCGCCATCGGCCAGTTCGAGGTGAGCTGGACCTTCCGCGGCGGCATGGATCTGCGCGACGAGGTCGCCGGCACCGAGGGCACCATCTGGCTCAACCACTTCCTGCGCACCGGCTTCGAGACCTTCGTCTCCGGTGCGGGCGAGGGCGGCTATGTGGCCGAGAAGGCCGAGAGCGACAGCGGCTGGCTCTTCCCGGTGGGCGACGAGGTCAGCGAACTGGGCTACGTCGACATGTTCACCGACATGTTCGACGCCATGGACGAAGGCCGCCAGCCCATGGAGACCTTCTACGACGGCTACGTGGTCAACGCGATCATGGATGCCTGCTACCGCTCGGCCGAGTCCAAGCAGTGGGAGCCGGTGGATCATCGAGGACTGGCGTGGCGCCGGCGTCGAGCGCATCAATGCCCGCGGCGGCGAGTACGACGGCCAGACCATCATCAAGCAGGAACGCATGCCCGATGGGCGGCTCAAGTTGATTTTGAAGCACAAGGAGACCGGCGAGTTCTCGGAAATCGTTGTGGACGAAACCTGATCAATGGTTAATGGTGAATTGATAATTGTGAATGGTTAATGATTGTTGCTGCGCACAAGCGATGCAATTAGCCATTGAGCATTATCAATTCACCATTAACCATTTTTTCTCTCTCCATTTCTCCTCTCGAGTTTTCGCACTACCCCAGGGACAAACCTTTTGAACAGCAGCCAAGCTCGCGCCTATTTTCACGGCTATACACGCGCCATCATCGACCGCACGCCCTTCTACTACGGCTGGATCGTGATGCTCGTCGGCACCGTCGGGCTGATCATGACCAGCCCCGGCCAGACCTACGCCATCTCCATCTTCATCGACTATTTCATCACCGATCTGGGCATCAGCCGCGGCATGGTCAGCACGCTCTATGCGGTCGGCACGCTGACCGCGGCCATGGCCCTGCCCTGGGTGGGCCGCCAGATCGACAAGCAAGTGCTGCGCTTCGTGGTCGCGACCATCGCCGCGCTCTTTGGGCTGGCCTGCATCTACATGGGCACCGTCCAGAACGCGGCCATGCTGCTGATCGGTTTCATTCTGCTGCGCATGTTGGGACAGGGCAGCCTGAGCCTGGCCAGCATCTACTTCATCAACCAATGGTGGATGCGCCGACGCGGCACGGTCCTCGGCATCTCCGGCGTGATGATGGCGATCTCTGGGCTGGGCGACGTTCCCCAACATCATCAACTGCGCTGATTCCCCTACTCGGCTGGCGTTTGACCTATGTCGCGCTGGGCGTTGCGCTGCTTCTGATCATGGTTCCGGCCGGGCTGTTTCTCTTCGGCGAACGGCCCGAGCGCTACGGCCTCGAACCGGACGGCAACGTCGCCGAAAGCGAGACTGACGAGAAGTGTCGTCGATCAGGACCCGGAAGAGAACTGGACAGCCAGCGAAGCAATGCACACGCCGGTCTTCTGGATCGTGGCCGCTGGGCATCGCCTCGATCTCGATGTTGGGCACCGGGTTGACCTTTCACATGGTCAGCATCTTTGCCGACAACGGACTCGTCCGCCACGGCCGCAGCCGCCGTCTATGTGCCCATCGCCATTGCCTCGGCCGTGGTCAACCTGGGCAGCGGCATGCTGGCCGACCGCATGCCGATCCGGCTGCTGTTGACCGGCGGCCCTGCTGCTCCAGACCGCCGCGCTGTGGATGGCGCAGGGGATCTCCGGCGTAGAACTGGCCATTGTCTATGGCATTGTCATGGGGTCGATGATGGGGCTGATGCGCACGGTGAGCACCGTGGCCTGGCCGTCCTACTTCGGGCGACTCTATCTGGGCAGCATCACCGGCATCACCGCGACCATCTCGGTGGCGGCCTCGGCGTTGGGCCCCATGCCCATGGGCATCGCCCGCGATATCTTCGGCAGCTACGACATGGCGCTTGAGCGTGCTCTCGGTTCTTCCGCTGTCGCTGGCCGTGCTCAGCCTCTTCATGAAACGACCGCACAAGGCGAGGCAGTGGTCTTGCGAGTCGCATGAAGCTCCTTCGTGGGGATATCAAGCTGCTGGGTCTAAGAATCTGGTAAGATTTCTGAACAGGGAATGAGCTGGAAGTAGCAACCAGCCCTGACCGATAGTGATCGAAGATGACACGCTTCTGGATGAGGTCTCCGCTATTTCCGGCGATCAGAAGCCGAGGGTGTTCGTGAGTGCGGGAAGTCGTCAGGCGATCGCGTATCGGCCAGCGCCGGCCAGTGATCAGGCTATTGCACCTCTCTGCGAAGCATGTCATCTGGCCGCAGATTCAGCTGAGTTGTAGTTGACGCAGCTTCCACAAGCCTGAACTGAGGATCAATCTTGGCCGGATCGGAAAGGCGAGCGTCGACTCTGACGGTGTGTCAGGATTGCTGTCCGACCGAATGAATCGTATGGGCCAAGCAGTAGCTTCACGATGTGTTCGGTCCAAAAATAGTCGGACGGGTATCAACGTCGGCACGATCACGATGCTGCCCGCTGCAATCCGGCACACGTTGCTCGTAGGTCTGGGATCGGCGTGATGCCGCTGCAGGTAGCACGATCCGTCAGGATAATCGGCCCCTTGCCGCTTCAGCAACGGCGGCTCAGCAGACTCAATTCGCGACTGTATTTCAACGCAGTTGCCATGGCGTTATGTCCTCCAAGGCCGTGGTCAAAACTTCCTAGGACTGACACTGAACTGCTATGATTATGCACCTTCCATGAGAACATCGATTGGAAAGCCACTGAACCTCTGCTAGACTAGATCCCAGCCCTTTTCAAATTCAACCCAATTCTCATTCCAAGGAAAAAGACCATCATGTCAGACATTCTCAAGGTCGGCGTCATCGGTGTCGGCGGCATTGCCAAGACCCATATGCCCGGTTGGGCGGCGTCGGAACTCGCCGAGGTCGTAGCGGGCAGCGATGTCGTTGCGCCGATTCTGGAACAGTGGGGCGAACGCAACGGCGTCGCCAAGCTGTCCACCAATGCAGCGGAGATCATCAACGACCCGGACATCGACATCATCGACGTCTGCACGCCCAACATGTATCACACGGAGCTGGTCATCGCCGCGCTGGAGGCGGGCAAGACACGTGATCTGCGAGAAGCCGCTGGCGCCCACGCCGGACGACATCCGCGCGCATGATCGCGGCGCGCGATGCCTCGGGCAAGATGCTGATGACGGCGCAGCACTTCCGCTTCAAGGGCAACTCCAAGGCCATGAAGGCCGAGATCGACACGCGGCTGTGTTGGGCGACATCTACCACGCGCGCAGTTGGATGTTGCGCCGCGGCTGGATTCCGGTGCGCCCCGGCTTCATCTACAAGAAGAACAGCGGCGGCGGCCCCACCATCGACATCGGCGTCCACATTCTGGACCTGACGCTCTGGTTCATGGGCAACCCCAAGCCGGTGGCCGTGAGCGGCGTGGCCAAGGCGCCGCTTGGCCCTGCGCGACGATGCCTTCAGCCAGTGGGGACTGGTGCCGGTGCCCAAGCGACATGGACGTGGAGGACTTTGCCGCCGCGTTCGTGCGCTTCGACAACGGCGCCACCCTGATCCTGGAGGTGAGCTGGCTGCTGCACCACGACACGCCCGGCGAGGACATGCAGATGTGGCTCTACGGTACCGAGGGCGGCTGCCACTGGCCCGAGGGCAAGATCATGAGCAGCCGATTTCGACACGCGCCAGTTCTACAACAAGACGCTGCAATTGACCGCCGACACCATGGAACCCCACGCGCTGGAATGTGTCGAGTTCGCACGGGCCGTGGCCGAAGGCTTGCCGTCGCCGGTGCCGGCCGAACAGTCGCTGCAGGTGCAGCAGATCCTCGACGGCATCTATCGCAGCCAGGAAGAGGGGCGGGAAGTACGCATCGCCGAATGACCCCTACAACCGAACTGAGCCTTTTCCATCGCCTTTTCGACAGACTCTTCCCAGCCATTCGCTATTTCTATGAGCGCATCCTGGGGCACGTCTGGTTCACCGAGATCACACCGCAGCTGTGGCTGGGAGGAGCGCCTGTCTATCGTCGCGATTACGAGGCCATCCTCAACGACAAGATCACCGCTGTGCTCAACGTGCGCGCGGAGCGGGATGACGAGGTGACCTTCTACGACGAACACGACATAGCCTACGTGCGCTACCACGTGCCGGACATTGCTGCACCCGATGTCGACACCATCGGCGCGGCCGCAGATCGGATCAAGGAACAGGTGGGCGACAGGCGTGTTGTGCTGGTGCACTGTGCCAAGGGACGCGGCCGCTCGGCAACTCTGTTGGCAGGCTATTTGATGCGGGAATACGGGTTGACTTTCGACCAGGCGCTGCTCATGATGAAGGAAAAGCGGCCGTTGACGAAACTGGAGGCGCGTCACCGCCAGGTGCTGGAAACGTGGATGGCGCAACAGCCGGCACAGAATGAGCGTGTGCCGTGATCGAACCGTTCCTGCAGGGCGCGGACTTTCTCGCCGAACTAGATGATGCCACCTCCCGACCGGAACGTCTCGATATCTGGTGGTTGGGTCAGAGCGGATTTCTGTTACAGTGGCAGGGCCGCCGTCTCCTCTTCGACCCGTACCTGTCCGACTCGCTCTCGCGCAAGTACGCGGAGACGAACAAACCTCACGTTCGTATGACGGAGCTGGTCATCCCCTGCCACTTCGAGATGTTTGCATTCAACACAGGTTCTCCGTCACGATTTGAGCGTCGCTGCAAGACGCTTGGCCGGCCCTATGCTACACTGCGGGCCGGCGAACGCTGGAGCGGCGAGAAGGGAAAGCAGCCATGAACGAAGACGTTACCCAATCGGCGACACGTCGTATCTCAGTTTCGTCCTGGAGCCTGCACCGCACGCTCGGACGACCGCCGTGCTATGGACCGGCCGGCCCTGCTCCCGGCTGGTCGGCGCCGGCCGATGCAGTTGCGCTGCTGGACCTACCCGCCAAATTGGCCGCGGCCGAGATCCATACCTTGGAACTCTGTCACTTTCATCTTCCCTCGCGAGAAGCGAGCTATCTAGACGAATTGAATGCTGCGTTGTCGGCGGCCCATGTCGAGCTCTGGTCGTTCCTGGTCGATGGCGGCGACGTCATTCATCCGGAGACCGGCGACCGCGATGCGCAGTGGATACTCGACTGGCTGGACGTGGCGGCCGCTCTCGGCGCCCAGACCGTTCGCGTGGTCGCAGGGATGGCACCGCCGACCGCCAACCGGCTGGACCGTGCACAACAAGCGCTCACTGTTTTGGCCGATGCAGCCGAGGATCGCGATCTGAGATTGCTGACCGAAAACTGGCATGCATTGCTCTCTACACCACAAGCCGTGACCCAGTTGATGGACGGACTCGCGGGTCACGTCGGCTTCTGCTGCGACTTCGGCAACTGGACCGGTGCAACCAAGTACGAAGATCTCGCTGCCATTGCCGCTTATGCCGATTCATGTCACGCCAAGTGCCGTTTTGATGACGCCGGCCCAGACCGGGACGACTTCCGCCGCTGCCTGGAAATCGTGGATCGGGCAGGCTTCAACGGGCCCTACACGCTGATCTACGATGGACCGTCCGACGACGAATGGGGAAACATTGCCACGGAACGTGCAATGGTCGAGCCGTATCTCCGCATGTAATGGGTATCTCCTTTGAATGGCCGGACCCCCATGACAAAGAAGAGCAAGACCAACAGAAGACAGCACCTCCCCGCCGGCCCAAGCGGAACCGGCGCTTCGTTGCGGTTCTGCTGACTGCGCTGGCGGTGGGCGCGATTGCGCTTGCCTCGGCGTCCATATTCTGGTGGCGCACGTGGCCGAGCACAGATGAGTTGACGCGTGCCGTCGAATTGCAGCTGGAAACGGAAAAAAGTGCCGTCTCACTCGGCAACCACGAACTCTTCTTGTCACTCCATGACGATGACCCGGCCTGGGTTGCAGCCCGTTACCGCCAATTGACGGAGGAACCGGTACAGCTGCCAAAGGTCGCTGCCGTTACTGCGAGCGGTTCCTTTTTGAGAACCGTTCTCGAATGGACAGAGGGGGGCACTGACTGGCAGAGACTAGCATTCTTCCAGTGGCAAGACGGACGTCTCGTCCGCGTAGCCTCGGATCCGGACTTTTGGGGTCCCCTTGAAGAAGTCGAAACCTCTTGGGGCAGCATCCGTTATCACACATCCGATCGGCCATTACTCGACGAACTGGATCGCGTGGTCGAACAGACAATTGACGGTGCTTGCGCCCAGGAATGCGTTGCAGCGCAGCTTCCGTTCACGCTTGAGCTGGCGCACGACGCCGGTGGAGGATATGTCGACGGCGTTGTGCGGATTCCCTCTCCACGACTCATCGGCTTCGACGCCTCCGACCGGCCCACTGACGCATTTTATGGAGTACTGCAGCACGCAGTCGGCGACTTCCTGCGTCCGGCCACCCTTCGCTTTGGCGTGCCCGACGCGTTGGTCGACCAGGTGGAGTCGGCGGCGCGTGCATTCATGTTGGAGAGACCCGACATCGCGATAGACGTCCTGCCGCTATCCATTCTGCCTTCGGATCCGGCCGAGATGCTGGCCATGGTTGACGCAGCAATTCTACCGCCGACGCCGGAACTGATTACGGGCGGACAGATCGCCGACCTGACGGATTTTGCCCGCGACGATCCGAGCTTCCTCTATGACGAATTGTACAAGATCGCCCGCGATGCGTCGCAGTGGAAAGACCGTCTGTGGAGCGCGCCTCAGCATGCGGAGTTCCGGCTCCTGCACAGCGATCGCGCGATCTTTGAAGTGGCTGTCATACCGCCGGGCGCCTATTTCAGTACGCTGTGGGAAAGCGGTGCAACAGCTGTCTCCGGTAACGAGGCCGACATGCGCGCGGTTGGTGGTCGCTGGTTGTTGATGGATATCAGCCCGCACTCGCTCTTTGCGTACGCCTATGACTTGCGCTGTCTGCGAGGCGCTGATCGACTCTGTGACGAGGCGGTGCAAGTGACCGATCTGGCCGATACACTTGACTGGTATACAGGCCTGCTTGATAGCGGCGTTATGCCCGACGTATCCGGCATGAGCGGTGGCGAACGCGAATTCTTTTCGATCAACCAGCTGTCGTATCCGCGCAAGGTGACCATGTGGCTGGATCGGCTGAATACCTATGAGCACAACTATCAACTCGGTCCCGTCGATGTAACGGCGTCGCCCGGCGTAGACGGCAGCGGCATCACACCGTTTAGCGTCGTCGGGAGCGTCATGAGCGCACAGAGTACGCGTCCGCCGCGCCACCTGGCGTTGGATGGCCTATCTCAGTCTGCAGCGGCCGCTGGGCGCAGCGCGCGCAATGCCCGTCCGCGCCTCGACTGCCAACGCGATCGACTACTGGTCGAATCTACCGGCCCCTCTGCAGGCGCCGGTCAAATCAGCCTTTGGGCCGCGGACGCGGTGTGGCCGTCGAAGAGAACGGTTACTTCGACTGGAGGCTGGTCAATGCCGTTGCTGTCGGGCAGATGCCGGCGAAGGAAGCGGCAGAAGAGATGTTCCACGCGCAATGGTTTGGCCGGACGCCTGGAAACAAGGAGAGACGATGAGCGACCGAAATAGAGACAGCGTGACGCCGGCCTCGATTCGCGTCATCGCCATTGCGTTATTCAGCCATGCGGGGAAAATTCTGGTCTTCGAGGGCTTCGACTCAGTCAAGCAGGTGCCTTACTACAGACCGTTAGGTGGCGGTGTCGAACCGGGGGAGACGACGGCGCAGGCGCTGCGGCGCGAAATACGCGAGGAGTTGAACCAGGAAATCGCAGATCTTCGTCTACTTCAGGTAACGGAAAATCTCTTCATTGTGGATGGTCGATCGGGCCACGAAATTGTCTTCATCTATGACGCACGTTTCTGTGACGAGAAGCTCTACGCACAGCCAACCCTGACCGTCCATGAGGACAACGGCGAGGTGTTGACTGCGCGTTGGCAACCGCTCGATTTCTTCAACAAGTACCATCGTCTGGTTCCCGAAGAACTTGTCGAACTGGTGGCGTCACTTCTTTAGGGCGTTCCTATTCATCGCCAATACGGGCAACGGCGGTCATATTCCACCGCAGGCGCTCATCCTGGGTATCCGGGTCGATGATCACCGTGTAGACGATATCGCCTTGTTTATTCTCGCCGATGGGGCGAATACGCAGCACGGTGCCGCCGATCTCCAAATCATCCAAGGCATCAAAGGTAAGTTGAGCCCTGTCGCCTTCAGCCACATTGGGGATATCGATCTCGGTCAGATCGCTGGTCTCGATCTGCCAGGCGCTGAGATCGGCGAGTTGAGCGACGACCGAACCACTTGCTACCTGCTCGCCGGGTTTGACGTCGAGAAAGGCCAAGGTACCGGCAAACGGTGCGCGCAACTCGGTGTCGGCCAGATCAGCTTCGGCCTGCATCAGGCGCGCTCTGGCGTCGGCAATATCGGCTGCGACGCGGGCAATCTCTTCCTTGCGCGCACCGGCCAGCAATTGGTCGAGGTTGGCCTGGTTGCGGCGGACTTCGGCCTCGGCTTCAGCGATCTGGCTGGGCGTGGCCGGCGTCACAAGCCGGTCCAGATCGGCTTCGGCCTGGGCAATGCGTGCCTGGGCCGCGGCGACGGCATCGGCGTCCGGCGACGCGAAGAGGTCATCGTAACGAGCCTGCGCGGCCTCATTGGCGTTGGTCGCCTCCTGCAACGCAACACTCTCGGGCAGTTTGGCAATGTCGCTGCGCCACGCAACTTCGTTGTAGTTGCTGTTCGCCTGCTGCAACCGGGCCTGGGTATCGGCCAATTCCGCTTTGCGCTGCCGTTCTTGGGTTGCGTTGGGACCGCGGTAGAGTGCGCTCAACGTGGCCTTGGCTGATGCCACTTCGGCCTCGGCCGCGGCAATCTGCTCCGGTCGTTCGGGATCGCTCAGTTGGCTTAGCCGCGCATCGGCGGCTTCCACCGCAGCCTGAGCGGCCATGATCTCCTCCACACGCGCACCGTTGACCAGTTCTTCCATCTGTGCCTGGGCACGGAAGAGCGCGGCCCGAGCTTGTTCAACCTCAGCCTGTTGGCGCACATTGGTCAATCGCAGAATCACGTCATCCGCGCCGATCTGTGCGCCCTCGGCGGCCAATACTTCGTCCACGATCCCTCCACTGGGCATACTGAGATCCGCATAGAGTACCGGCACGACTGCAGCATCGGCGATGACCGCGCTGCTGGCCTGGACCGGAGGAATCGCGTCAGTGGCCGCCTGCTCTTCCGCCCCGCTTCCCGACAGCCCCCCGGGAAACTCAATGCCCAATCGTTCCGGACCGTCCAACAGGATAAAACCGGCGATCAACGCACCGATCACCACAACAATGATTACAAAGCGTCCCATATCTACAATGTCCGTTCAAGTTTAGTTACGATTTTGTCTAACTTTTAGAATGCAGGAAATATCGCGATCTTGCTAGTGAGTCGTATCACAATTGGCGATGCAGCAGAACCTCTTGATCGTAACTGCCTGCACCAACCTGCCGGCGGTTGGTACGGAACTAGTGAATCCCGGCAGAAATACCTATACAGTGCCTACCAGAGGTAGCATGGCCGAATTTCTGTCGTGGTATTCACGCCGAAATGAACCAGAATCACTCATAGGCCAACGTCTCGCGCACAGTCAGCCTCGATGCGTTGCGCGCCGGCAACATGCTGGCAACGGCCGACAGGACCAGTACGATGGCAAGCCAAAGAGAGATGCCGTCGTAGGAGAAGACGTGGCTCAGCGGCATCTGGAAAAAGGCCTAGCCGACGCCGTCGCTCATGAAACGGGCCAAGGGCATGGCCAGCAGCGCGCCGACGATCCAACTCAGCAGGCCGATCAGCACGCCTTCGACCAACACGATATTGCGCACCGCGCTGTTCGACGCGCCGATGGCGCGCATCACGCCGATCTCGCGTGTACGTTCCAGCACGTTGATGCTCATGGTGCCGGTCAACCCCAGCGCGCCGACGGCGGCAATCATCACCGCCATCACCAGCAACAGCGACACGATGATCTGGAAGTAGAACTCATTCTGCTCGCGGATCCAGACGATGGTCTGGGTGCTGGTCACCTGCATGCCGGCTGCGTCGTAGGCGTCTTCCAGCGCCTTGCGAGACCCCGGTCGATGGTCCGCATCGCGCGGGCTGGTGACAACCTGCACCTGGCTGGCCCGGTCGACATTGCCGATCTCGCGTGTGAAGTAGGGATAGGTGACGTAGGCGATATTGCCGCTGCCGATGACCCGTGCCACGCCCACGACGGTACACGCCGTCTCTCGGCCGTCGATCTTGAGCATCAATCGTTCGCCCACCGCCAGATCCGACTTCGTTCTTGAGGACTTCCTGGCCGACGACGATGGCATTTTCGTCGCCCGGCAAGCAGCCAGCGTCCCTGGATCAGGGTCGGCGAGAGCATCTTGGTCTCGGGCGGCAGCGCGCCGACGAAGATGTTATCGCTCTCGCTGCCGTCCGGGCGCTGACGGCGCAGGGCCGAAAAATCCCAGCTTTCGACCTCGGCTACCCCGGGTACACCGGCCGCGATCTGCTCGATCTGTTCCAGGCGGTAGCTGCGCGCAAACGAGACGGTCACGTCGTACTGCCAATATTGCAGCGCATCGTCCAGGGTCTGGGTCAGTGACGTGCGCACGTTGGTCACGGAGATGAAGATGGCGCCGCCCAGGACAAGGGTGAAGAGCGTCAGCACCAGCCGGCCGCGTCGTCGAAAGGTGTTGCGCAACGAGAGCAGCATCGGCCGCGACAAGAGCTGAATGTGGCCCAGCACACGATCCAGGAGCGAACGGCCAAAACGACCGCTACCAACGCCGTATTCGCTCAGCGCATCATGCACGGTGATCGCGTGTGCCCTTGAGCACGGGATAGAGCGCGGCGATCAACGGCACCACCAGTCCGATGACAATCTCGACGGCAACACCTGCCAGGGCAGGCTGTAGGGCGGGAAAGTCACGTTGAGAAAACCGGCCAATAGGCCGGCGGTCTGCTGGTGGCGAAGGCGGCCAGGGGCACGGCGATCAACAGCGCCAGCAGCCCGAAGATGAGCACCAAAGCCAGGTACATGGCACGACCTGGCCGTTGCGCGCGCCGATGGCCTTCATGATGCCGATCTGGCGCACGTGCTGGCTCATGAGCGCGTTGACGGTGTTGACCACCAGAAAGCCGCTGAGCAGCAACGACAGCGCCCAGCGGGAACATCATGCCGATGATGGCCTGCAGAATCGTGTCGCGGGGCGTCTTGCCCGGCTCCAGCACGACCTTGGCGTAGACCGTCGCGTCCGCTGCGTTCGATCTTGCGCTCGACCTCGGTGGCGATGGCGAAGATGGCTCGCTGTCGGGCGCGTCACCGTCGACCACGATGTTGACCTGATCGTAGTTTCGCGTCGCCGCCCAGCCACTCAAAGGTATCGAGGTTGACATAGCCGATGGCCTGCCCGATAAAGGTGGCCGGCGATCGAGTTGAGATCGTGGGTCAGGCCGGCCAAGTCGGATGTTGCGCGCCTTGCCGGACAGCGTCTCGACTCGCACATGCTCGCCCACGGCGATGTCAGCCGGCATCATGTTCGGCATCAGAAACGAGGAGCGCTCGACGACGATCTCGTGCTTGTCCGGCGGCCAGATGCCCCGCTCAGCCCGCTAGTTCAGGCACGGCATCAAGGTGTAGCACGCCGCACCACGCGGTCGATCCGAATGTCGTCCATGTCGGGGAAGGTACGACCGTCAGTGCGTTCCACTCCTCCGGCCCGCGTCGGATGCGCACAGTGATCGAGCTGCGGCCATCGGCATCGACCACGCCGTCGACGTGCGCGATGGCCAGCAGCATGTCGTCGTCCAGATCCTCGGCATAGACGGTGGCGTGGGCGGCGTTGGCCAGGCCATAGTCCTGCTTGACCTGCTCGATCGACCAGAGTGCCGTGTGCACGATCATGCCGACGGCGAAGACGCCGATGGCGATGGAGAGCACGACCAGCAGCGTGCGGGTCTTGTTGTGCGACAGGTCGCGCAAGACCTTGCGCCACGTGAGGCTAACCATGACCGTCTCCAACCTCGCGCGGCGGACCGCATTCGACGGCAGACCCGTTCATCCAAGGCGCCGTTAGCGGAAGTCCGCTCGATGCGGCGCATACAGCGCCGATGTCCGGCGTGGCAGGATGTCGCGTCACCGGCCTTGCGCAGCCAATCGTCGTCGACGATACGCCGTCGGCCAGGGTCACCTTGCGCATGACGCGATCGGCCAGATCGCTGTCGTGGGTCACCATGAGAATGGTCTTGCCGTCGGCCACCAGATCTTCAAAGAGATGGAAGACCGAATCGGCACGTCGGTGGAATCCAGGTTGCCGGTCGGCTCGTCGGCGACGACGATGGGCGGATCGTTGGCCAGGGCGCGGGCGATGGCCGCGCGCTGCTGCTGGCCGCCGGAGACGGCGGTCGGGCAGTTTGTCGGCGTGGTCGGTCATTTCGACCTGTTCGAGCAGATGCAGGGCGCGATGGTTTGCGCTCGCGATTGGGAATGACGTTGCAGAAGTCCATGGGCAACATCACGTTTTCCAGCACGGTCAGCGTCGGCAGCAGTTGGAAGAACTGGAAGATGATGCCCACGTTCTTGCCGCGCCAGACCGCGATCTGCCCTTCCTTGAGCCTGTGCACCGCGGTGTCGCCCACCAACACCTCGCCGTCGGTGGGGCGGTCGATGCCGGTGATCATGTTGATCAGCGTCGACTTGCCGCTGCCCGACTTGCCGACCACGGCCACAAACTCGCCGCGGTCCACATGCAGATCGATATCGTAGAGCGCAGTGAAGACGCCGGCCGCGGTCTCGTAATTTTTGACGCACGCGGCGCAGTTCGATCAACTGGCTGTTGCCGAACTGGTAGCCGTTCTCTTGCTGCTTCTCCTTCGTCTTTCCTCGACCAAAGAGGGATGCCAACATGAAAACTTGCCTTTCCGGAAATCCTCGCATGCCACGAGTAGGAATGCATCGTTTCAGTCGCGAGGACGTCCGGACGATTCATCCGAACTTCTTGCCCTCGAAATGACACCCGACCACACAAATTCACTTTCGCAGTCGGATGTGCGCCGTTGCCGACTTGATGTAGATCTCTACGGAGTCACCCGCGCGAAGTCGCGCGTGGCAACCTGTCATCATTATAGCACTTAATTCCGGCAGATCGTCTTAGGTTGACGCCCCCACAAGCAACGGTATAATCAGCTCATGGATAATCGAGATAGCTACGCCGATCTGGAAATCCGCATTCTCGCGCTTGAGGAGCGCGGCTTTCCGGTCGAGTTGACTTTGAACCGCGAACCGACAATTCACGGGCGGTTTTCTGGATCCGGCTACCCAGCCGGCAGATGACCAGATCGACGCTGCGCGGACCGGCCAACGACTCTTCGCCTGGTTCACGGCCGATCCCCGGATATTGAGCGCCTGGACCGAGATCCGGGCAGCCATCCGCGGAGACGAATCCGGCTGCGCATCGATGCTTCGGCGCCTGAACTCCATACCCTGGCCTGGGAGACCCTACGTGACGCACCGGCAGATGCACCGGCACTCGATCTCGCGGCCACCGACGCGACCGGCCGTTTTCGCGTTATCCAGTCGGACGTTGGCATCCGGGCAGCCCGATCCTCGGGCGTCCCGTGCGCATTCTCATGGCCACTGCCAATCCGCAGAACCTGGCGGACTACGGCTTGGAGCCGCTTGACGAAGAGCAGGAATGGCTCGCTGTCAGCGCTGCACTGGAAGGGCTGGACATACAACTGATCAGGTTGCCGCAGCCCTGTACCTTAGCGGCAATTGCCGAAGCGCTGGCGGACGGGTGCCACATCCTCCATTTCACCGGTCACGGCATGTTCGACGGCACAAGCGCCATGCTGATGATGGCTGATGACGACAACAACGTCCGCGCCGTGGCTGATACCGAGTTTGCCGAGATGCTGGCACGCCAACTGGCTGACTCCGCGTGGGCTAGCGAAGAAAAGCTGCGGCTCGTCTTCTTAGCCAGTTGCGAGACTGCAACACGCAGCCCCGCGGATGCTTTCCGCGGTTGCGCACCGCAGTTGGTGACAGCGGGCGTGCCCGCAGTCGTTGCCATGCAGGATCTGATGCCCGTGGAGCCGGCGCGATCCTTTAGCCGAACTTTTTATCGCCGCCTGCTGGAGCACGGCGTCGTCGATCTGGCCGCCAACCAGGCCCGTGCCCAACTGCTGAGCGCAGGGCAGCCCGGCGCGACGATTCCGGTTCTCTTTCTGCGGTTGGCCAATGGCGAGCTTCTCGGCCGACGAGGCCAGATATTGGGCGATGAGGCGGCCAGTTTCTGGCGCACACTACTCGACAACATCTACGACGGCGAATGCACGCCGTTTTTGGGCCGAGGCGTCACACGCGATCTGTTTCCCTCCGGCGAGGAGTTGGCGCGGCGGCTGACCGAGGAGTACAACTATCCGTTCCTGGATCAGGATAATCTTCCCCGGGTGGCCCAGTTCGTAGGCACGGTCGACAACCGCAATCTGCGCAAGAAATTGATTGCTGCCCTGGTGGACGGCTTCAAGACGCGCATGGCCCTGGCGCCGGATCGCGCCGACCGCCGCAAGACACTCTCCGCGATCATCGAAGAGTCCGGTTGGTCCACGAATGTGCACACAGTGCTGGAAACCGAGATCCACCATCAGTTGGCAGATCTGGACCTGCCGCTCTATATCACCACGAATTTCGATAACTTTATGACCCTTGCCCTGCACGCTGCCGGTCGCCAACCACGGCGCGTGGCAATCGATTGGCACGCGGGGGCCCAGAGAGATGCCGCACGCCCCCATTACGACCTCACACCGCCGCCCGGGGTCGACGAACCGGTCGTTCTGCATTTGTTCGGCAGCGACGAAGACCTGCTCTCCATGGTGTTGACCGAAGACGACTATCTTGACTATCTGGCGCGCATCGCCCAGGACTACGAATATTTGTTGCCGACCAGCGTCAACGAAGCGCTTGCATCCACCACGCTCCTCTTTCTGGGTTACCGGCTGGAAGACATCGATCTGAAGGTGATTCTGCGCGGGCTTCTCACCAATTTGGATCTCGAACGCTGGGGCATGCTTCACGTCGCCGTCCAGATCGAATCGTCGGTCGTCGACAAGGATAAACAAGAGGAAGTCACCCGCTATTTCCAGCGCTATTTCGGCAATTCCAAGATTGACGTTGATCGGGGCAGCACCCAGCAGTTTGTGGCCGATCTGCACTCGCTGCTGGCAGGAGGAACAGAATGGTTGAGCGCGAAACATCTGTTGCCGGCACACCGACTGCATCCGGACTCGATCCAGGCGTCAATCCGTACATTGGGCCTTACGCCTTCACGTGCCACGAACAGCGCTTCTTTTTGGACGCGACGAAGAAAGTCGCCAATTGACATCGTTGGTCATCGCGCGGCGTGCGTGTGCTCTTCCACGCACCGTCCGGTGCCGGCAAGACGTCGCTTTTGCAGGCCAAGGTCATCCCCGAGTTGGAGACACGCAAGAAGATTCGACCGCTGCCGATTAGTCGGGTAGGGGGCAACGTGCCGCCGGACATCGATCCGGCACAGGTCAAGAACATCTATGTCTTCAGCACGCTGGTCAACCTACATGGGGATTCGCGGATCGCGGCAGATCTGTTGACGACCTCACTCTGTGGACGGCTTGGCGCCGCTGATGGAGCCCGGCCCCGATGAGCGGCGAGTCCGTCCCCGCTTGCTCATTCTTGACCAGTTCGAAGAGCTTTTCACCACGCACCCCGACCGGTACACGGAGCGATCCGACTTTTTTCGACAGATCCAGGAGAGCCTAAGCACCTATGCGCACTTGAGTCTCCTGCTCTCCATGCGTGAAGATTTCATCGCGCGTCTGGACTCATACGTGGTGCAGATGCCCGATCGCCTGCGCACTCGCTTCCGCATGGAACGGCTGAGTGCTGAGGGCGCATTGCTGGCTGTCACAGGACCGGCAGAAGCCGCCGGCCGTCACTTTGCGCCCGATGTCGCCGAAGCGTTGGTCGACAATCTGCGCCGTATTCAGGTCGGTGACGTGGAAGGCGCAGATGCGGACAGACCAACCGCTGCCCTGGGCACCTATGTTGAACCCGTGCATCTTCAGATTGTCTGCCGCAGGCTATGGTCGAATCTGCCGGCGGAACGCATCCTCATCGCGGCAGCCGACGTCCAGGAATTCGGCGATGTTGACGCTGCGTTGATCGGCTTCTACGAAGAGACATTGGCGTCGGTCGTCACAGAGACCGGTATCGGAGAACGACGCCTGCGCCGCTGGTTTGAAGAGAAGTTGATCACGCCGGCGCGCACCAGAGGACTCGTCTATCGCGGGCGACGTGAGACCGCCAACATGGCCAATCGCGCCGTCGATATTCTGCGTGACGCCTACATCATCCGCGCCGATATCCGCGGCACCGATACCTGGTACGAATTGGCCCACGATCGCCTGGTTGAGCCGGTATTTCAATCCAATCACAGTTGGTTCGCCAAGCACCAAAGCCCCGTTGCGCGAGACGCTGCGGCCTGGATCAGTGCCGGGAAACCAGGCGAACTTCTCTACAGCGGCGACCAGTTTGAGAACGCGAACAAAGAGCTTGCCGAGAAGCCGGATGACTTCAGCGAACTGGAAAGAGAATTCATTGAACAGGCACAAGATCGGGAACGTCGCCACAAGATGCGCAGACAGGGACGTGTGGTGGCCGGGACCGTCATCCTGGCAATTGTGCTTCTGGCACTAGCAATTTTCAATGCTGTGAACTGGTACAGCGCACGAACCGCGGCTGCAGAGGCCGAAGCGGCAGAATCCCGGGCTGTCGCTGCCCAGGCCACAGCCGAGGCCGAGGCTGAACGGGCCAACGAAGCCGAGGAACTCGCCCGCTTGGAAGAGCAAAGAGCGCGCGAGGCGGAACGGCGTGCACGCGCGAAGTGAACTCTCCGAACGGGCGCGTGTTACGCCGCAAGATCTGCCCCAGTTCAAGCTCTTGCTGGCAATTGAGGCGGTCAACGTCCATCTTGCCAAGAATATTTCGCCATTGACAGCAGCCGGCCAGCGACTGCGCGAAGTCGTGCACCAAATGGGCGGTACCGGACTCGGCTGGCATCAGGCGGGAGTGCGGGTCGTGGCCTTTGGCCCGGACAGCCACCGCCTGGCCACTGGCGGTGCAGACAACGTCGTGCGTCTCTGGGCGACAGATAGTCCGGACTCCGAACCGCGCAGCTTGGTGGGACATACGGCTCCCGTCAACGCCCTTGCCTTCAGCGCGGACGGCCATTGGCTCGCGTCTGCCGGCGATGACAATCATGTCTTACTGTGGTCACTCGACGAGCCGGGGGCGGAGCCGATAACATTGGGAAGACACGCCACAGATCTCAACCACCTGCTGTTCGGTCCGCAAAGCCGCCGGCTGGTCGCGGCCGGGGAAGACGGCACAATCCTCATTTGGTCGATGGACGATCCGGACCAACCGCCAGTGCAACTGAGCGATCTCGAGTCGGCCGTCACCGCTCTGGCAATTGCACCGGGAGATCGCCGGCTTGTGGCCGCGGACAGTTCCGGCAATGTCATGTCGTGGAACATGGATGAACTCGGCACCTCTCCACAGACCATGGCTGGGCATGAGCAAGCCATCGTCGACATGGCGTTCAGCCCGGATGGACGTTGGTTGGCCACAGCCGGCGCCGACGGTGTCGTCTTCCTGCGAGATACGGCGACGCCCGACGCGGAACCAGCGGAGGAGTTTCGCTTTGGTTCCGAGCCGGTAACATTGGCTTTGTCCGCAGACGGCAAACATCTGGCGGTCGGTGGCAATGAGGGCAAGGTTGCCCTCTGGCAGATCGAGCCGATGCGTAGAAGGCCCATGAATCTGACGACCGATCTTGAGAGAATCAATGACATTGCATTCGAACCGCGCTGGACGATGGCTGGCCGCCGGCGGGCAGGGAGGGATGGTGCTTCTCTGGCACGTGGACGATCCGGTTGCGGAACCCGTTAGTCTGCTGGCCCACGAAAGCGATATCGTCGATCTGGACTTTAGCCCGGATGGACAGTACCTAGCCACAGCCGGCAGGGACGGAACGGCACACTTGTGGAACTTGGATCATCTGGTTGTGGAACCGCAGGAGTTGGAAGGCGGAGAAGCAGCTGTCACGAGCCTTGCTGTGAGCCCTGACGGTCGAGCGCTTGTAGCCGGTCGCGCCGACGGAACCTTGGCACTCTGGGACGTCTCTGACCCCGGCTTGCCTTCTCGACCGCTTGCCAATCCGAGCATGGAAGCAGGGTCAATCGACAGCATTATTTTCGGTCCGGACGGTACCTGGGTTGCGGCCGGGAGCAAGGGAGCTGCGGTCCATGTCTGGCAGCTTGAGGATCCTGACGTCGAGGTATTGTCCATGGACCTGGCGGGTGCGGGCCTCGGTGCGATGGCAATAAGCCCGGACGGCAACTCGATTGCAGTGGCAAGCGACGACGGCTCGGTGCGCACGTGGACACGAACTGTTCCGCCTACATCTGACGAACTCCCGGCTTTGGGTGCCAGCATTGTCGAACTGGGCTACAGCACAGACGGCCAGTGGTTGGCGGCCCTGGATACCGGCAACGCGAGCAGCATTGCCCTACAACAGCCGGGCGCGTCGAACCAACAGACAAACCAGCCGACCGGATTCATCCGCCTTTGGAATGTATTCGATGGGCGCACACTCCTGCTGACGCGCGATGAAGGGTCACTGACGTCCATGGCGTTCAGTCCGAACGGAACTGAGTTGGCTGCGTCGACGAGCAATGGGGATCTGTTCACCTGGTCCATGCAAGAGTTGGATATGAAACCCGAGCAAGCGTACCAAGGCAACGTTCGACTGGATCTCCTTTCCTTCAGCCCGGATGGTCGCTGGTTGGCTGCGGCGACCGGGGCCAAACAGGCATTGGTCTGGGATAGGAATAATCCCGCGTCATCGCCGCGCGTTTTGTCCGGTCACGACAGCGAACTCACGATCGTTGAATTCAGCCCGGACAGCGCTTGGCTAATGACAGCCGACCGCGCCGGCGAGGTGAGAATCTGGGATTTCGACAGTTCCGAAGGCGAGCCGCTCTTGATGACGGGCCACGATGCTGGAATTTCGGCGGCTGTTTTCAACCCAGCGTCTGATTGGGTCGCAACCGGTGGCGAGGACGGTGTTCTCCAGTTGTGGACCGTATCACCTGCCCGGCTGTCAAACCTGGCATGCCGCATGGCCGGCCGGAACATGACGCTTGACGAGTGGCAGCGGGCCTTTCCACGCAACACGTACCGGCCGACTTGCCCTGCGCTCCCGGTTCACCCGACTTTGAGTGAGCAGGCAGTGTCGTCGGCACGGGCGCTATTTGATGACGAAAGTGGGTCGGCGGGTGAGGACGCACAACTCAGTGCAGAGGAACGGATGAGCAAAGCCGTTCAGCTTCTGATCCACGCGCGCAACCAGAATCCGGCATTGATGATCGACCCGCAAGTGGAAGCTGCGCGCTTGGCCGATCGCGCCAGGGCGCGTGAGCTGGTTCAACAAGGTAAGACCACAGCACAGAGTGGCGACGTCGAAAACGCGGTGGCCCTGTTCGAAGAAGCGATCGCTCTGGATTCGAGCCTCGATCTGGCTCCCAATAGAGGAAGCTGAACTTCTGGCCCAACAAGTTCAGGTGAATGAGACGGCGCCCGCAGTCTCGGGGGACGAGGCGCGCTTTACGGGCGTGGCCGCCCGCAACAAGCTTTGGAAGCCTGGGAGAACTCTGCGCATTGCCTTTCTCGACGGCGACCCGGACGTGCAAGAGCGGATTGAGGAAGCGGTGCAGGAATGGACACGGCATGCCAATATCGTCTTTGTGTTTGGCGATGACCAGGATGCTGAGATCCGTATATCGTTCGCGAACGCTGGAAGCTGGTCATATGTTGGAACAGATGCGTTATTGATTCCCGAAGACAAACCTACCATGAATTTTGGCTGGCTCACGCCAACGACAGACGACACTGAGCTCAGTCGCGTCGTATTGTGGCAGTTTGGTCATGCCCTAGGACTACTCAACGCGCACCAGAGTCCGGCGGCCGACATACCTTGGGACTATGAGGCACTCACCCAATACTACAGCGGCCCTCCCAACAACTGGTCAGATGCCCAAATTGAGGCCAATTTCTTCGCTCCGTCTGACACGAGTTCGCTGCTCTATGGTCCTCTTGATCCACTCTCGATCATGTTGCCGCCGATTCCGAACGAGTTCACGATCGGTGACTTCGAGACCACGACGAATTTTGTCCTATCGGATGCGGACAAAGTGTCGATCGGCGTGCTCTATCCGTTTGAATAACCCCAAAGTATGACTTACTGCTCTTCATCGCCGATTCCGCTCGGCGCCTGTCCCAGCGCCCTACCCAACAGCGCCAGTGCCGGCGAGAGCAAGACGGCTACGGTCACCATGGCGGCACGCAGGCCAAAACGATTGGCCGATCATGCCCACCGGCGGTCCGCCTGCCACCTGACCCACCGCGTCCGCCTGGCCGATGGTGGAGAGAACAGTCGCGCGTACCTTCGGATCGATGCCGCGGTTGGCCCATGCCGAAAAAACCGGATGAGACGCGCTGCGGGCTACACTCACCGCCACATACGCGACTACGGCTAGCGGCAATGCCTGCGCAAGGCCGAAGACGATCAGACCGGCAATCATGATCGCATTCAGAGCGATCAGGGTCCAGACGGCATGCCGGTGGTCGAAGCGATCGCTACTTCTGCGTAACAGTTCGGTGACGCCGATGGTCAGCAACATTACACTGCCGTTGATCAGCGCAAACCAGTAGATCGGTTCGAGGTTGCCGATGCCGGGCAATGCGAAGCTGTCGAGCAAATGTGCTTCCCACAACCGGTCCAATCCTTCGCTGGAAAGACCAACGATCAGCGCAATTAACAGAATGGTGATCAGCAACGGGCTGCGACGAATAAAGCGCATTCCTTCCATGAACGTATGGCCCATAGACTGCCACGTACTGCGTTCACCCCGAGGCGTGGGTGTGAAATTCGTTTCCGGCATGGCAATCGCCAGATAGAGGGCAACAAGCACCATTGCGACGCCGCCGACCAAAAACGGGATGTTGAGGCGCAGGCTGGCCAGCCAGGTACCGGCAAAGATGCCGACAAAGCTTGCGCCCTGGCGGAGTTGTGAGCCACGCAGATATGCCTGCGGCAACCGGTCTTCTCCGATCTCATCTGCCAGCCAAGCGTCCAGGGCGCCGCTTGTAAACGTGTAGCCCACACCCCACAACAACTGTGCCAGCAGGATTGTCGTGAAGAATGTAAATGAGCCTTCGAGAAAGATGCCGGCGCCGATCAGCAAGTACCCCGTAATGACCGACAAGCGGCGGCTGTAGAGATCGGCGACCACGCCGGTAGGGATCTCGAAGCAGAAGACAGCGAATTCCAGCGCGGTGCCGACCAACACTAGTTGAAGCGGCGTCAGTTCAGCCATTTGAAATCGATAGACACCACTGGTGGCGAACGCGGTGCTGAAGCAGAGCGCGGCGGCTGTGGTCAGGACGAGATAGACGGTGTAGGCGTTTTGACGACGCATGGGCATGCGGTCCTGGTGTCGAAAAACAGGATGGGACTCGCTGATGTAAGCTTGGTCAAGAGACTGACCTCACTTTGTCCACAAAGGTGTTGGTCAACAGATGCAGACGCTGACTCCGCACGCAAAGACGGTGCGAGCGTTGGAGTATAGCACGGTGCAGTGTAGGCCACGAAGATTTCTCGTCTACAAAGCCATGGCTTTGCTTCTGCTCGGCTATATCCGGACGCACCCATCTGTTAACCATGTTCGTCGGCAGACCGCACCAGTGTGGTGAATTGGCGAAACGAATGACCATGCGCAGAGTCGAATCCTCCGCAATGGCCAAAAACTGAATGCCTGCTCCCGACAGCGGCTCGAACGGATCGCATGCGGCGCGCACCGAAATGAGGCTGCCGTCAAGCGTCGTAGAACCGCCGTCCTCGACAATGTGCCATGGATGTGGCAATTCCTGAGACCATGCTTTCAGCTTCTCCTCCGCGTCTTCGAGCGGTTCGACAATCTGGTAGGTCGCCGCGATCCGGCGCCTCGGACTGGTCCCAAACAGCAGGTCTACCAGCCGTACGTCTCGCTCAACATGGTCAAGATCGATGCCCATCTCGCTGATCACCTTTCTGCCGACACCAATGTCCATTGATACAGTGGCACTGGAGAAGTAAGTGACAAGATGACGATCGCAACCCAGAAGAGAGCTGAGTACGACGATCACGTTCAGGTCGCACCCCAAACCTGTCGAAGTATTAATCACTGTATGCCACGGCCACCAAAACACGAGCCACAGTGATGAAACCATGAGAACGCCCAAGCCAATTTGCCACGCGAAATGTGAGCACTAATATGACGTTCATCAACGAATTCCCTGGCCACCAGAATATGAGCCAGGTTCCCATAATCGTTATGAAACCGAATAAAACATGGATTGGTTTAAGTCGGGTCATGGGTGACACTCCGTTAATAATCTCCCAAGCTATCGAATTGCAGATCGTATACCAACCGTTGCATACCACTGTGTAGTTGGGTTTACCACCGAAGACGAACTTGTGTGTGCTTGCAGATCAACTATAGTATCGTGGTCCATCCTTACTTTTCCTGTCTGTTGCGAGCTTGCAAACTCTAGATTGATGTTGAGTGCACCTTCGATCCGGTTAGCGCCATTCTGTGCATTGATGAGAGAGTCAGTTCCACTCAAGAATCCGATGTCGTTAGTCTTAAATTCCCACCCGTCCTTCGGTGCAACATTGAAAGCAAAATCAACCGTAGCTGGGACCGTTGTCGGCGTACTTGCCCTTCCGAACAGTTCAGCGTCAATAGTCATCAAAAAGTCGATCCGCTTATTCGTAGCCGGGACAGATTCAGCGAACCAGTAATCCGGATAACTCTCAAGCTCCGCTGCAACCCGCAATGCGGCCGCACCACCCCAGCTGTGGCCGATCAGTATAGCTGGTTCTCCCGGTGCCCGTTCCAGAATCAATCTCGCTGCCAGAATTTGTGCCTCTCGATCATTGTAATGAAGGTACTCGATTCCCCCATGCATCGTTTCATCGTATCCCGCCTCCTTGAGGGCATTTTCACAGAGCAAATGAATCGCTGGTACATCGTCACCCTTGTTTGGGTCGTGATTCGGAGCCACCACGAAAGCAGATCGCGATATGCCCGCTTGGGTCAATGTATTTCATGGGATTCCCGCGTGCGTACATGTACCGATTGTAGTCAAACAGGTTTTCCGGCCCCGGCACGACCGTGTCGGGGCTCACGAACTGGCCGATCTGCGGGTCGTAGTAGCGGGCGTTGAAGTAGATCAATCCTGTGCCGTCCTCTTTCTGGCCGGTAAAACGATTGTCGGTGACGTGATTGTCCTGCTTGCCGTCAGCAGGATCGGTGTCTCGATAGCTGCCGTAGAGGCCATAGCCGCGATCGTGGGCAATACCGCCGTCGCGGCCGGTCTCGAGGACCGTTGACCCGAGATGGTCGCCGTGCAGATAGCGGAAACTGCCAGATCCGGCCTCGTCGGTCCAGACGGCGATCCGTTGACCGCCGAAGAAGTAATACTTACGCACGCTGATCGTCCACCCATCGACTGCAGCCGATCCCACGGGATTGTCCGCCCACTCCTCATTCGCGATCTCCTCGCCGGCAGCCACACCGTCCGGCCACTCATTGTGGCCACCATCGTCTCTCGGCACGGAGGGATCGTCAAAGAGCAACGTCTCCGTTGCCATGGCCGGGCTGCCGTTGATCAGCTGAGGAAGATAGACGGCATACACCATTTGTGAAGACAGTGCGGATGCCGAGGCGTCCGTCGGAACCAAGGAGACATTGTCGAAGTAGAAATCGTCCGTGCCGGTGAACTTGATGCGAAGCCGGCCGTTGGCCGACGTCACATTCTTGGCCGTAAAGGTTAGCTCGAAGCTCTGCCAACTTGGAGTCAAATCGACGCCTGCGGCATTGAGACCGTAATTTGTGTAGGGAGATTGATGGCGGTGGATAAAGACGATGACGTCACTGCCGGAAGCCGATCGCGCATCGAATCGGAGGCGATATTGCACACCGGTTTCCAACTCCACGCCGGACTGATAAAGCTGTGTGTTGCTGCCTGCACTGCTCACTGCGACATTGGCTGCCTGCCCACAGGGACCGTCTTCCGTCACGCTGAAGCCGGCGCTGCCGTTGTTGGCAAACTTCCAGCCGGCTTTGCCCTCCTCGAAACCGGGATTGGCGATCAGGTTACCAGCCGGACTGTTACAGCCATCTCCAACGGGAATCGGTGTGGATGTAGGCGTTGGTGTCGGCGTCAACACGACCGGTGTGCCGGTCGTAGTCGCCTGTGGAACGGGTGTATTCGTAACCGTCGGCGCGGGCGGTGGATTTGAGCCACCATGCGCGCCCATACTCTCCAGCGTCGATACGTCGTTGGAGGTCAGTGCACAAGCATAGATCGCGGTTCTGTGCAGCTCACCAAGCCATGGACGGCTGCCGTCGGCTTCGTTGGCCAGAACCAACCGGTAGCCGTGATCCCAGTTCTCCATGCTGCCACCGACACTGTTGCTCTCGACCAAGATGCCGTTGACGTAGATATCAACTGCGCCGCTGTTGTCACGGATATAGACGACATGTTGCAGCGCCGCGCCTGCAGCGCCGGTGCCGGTCACAGTGGACGGATTACGACCATTGAGATCGGTGGCGGTTGTTCGCAGACGTCCCTCATATTCGGTCGCATCTTGGCCCAATGTAAAATTGCGCTCGAATGCATCCTGCGAAATGCTCACCATCCGCGCCGGCCCGGACTGTGTGATGTTTACCGGTTTCACCCACATTTCCGCGGAGATCGCGTTGGCACTCTTCACTGCATCGATCACCTTACCCGCCGGACCCGACGAAATGATGATACTCGGGCCATCGATCTTGAGCCCTCCATCGGTTTGCCACGATTTTTCGCCGGCGATGGAAAGATCCAAGGGGATGCCTCTACCCGACGTGTCGGTCACCACGCTGCCGGTGCCTTCCTCGAAGCGATAAAGTACAATCGGTCCGCTGTTCAGACACGCACTGCCGGCAATGGGTGGGCTTGTCGACGACGGTAGGATCGACGTGCTTGTCGGCGTGACCGTAGGCTCCGGCGTGGCTGTCGCTTGTGGCGCGACCGTGCTCGTTGCGGTTGCTTCCTGCGTCGGTGTGTTGGTCGGCACAGGCGTTGGTGGAAGTGTGTTAGTCGGACTCGGTGTCGGCTGGGTCGTGGCCGAAACCACCTTCACCTCGTAGTGGGGAAAGGGGTAATACCACGTCGTATTGCCGCGCTCTTTTCTGACACGAGCGCCGGTGTCGTCGTAGAGATAGCGTTCGATCATGTCGCCCGACAGATCCTCAACGCTGCTCAAACGATTTTCGGGATTCCAGACCAGTGTCTGCCGGCTACTCAGCCCTTTATTGCGCACCGTCACATTGCCGTTGCCGTCGTACTCATAGCGATCGATGCCGCTCACTCGGCTGACCCCGTGGGCAACCCGAATCATCGGTGCCCATACTGTTGCCTTCAAATGCAGCAAAGTTGCCTGAGGGCGTCCAGTCGTACGTCTGACCATAGCCGTCGGTGATGCGATTCTGGGCATCATATGTGAATGTGTTCCACCCGATTCCGCGTGCAGCGATATCCTCGCCAACCTGCAAGACATTGGCGAAACTATCGTAGCCATATCGGTAGCGTAGAGTGTCGTGAGAAGCAGCGCCTGTAGGTGACGCGTTCGTACCGACCCGAATCTCACTCAGTAACCCATTGCCGTTGCGCGGGTCGGCTTGCGTGCCAGACCACGGGTAATAGATCTGATGACGCCAGAGGTTGCCACCGGCCGGGAAACGCATCTGTGTCAAGCGGCCGGCCTCATCGTAATGAACGGCGTCAGCGGCCACGCCGATATTTTGGGCGCCGTCAACCAGGTCACCGCGACTGCTGCTCGTCAACTTGACCGGCAGCCCCATTCCGTTATAGAGCGTCGTCACCTGCTCATTGTCCGGATAGATCACCTTGATCGGTCGCAAATAGGCGTCGTATTCGTACCGGGTGACGTACGTATCCGGCGCGCCCTGGATGGTGACCGCCTCTGTCGCTGTTTGACCGCGACCGTCGTAGGCGATTGTGCTTGCGAACGAGTTGTCGACGTACCAGATCTTGGTCAGTTTGCCTTTGCTCCGGTTGTTTGCGCGATGGCCGGCGTCATACTCGTAGCGAACGTCGTAGGTTGAGGAACTATTGGGGCAGCTGTCCGTACTCGTGAACCATTTGCCGACGAGTCGACTGAGGGTATCGTAGTAGAGACAGGTAGTCTGATTCTTGCCGTCCGTCTGTTGAATCAGATTACTGCGCTTGTCATACGCGTAACGCCATGGCTCTGAGCCGGCAACTGCGCCACTACCCAGGTCCGGATCGTCCATCGAAAGTTTTCGGCCGAGAAGGTCATAGCTCATCCTGGTCACGCCCCGGCCCTCAGCATGGTCTACCTGGGTCAGATTTCCGCCGGCGTCGTGGGTCAGACGGACCTCGGCATCCAGACGCCAGCCGGAACCGGCAGGTTCATAGGTACGCACCGACGCTAGATTACCCAAGGCGTCTGTCTGCGTCCATGAAACGATCTTGTCCGCATCGCCGCCTGACCCCTTGGCCACCACCGAGTGAGCGCGCCGGCTGTAGCCGTGAACCATCTGCAGACCGTTGGGCGCCGTAGCCGTCAGCGGCCGTCCCAACGCATCATAGTCGGTAAGCGTGTAGCCACTTGCGAAACCGGCTGTCACCTTGTTCCAGTCATCTCGTCCGGCTAGATGGGGAACGGACTGTCGCACCACCTGTCCCAACGCGCCATAGTCACGGCTGATGTGCACTTCGCTGCCGCCGACGCTCGATCCGCACCCGTCGACAGGCTGCTGCCAGTCCTGATACGCCGTCTGTACTGCAACTACCTGGCCCAGACCATTGTAGTGTGTACGGGTAAAATTGCCATGGCATCGTGGTGTGTTCCATTCTGTCACCACATATGTGTTGGCATTGGACTGGCCGGGCTTGATATAGCTCCACGTCGTTTCAGATTCGGAGACATTGTCGGCACGGGTCAATGGTCGCCCGAACTGATCGGTCGTCTGAATACGGCATATGCCATCGACTGCGCAGTGTTGCCTAACGTCTCCCCAAGTGCCGCCCGCAAGGCTGACGTCGTCAACGCCGTAATAGTCCGCCGATTCAGTCTGGTTTCCTATGCTCTGTTCCACAGGAAAAATATGGTGGGTGGAATCGTAGGTCGTGTTCCGGATCACATGTCCACGCTCATCGTCAAATTGCTTCTCCTGCACCACGTTGCCGAAACCGTCCCGCCCAAAGAAGCTCACTTGCCATTCAACGTCCGTGTCAGTGATGCCGGCGGTGCCACCGCAGTGGCTGATGGCGCGCTGAATCCTGGTTGGAAACGCGCTATTGGGCTGTGTGTGATAGTTCTTGCTCGTGGTTGAACCGTAGATGGTTCGACTCTCTCCAAGACAGACGTCGTTGCCGTCATAAACTTGCACACGTGCCGGCAGGCCGACGATGTAGCGGTTCGTCTCATCGACCGGAAAATATTCCGTCACCGTTGTGCGCAACAGTGTACCGCCGTCATACTCCTCGACATGGGTACGATTGCCGAATTGATCGCCGTTCTGTTCAGAGAGTTCGTACCGGTATTTGACCACAGATGTGGCGCCATCGACTACAGTCTTGATCTCGTCGCTGCGCACCCAGATCGGTGGATAAGTCCGGTCGGAACTGCCGAAGTAGTCGCGCATGGGATCGTTGCCCGCCGGATTGCTCCAGGGTGCGCCCTGACTGGCACGCCACCATCCGCTCCACGAGTAGGTGGTCTTGGACAAGCTCTGACCGGTGGGCGACCGCATATCGTGGACGAGGAGCCGGCCACAGCGGGGATCGGGTGACTCCCACAGATTGACGGTGGCGTAGACAGGCGCATTACAGACTTGTTCGGACCATTCGATGCGCGCGACCGCGCCAGTCTGCTCCTTCAGTATCTTGGTGACTGTCGGATAGCCTAGAAACCGCCCACTGTCGGTGACGATGCCGTGAACGTTTTGGCCGGCGGGAGACGCCCAGGTTCCGTAGGTGTATTCAGTGCTAAAGGTGTTGTGGAGATTTGTCTCCTGAATGATCTCGTTGGCAACTGCGTATCGGTGGCGACGAGCGGGCTCAGGACAGACCGACGAACTGCATTTCACCGGCTGTGCGGTGTATTGAAAGCGGGTGCGGCCGCCCCAGCCATTTGTCACCTCGCGCATCAGAATGCGATTGGGATCGAGCGGAAAGTAGGCAAAGCGATAGCTGTGGAGTTCGCCGCCGCTGGCGCCCTTCAGAGCCACTTGGCTGAGAAGCATGCGCATCGATTCGACATCACCGGGAACGGTGTTGAAGGCGTCCACTAGAGGTGGGTTGACATCGCTGCCGCTGTAATAATCGGCGGTAAAGATCTGCTGCAAATCGTAGGAGCGAATCCGATGCCATGTACCGTCCTGCAGGGCCTCAACACGGATTTCCGACAGACGGTTGCTGCCGCCCATCCAGAGCTGGTCACAATCATGCTTGATCAAGTGGACGTCGCTTCGATCCACATAGACAAAGTGAACCCGTAATGTATGGTCTGACCCGGAGACTGCGTTGTTTTTGCCCCAGTAGATGTATTCGGGATAGATCGCACGCGTGTACCAACGTTTGTTTTCCTGGTCCTCGCCCGCGAAGCCACCGTGTGATTTGACGCATCCGGAACCGATGCCTCCCCGCTCAGCCAAGTACTCATATTCGATCAGGTTGCCGGTGGTGTCTTCCGCACGACGCAGGTACCACTTCTGCGCACGTCGCTCGGTGGTCGTGTTTGTATTGACCAGAAACGTGGCAGTCGCCGCATCTTCCAGTTGCTGTCGGTTGTTGGTGGCGTTGAATCCCGTTGTTCCTTCCCCGGTCGGCAGCGTATCCGCGCCGAAGGTGTATTTCGTACCGCTGCCGGTCCAGACGACCCACTGTTGGCCGGCTTTGGCAAAACCCATTCCGCCACCGTTCCAGTCGATGCGCTGAAAACTTGCCGGCGAAGTCTCCCAAGTGCCGGGATAATTTGCATCCAGATTCCAGAAAAATAGCTTGGTGCTTTGGCCGTTGAGCACCATGTTCAGCTGCCGGTCGGGCGTATACGACGTCTCATTGCTCTGAACAATATGGCCAAGACCGCCGATCGTCCAGCCGAAACCAACCTCACTTGCCTGCGTATTGACCGTTTCGCCGGTCTCCGCCTGAAAGAGGTCATCGGCCATGGCACTCGAGTACGAAAGTGCCAGTTGCGGTCGGCTTCCACCGGGCCCGACCGGCAGCGCAATCGGGATGTTGACGTTTGCCGTTCCGGTCATGGCGTCAACCGTCGCGTGGTCGATCGTCGGGATGTAGTGGCCGGATGAGTTGAGCCCGGCGCCCAGGGCAAATTCGGAGAAGTGGCCGGTGCGTACATAGAAGTCCCGCTCTTCGGGGTCATAGTGCGCGGCGGTCGGTTTCCACGCATCCTCACTTGTTTCCCGGGTCCAGACGCGGAGAACCGAGGGCGCTACACCCGCGGCAATCAAATTGTCGGCATTGAGCGCCAACTCGACGATTCCACCCAATTCATGCAGATCGGTCGATCCCTGTTGCGCCGTCAGGCGCCAGTGTTTATACAGATCGATGCCGTCGATCCATCTGGGACTGGGCGCGTCAATCGCTGCAGTCGTGACGGCCGGCGGGATAGTTCCCGGTGGAGCGGTGCCAACTCCGTCCTGCCAATCATAGAGCGAGTCGAATGAAATGATCGTTTCGGTGGTAAAGGTATCGGCCGGCACGACCAGGCTGATGTCGTCGAATTGATTGATTAGCCCACCGCCCGCCTGGGTGACTTTCAGCTTCCCGGGCTTGTTCGCCTTCTCGTCGACGACAGAGACCCACTGCGCGGTCGTAACGTCGACAAAACCTTCTCCGGAGACCGTCGCCTTGAGTTCAGCCGCTATGGGCATATCCGGGAGTTCGTTCTCTTTGGGAGCCTTCACCGTCGCTTTGACCACGACTTCCTCGCCTTGCGCGATTGCCGGCAGTGGCCAGCTGAGCTGCTTCCCGTTCTCTGACTGCCAATCGGGCGGAATCGTCAACGTCAAAGTTAGCCCGGCGACATTTGCGCCACCGCGGGGCCGCACGACAATCTTCACTTTGGCGTCTTTGTTCGGTGTGAGGACGGGTTTACGCACGATCAACTCGAGATACACTGGCGCTCTCGGCTCGGTAAACTCGGAATGGGCAGCGCCGGCATCTACGCTATCCCTGTTTTCGAGCACGAAGCGGTCGAAGTCTCGTGCGTGTGCATTGGAGGTTGGATGGCCCATGGCAGTTGTTGCCGGACCGACGGAGTGAACAATCAGACAAACAAGAATTCCTGCACGAATAAGTAACGAGCGCGTAGGGTGCGCGGCGGCATGCGTCGGGGGTCGCATAATCTGCTCCGGTGTGTCATGATGGTATTAGATTTTGCTGATCTGGACGTAGAAACAATAGCACGGTTGTAAGGTAAACGCAAGCCCCAAAAAGGAGAATGCACAGCATTGCCTTTGATTTGGAGGCGAGATCGATGAACAGCAGAGACAATACCGCGTGCGGCCAAATGATCATTCCGCCCATGATGAACGAGTAGGATCGCGTTTGCTCAACAACGCGGATGCCCTATGGCACAATAGGATCTGCGATCAGGAAATTTTTGCGATGGTCGATGGTAGTGAGATGACAGACGAAGCGTATCCTATCCGCAATCTTGTATTCCGAGGCGGAGGCGTCAAGGCCTTTGCGTACCACGGCGCTCTGCGGGCCTTGGACGAGGAAGGCATCCTGCCCCGAATCGAGCGCGTCGCCGGTACGTCGGCAGGTGGGACAACGGCTGCCCTGGTCAGCTTTCGCCTGAGTGCTGACGATACCATCGCCCTGTTCAAGCGGCTTAACTACGCCAAAGTTCGCAAACGCATGGCGTCAGATTTCCACGATTGGCCGGTACTGCCGCCCAAAGGTTTGGAAGAAAGCCTCGAGTTTGTCAAAGGTAGCATGGATGCGGTTGCACGGCTCTTTAGTCGCTACGGCTGGTATGCCAACGACTACTCACGTGAGTGGTTAAAGGCAGTCATCGGCGAGCAGTGCGGCGGCAACGGAGCAGCAACATTCGCCGACTTCCGGGCCTGTGGTTTCCGCGACCTGTATGTGGTGGCCACCAATCTTGAAACACATCGGGAACAGATCTTTTCGGCTCGCCACACGCCGGAAGTCGCGGTAGTCGACGCCCTGGTGCTGTCACAGTCGATTCCGCTCTTCTTTGAGGCACCCCGGTTTGACGGCAAACAACTCGGCAAGGGCGCACTCTATGCCGACGGTGGATTGGTCAACGATTATCCGCTTCAGATCTTCGACAACGCCGACCACTACCGGGAGGACAACTCCTGGTTCATCCACGGCATCAATTGGCAGACACTTGGTTGCCGCCTCTACACACCTGACGACTGCGATCCGCCGAACGAGCGCACGCCCATCAAGTCGCTGATCGGATATCTCAGCAACCTGATCGCCACCATGATGGCGGCACAGGATTCGGCCTACGGCCAAATTCAGGTCGACCGGCGCCGCACCATCGACATCTCTGACTGTTGCGTCAACGCCACAGACTTCGACATCCAGCTCGAGCCGCCGGACAAGAAGTATACTGAGCTTTGCGAAGCCGGTTATCAGGCCACCAAATCCTATTTGGCCCACTATCAAGCACCAAAACCGATCGACCGCGAATAATTGGAGGTGCCCAAGTGCAACCGCAACCGCTCCGCACAACCGTGATTGGTAGCTACCCCTTTCCCTCTTGGCTCAACTATTGTAGCTTGCACCTGGATGCGTTCGGCAACGCCGAGATCGACGAGATGGTGGACGACGCGGTCGTGGCCGCGATCTACGACCAGTCGGCCGCCGGACTGGACGTCATCACCGACGGCGAGCAGACTCGGCTCGATTTCAACCTCTCCTTTTACGGCTATCTAACGGGCATCGAGCACGAGGAGAAATCGCCACGTATCTACGGTCCGCCGGCCCACGATCAACGTGGCAAACACGCGATCGTGGGCGATCTGACTGCGCCCGAAGGGCTCGGTACGGTCGAGGAATTCAAACGCTTGCAGAGATTGGCCCCGGCCGGTCCTACACTCAAGGCCAGCGTGCCGGGTCCGTACACGCTCAGCGGACGGCTGATACCCAATGGCCAATACCCAAATCGCTACGCAGTGACTGAGGCGCTGCTGCCGCTGGTGCGCGCGGAACTGGTGGCGCTGGTGGAGGCCGGCTGCTCGGAGATCACGGTCGACGAGCCGTCCATGAGCTGCTATGCCTACAAGGAGGATCCGGACCGATTCGTCGAAATCTTCAATCGTACGGTCGAGCCGATCGTGGGCAAGTGCCGCCTCTCCACCCATCTCTGTTTCGGAAATTATAAGGGTCATGCCGTGGGGTTGCGCCGTTACGCTCCCATGTTCCCATCGTTCCTTCACATGAATGTCGACGAGATCCACGTGGAAATGGCCGGCCGCGAGTTCGCCGAAATCGAGATCATTGGCGCCATCGCCCAGCACAGGGATGTGGCCGTGGGCATCGTCGACGTCAAAAGCTACTACATCGAAACGCCGGACGACATCACCGCACGCGTGCGAACCTGTCTCGCACACGCGCCCGCCGAGCGGTTGGCCTTTGCCCCCGACTGTGGCTTGAGCCAGACCGCGTGTTGGGCCGCGCGCCGCAAGCTCCAGAATTTGGTGCAGGGTGTGCAGCGCGTGCGTGATGAATTGGGATCAAGTGGTGCATAGTGGGCATTCTCTGGTTGTCGATTCTCAATTGCCGGCGGTCGATGGTCAACGTTCAATCACCAGGCGTGATTTAGTATGTTTACGATCCTCGGCTCGATTACCGTCGATCTGCTCATTACCGGCATGGATGTGCTACCGGCTCTGGGCAGTGATGAATTCGCGCAGGACAATCTGGTCTTTACGCGCGAACCGCTGCGTATGGTCATCGGCGGCAATGGCGCCAACAGCGCGTACGTATTGGGCCGATTGGGCGGCACCGTACAGCTGGTCGGAGCCGTGGGCGAAGACGTGCTGGGCGGCATCATGCGCGGCTGGCTGGAGAGCGCCGGCGTCGATACGCACGCGCTCCGGTCGCTGCCCGAGCACGGAACGTCGACGACCATCGTGGCCACCGACAGCGCACTGCGTCGGGCATCGTTTCATCACGCCGGTGCGTATGCGATGACCGGCATCGAGCAACTGCCGGTGCGCTGGCGCGAGAACACTCGCTATCTGCTATTGACCAGCTTTCCCCTGTTGTCAACATTGCGCGGAGACTATGCTCTGTTGCTAGATGACGCGCACAGCAGTGGAATAACGACACTGGTCGACATCGGACCTGCCATCGGTAGACCGGCGATACTGGACGAGCTTATCCCGCTGGCTCCCCACATCGACTATCTCGTCACCAACGAACACGAACTCTCGGTCTGTTGTGGAGGGAATGACATGCCCGCCGCGCTGGCTCGACTCCACGTGGCGGGCTACTCAGCCGTCATTTTGAAACAAGGCAGGCGCGGGGCCATCCTGTCCTGTCCGGGCCGGCCACAGGTGATCGCACGAGGCATCGATGTCACCGCGAAGTCGACCGTGGGCGCCGGTGATTCATTCAACGCCGGGCTGATGATGGCGTTGTCACGCGGCATCAACCCAAGCCGTGCACTTCGCTATGCGAACGCCACAGCGGCACAGGTCGTGTCATCCACGCATGGGGTGCTCGACAGTCCAACCTGGCAGGACGTCGAAGGTCTCGTCACAGAACAAACCACATAGGGAGAGACAAATGGAGAAAAAGGTCGCACTAGTTACAGCCGGCGGCAGCGGTATGGGCGCAGCCATCGCACGCACGTTGGCGGCGAAGGATTACAGGGTCGCTATCCTCTCTTCCTCCGGCAAGGGAGAGATGCTGGCCAAGGAACTGGGAGGAATCGGCGTCACGGGGTCAAACCAGAACGTGGCCGACCTGGAACGGGTCGTTACGCGTGCAATCGACGCCTACGGACGGATCGATGCGGTCGTCAACAGCGCAGGACATGGACCAAAGGGCGACCTTCTCCAGATCAGCGACCAAGAGTGGCATTTGGGCATGGAGGTCTATTTCCTCAATGTTGTGCGTGTCTGCCGGCTGGTGACCCCAATTTTCGAGGACGCCGGCGGCGGCGCGATCGTCAACATCTCCACCTATGCCACCTTTGAGCCGGACCCGAGTTTCCCCACGTCCGGCGCCTTTCGGTCAAGTCTGGCTGCCTTTACCAAGCTCTACGCCGACCGATATGCGGCCCGAAATATCCGCATGAACAACATTCTGCCCGGCTTCATTGACAGCCTGCCCGAAAAAGAGGAATATCGCGCCCGGATTCCCATGGGACGCTACGGCTCAGTTCATGAAATTGCGGAGACGGCGGCGTTTCTGTTGTCGGACGGCGCAACCTACATTACCGGGCAGAACATCCGCGTCGACGGCGGCATTACACGATCGGTTTGAGTGAAACGCTGTTCTTCAGACTTCAACACAACGACAAACTGGAACTTGGTGCGCGGTTCTTCCTGCTGTTGGCGCAGAAACATCTGGACGAACTCTCGGACATCGTGCGGCGTCCGTTCAACCCACTCGTGATACCGCAAAGAGAGTGGGGTATTCTGATAGGCTAGAATCGCTGTCCAGTCTGCCTCTACAAAGTTGCGCAGATGAAGTCGTTCTGTCTCTAGCACCATGACTGTTCTTTCGGAGACTGGCTACCCGTTTCCACCACTGCCTTTCGACCCGCTGCGCCTCCGCTTGCCACTCCGGCGCTGGCGCTTTCCGTCCTGTTTGCCGCTGCTCTTGGGTGCACGATCTCCACGTTTGACCGGCTTGTCGTCTACGGGAGGCACCGGCGGGGCATGGAGCGACTCCTGGTAGAAGTCATCGACCAGCATGGCCAACAGTGCTTGGCCCTCTTCGTTGGTAGTCCACTCTGCCACCATGGGAAAGAAGCGACGCATGCGCTCAGACTGCAGGCTATCGCGGCAGACGCAGTTTGGCCTCCAACAGTGTAGTCACCCGCTCAGAGACAACCGCGGTGACATCGTCGTCAGAGGGCAGCGTGCGTTCCTCGAGCTCGATCTTGTAGCGTTTGGCAATACGATCTAGCGCCATGCGTTCAGCGAAGGTTTCCACCAGTGTAATGACCACGCCCGTGGCGCCGGCACGTGCGGTGCGGCCGGCGCGGTGGATGTAGGATTCGGGGTCATCGGGCGGCTCGTACTGAACTACGTGTGAAAGTTCGGGGATGTCGATGCCGCGCGCAGCCACGTCGGTCGCCACCAAGAAGCGCAATTTCCCCTCCCGCACCCGGTTCATTACCTGCTCACGCTGGCTTTGGTTCAGATCCGAGCTCAATTCGTCGGCGTCATAGCCGAAGCGTTGAAGGACTACTGTTACATAGCGCACCATATTCTTGGTGTTGCAGAAAATGATGGCCGAACTGGGGTTTTCGACTTCGATCAGACGTACCAGGCTGCGGTCCCGTTTGAGCGTCGGCGTGGTGTACTGAACGTGCTCCGCATTGGAGACGTGGACCTGATCCCGGCTCAGGCTCAGGAATTCGGGGTCGCGCAAAAAGACTCGAGCCAGTCGCAACACCTCTGCCGGGAACGTGGCCGAAAACATATAGCCGTGGATACGTCCGTCCGGCAGGTAGCGCTGCACCTCGCGCATGTCGGGATAGAAGCCCATAGAAAGCATGCGGTCGGCTTCGTCAAAGACCAGAAACTGCAGGTCGCTAAGGCGGAAGGTGCGGCGGAGCAGGTGGTCCAGGATGCGGCCGGGCGTACCGATGACCAGGTGCGCGCCCTGTCTGAGCGCCTCGTTCTGGGGACCGTACTTGACGCCGCCGTAGACGGCGGCGCTACGCACATTGCTGCCCTTGGCCAGCAGTGCTGCTTCCTTGGCGACCTGCTGGGCCAGCTCGCGCGTCGGCACCAGGATCAGTGCCTGTGTAACGTCGCGCTTGGAGTCAATTCGTTCCAGGATCGGCAATAGAAACGCGCCGGTCTTGCCGCTGCCGGTGCGCGATTGCACCATTAGATCGCGTCCGGCCAGCATATACGGGATCGCCTTGTTCTGGACCGGCGTCAGTGATGTCCAGCCGGCATTGGCCACCGCGCCCTGCATCTCCGGCGACAGTTCGGCCAGTGTTACTTCCGGTAGGGCGTCGTCCGGTTCGACAATATCTTCAGGATGTGTTTCGACCAGCGGGGCCGCTTCTACGATCTGGTTCTTCTTCAGGTGAGTTTGTCATCTATCTCGATTGATTTCCCGCGCACTGGGCGCGTTGATCTGCACTACAACGTGCAGGTTATTTGCAAGTAGGACCTGGCCAACGTCGGCCATCCCCTATTGTACCTCAGGCAGGCGTAAAGAGCGGATCGACGAGGGGCGCCAAAGATCATCGTTTCCGGAGCGTAGCTCGGCTGGGTTTGCCTCTTTTTCGACGAGCGGCGAAAATAGAAGCTTGACACGCCAATTTCCCATCACGATCTATTTATAGGAGAAGCACCATGCCTGCCGTTGTTGACGGTCTCTACTATTCCAAAGATGATGAATGGGCCAAGGTGGATGGCGACGTCGCCGTCATCGGCATCACAGACTACGCCCAGGATGCGCTCTCCGACGTCGTCTACCTTGAGCTGCCGGAGATCGGCGCTATCTTCGCCGCCGGCGAAATCTATGGGGTTGTGGAATCGGTCAAAGCAGCCTCGGACCTATTTGCGCCGGTCAGCGGAGAAGTTGCCGAAGTCAATACGGCGCTGATCGACACACCTGAGCTGGTCAACGACGATCCCTTCGGCGCTGCCTGGATGATCAAGATAAAAATGTCAGGGCCGGATGATCTTGGCGCGCTGATGGATGCGGCGGCTTACACTGCCTATTGCGACACGCGCGACTAGACTGAGAGCACGGTGAGAAGATGAGTTTCGATGGCGAGTGACAGCCACCGGCACGCCGCCGTCTGGTCGGGGGCGATTCGTTCTGCCGGTGGCTGTCGCCCTGAGCAAAGTCATGTTCTCGCATGACCTTCAATTTGGCTTTTGCCGCATCGACTTCGTTAAATCCTGAAAAATCAACAGCCACAACAGCCGGAGCAATCATGAAACAGATCAATATCGGCGCCACCGACCTCCGCGGATTCGAGATCGCCTTGGGTTGCATGCGCATGGCAAAGTTGTCGACCGCAGATGCAGAAGACTTGCTCAAGGTTGCGCTCGATGTGGGCATCGACTTCTTCGATCACGCGGATATCTATGGCGGCGGACGATCTGAAGAGGTCTTCTCAGACGCGGTTGGGGGAATCCCTCCCTACGCGACCAGATCATTCTCCAGTCGAAGTGCGGCATCCGCAAGGGCATGTTTGACTTCTCCAAAGAGCACATCCTGAACGCGGTGGACGGAAGCCTGGCGCGACTCCGGACCGACTACTTGGACATCTTGCTCCTGCACCGTCCGGATACGCTCATGGAGCCCGAGGAAGTCGCTGACGCATTTTCCACACTGCACAGGAGTGGAAAGGTGCGCCATTTTGGGGTCAGCAACATGAACCCAGGCCAGATCGCGTCTGCTGCAGAAATTTGTCGATCAGAAAATCGTAGCCAACCAGCTCCAGTTGAGCCTCACCAACACGGGGATGATCGACAGCGGTCTGAACGTCAACATGCAGATCGATCGCGGCCTTGACCGGGATGGCGGTATCCTCGAGTATTGTCGTCTCCATGAGATCACGATTCAACCCTGGTCACCCTTCCAACACGGCTTTTTTAGTGGCGTCTTTCTGGACAACGATCAGTTCCCGGAGCTGAACGCCGCGATCGATGAAATGGCGGAGGAAAAAGGCGCGCCGAATACAGCCATTGCCATCGCCTGGTTGCTTCGTCACCCGGCCAAGATGCAGCCGATTGTCGGAACGACAAACCCGCAACGATTGAGGGATATTAGTCTGGCTTCGAAGATAGAAATGACACGGGAGGAGTGGTATCGACTATATATTGCGGCGGGGAATGTACTGCCCTAACCAGGCGATCACATGTGACCCCTACCGGAAGAAAGGATGATAGACTGCACGGCTGGAAGTCAACGCGAAAATCATCAACAGTTCAATTAGGAGCCACTGGTGCCTAGCCAAATTATCGCACGTGACGGGATGAACTTTCAGATGGTCGAGACCGACTTGCCGGAGCCGGCCGGGGACGATGTGCGGGTCGAGGTTCACTTCGCCGCGCCCAAACACGGCACCGAAACCAAGGTAATGACCGACAGCCCCCATGCCCGCAAGCGCTGGGATCCCGTCCGGCGTATCTTTCTGCCGCGCACCGACACCGATCTGCCCGCGCCGGCCCTCCGTTCGGTCGGCAACATGGTGGTGGGCACAGTGGTCGCTGTCGGTGACCAGGTCAGCCGTTGGCGTGTGGGCGACCGCGTCTTCGGTTATGGGCCGGTGGCGGAGGTGCACCAAATGCCGGCAGAACGCTGGTTTCCGCTGGGTGACCTGTCGCCGGTCGACGCGGTCTGTGTGGACCCGGCCCACGTAGCCTTCGGCGCAATCCGGGACGGCAATGTGCGCATCGGCGACGACGTGGCGGTCTTTGGATTGGGAGCGATTGGGTTGCTGACGGTCCAGACCGCGTGCCGCGGCAGGCGCCAACCGCGTCTTTGCGGTGGACCCGCTGGCCGACCGGTGTGCGTCGGCACTGGCCGGTGGCGCCGACGTGGCCTACGATCCCAACGAAGTCGATGTGGGGTGGGAGGTAAAAGAGGCGACCGCTTGCCAAGGTGTCGACGTTGCCGTCGAGACGTCGGGCAACAGCCGGGCGCTACACCAAGCGGTGCGCTGCCTGCGCCAATGTGGCACGGTCGTTCACGTACCCTTCGGTCCCAACGGCGCGATTCACCTGCACATGGACGAAGAGTTTCACCACAACCGGCCGACCATGATCGGCAGCCAGATCTCCAACTACTGGGGCAACCCCAGCCGCGACCACCCGCTCTGGGACGCGGACCGCGCCTTCCTGGCCACCATCGAACTCTTCCGGCGCGGGCTGCTCTCCGGCGATCGAATCGTGACGCCGATCGTCTCCTTTGGCGACGCGGTCGACGCGCTGACCGATGCCTTTCACCACCCGGAGCGCGCGATCAAGTTAGGTATTCGATTCGGGTAAATGATCCGCACGTTGGGCCGGAGGCGGTACAAAGAGCGGGATCAGCAGGCTGTCCTCTGCCCTGCTGTGGCAGAAGGCCGGGCCAACGACGCCAGCGAACAGAGATGAACTAGCCCTCAGACTCCTCCGTCGATGCGCCGAACTCGACATCGCTGCCGTCTTCGAAGGCGAGTTGCAGATGCTTGGCGTTGAGCCGAAAGGCGGACATGGCCAGACAAACGCGATCGGCTGCGGTACCGGCGGCCGACGCTTTCGCCCAGCGATCCTGGCGGCTGCTGTGTTGGAACTGAAGATAGCTGTGATCGTGAAAAAAGAGCACGGCTTGGGTATACGCTGCATTGACTACATACCGTGCCGCTTCGCCTAGGCAGCGGTCAGCTTGGTTGCTCATTCTCGTCCTTGATTGTTCATCATCTGGAATAACAGATCGCCAATGTAGAGTGTAGTTTGCCACAGATGACGACAGGCGGACAGAGGTAGGAACGGTCTTTCCGGCAGAGGGCCACACAAGGCTTCGCCGGTGGGAATCGATTCCACCCCTTCCGGGAAGCCGGAGCGGACGAAATCGCCATCTGGGCGGAAAAGAAGAGATGCGAAGTTTTTGTAGGGAACGTGCCACATGAAGTCGATCGTGATCACCGGGGTAAGCAGTGGGATTGGCTATGCCGCGGCAGAGGAATTTGTGCGCCGCGGTTACCGTGTCTTCGGCAGCGTGCGCAACGTTGAAGACGGTGTACGCATGGCGGCGGCGCTGGGTGAACGCTTTTCAGCACTGCTCTTTGATGTCACCGATGCACCGGCGATCGCACGTGCGGCGACACAAGTAGAGGAAGCGCTAAGTCCCTTCGCAGCCGGGGAGAACGGCTTGACCGGTCTGATAAACAATGCCGGCATCTCTATCGGTGGACCAGCGATGCATCTCCCGGTGGATGCGTTTCGACGCCAATTCGAGGTCAATCTGTTTGGTGTTATTCGCGTCACCCAAGCGTTCTTGCCGCTACTGGGTGCGCGGCATGACTCTCCTCATCCGCCCGGCCGCATCGTCAATATCAGCTCGGTCAGCGGCAAGATCGCCTATCCGTTTCTGGCTCCCTACGCCGCGTCCAAATACGCGCTGGAGGCGTTTTCGGACAGCTTGCGGCGCGAGCTGATGCTCTACGGCGTTGACGTGATAGTCGTAGAGCCGGGTGCAGTCAAGACCCCCATCTGGGAAAAGGCACAGCAGCAGTTTTTGGCGTATGACGACGAGACCGACTACGACAGCCATCTTGTTCACATGCAGCACATTACAGCCAAGAGCGAACGCACGGCCATGCCGGTGGCACAGGTGACGAAAGTGCTGATCAAAGCGATCGAAGAGCGGTCGCCCAGGGCGCGCTACGCGCTGCCGAATGGACGCGTCACCGGCTGGTGGTTGCCGCGCTTTGCGCCCACGCGCTGGTTTGATCGGCGGATCGCCAAGCGGCTGAATCTGCAGCCCAAGTGGAAATGGTAGAAAAAGGGGTGGGATACCACCGGAAAAAAGACGGCTGCCCGGTAGGACAGCCGTCTTATGGTAGCGCATACGGGATTCGAACCCGTGTCTCTGCCTTGAGAGGGCAGTATCCTAGGCCCCTAGACGAATGCGCCACAGCAGGGAATTCGTGTTGATCACGACGGCCTAGTCGAGCGCTATGGTATGCCAAACGGGTGCCGATGTCAAATATGGATCGATGATTCTGTGTATGGCAGCGAGCGCCGTGGCGGCGACCTCGTGACGCTGCGCCGCTCAAGCTATGCCTGCACAATGTATCTCCTATCCATGACTGATCGAGTCGCAGCGGCAATTGTGGCGTTGCCCTCTGCACTGGTACAATTGCCGGCACAATTGAACCATCCTCCTCAACTCCATAGCGCGGGTTCAAATCCCGCCCGGACGACAATGACTGCACTGTATCCTCACGCAGCGAAGGCCGCCACCGTCCGGTAGACCGAGAGAAGATCGGAGTCATCTCTTGAACCAGACACCCAAACAAGTGTCGCGTGCGTTGGACCGTGTGCTTCACAAAGTGACGCAGCCGGCGCGCTACACCGGTGGCGAGTTAAATTCCGTCGTCAAAGATCGGGAAGATCCAGCACTCAGAAGCAAGATCGCGCTGCTTTTCCCCGATATCTACGAACTCGGCGGCAGCAATCTCGGGCTCATGATCCTGTACGATCTGATCAATCGCCGTGACGATCTGCTGGCCGAACGGGTCTACTGCCCATGGCCCGATTTTGAAACGATCATGCGGCGCGACGAGATTCCGCTCTTCGGATCGGAAACACGCCACCCGGTCGACCAATTCGACGTACTCGGCTTTAGCCTTCCCTACGAACAGCTCTACACCAATGTGTTGACAATGCTCGATCTGGCCGGCATCCCTTTACGCGCCCAGGAGCGCACCCACACCCATCCGCTCGTCATTGCCGGCGGGTCCGGTTGCTACAACCCCGAGCCCATCAGCGCCTTCTTCGATGCCATAGTGATTGGCGAGGGCGAAGAGGTGATCTTTGAGGTGATCGAGGCGCATGCGCAGTGGAAACAGAAAGGTGCCATTGGGAACGGTGCGGCTGCGGGCGCGACGCGTCATGCTCTCTGGATCCGGCTGGCCTCCATCCCCGGCGTCTACGTACCGGCGCTCTATGATGTCAGCTACGCCGCCGACGGTACGATCGCGTCAATTGCACCCAATCATCCGGCCGCGCCGCCTGAGGTAATGAAGCGGGTAGTGACCGTCTTGCCGCCGCCTGTGACCAAATTTATCGTGCCCTACATCGATGTGGTTCACAACCGTGCCGCCATCGAGATCATGCGCGGTTGTACGCGCGGGCTGCCGTTTTTGCCAGGCCGGCATGGTCTTCCGCCCTGTGCGTGAGCGGACGGCGAACGAGGTACTTCAGGCCGTTGACGACATGATCGAGCAGTGCGGATTCGAAGAGGTCAGTTTTCTGAGCCTCAGCAGTTCCGACTACACCCACGTAGAAGAATTGGTGCAACGCACCATGGAGGAACACGGTGCCAAGAAACTGAGTGTGGGACTGCCCAGCTTGCGCATCGAAAGCTTCAGCGTCGATCTCATGAATCTGATCGGAGAAAGGGCGCCGGCGCTCCGGGTTCACCTTTGCCCCCGAAGCCGCGACCGATCGGCTGCGCGACGTCATCAACAAGCCGATCGAGTCGCGTCAACTGTTGGAGACCGCGGAGGAAGTTTTCAAACGCGGCTGGACGACCATCAAGATGTACTTCATGATCGGCCATCCCACCCAGACCCTGGACGATGTGCAGACCATCGCGGACCTGAGCCAGGAGGTGCTGGCCATAGGGCGGCGTGTTTTGGGCAAACGCGCCAAGGTGCGAATCGGCGTCAGCACGCTGGTGCCTAAACCGCATACACCGTTCCAGTGGGTACCCATGGAAGATGCGGTCGTCATCGACCAGCAGATCCGGCGGCTGCAGCGCGAATTGGTGGGCCCCGGGATGGCTTTCTCTTGGAACAATCCGGATGAGACGTTGGTCGAAGCATTTCTCGCCCGTGGAGATCGGCGTCTCGCCGACGTGATCGAAACCGCGTGGCGCAACGGCGCGAAACTAGAGGGCTGGGGCGAGTGGTTCAACTTCCCTGCCTGGCAGGCAGCCTTCAACACCCACGGTCTGGACATGGACTGGTATGCTCGTCGGGAACGCCATCCGGATGAAGTGCTGCCGTGGGAGCATATTTCGGCCGGCCTCAGGAAAGAGTTCTTGGTCGATGAATATCGACATACCTACCAAGGCGGCGTAGTCGATGATTGCCGTGAGCACTGTTTCTCGTGCGGTATTCTGGGCAACTTCAAGGAACAACGCCGGGCCGCGCCGGATGAGGCCTGGGCCTGCCCCAGCTTAGGTCGCGGCAAGCAACGACAGCCGGTCGACATCACTCCCATACCGCTCTATTTCAACCAAAATATGTCGCCGCAACTGACGGGACAGTTTGAGGGACGCGTGCCCCAGCGCCGGCATGGAACCGTGGCCAAACGCATTGAGGACGGGGTGACCATCGATGACCAATGATCTGCCGACTCAACAACCACGGCAACGCGTGCGCATCACCTACGAAAAAGGCGAAAGCATCAAGTTTGTCTCCAACAACGATGAAGCACGCCTGTGGGAGCGCGCTGCGGCGCGCCGATCTGCCGCTATTGTACAAGAACGGATTCAATCCACAGCCACACATACAATTTGCGGCACCTCTGGGCGTCGGCATTGTCGGCATCAACGAACCGCTGGACATCATCCTGAGCCCGCCGGTACCATTGACGAAGTCCGCGCACGCATCGCAGCCAAGCTGCCTCCCGGCGTCATCATCCATGACATTGCCGAACGTTCCCTCAAGGAGGAAGCGCTGCAGAGCTGCATGCTAGGCGCTGACTATACGATACTGATCTACGCCGAACCGGACGAGATCCCGGTTGCGCGGTTGGTCGAGAGTATTCAGCGATTCTTGGGGCGTGACGTGATCGTACGTGAGCGGCAACGTAAGGGGTTGAAGTATACATACAATCTACGGCCACTGGTTCTAGAGCTGCGCTACGAAGGCTATGACGCCACCAGCGAAGAACACCGCATCGCTTTGCGCGTCCAGCAACGCCCTGGCGCAACCGGACGCCCCGATGAAGTCGTCGACGCGCTCGGGCTTCGACGACTACGCCCGCACGCTGCGGCGCCGGCGGCTCTACTTCAGCAATTGCGTGGACGACGTGGCCCTTCTTGCGGCATATCCGGTTGCGACGCAAGACAGCATCATGCTTTCCCAAGAGCAGCCAAAGCGGCGGCGCAAGTGGCGCAAGCCAGGACCAACAACTGAAGACACCCGCCACGCCGGACGTTCGATCAGCGATCGCGCCGCCGACGAGTTTTTCTAGCATCCACACTTCTTCTTCGACCGATCCAAGTTCCGCAACACAACCTGATTTGACCCACAGATTGACACGTCATGGTGGAATCTATGATGTCGCCCTGCAGTGATTAAGTCGCAAAATCACGAAAATTGTGATGTAATTGTAATAACAACAGCTTATATTCTTATGATAAGATAGCACGACGCGATTTCAGCAATTCTGTCAGAGCCTATGATTCCACTGGAAGCATGCTGAACGTATAAGTGTGAACCGTAAGAGAGCGCAAAGGGTTTTACAAGGCGCGTTACTTGGCCGTCCGGCCCTATGCGTTTGAACAAGGTACCGATTGGCTCGTTGCACCCGACAGGAAAGCAAGACCTTATGCCGCCTGACGCATCCGACACGCCGAACGCGCAGCAATCGGCACCAATTTGTATGGAATTCGTCCCAGGCGCGGAGGATTCGGCCGTCTGTTCCGATTACTTGAGGCACGGAGACTTTTTCGGACTTGCCCGGTTCTGCGCCAAACTCGAGAGGTCAGACAGGCCCCTAACCATGTCAAGGAGCAAGCTCCGCGAAGTTGCGATTGATCTTGATGAGGAGCAGATCAACACTCTCCTGATCAGAGCGGGAGATCTCTGCTCGTGACCGAGAAACGGATCGACTTGCAGAGAATTCCGGGTTCTCGACGCCATTCGGACAAGATCACATTTCATCGGAGCATGCAAAGCACCCACCCATGTCCGCCAACATACTGACCGACATTCAATCTCTAGAGTTCGACGCCTCGCAGTATGCCCAGTACACAGTGCTGGTCATTGATGATACACGCATCAATCTGAAGATCATCGCCAACCGGCTCAATCAGATTGGCCTGCGCGTCCTGACTGCCGCCAGCGGCGAGTCGGGACTTGACCGCGCCCGGCTAGCCAGCCCGGATATCATCTTGCTGGATGTAATCATGCCCGGCATCGACGGATTCGAGACCTGCCGGCGTCTCAAAGCCGACGAAAGAACCGCAGATATTCCGGTCATCTTTATGACGGCACTGAGCGAAACCGAACACAAAGTTGCCGGTTTCGACGCCGGCGCGGTTGACTACGTGACGAAGCCGATCCAGTTAGAAGAAGTTGTCGCCCGCATCACCACCCACCTCCGCATCAACCAACTTACCAGAGAACTTCAGTCAACCAACCGGGAACTGACGTCGACGCTTGACGATCTGCGCGAAACGCAGAACCAACTGATCGAGGCCGAAAAGATGGCCGCGCTCGGCAATCTGGTGGCCGGAGTCGCTCACGAGATCAATACACCCGTTGGCATCGGTGTACTTGCAGCTTCGACATTGGCCTGCGAACTGGAAATGTTGGAGGAGGCGTACCGCTCGGGCAACTTGAAACGGTCCGCTCTGGACACCTTCCTTTCCATGTCCCACCAGACCACCACGCTGATGGTTGCCAATTTACAGCGGGCGGCCAACCTCGTGCAAAGCTTCAAGCAGGTGGCGGTCGATCAGGCCCATCTGGACATCCGGTCCTTCCTGGTCAAACAGTACCTGGATGAAACGCTATTCAGCTTACTCCCACATATCAATCGCACCAGCCACACGATCGAGATTGAGGGTGACGACCAGCTTAGTATGACGAGCTACCCCGGAGCACTGGCCCAAGTCATTACCAACCTGGTCATGAACACATTGACCCACGCCTATCCGACTGACGAATCAGGTAAGGTTCGCTTCGAACTCGCGGCCCAGGACGATCACGTTGTGATACACTATAGCGACGATGGTTGCGGCATGCCCGAAGATATCCGTACGCGTATCTTTGAACCCTTCTTCACGACCAGACGCAGTGACGGTGGATCCGGACTGGGGATGCACGTCGTCTATAATATTGTGACGCAGAAGCTTGGCGGCACAATCGAATGTCGCAGTGCCGTCGGTGTCGGCTCCACATTTGTTCTGACCCTGCCGCAGAATCTTTCGGTCGCGATTCAGTAGAACGCGTCAGGTACGCCCACGTAAGTTGGTTGTATAGGCAGCCGTGTTGTTTGTCGGACTGATCCGCCCTAGTCGCTCACAGCTCCCAACAAGACAACGCCAGCCATTCTTTCCCTCAACTGGAAGGCCGTATGTCCCTAATACCTATCCGGAATTCCGGTCGTAACGGCCGAACGATTTCCAGCCAGGGAGGTCGACACAGAGATCTTCCGGACAGATCCTTACTCCCGAACGAACTGGTGCGGTTTGCAGACGAAGACAGCGATCTGCCGGCCGGCGGATCCCCGCATGCGCGCCTGGCGCCGAATGCATGGGCAGTCCCCGGCGAAACCTGGAAAATTCTAATCGTAGACGACGACCGCGAGGTCCACTCGATTACGCGCATTGCCCTTCAACGCTTTGTCTTTCAGGGCAAGAACCTGGAAATGCTTTCTGCCCATTCGGCGGCAGAGGCGCATCGTCTGTTGGACCAAGAGCCGGATATTGCCGTTCTCTTTCTGGACGTGATCATGGAGACGGATGCGGCGGGTCTCGATGTCGTGCGCTATGTGCGTGAAGAGCTGAACAACCAGGCCATCCGCATCGTACTGCGCACAGGTCAAGCGGGCACAGCGCCTGAAGAATCGGTCATCCTGCGCTATGACATCAACGACTACCGCACGAAGACCGAATTGACCAGGGAACGGCTAATCACGACATTATTGGTGTCGCTGCGTACGTTCCAGCAGATCAGAACCATCGAACGTCAGCGAGGCGAGCTGGAACAGGTCTATGCTGAGCTACTGCTGCAGAACATGGCGCTTGAGTCTGCTCGCGAGGCCGCCGAAGCGGCCAGCCATGCCAAAAGCGAGTTTCTCTCGACCGTGGGCCACGAATTGCGCACCCCGCTCAGCGTCATTCTCATGAAAGCGCAAAGCCTTATCTCCCTGCGCGCCGGACCGCTCACCGAAAAACAACTGCACGGACTCGGGCTGATCGAGCGTAGCGGCAAGCAGTTGTTGCGGTTGATTGTCGAACTACTGGATATTGGCGGCAAGAACGCATTTCAAAATGAGGTCGGCGCTCCGCTCCCGTCCATCGCGGCGATTATCGACCACGCTCTGGCGCAAAGCGCCGGCGAACTGGCCGGCCTACGTGTTTCCGTGCGCATTGCCGACGATATTGTGCCGACGTCGGGCGCCGGTGGGCAGATGGTCGACCAGGGAGGCCTTCACTTCGCTGATATTGACGGCCGACGTCTGACAAAGATCATTGCCCAGTTAGCAGAAAATGCCGGGAAGTTTACAGAGCCCGGCGGTGCAATGGGGATTGACGTCGAATGCGAAGAGGAGACGCTGGTGGTCACAGTCTGGGACACAGGCATCGGCATCTCGCCGGCCGATCAGTTGAAGATCTTCGAGCCGTTTACACAACTCGAATCCACTCTCATCCGTAGATACGAAGGCGCCGGTCTTGGCCTGACCATCGCCAAGCGCTTGATCGAGCAGCTCGGTGGCACGATCTCGCTTCGAAGCTCCGTGGGCCACGGCAGTCGCTTCACCGTCAACATCCCCATCGGCGCGGCCGAATCGGATACCCCAACCCCCTAACAAGCGACATCGTGCACGTTTCATTTTGGTGGTATACCACGATTTGCGTAAAAGCGGCTTGCTCTCTCTGGTAGATTGCGAATCTACACACAATTCGGGATACCACCTTCATATTGACCTGTAGCCATTTCGCGAGCCGGTCTGCGCAAACGTGCGTCCGATCTTTTTGTGCAAATTGCCGATGGCATCTTTGCGCGCAATCTGGTATTCTTCATGGTAGTCTGGTGTTTTCGAAATGCCGCACCTTGATTCTATCCCACCCACCAATCGTTCAACGTATGCAGAAGCCACAAAAGCGACGGACGCGACGTTCCTCGGTTGCCATGCAGCGCACCATCGATATTCTGATGCCGCTACTGGCGGTTGCAGCCGCGCTCGTGGTTGGCGCTCTCCTGTTGCTCTTGCTCGGCGTCAATCCGCTCGAGGCCTATAGCGCCATGTTTCGGGGCGCCCTGGGTAGCGTCAGCGGTCTTACACAGACGTTGACCAAGGCGACGCCGCTGCTGCTGGTGGGCCTCGGCATCTGTATCGCTTTCCGCGGCGGCGTCATCAACATCGGCGGCGAAGGACAGATCATCGTTGGGGCCCTGGCGACTACAGCCATGGCATTGGCGCTGCCGGCGTTGCCGCAGTGGATTCTACTGCCGCTTGCCTTGATGGCCGGTGCCTTGGGCGGCGCGCTCTGGGGCGGCATTGCCGGTGTGCTCAAGGCACGCCTCGGCGTCAACGAAATTCTCACCACTGTGATGCTGAACGTCATCGCATTACAACTCATGAACTACCTGCTGCGCGGCCCGATGCTCGATCCGGAGCAGATTGCGGCCGGCACCAACATTCCGCAGAGTGCAGCGCTGCCGGAGCAAGTCTGGCTGATCCGGCTCGTTCCGCGCACGTTGCTACACAGTGGTCTCATCTTCGCCGTCGTTCTGGCCTTCCTGGTCTATATCTTCCTCTGGCGTACCACCATCGGCTACCGCATCCGCGCGGTCGGTCTCAACCATGCAGCCTCACGGTACGCCGGCATTCCGGTGCGCACGCTGCTGGCGTTGTCGATGATCCTCAGCGGCGCGTTCGCCGGTCTGGCAGGAGCGATCGAAGTGACGGGCGTTCACCATCGCATGATCGAGGGACTGTCCGGCGGCTACGGCTTCAGCGGCATCGTGGCAGCGCTCTTCGGCAAGCTTGCATCCGCTGGGCGCAATTCCGGCCTCCTTCCTCTTTGGCGCGCTGCTGGTCGGCGCCGACAAGATGCAGCGTACCATGCAGGTGCCGAGCGCGCTGATCATCGTACTGAACGGGCTGGTCGTTCTGTTCGTGGTGTCCAGTGATATCTTTGTGCGCCGGCGCTCACGACGGCGTGTCGCCGACGAGTAGAGCCACCGGACGAACTACCGAGCGAGGCCACTCGGTGAGGAGGTTGTCGGTGATTAGTGAACTCTTCACGGTCGCAGTGCTGGTCGGCATTGCCCACAGCGGCATCCGTCTGGCCACACCCTACCTGTTTGCCTCGTTGGGCGAAATGTTCGGCCAGCGGTCGGGCGTGCTCAACCTGGGCGTCGACGGCATCATGCTCATGGGTGCGTTTTCGGCCTTCTACGTCGTCTACAACACCGGCAATCTCTGGCTCGGCGTCGGTGTCGCCCTGCTGGTCGGCATGCTCATGGGGCTGCTGATGGCCGTGGTCAGCGTCACCATGCAGGCCGAGCAGGGCATCAGCGGCATCGGTCTCTACCTCTTCGGTCTGGGCCTGAGCAGCCTGCTCTTCAAGACGATGATCGGCTCGGTGGAAAGCGTCTCCGGCTTTCGGCGTTCTGCAGATTCCGTTCCTGAGCGACATTCCAATCATCGGCGAGATCTTCTTCGACCACAACATCCTGGTCTATCTGGCCTATCTGATGGTGCCGATCAGCTGGTTTCGTGCTCCACAAGACCACCTTCGGCCTGAAGATCCGTGCCGTCGGCCAGAACCCGGAGGCGGCCGATTCGCTGGGCGTCAGCGTCTACGGCGTGCGCTACGTCACGATGATGATCGGTGGCGCCATGGCGGGCATGGCCGGCGCATCGCTGAGCATCGGCCTGCTCAACGTCTTTCAGGAGAACATGATCAACGGCATCGGCTTCATCGCCGTGGCCCTGGTCTACTTCGGCGGCTGGCGGCCGTTCGGCATGCTGGGCGGCGCGCTGCTCTTTAGCACGGTCAACGCGCTGCAACTCTGGATCCAGGTGCTGGGTCTGCCCATCGCCTCCGACCTGGCGGTCATGTTGCCCTATGTGCTGACCATCGTGGCGCTGGCGCTCGCCGTCCGACAGGTGCAGCAGCCGGCGGCGCTGACGAAACCGTATGAACGAGGGGAATGAAGGCGAATCAATGGAGGTGACAAGTGATTCTTACCTCCTTGCACCAAGCTACGTTTTTTCAACAGAGATAAAGTGAGTCTGTCAACTATTGCCAAAAGGAAACCAAAATGCGAATGATGTGCACTGCCTTGCTGATTCGTCGTGGTCCTGGTGGCGGCCTGTGCGGCGCCGGCTGCGCCGAGCGAACCGGCGAGCAGTGACAGCGATGCGGCGACAGCGGCGCATGGAGCCGTTCCGCGTGGCCATCGTCATGCCCAGCACCATCACCGACCTGGCCTGGAGCCAGTCCATGTACGACGGCCTGGTGGCCGTACAGGCCGAAATGGGCGGCGAAGAGGCCATGGAGATCGCCTACTCCGAGAGCATGTTCAACGTGGCCGACGCCGCCGCCGCCATCCGCGACTATGCGGCCGACGGCTATGACCTGGTCATCGCCCACGGCACCCAGTACGGCAACTCCATGTTCGAAGTCGCCACCGACTTCCCGGAGACCAGCTTCGCCTGGGGCACGGCAGTCGACACCGGCGCTGAGAAGGGCTATGAAAATGTCTTCGCCTACGAAGCCAATGCCCAGGAAGGCGGCTACGTCAACGGCGTGATCGCAGCCATGATCAACCAATCCGGCGTGATCGGCGTGGTCGGCCCGGTCGAGGCAGGCGATGCCAAGCTCTACATCGACGGCTTCGTCAACGGCGTGAAGGCGACCAACCCGGACATCGAGGTCAACATCAGCTACACCGGCTCCTTCGGCGACACCGCACTGGCCGCCGAGGCCGCCAACACCCACATCGCGCCGGCGCCGACATCCTGACCGGCTCGGCCCAGCAGGTTGTGGGCGCGATCGGTGTGGCCAAGGACGCAGGCGTGCCCTGGCTCGGCACCCAGAGCGACCAGACCTTCGCTGGCCCCTGAGTTGGTCGTCGCCAATCAGGTCTACGACTGGACCGGGCGCTCAACGACATGATCGCCAAGATCCAGGCCGGCGAACTGGGCGGCACCGCCTACGTCATCACCCTCGAAAACGGCGGCCTCAAGGTCGTCTTCAACGACGGCTACCCGGCCTCCGACGAGGTCAAGGCCGCGGCCGATGCAGCGATGCAGGGCATTGTTGACGGCAGGATTGCTGCGATGGAATAGCAAGATTGAGGCGAATAAGTATAGCGAATCGGGACCGTTACACACTCCCTGATTCCCATTCCATCACCCGGTCAAGCCACCTATGTCTGACGACTTCCGCCAACCTTCTCCCCACCGGCCGGCCACGCATCGAGCACGCTGGAGATGCGTGATATCGTCAAGCGTTTTCCGGGCGTGCTGGCCTGCGACCACGTCAACTTCGACGTGCGTGCCGGCGAGGTGCATGCGCTGCTGGGCGAAAACGGCGCCGGCAAGTCGACGCTCATGAAGATCCTGTACGGGCTTTACCGGCAGGACGAGGGCGAGATCCTGCTCAACGGTCGCACGGTGGCAAATTCAACTCGCCCACCGACGCCATCGACCTGGGCATCGGCATGATCCACCAGCACTTCATGCTGGTCGACACGCTGACCGTCACCGAAAACGTGGCGCTGGGCTTTCGCTCCAGCCGCGGCCCGATACTCGATCTGGACGTGGTCGAGAAGCGCATTCTGGAGCTATCCGACACCTATGGTCTGCAGCGTCGAACCCGAAAGCCCCGGTCTGGACGCTGGCCGTGGGCGAACGACAGCGCGTCGAGATCATCAAGGCGCTCTACCGCGGCGCGGCCCTGCTCATCCTGGACGAGCCGACCGCCGTGCTGACGCCGCAGGAAGTCGACGAACTCTTCGAGACGCTGCGCCAGATGGCCGAGGACGGCCACAGTCTGATCTTCATCAGCCACAAGCTGCACGAGGTGCATCGCCCTGAGCGACCGCATCACCGTCCTGCGCGAGGGCGAACTGGTCGGCACAGTGCCCAACGACGGCATCACCCGCGGCGAACTGGCGCGCATGATGGTGGGCCGGGATGTGCTGCTCGACGCGAGTCGAGCACGGGTGGAACAGGGCGATGTCCATCTGCGCGTCGAGGGGGTCAGCGCCCTGGGCGTGGCCGGCACGCAGGCGCTGAACAGATGTGTCGCTGGATGTGCACGGCGGCGAGATTCTGGGCGTCGCCGGCGTCAGCGGCAACGGGCAGAAGGAACTGGCCGAGGTCGTGGCCGGTCTGCGCGAGTTGACCGCCGGTACGTGTTCATCAAGGGCTGGACATGGACATTTCCAACTGGTCGCCGGCCAAACGCACCGAATCCGGACTGGGCTACATTCCCGAAGAACGCATGCACGACGGCGTGATCCAGCAGTTCAGCGTGGCCGAAAACCTGATTCTGCAGGACCACACGCGCCCGCCCTTCAGCAAACGACACCTTCCTCAATTTTAAGGCCATTGCCAGGCGCAGCCGCGAGCTCGTGCTCCGATTTCCGCATCAAGACGCCCAGCATCGACACGCCGATCAAGAGCCTGTCCGGCGGCAACATCCAGAAGGTCGTCATGGCGCGCGAGCTTGCGCGTGACCCGGACGTGCTGGTGGCCGCGCAGCCGACCCGCGGCGTCGACATCGGCGCCACCGAATACATCCACGAGCGGCTGCTGGACCAGCGCGCCAGCGGCACCGCCACCATCCTCATCTCCGAGGATCTGGACGAAGTGTCTGGCCCTCTCCGACCGCATCGCCGTGCTCTACGAAGGCCGTGTCATGGGCATCGTCGACCGCGATGAGACGACTGCCGAGGAGCTGGGCCTGATGATGGCCGGCGTGCGCAGAGGCGACTTAACCCGGCATGCGCTCTTTCGCCGCTCGAAATCATCCCCTTTCTTATTGCATCCTCCCCATACTTTTCGCTCTAAGCGCCGACAACACGTTCGCAGCTTCGCTCCGTTTTGTGTGCTCCGCTTCCGACTCGAGGAAGTCCGCGTTGCTCCATGTCCCACAACTCATACTGCCGCGCCCGGTGGTTCAGTCCGCTGACGCCGACGCCCGAGCAGACGTACCGCGTGAATCGCCCGCGGTCTGCCCACAGTCGATCGAAGAGCTGGAGCCGCCAGATGAATGCGCTCGCGCACTCGTCGGTCGGTTGGGCCAGTGTGGTCTGGCGGGTCGGCGTCGTGAAGTCGGACCAGCGCAGCTTGAGCTTGACGGTGCTGCCCGACCAGCCTTGCTTGCGCAGACCGGCGCGCGACGCCTACCGAGAGTGCGCAGGATACGGCGTGCAGTTCGGCGCACGTCGTCGATGTCGCGGGCAAAGGTGCGCTCCTGGCTGACCGACTTGGGTTCGTGGTCGGTGACCAACCGGACGTGTCGTCGATGCCGCTGGGCGCGTAGCGAAAGATCGCTGCCGTGCTTGCCGAAGAGAGCGGTCAGGTCGGCCTTCCGGCCAGCGGCAATGTCGCCGATGGTCTCGATGCCCAGTTCGTGCAGACGCTCGGCCGTCTTGGGTCCCACGCCCCACAGTTCTTCGCACGGGCAACGGCGCCAGAAAGTCGGCCTCCTGGCCCGGCGGCACCACCTGGATGGCATTGGGCGGGCCGTTGCCGTCCTCGCTTGCGCCTTGCCCACGTTGTTGGCGATCTTGGCCACCAGCTTGTTGGTCGCCACGCCCAGCGAACAGGGCAGCCCCAACTCGTCGCGAATGGTCGCCTGCAACGTCCAGGGCCAGGTCCACGGCCGATCTCGGGGCGGTCGCTGACATCCAGAAAGGCCTCGTCGATGGAGATCTGCTCGACCAGCGGCGTGATGCGATGCAGCCGCTGCCATCACCTGGCGTGAGACACGGCTGTATCGCCGTGTGGTCGCCGGCACGATGCGCAGACTCGGGGCAGAGCTTGACGCGCCTGGGCCATGGGCATGGCCGAATGGACTGCCATGCGCCGTGCCGGATAGGAGCAGGAGGCGACGACGCCCCGGCTGATTCGGGCTGGCCGCCCACGGCAAAGGGCATGCCGCGCAGCGACGGATCGCGCAGTTCCTCGACCGCGCAGAAGAAGGCGTCCAGATCCAGATGGATGATCTTGCGGAGATACAGCCTGAACTCAATACCCAAGTTCCTTGTTCACCATGATTCGGCATCGGCTCACCGGCGGCGGCGACGTTGAGCAGATTGGCCAGATGGATCATGCGTTCTTCCTCGGCCGCACTGAGATAGCCGGCCCGGTGCGGACTCATGACGACGTTGTCCAGTTCGTGGAAGGGAAACGAGACGGCGGCGTGTCGGCCCGATCCTCTTCCGTCTTGGGATAGTTGTACCAGACGTCGATGCCGGCGGCCAGCAGCGCCCGCTTGCCAAGGCGCTCGAAGAGCGCCTCCTCGTCGATGGTCGGCCCACGCCCGATGTTGACGACGATGGCGTCGTGCGGGCAGCAGCGCCAGTTCGTCGGCCCCGATCATGCCCTCGGTCTCAGGTGTCAACGGCAGGATGTTGACCAGCGACATTGGCCTGCGGCAGCAGTTGGTGCAATGCGCCCGGCGGATAGACCTCCACGATCGTCCATCGCCCGGCGCCGGCGGATCGCGGCGCACGCCGATGACGTTCATGCCCATTGCCTGGCAGATGGGGGCAAGATATTGGCCGATCTGGCCATAGCCGAGGATGAGCACCGTCTTGCCGCTGCAGCAGTGCCACCGGCGTCTCCGCGTAGCGGGAGCGCCAGTCGCCGGTGCGCAGTTCACGGTCGATGGGCACGACGAACTTGGCCGCCGCACAGCAACAAGGCCAGCGCCATCTCGGCGGTCGGCACGACGTTGTAGTGCAGATTGTGGAGCGACACATGTCGGATAGCGGGCGACCAGTTCGCAGGTCTCGAGCGGGCACGCCGGCAAAGGGCACGATCACGGCTCGCAGATGTGGGCTGGCCGTATCCGCGTTCGGTGGGGAAATCCGCTGACCAGAATCTCGTAGTCGGCCGGATGCAGTCGCATCGTCGCGGATGCTGACGTCGGTGGTCATGACGACGTCGTCGCGCAGCAACGCGCGCAGATCATCGAGCCTGGTTGTCATGATGTTGCTTGAACGAAATGGACTTCGAGTGACATCGCATTGTCCTCCGACAACGCCATGGCTGGAAGATACCGGCCGTGCAACCGCATTATAGCACGATGTGGTTCTCGGACCCACGCCCGGCGGTATCCTGAGGAGAAACTGCCGAACGCGCCTCAACGGGCGCCCCATACTGTGTCAGGCTTGCGTTAGCCTCAGGCGTCACGATAGACTGACAACATTGACCATCGGCCTTAACCTACAAGGAGCGAGGCGCATGCAAGTGCTTGGGCATTGATATCGGCGGCAGCGGCATCAAAGGTGCGTTGGTCGACATCGAAAACGGTGAATTGGTGGCGCGACCGCCACCGCATACCCACCCCGCAACCGTCGAAGCCAAGGCAGTCGCCAAGGTCATCGAAGAACTGGTCGACCACTTCGAGTGGCACGGGCCGATCGGCTGCACCTTTCCGGCCATTGTCCACCATGGCGTCATCAAGACGGCAGCCAATGTCGATCAAGATCTGGATCGGTGTTGATTCGATCAAGCTCTTCGAAGAGAAGCGACCGGCTGCCCGGTACGCGTGATCAACGACGCCGATGCCGCCGGCGTGGCCGAGATGGCCTTCTGGCGCCGGACGCCAGCGTCAGGCGGCGTTGTCATCATGCTCACGCTCGGCACCGGCATCGGCAGCGCCATCTTCGTCGAAGGCGATTCTGGTGCCCAACACCGAGTTCGGCCATCTGCCCATTCGTGGCGTGGATGCAGAAGATCGTTGCCTCGGATCGCATCCGCAAGGAAGAGGATCTGAGTTGGAAGAAATGGTCGGAGCGGGTCAACGAATTTCTGGCCGCCATGGAGTTCTTCTTCTCGCCCGATCTCTTCATCATCGGCGGCGGCGTGAGCAAGAAGCACCACAAATATCCTGCAATACTTCGAAGAGCAGCGCCGAGATCGTGCCGGCGCAGTTGCTCAATGAAGCAGGCATCATCGGCGCGGCCATGGCCGCCACGGCGCTGGGCCCGCGTTGACGCCATGGACACGCCCGTCCATCGACCAGCAGGTCACCTTTCTGCTACACGGAAGATCTGGCAGCCACAGCGCATTTCTACGAAGAAGTGCTGCGGCTGCCGCTCGTGCTCGATCAGGGCAGTTGTCGCATCTACCACGTCTGCGACAACGCCTTCATCGGCTTCTGCCGGCGAGCTGAGCCGGGCGAGCCGGAGGCATCATCTTCACGCTGGTGACGCAGGAGGTCGATGCCTGGTACCGGTATCTGGTGAGCGAAGGGTCGACATCGAGAAGCCGCCCACGCTCAATCCGCAGTACAACATCTACCAGATGTTCGTGCGCGACCCCAACGGCTACCTGATCGAAATCCAGACCTTCCTCGATCCGGCCTGGCCAACCGGGGTTGTGTAACGTCCCTGCCCTAGCGTTCCTTCCACCAACCGGGTGCATCCCATTTTCCGGGGCGCCCGTCGACAGCACGAAACGAATCTCCTTGAGGATGCCCCAAAATGTGGTATGCACCCCCACTAACCTGGACATTGTGACGCAGGCAGACCCACACTTGTCCACCGTAACCACCTATCCACCTTACCACCTTGTCCACCCCACCGACAATCGACCACTTGTTCAGTTAAAACCATCATTCCCGTCGTGTTGTGCCTTCAGATGCACCCTCGACGCACCATCACGTTGACATTTACCCTCAAATTGGCTGAGATACCGATAAAGCATTTCATAATATGGAAATGAATTCCGCATAGTGACAATCGACATCGAAACGCAAGCCATCGAATCCTACCCCGGCGCGCAGTCCGTCTCGCGGGCCATCGCCTTGCTCAAGGCGTTCGACGACACGCACCCGGAATGGACGCTGGGCGAACTGAGCGATCTCGTCGGTCTCAACAAGACGACGGTCCATCGCATTCTGGCCGCACTGGAGAGCGAAGGGATGGTCAGTCGCACGCACCTGGGCACTACCGGCTGGGCGTCGAGCTGATCAGGCTAGGCGGGTGCGCCATGCGCTCCAATGATCTGCGCACGCGGCCCGGCCCGAACTGGAATCGCTGGCACGGGAAGTCAAGAGAATCGGTCATGATGGAAATTCTGATGGGAACCCCACGTCTGATCCTGGACGACGTGTCGCACAGCGATCCCCTGAGCATCTCCCAGGACATCGGCGCCCGGCTGCCGGTCCACGCCACGTCGACCGGCAAGATGCTGCTGGCCCAGTCTCGCCTGAGATCGACTAGATGCATTCTGAGCCGCACGGCTCACGCGTCTGACGCCCACACCATCACCGATCCGCGGCAGTTCTGCGGTCAACTGGACGAGATCCGTCGACAGGGCTATGCCCCGGCCGTGGATGAACTGGAAATCGGCTTTGTCTCGATCGCCGCGCCGGTCTCGACGCAGAGCATCTAGTGGTCGGCAGCCGTCAGCGTCGGCGGACCGGCGCTGCGTCTGACCGAGGAGCGCATCCCCGAAATGGTGGCGTCGCTGCAAGTCGCAGCACGACGCGTTCTCCCGCGGACTGGGCTATCGTCCAACCGGAACGCGATTGGCTGTCCGAATCATTGTTCATATCTGAAGAGAACGCACGATGCAAGGAGGATTTCAATGATGACGAAAACAGTTGAACGACTGAATGTACCCGGCCCCAAGGCCCGACCGTGACTCGACCGCGACAGTCAGGTGGTCGCGCCGGCCTATGGCCGTGTGGCCGATTTCGTCGATGTCCCATGGCCAGGGCAGCCAGGTCTACGATGTCGACGGCAACCGCTACATCGACTTCGTGTCCGGCATCGCCGTCAACTGCCACCGGCCACAGTCATCCCACAGGTGGTGGCCGCGATCCAGGAGAGCGGCCGGCGAGTTCCTCCACATCTCGTCGGACTACTACCACGAACGCTGGGTGCGGCTGAGCGAGCGGCTCAACGAGATTGCGCCGTTTGAGGAGGATGCCCAGGTTTTCCTGGGCAACTCGGGCACTGAGGCAGTGGAAGCCGCCATCAAATTGGCGACGCTACCACACAGGGCGGAACCGCTTCATCGGTTTCCTGGGCGGCTTTCATGGACGCACACCGGGCTCACTGGCCTTCACCGCCAGCAAGACCGTCCAGCGCCAGGGGCTGATCACCCTGCCCTTCGTGAACCACGTCCCCTATCCCAATCGCCTATCGCCCCGTGTTGGCCATGCAGCCGGACGACGAAGACTACGGTGACACCGTGGTCAACTATATGGAGCGAGTCGCTCTTCAAGAGCCTGATTCCGCCCGAGACGTGGCGGCCATCCTGGTCGAGCCGATCCAGGGCGAGGGCGGCTATGTCGTGCCGCCGGCCAGCTTCTTCCCGCGGCTGCGCGAGATCTGCGACAAACACGGCATTCTGCTGATCGTCGACGAGGTGCAGACCGGCATGGGACGCACCGGCAAATGGTGGGCCATCGAGCACTAGGGCGTCGAACCGGACATCGTCTGCACGGCCAAGGGCATTGCCAGCGGCGTGCCCCTGGGCGGCATCATCGCGCGCAAGAGCGTCATGACCTGGCCGGCCGGCGCCCACGGCAACACCTACGGCGGCAATCCGCTGGCCTGCGTCGCCGCGCTGGCGACCATTGGACGTGCTGGAAGAAGGGGGATTGCAGAACGCGGCCGTACAGGGCAGCCTACATGATGGAAGCGCTGCGGGCCATGGCCGCACGCCACGCCTGCATCGGCGATGTGCGCGGCAGAGGGCTGATGATCGGCGTCGAGTTTGTCGACGGATCGCGAGAGCCGCATGACCGGCCATCGCACTGCGCAACCGCATCGTGCAGTTGGCCTTCGAACATGGCCTGCTGCATCATGGGCTGCGGCGTCAACACCATGCGCATCATCCCGCCGCTGGTCGTCACGCGCGCCGAGGTGGACGAAGGGCTGGCCATCTTCGAGCACGTGCATCACGTTGGCGGAAGAAGAATAGAACGCGGATCACGCGGATAGGGCGGATTTCCGCGGATCACTTTTTTCACGAGACACGTCCGCTGTGCGAATCTGCTGCATCCGCTCAATCCGCGTTCTATTGTCTGTCGCTCACTCAATCACAATGTCGTCCAGTCCCTCTTCGGCCTCGGGATAGCGCATCTCCAGCGACTCCAGTTTGTCGATGATGATCTGCGAGATCAGCAGATTGCGATACCATTTGCGATTGGCGGGAATCACATACCAGGGCGCGCAGTCGGTGCTTGTCTTGGTGAGCACATCCTCATAGGCACGCATGTAGTCAGGCCAAAGTTTGCGTTCGGCCAGATCGGCCGTTGGCGAATTTCCAGTGTTTCTCCGGTTCATCCAGCCGCGCCTGCAGCCGCTCTTTCTGTTCGTCCAGATCGATGTGGAGAAAGAATTTGAGAATCGTCGTGCCTTCGTCGGCGAGCATCTTTTCGAACGCGTTGATCTGGTCGTAGCGGCGTTGCCAGACATCCGGGCGGCACGAGGTTGTGCACGCGCACGACGAGCACATCCTCGTAGTGGCTGCGGTTGAAGATGGTGATTTCGCCGTTGCCCGGAATGTGCTTGTGGACGCGCCAGAGATAATCGTGGGCCAAGTTCTTCCGCCGTCGGCTGTTTGAAGCTGGCCACTTTCACGCCCTGCGGATTGACGCCCTCAAAGACGTGGCGGATGGTGCCATCCTTGCCGCCGGTATCCATGGCCTGCAGGACGATCAACACCTTGTGCTTGCCCTCGGCATAGAGCAATTCCTGCAAGGTCTCCAGTCGTGTCTTGAGCGCCGGCAGCTGCTGCCTTGCCGGCCTTTTTGCCGCCGTCCAAGAGGCTCTTGTCATCCGGATCCCACTCGACAGTTGACCTGCGCGCCGGGTTTGACTCGATACTGGTCTACGGTCATAATCTCCTCAGTTTTCCGATAATTTGACAAAGACCAAATCATTCTACCCCGTCACAGATGAAACGCAAGCGCACGTGACTGTCACGCCCGGCCCACTCCACGGTCTCAACGTCCTTGACTTTTCCTCATTGCTTCCAGGTCCGTTCGCAACGATGTTGCTGGCCGATCTCGGTGCGGACGTCATCCGCGTCGAAGCGCCGCATCGGGCCGATCTGGTGCGGTTGACGCCGCCATTTGACGGCGACCGGTCAACCTGGGACGGGGTGCTCAACCGGTCCAAGCGATCCATCAGCCTCGACCTAAAACACCCGGCCGCGCGGGAGATCGTCTTCCGGCTCGTTGGAGCATACGACATCGTTCTGGAACAGCTGCGTCCGGGCGTCATGGACCGCCTCGGTGTCGGCTACGACGCGTTGAGCGCCGTCAATCCGGCCGTCATCTACTGCGCACTGACCGCGTATGGACAGACCGGGCCGCACAAAGATCGCGCCGGACATGACATCAACATGTTGGCGCTTTCCGGCATCATGAGCCATAGTGGAACTGTCGACCACGGCCCGCCGCCACTGGGCATCCAGGTCGCGGATGTAGGCGCTTCCTACAATGCCGTCCTGGGCATCCTGGCAGCAGTTGTACACCGCAGTCGCACCGGTCAGGGACAACTGGTCGATGTCAGCATGTTCGATACGGCTTTGAGTTGGAACCTGCAGGCTGCCGCCTGCTTCTTGGGCGCCGGCGAACGGCCGCGACCGGAAGATAGTCTGCTCAACGGCGGCACCTTTTACGGCTACTACCGCACAGCCGACGACCGCTATCTAAGCGTCGGTTGTCTCGAACCCAAATTCTGGTCGGCCTTCTGCCACGCCATCGGGCGATCTGACCTGGTCCCAGCCGGTCGTGATTCAGATCTGGAGACACAGAGGCAGTTGCGCAGCGAAGTTGCCAAAGTCATCGCAACCCGGCCCCTCGCCGACTGGATCGGTCTCTTCGAGGCGCTGGACGCCTGTGTCGAGCCGGTGTTGTCGGTTGAGGAAATGAGCGTACATCCACAGACTGTCGCACGCGAGAGCATCGTCTGCGTACCCAAGGCCGGGGGCGGCGTTCAGCGCCAGATTGCGCATCCGGTGCGTTTCTCGGTCACACCGCCGATCTACAAGCACACGGGCGCAACGCCGGGCGAACACACTGTGGAGATAATGGCCCAACTCGGGTACCGTCAGGCAGAGATCGATGGTTTCGCCAACGACGGCGTTTTTGGATGAATTGAAAGGACAGACTATGCAACTCGGCATTTCCGCCGGCTATTCCGGCGCCACCATCAACCTGCCCATGGAGATGATTCCAGGAGGCCGACCGGCTGGGCTACTTACGCGGTCTGGACGGCCGAAGCCTACGGCTCGGACGCCGTGACGCCGCTTGGCCTGGATCGGCGCCCGGACCAAGCAGATTCGTCTGGGCACGGCGATCATGCAGATGCCGGCGCGCACCCCAGCCATGACCGCCATGACCGCCATGACGCTGGACCAGCTCTCGGGCGGGCGCATGTTGCTGGGCGTCGGCCTCTCCGGTCCGCAGGTGGTGGAAGGTTGGCACGGCCAGCCGTACGGCAAGCCGCTGGGCAAGACGCGTGAGTACGTCGAGATCGTGCGCGCCATCTCTGGCGCGTGAAGAGCCGCTGATCCACGACGGCGCCGCACTACCAGATTCCCTATCAGGGCGACGATGCCACCGGTCTGGGCAAGCCGCTCAAGAGCATCCTCCACGGACGGCGCCGACATCCCCATCTATCTGGCGGCCATCGGTCCCAAGAACGTGGAACTGGCCGCCGAGATCGCGGACGGCTGGCTGCCCATCTTCTTTGCGCCGCGCTTCTATGACGAGCACCTTCAGAGAGCATGTCGAGGCCGGTCTGGCCAAGGCGGGCAACGGCAAAGTTGGCACAACTTCGACATTGCGCCGTCCGTCCCGGTCGTGCTCAGCGACGACGTGGACGCGGCCCGCAACGTCATCAAGCCCTTCCTGGCGCTCTACGTGGGCGGCATGGGCGCCAAGGGCAAGAACTTCTACTTCGACCTGGTCGGTCGCTACGGCTTTGCCGACGCGGCCGAGGAGATCCAGACCCATCTATCTGAACGGCGACAAGGGCGAGGCGGCGGCGGCCGTGCCCGATGCGTTGGTCGACGAGATCGCGCTCTGCGGCCCCAAGGCGCGCATCGCCGAGCGACTGCCGCTCTGGGAGGCAGAGCCCCATCACGACGCTGAACATCACGACCTTCGACATCGAGGCCGTGCGCGTCATGGCCGAACTGGTCCTGGGCATCGACCCGGCCCAAACATGTCTCACCTAGCGCCCGAGCAGATAGATCCCAACGGAATCCACAGAAGGAACCGCAACCATGAGCAGTGAAACAGAGCAAGTCCGCCGTCGTCTTTGACAACATGGCCAAACAGGTCGCCGCAATCCTGGTCTCTGGTCGGCACCACCAACGCGCTCTTCCAGTTTCACATCACCGGCAACCCGGGCGGCGATCTGGGTCGTCGACCTGAAGAACGGCGGCGGCGACGTGCGCTCAGGGACCGTCGAGGACGCCGACTGCACCATCACCATGGCCGACGACGATTTTGTGGCGATGGCCGGCGGCAAGCTCAACGCCATGGCCGCCTTCGCGCAGGGAAAGATCAAGGTCGAGGGCAACCCCATGCTGGCGACGAAGCTGCAGAGCCTGTTTGCGTAGAATCTGCTATGCGAAACCGGGTGATTGGACGTTGCGGTCAGGTCTAAACTGACGGCGCTACGAGATCATGAGTTCGTAGGTCGGCGCATCCCTGCCCGACCTCTCTCTCCAACCTGACTGATCATCGTTCTCCAACCGTGTCGGGCAAGGATGCCCGACCTACAAAAATCGTGTTTTCATACGGATTTCGGTCTAGATCAGTACATAAGTCGCCGGACTACCCGATATCCACCGGCAGACGCGCCAGCCCGCGGAACAGGTAGTTATCGCGATAGGGCGGATTCTCGTCCAGCAATTGCAGGTGTGGAAAACGACGCAGGAACGTTTCGAACGCGATCTGTGCTTCGAGACGCGCCAGCGGCGCACCCAGACAGTAGTGAATGCCGCTGCCGAATGCCAGGTGTGGATTGGGCTTGCGCGTCATGTCCAAATTGCCGGGCTGGGCGAAGATCTGCGGATCGTGGTTGGCGGCGCCCAGCATGAAATTCACACTCGCTCCCGGCGGGAATGTGTGGCCGTCCAGCGTCACCGCCTCGCGCACAATGCGGCTGGTCAACTGGACCGGACTGTCGTAGCGCAGCAGCTCTTCCACCGCACTTCTGATCAACTCGGTGCTGCTGCGCAACAAGGAGAGTTGGTCCGGGTTGCGCAGGAGTGCCAGCGTGCCGTTGCCGATCAGGTTGACCGTGGTTTCGTGGCCGGCGACCAGCAGCAGTGCACAGGTGGCATAGAGTTCGTCGATGGTCAGCTTGTCCCCCTCCTCTTCGGCCGCCACCAACGCCGACAGCAGATCGTCGTCCGGTTCAGCGCGGCGGCGGTCGGCGAGTTCAGCCAGATACTCGGTGAAGGCGGCCGCGGCCCGCGACGCGTCGTTGTAGACTTCCTCGGCCTCGACGAGATCCAGGCTCTTTCCCAGCGCGTCAGACCAGGCGTGAAACGTGTCCTGATCCTCCTCCGGCACGCCGAACAGTCGCGCGATGACCGTCACCGGCAACGGGTAGGCCAGGTCGGCGACCACATCCATTTCGCCCTTGGTCTGCACCCGATCGAGCAGACTGTCGGTCAGCTCCTGGATGGTCGCCCGCATCTGTTCGACCATGCGCGGTGTAAAGGCGCGTTGCGCCAGGCCGCGCAGCCGCGTATGATCGGGCGGGTCCTTGAAGAGCATCCAGTTGGCCTGCAGGTGTAGAGAGCCCGCTGGCTTCGTGGGGCGGCTCGCCATGGGCGCCGTGGCCGAGCCGATTGTCGCGCAGCAGTGCGTTGCAGTCCTCCCAGCGGGTCAGAAAGTAGACACCCCACTCTTCCCAGAAGAAGACCGGAGCGTGGTGCACGCAACAGGTCGTAATACGGATACGGATTGCGACGAAAGTCGGGCGCTCTCGGGTCGAATTGGACGGACATCACTTCACCTTCCATGTCCGGTGCGAATCTTCATCGAATCCACGGCAGTAAATTGGCCGTTCTGCTTCCGGACAGATTGAAAACCGTTGTTCTCATTCCGAACGGAGTCCCGCAGAGTTCAACCATGCAAACCACGTCATTCGCCATATGGTACATGTTTTCGCGGCGACAGAAAAGGCAACGTTGCCAACAATCAGCAACATAAGGTGCATCCCATTTTCCGGAGCGTCAGTCGAGAGCACGAAGCGAACCTGCTTGAGGAAGCCCCAAAATGAAGCCCCAAAATGTGGTATGCACCCAGCAACATGAGTCGATTCCGGCGCTTACCCCAAGAGGTGTATAATTGACGGAAAGAGAACACTCGGCGCCGAAGCCATCCTGACTGAACTGACCACAACCGTGAACGGACACACACTTTCTGTTGCGTTCACAATGTTGTAGCCGTGTTCGACTGCCGGCCACAGGACATGTGTCGTTCATCACTCCCGTGAATCCATGTCCGACTGTGGCCAAACCTGTTTCCGGCGCTCATTCTATGCGGAGGGAAAATGACCGCCCCAGTTCGATCGATCCATGACCAGTTCCAACAGCAGAGCACCATGCGTGCTGCCCGCCTCTATGGACCACGGGATCTGCGCATCGACCAGATTCCGGCGCCGGGTCTGCCCGGCCCGGGCCAAGCGCTCCTGCGCGTGACCGCCGTGGGCATCTGCGGCAGCGATCTCCATACATATATGGACGGCCGCATCGGCGACACAACGGTGCAGGAGCCGCTGATCTTGGGCCACGAGTTTGCAGCTGTGGTCGTTGCCGTGGGTGACGAAGCCCATGACGGCAACTTCCGACCGTTGGCCGCGGGCACGCGAGTGGCCGTCGACCCGGCCCAGCCCTGCGGGCGTTGCGAAATGTGCGAGCAAGGCCACCCAAATCTTTGTAACCGGCTTCACTTCTGCGGTCTCTATCCTGATCCCGGCAGCCTCTGCGAGTACATGCTGATGCCAAGCCACACCTGCTTTCCGGTGCCGGATAGCATCAACGCTGCCGGCGCCGCCATGCTGGAGCCGCTGGGCGTCGCCATCCACGCCATCGACCTGGCCAAGATCAAGGTGGCCGACAGCGTGGCCATCCTGGGCGCCGGCCCCATCGGGCTCTACATTTTGCAGCTTGCCAAGCTCTCCGGTGCCGAGCCTGTCTACGTGACCGACAAGTTCGACTGGCGATTGCGGGTTGCCGAACGGTACGGAGCGATTCCCATCAACTGCGACAACGCCGACCCGGCCGAAGTCGTGAAGCAGGCCAGCGACGGCCGTGGTGTCGACGTGGCCATCGAAGCGGCCTGGGCCGATCATTCCATTCAGCAGGCGGCGGACATGGCACGGCTGGGCGGGCGCCTGGTGCTCGTCGGCATTCCGGGGCCGGACAAATTTGCCATCAAGCACTCGACCGCGCGCCGCAAGGGTTTGACCATCCGCATGTCACGGCGTATGAAGCACGTCTACCCACGTGCGATCAAGTTGGCCGAGACCGGCAAAGTCGATCTCACCGGCATCGTCAGCCATCGTTTCGTGCTTGCGCAGACGCCGGAAGCATATGCCATGAACGTTGAGTACGAGGATCAGGTGGTAAAGACGATCATTGATGTGAGTGAGGAGTCATAGGCGTCCTCCGTCCAAAAGAAACCGACGGTGATGGTCTGGTTGCCGCTCTTCTCCAGCGCCAAAAGCTCAAGCTCGTAGAGCGTACCCGGTTCCAGAAACTCAACCGGCAGGGGGAGGCGGTTGCGGTCCGGGGACACGTGAACGTCGTAGATGGGCCGGGAGTAGCCATTGGGGTCGTCATGTTCGACCTTGGGAGCTTTTTCGTCCCCTTTCAAACTAGGGGTATTCACCAGTCTTTGTGGGCCTGGCTTTTCGAGTTATGTCGGTGAGACCTCCGCTGGGCCGTTGACCTGGAACACGCTGTCCATATCCTCGTTGCTCAGGACCGGCGCCTCTTCATAGAGGAAGCAAGCAACGGCGCGATGCGGGTCCGTCTGGTAGAGCGGCGGCGTCTGCTGCAGGCACTTCTCCATTGCCATAGGACAGCGGTCTACGAACTTGCACGCACTCACGGCCGATCTTATCGGCGGAGAACGTAGCCGCTTCCTCCCCGGTCCACGGATGGTCCGGGTTGGGAACCGGAACCGAGCCGACGAGCAGTCGAGTGTACGGGTGGCTGGGGTCTTGCACGACCTGTTCCACACTGCCGGCCTCGGCAACCGAGCCGCGATAGAGAACGATGATGTTGTCGCCGATCTGGAAGGCGGTCGTCAGATCATGTGTGATGTAGAGGATGGAGATACCAAACTCCTCCTTGAGCCGCTGCAGGCTGCCGAGCACCGTGGCGCGCAGGGAGGCGTCGATCATGGACACCGGCTCATCGGCCAGGATCAATCGTGGTCTGATGAGCAGCGCCCGGGCCACCATCACGCGCTGGCGCTGGCCGCCGCTCAACTGATGGGGATACCTGCCCAGCGTTTCATCCGGGCGCAGCCCGACCGTCTCCAGCGCCTCCTCGATCATGTCCCACTTCTCCTCGCGCGAACTGGCAAGGTCCATGTAGTCGAACGGGGTAGTGAGCACATGGTCAACCCGGTAGAAGGGGTTATAGACCTCGAACGGGTCCTGGAAGATGACCTGAACGTCGTGTAGGAAATCGACGGGACTCGCTTTTGGATGAAGCTTGCGCAGGTCCTCACCCTTGTAGAGGACGCTGCCTTCAGTGGGGGCGATGACGCCTAGCAGAATGCGGGCGAGCGTCGTCTTGCCGCTGCCGCTCTCGCCGACGACGGCCGTAACGGACGGCGAGTCGCCCTCGATGGCCATGGAGAAATCTTCCAGGGCGACGGTTTTGGTTCGGTCGAACAGGCCCCCACCAAAGATCTTGGTGACGCCGCGTGCTTCCAGCAGTGCAGTCATGGTACGCTTCCTCAAGACGCTAAGTGGCAGGAGACCCAGGTGTCGGTCTGCAGCTCGCGCAGCGCCGGCACCTCCGTTTTGCAGCGATCCTCCGCCATGGGGCAGCGGGGGTGGAAAACGCAGCCGGGCGGCACGTTGAGCAGGGAAGGCGGCAGGCCGGGAATGCCGATAAAGTCGCCCTTGACCTCGGTCGAGGGCAGGCTAGAGATGAGTAGCTGGGTGTATGGATGGCGAGGACTGCCTGAAAATCTCGCGCACCGGTGAGACCTCCATCAGACGGCCGGCGTACATCACGCCCAGCCGTCTGCACAAACTGGGCCATCAGGCCCATGTCATGGCCGACCAGGATGACGGCGGCGCCGATCTCGGATTGGACGTTTCTGAGCGTCTCCATCACCTGGCGCTGGACGACAACGTCGAGCGCGCTGGTCAGCTCGTCGGCGATGATCACTTTCGGTGTCAGGCTGATGGCAATGGCGATGACGACGCGCTGCTTCATGCCGCCGCTGAGCTCGTGCGGGTACATGTTCGCGACCTGAGGAGAGAGGCCCACCGTGCCCAGCAGGGCCGCAATTCTCTCCTCCAATTGGCGTTCTTCGACAGGTTGACACCGTGGTCCCGCAGGCCGAGACCGATCTGGGTGCGCACGCGCATGACAGGGTTCAGCGAATTCATCGAGCCCTGGGCGACCATCGCGATCTCGGCCAGCCGCAGATCCTTCATCTGCGAGTCGGATACGGCCAGCAGGTCCGTGTCGTCGAGCCAGACATTGCCCGAGACAACCCGCGCCGGTGGTTTGATCAGACGCATGATGGTCAGCGCCATAGTCGACTTGCCGGAACCGGACTCACCCACCAAACCGAAACGTTCCTGGGGATGCAGGAGAAGGAAATATCCTCGACGGCGTGGACCGGCCCGCGCGGGGTGTCGTAGTAGACGGTCAGATTGTCGACGCGCAGGGCGTCGGTCCCGTTGCCGCCGAGCCCCGCGCTGTCTTCATCGAGTACTTCGTGTGAATACTGGCTGGCCATTACGCCTGCCTCCTGAGACGTGGGTTGGCGGCCTCGTCGAGGCCCAGGGTGATGAGAAAAAGACTGATAAAGAGTAGGGCGATGATGACGATGGGCGGCAGCCACCACCACCACCAGCCGTTGATGACGGCGGCGTTGTACTGAACCCAGAAGATGGTCATGCCAATGGTCGGCTCGTTCATCGGTCCCAGACCGAGGACCTCGAGGCCGATGGACGCCAACACGGCGGCAGAAACGGCGATCACCAGCGACGAGGCCAGATAGGGCAGCAGGTTGGGCAAAATCTCCTTGAGAATGATCGTCCGCCCCGGCATGCCGGACAAGCGCGCCACCTGGACGTAGCTCCGCTCGCGCAGTGTCAGCACCTGGGCGCGGATCGTGCGCGCCGGATAGAGCCAGGCCAGCGCGGCGACCACCAGCGCCATCTGGTTGACCGTGAGTGCGGACGTGATCATCATGGCGACGGTGATGAGGACCATGAGGCCGGGAATGGTCAGGCCGACGTCGACGATACCGCGTAAGCGCTACATCGACGTAGCCGCCGTAGTAGGCGCTGATGAAACCGATGGTGGCGCCGAGCGTGACGCCGATAAAGCCGGCAATCAGACCGATGCGCAACGTCAGCGGCGTGCCCGACAACCATGACGGCGAACAAGTCCCGCCCTTGTTTGTCGCTGCCGAACGGCAGTTCCCATGAAGGGGGCTTCAGAGGTGACACCGACACGGGGCGCGCATGTTCGATATCGACGAACAGCCTGCCAATAAAGGACGAAAAGAGCAGCATAAGAAAAAGAGGATCAGACCAACCACCAGTGACGGATTGCGCCGGAAGTAGCGGACGACGGCATCGAGCTTCTCGCGCGTGGTATTCTCGTTTTCGGCTCGCGCCCGGCGCACGCTCGTGCTCCACAGAGGTCGACATATTAACCCTTCCGGTAGGTGATCCGCGGGTCGAGCAGCGGATAGACGATGTCGAGGATGAAGGTCGCCAGGCCAATGGAGACGATGACGACGAAAACGATGCCCTGGACCAGATAGAAGTCTGAGCCGCGAATGCCCTGGTAGAGCACAGTGCCAATGCCCGGATAGCCAAAGATGACCTCGACCAAGCACGGCGCCGCCCACGATGGCGCCAAGGGTAAGCGCCAGCGCCGTTACCTGGGGCAGCAGGGCATTGCGGATGGCGTAGCGCGTGAAGATGGTTCGATCACGCAGGCCCATGGCGTCGGCATAGATGACGTAATCCTCTCCCTGGGTCATCACCATCATGGCGCGCATGCCCATGGCCCAGAAGCCGAGACCCACCAGGAGGATCGAGAGGGCCGGCAGCAGGGAGTGCCAGACGACGTCCACGGCGAAGCGCCACGTCAGCGTGGGAATGGTGCCCGGCGTGTAGCCGCCAAACATGGGAAATACGCCGAGGTAGAAGCCAAATATATAGACGAGGATCAAGCCCAGTAAGAAATAGGGAATCGCCGTCATCATCAGGATCGGCGGCATGACGTAATCCAGGAATCTTGGCGTGTTCGGCCATGCCATCAACGCACCCAAGTATGTTTCCGATCAGAAAGGCCAGCAACGTGGTTGTCAGCAGCAACGCGATGGTCCAGGGAAGTGCTTCTGCGATCATGTCCGCAACCCGGCGCGGGTAGTTGACAATCGAGTAGTTGAAATCGAAGCGGAACATGTCGGTCATGTACGTGAGATATTGCTTCCACAGGGGCTGGTCAAGGCCGAATTTGGTCTCGAACTCCGTGATCATATCATCCAGACCGGCCTGCACCGAACCGCTGAGGGACGACTGCGCAATCAGTTTCTCGCGGATTGGATTTATTCCACCCAACCGTGGCAGCAAAAAGTTGAAGGTGGCGGCAGCCCAAACGACCGCCACGAATATGAGGAAGCGCCGGAAGATATAGGTAATACTCATCGCCGTCTCCTATCTGGACGGGTCGTTTCTATACACGTGCAGCCACACGATCAGTGCTTGTCTTCGGAATTGATTGTCTCGCCATAAGGTGGTTACGTTGTCTGGATCGCAGTGGCCCCCTGTCGGAGGCCACTGCGATCTCAACCACTTGCTTATGCAGATGGCTTAATTCGGTGCAGCACCAGCGGGAAGGTGAGGTGCCACTGTGCCGAATTGGTGTAGGGATCGTTCTCGATCCGGCATACCACTCCAGTATTCCGTCGTCCACGGCAGGCGGTGGTAGCCCTGGGTGAGCATGATATCCGGCAATTCGGGCAGCCAGATCTCCATGGCCCGGACCCAGATGTCGATGAGCGTCTCGGTATCATCCGGGTGCGTCATGAATGCCTCGTCGGCGAGTTTGTCGAACTCAGGATTGCTCCATTTGGAGAAGTTCACGGCGTGGCCACCGGGGATCGCCTCCGAGCTGCTCTGGTAGAGCGCCAGGGTTTCCTGCGGCTCGCGGCAGCTTCCGCCGTGGCCGAACAGTACGCCGTTGTAGTCTCCCTCAGAGAACGGGGTAAACCATCCCGGTGGTTCGGAATAGCTGGCCTCGATGCCGCCTCGCTTGAGAAACTCGACGACCACCGGCCCCACGCTGGTGAAGTCGAAGAAACTGTTGATGTCGAGCATAACCTGGTCGCCGTTCTCGTCCAGCCACATACCGTCGCCGTTCTTGGTCCAGCCCTTGGCCGTAAGCAGTTCGTCAGCCCTTGTCGGGATTGAACTCCAGCGTGTTGTACTTCTCCAGAAGCGGCTTGGTTGCTTCGAAGTAGGGCAGCAGCGGCGGGTAGTCGGGCATGGGCAGCGGCGTCACCTTGGAGGCGCCGGACCAGGCGACCTCCACAATGGCATCGCGGTCGATGTAGTAGCTCAACGCCCAGCGCACGTTCGGATCGCTCCACGGATCACGGGAGTTGTTGACATACAACGAATGCGGCCACCAGTCAACGTAGCCATAGGGCGATTGATCACCGGTCCAAGACGTAGCCTTGGGGTTGCCCTTGAGGACGGTGGGCCAGCTTGAAGGCTGGATGCCGGTGGTGAAGTCCACCTCGTTCTTGATGATCGACTGCACGAGCTGCTGCTCGCCCTGGTCAGGCAGCAGGACGAAGCGTTCGACCGCGGGCAGTTCGGCCACGCCGGCCTCGACACCCCACCATTCGTCGGCGCGATCGAGGATCTTCTGCTGCGGCGAAGAGTGAACCACACGCCACGGGCTGGTCGTGACCGGCCAGCCCTTTTCGAGGTCGAAGTGAGTAAAGGAGGCGACATCCTCGTTCTCGAAGATGTGCTTCGGCATGATATAGAGGCCGATATCAAAGTGGTAGGTCGCTTGCCAGAACAGGCGCGGCGCCGGCACGTTCATCGTGACCTTTGTCGTCAGTTCGTCGACGGTCTCTGCCGGCACGTCCATGAACCTGGAGAAGTTGCGGCCCCAGCGAATCGCGGCGTCGAGCTCCTTGCACTGGTTGAGCGTGAAGGTCACATCCTCGGCGGTGAAGGGGGTTCCATCGCTCCACGTAATGCCGGGGCGCACCTTGATGATCAACTCGGTGAAATCATCGTTGTACTCATAGCTCTCAGCTAACCACATGATCTCTTCGTCTGCGAAGGCGCTGTAGTAGGCCAGCGGCTCATACATGATGCCCACGGCAAACTGGTGGTTGGCAACCGGCACAAAGGGATTCCACTGGTCCCACTCCACGAACTTGCCCTGCTCGCCGCCACGAACTGCGATAAAGGTTTTCTCGCGCGGGATGTCGGCAATACCTTCCGCTGCCGCCAAGGCCTCTTCGGCACGTTCTGCCGTGGCCTCATCCGCCGGCGCTCCCGCAGGCGCGCAGGCCGCAAGCGCCGCCAAACTGAGTGCGCTACCCGTAAGCTGCATGAAACTGCGTCGTGTGACCTTATGATTCTTCAAGGGATTAGCCATCGCGTCTTTCCTCCTGTGAATGTTGGATATGCACACCGCACGCTCTTGGGATATTACCCGGCGTCTGTCCTAACGACGCTTACGCTGACGGATCCGATAATTCGCATGATGCGCTGCTATACCTGCATTTTGACCTCCTAATCGACTATCGAAACTGTTGGCATTCTGCTTCAGACAAATCTTGGTTGTGACTTGGTTGTGTTCACAACCTTTTAGGAGATTTTTGATCGGTCGAATCGCCCGAATTTACAGAAGCTAATACATAGACCCGCAATGATCTGCAAGAACAGGCAGGATTTTTCTATTTGGGCGTCAAAACAGCCTGAAAATCGTGTCAATTCTGAGAAGGCCTCAAAACACAACTTTCGAGGTTCTGATACTGGAAAGACTATTCGAGGGGGTACAACTGACGACCTGTTTTTTGGTGAGGACGCTGCATCAAAGATGCGTTGCTCATTCGCTTATGGAATAGTCCACGTCAGATCCTGTAAATTCGTTACTTACCTGAAAATACCGTTGACGATTGGGAACGAATGAATCATTGGGATTATTGAGTGGAGTATAGTCTAGGCCGAGATCCGTTGTCAAGGCAGTTGAAAACTGGTTCATTTGGGCGTGAATACCCATGACCTGAAAGGGAAACTCATGAGCACGATGGGAATTGGAAGAGAACAAGCAAACCTTCCTGAAACAGGAGGACATATTTGCAGCAGAACCGAAAATATCAATGCAAATGAGGACCCGAGCACGATGAGGAGGAAGAACTCTTGAAGGGATATGGAACCACAACATTTGGTGAGCTGAATGCCGAGCAGTACGATGCGTTATACGAGGAAGCGATGCTCAAAGAGACACGCGATTCTGTGGAGACACTCGCTGAACTCGCCGGAGGTGGGAAGGTTCTTGAATTGGCGATTGGAACCGGTCGGGTGGCGCTCCCGCTAGCCGGCCGTGGCCTGTCCGTGCACGGCATTGAGGCCTCAGAGGCGATGGTGGCAAAGCTCCGGGAGAAGCCGGGGGGTAGCACTATCCCGGTAGAAATCGGAGACATGGCTGAAGTGCGAATGAATGACACCTTCGATCTGATCTACATCGTGTTCAACACAATCTTCAACTTGACGACCCAGGAAGCGCAGGTGCGTTGTTTCAAGAACGCTGCCCGACACTTGAACGCAAAGGGCGTGTTCGTCGTGGAGACGGTAGTGCCGGACTTCTCCGAGTATGTGGACGGCCAACGACTAAAGGGGACGTGGGTTGAAATGAATGTTGCCCGGTTCGAGATTGCCATTCACGATCGGGTTGCTCAGACCGTTGCATTTCAACGAGTCGTTATAAGTGAAGAGGGCACGCGGATGGTGCCGCATTTCATGAGGTATGCTTGGCCTTCCGAACTGGACCTGATGGCACAATTGGCCGGTCTCAAGCGGTGCGAACGGTGGGCGTGGTGGGATCGCTCGCCATTCACTGCCGACAGCAAGAGTCATGTGACAGCGTATACTCCTGCGGAACAGTAGTATTTGCGTGTTCCCCGCCTAACTTTGTCATAAGGAGAAATGCACCATCTATGTCATCGACACAACTTCGCCGCGACTTCGGGTTGTGGGGCGCGGTCATGTTCATCACCATACCGTATTTCCTGCGGAGTCGACCGGAGCGAGGCTCCAAACCTGAAGATCGGAAATGACGGCAGAACCGTTGTCTGCAAACAGCCAGACGTGCTGATCTTCCTGTACGGAATAGACAACTTGGGTAATGGCCTGTTCGCCGTTGTTGACGAAGACTTCGAGCACGCTTCTGTCCAGGAAGATCTGGAGATCGACCGCAGGAGCGGGGCGCACGGTGAGAAGCGTGTCATTGACGCGCAACGTCCGTCCGTCATATTCGATGGCAATGCCGCGACTGCCGTCAGCGGCGGCCCGCATTAGCATGCCGGCACGCGCATCGGAGTGCGGCGCTAACGTAACCTCCAATTCCAATACGTCACCCTGGAGTGGGAGGACTTGCTGTTCGCTGTCAAGCTGTACCGAGGCTTCAACAAGCAACCGATCACGCAGTTGCTGCAGCGCAGGCAGTGGTCGCTGCCGCGGTAGACCATCAGGACCAAGCGTCAATAGACGCGGCAGGGCCAAGCATCCGCTCCAACCCTGATCAGCCCGAAAGCCTCGAACCCAGCCCAGAAGGATAGATTGACCCAGATCGTCAACCAGAACATTCGTTGCGTAGTAGTTGGCCTCGGTGGCTTGGACAGAGAAGTTGCCGCGATGATCCAGATGCCCCACCCCCGAATCCAAGACGCCCCGTTTTTCCGGAAGAAAGGCAGGCGCATCCGGATCGAACGTACCTACCATATACTCTACATTTGAATACGGAGAGAGCAGCAATAAGAACTTGTCATCCAGTGGAAAGAAGTTTGGACATTCGCAGAAGCGCAGCTCTCTGCGCGGCTGTGAATAGATGTTGCCCCGGAATCGCCAATTGACCAGGTCTGTATCCTCGGCCTCAAATAACGCTACATTGGCGTGACTGACATCCGCCGCACCAATGACCATGAAACGACGGTTCTGCACTGAGAAGATGAACGGATCGCGCCAGTCTGGCTCGAAGTGAGGGATGTTGCCTGTACCCAAGGCTAGAATTGGATTGGCCGGGTGCTTACGCCAAGTCAGCAGATCACTGTCGCCGACGGCAGCCCACTGTTCGAAGGGACGGGTGCCCTTTGGGCCCACGCTGGTGTAGAAAATCATTGGCTCGCCACGGCCGTTGATGGCTGCACAGCCGGACCAACAATGCTCTTCGCCTAGCTCATAAGATGGCCAAATGCCCGGCGGCAGGTGTTCCCATTGCACCAAATCCCGGCTGCGCGTGTGTCCCCAATGGAGAAATCCGGAGGCATCGCCATAGGGATTGAATTGGTAGAAGACGTGGTACCAACCGTTGTGAAAGATGGTACCGTTGGGGTCGTTCATCCAGCAGCAAGGTGGGCGGAAGTGAAAGACGTGGTCGGTGCGGGTCGTCAGCAACAGACGCTGCTTTGGCAGCAATACTCTCTTCAGCGGCAATGATTGCAGGATTGCGCTTCTGCTCAGGCATCTGGACTCCATCAAGTGAGTTGTAAACAATCGGTCAGGACAGATTCCGGTTGGAGTCAATCGAGCAGCGGAAAGAATCCTCCAGAGAGTGTGTGCTACCGCTTGCACCATTGGCTTTCCTACCTCTGCCGGAATTTCCGTGCTCGCTGGGCTGCGTGCAGAGTGCTGCGGCCGCTCGGCTTAGCCCTTGACGCCGCCCATCATGATGCCCTCGATGAGGTAGCGCTGACCAAAGACATAGACCGCCATCACCGGGATTAGCGACATCACGACACCGGCCAGTACCACCGAAATGCTGCCGGTCATCATGTATCCCTTAAGAACATTCAGACCGAGAGGAATGGTGAAATTCTCACGTGAAAGCAAGAAGACCAGCGGGCGGAAGAATTCATTCCAGTGCCAATTGAAGACGAGTACAGCTAGTACGGCCAGCCCGGGTGCCACTAGCGGCAGGTAGATGCGAGAAAATATCTGGAACTGTCCGGCACCGTCCATCAAGGCCGCTTCTTCGAAATCCTTGGGCACAGACATAAAGTATTGGCGCAGTAAAAAGGTGCCAAATGCCGTTGGTAGCGATGGCAGGATCAGGGCCGCCAGCGTGTCGTTTAATCCCATACGGCTAATTAGACACGAATACAGGGATGATGGTCGCCTGCAGCGGGATCATCATCGTGGCCATGATGATCCAGAAAAGTAAGTTGCGACCGGGGAACTCCAGCCGTCCAAACGCGTAACCAGCGAGAGATGCAGTCGTTAGCTGCCCAAACACAATGGCGGTGGCCACGAAGGCGCTGTTAAAGATCATGCGCATGAAGGGGATTTCGTCGAAAACGCGTTGGTAGTTACTCCAGTCTGGATTGGTTGGCAACCACTTGGGCGGCAAGCTGAATGATTCAGCCGGCAGCCGCAGTGAAGTAGCCAGCGTCCACGCAAAGGGCGCCAATACGAGGAGGCTTATCAGCGTGAGCGCGATCATGCCTAGAATGGGCAGCAAGCGATAACGGATAAAGCTGAGCCAGTTTCGTCCTTGACTGACCTCTGGATTTCCCTGAATCGCGGTTGAACCTTGCATATGCCCATCCTATTGATAAAAAACCCAACGTTTGGAGAGCCCAAACTGGAGGGCCGTCACCAGTAGTATCAAGACGAACAGGATCACGGCGATGCCCGATGCATACCCGATTTCCATGTTCTTGAAGGCGGATTCATACATCACCATGACCGCAGTACGGCTGGCATCACCGGGGCCGCCACGCGTCATTACATAGGGCTGATCGAAGATCTGTAACCCGCCGATAACGCCGACGACAGCCGCAAAGAGCAGTGTAGGGCTCAACATGGGCAGGATGACGTTCCATAGGCGGCGCCAACCGTGGGCGCCATCGACATCGGCTGCGTCCAGAATTTCGCGGGAGATGTTGCTGAGCCCACCGATGAAGATAATCAGCGTGAAGCCCATGGTCTGCCAGACGTAGGCGAGCACGATGGTATTTAGCACCATTTTCGGTGAATTGACCCAAGGTACACTTGGCAGTCCAATCATCCGCAAGTAATAATTGACCGGCCCAAACTCCTTGTGCAGCATATAGCCTAGTACGATACCTGTAGCGGCACCGGACATCAAGAAAGGTAGAAAGAATGCCGACCGATAGTAATAGCGCGCCCAGGTTGCCATGCGCTGGTGAATGGCCAATGCCAGAGCTAGGCCAACGATGATCTGTAGCGAGATAGCAAGCACGACAAAGACAAACGTATTGCGAAAAGCGACCTGGACCCGCTGGTCCGAAATCAGCCGCAGATAGTGATCAAAGCCCAGATACGTAGGCGGCTGAAAGACGTTCCAGCGGAATAGGCTCAAGCCAAATGAGACGACCACCGGTCCGGCGATGAAGATAATGATCCCCAGGATCGTGGGCGCCAGAAAGAGATAGCCCATCGCGGCGCGGCGCCGGCGTAGACCGGTCAGAGAATTCTCGGTTAGCCATCTGAATGGATTGTGGCTCTGCCGCTTCTGCGGAGTTTTGGCCGTGGCTACGCTCATGGTGAACTCCAGGATGATGGAAAACATCACCACCAGAGGGACTTCTCCTGGTGGTGATGAATATCTTTATGCTGCAATTGAGCTACGAATCCAAGTTATACATGCCTTCGCCCTGGCGCGCATACAATTCCTCCAATTCCGTCTGCATGCCGTCCATGGCCTCTTGGGGCGTCAGCTCCATACTCATTGCGCGTGCCGTATACGTTGTGAAAAGCGTGGTCATAGGATTGGAGATGGGTGGCGCCGGGATGGGAGCCGTATCCGGATGCTTGTCCAGGGTATCGTAGAAGACCTGCCAATGCTCCGGTCCCGTCTCCGCAAAGCGCTCAGCGTTGCACATGGAGCGACGCGAAGGGGTGGTCAAAGTGACGGGATTGAAGATGCCGTTGACCTCCATGGCCGGCTTGGAAGCGCTGAACATGTAATAATCCCAGACTTCATCCTTGTGTTCGGTCTGTTCAAAAATGAAGAGGGCGCCGGTGCCAAACTGGTGGCGCTGATTTTTCCAATTGGGGAAGAGCTGGACGTCAAAGGCACCATTTTCCATGCCGGCATTGGAGAGACCGCCAGCCCAGAAGCCGCCGGCTGGAGTCATGCCCAACGTGCCAGCGGTGAAGAATCCTTGCAACGTCTCGCCACCGCCCAGTTCTACCTCGGGTGTTATACCCTCCTGGAGAAGCTGTACCATGAATTCTAGAGCCTCGACATTGGCCGCATCGTTGGCTTGCGGCGCCAACCATCGATAGCCGCCGCCACGCCCCTCAGCGGCAGGATCGTCGGCGTAGAAAGTGTCCCAAAGCCATTCTCCGCCAGGGGCAAGCTCTTCGGTAAGGATGTTACCGCCATTTACAAAAATCCACGGCATCCAACTGCCCCAAAGACGGTTGATCCAGGCATAGCCAAAAGACCCCTCTTTGGTGGCAATGGTCTTGGCAATCTCGTAGAAATCGTCCTTGGTCCATTCAGGTCCGGGATGACCGAAGCCGGCCTCTTCAAAAGTCGCCGTGTTGTAATACATGTTGGCGGCGTTGAAGTCACGCGAGAGCTGATAGAGGCTGCCTTCCCACATCATGGCCTCATTGAGCGAGGGGTGGACATCAGAGAAGTAATCCTGTAGCTCCGCCTCATTGGCCAATACGTAATCATCCAGCGCCATGGCCAAACCCTGGCCGGCGTAGAGTTGGGTGGCTTCGGTAGCTGCAAAGCCCATGTCGATCTGCTCACCGGCAGCGAGCATGGCGAGCATCTTGGCGGCAACCTCTTCGTGGTCAATGCCTGTTACTGAGATATATTCGCCGTCCACGTTGGGGTTGTTCTCCCGATATAGCTCCATGACCGGCGTCTCGGTGTCTGGGTTAACCTGAATCCGGATGATGAGTGTCTCCGCATCCGGGGATCCTCCGCCACTTGGCTGGGCCGGCGCAGCGCACGCGGCTGCGGCTAGAGTGAGGGCGCCGATACCGCTCATGCGCAAGAAGGTGCGCCGAGTGAAACCTGTCCGTTGATTCGATTGCATGTTCTGGGTTCCTTTCAGGCTAGCAGTGATCTTTCGTCATTGACAATTGGACGCGAATCGCATACCACCCAAAAATCTCTTGGCGGCGATGTATTCGTGGTTTTCAGCAGAGTTTGCAGCAAGTTGTCGACCATAGTAAGGAATGTTCACACATTGTATTCTGCGTCACAGCATTTGTCAACGACATCCAGAGGTGGGCATCCACATGGGGCTTCCTCAAGGAGATTCGTTGCGTGCTGTCGACGGCCCCCGGAAAATGGGATCACCCCCAGAGGTGGGAGCAGTTTCAAGAGTGCTTTCTGAACTGGATGGCGGCCATCAGTTCTGGGACGTAAAGGCGAGATCATTTCGTTGGACGGCAAGCAGCTACGACGCAGTCATGACAAGAGCCATGACAAGAGCCATGGGAAGGCGGCCATCTATTCGACGATTTCAACAACAAGATCAGTCAGTTTCGGGACGGAATGATGAAGGTCGTGACACAACGATGCTTTCACTCTGTCGATGGATGCATCGTCCACGAGCAACAGTCGGATATCCCCCTGTAGCTGATGACCGACCCAGCGCAGGCGCAACCGTTCAACCCGAACAACGCCTGGGTTCTGCAAAACGATCCCACACACCTTCTCTGTCAGCTCAGGCTCGACCGCATCCATCAGCCGATACCAGATGCGCTTGGTGGCGTCCCAGGTAATGAAGAGAATCACCACCCCGATCAGTAGGCCGACGATCGGATCGACCAGCGGAAAGCCTAGCCAGGCGCCGCCGGCAGCTAGCAGCACCGCCAAGGAGGTTAGACCGTCGGTCCGGGCATGAAGACCGTCGGCTACCGAGCGCGGCGGAGTCGATGCGCCTGCCGACCCGGATCTGAAGCAGCGCGACAAATTCGTTGCCCAGGAAGCCGATGAGGGCCGCCACCGCCACCCAGCCGAGCGCCTCCAGTGGCTGCGGGTCGAACAACCGCTGGAAAGATTCCCAGAAGATAATGCCGGCACTGACAAGGATCGAAAGCACAATCACGATGCCGGCCACATCCTCAGCGCGACCGTAGCCATAGGTGAAGCGGGTTGTGGCCGCTTTTCTCGCCAAATAGAACGCGATCAACAATGGGATTGAGTTGAGCCCGTCGCCAATATTGTGGGCGGTGTCGGCAAGCAGCGCCACGCTGCCGCTGGCAAAGACAATGACGATCTGGAGCAGCGATGTAACGGTCAGCGCCGCCAGCGCCAGCCACACAGTCCGGATGCCGGCTTCGTTGTCTGCAAAGGCTCGATCTGCAGCCAAATCGCCGTGATCGTGACTGTGTGGCTGGATTAGCTCCTGCAGAAAGCCGCGCATTCCAGTGGCATGGCTGTGATCGTGATCGGCGTGTTCATGGTGATGGTCCTGTTGTTCGGCTTGGATAGTCATAGCCATGCGTCCTTCTTGCGGCCAATGGCGTAGGACAGTTGTTTGGCAGGATGCGGTCCTTGCGCCACGACGGTCAAGCCTGCTGCGCTCATGCGTTGCACGACCTCGTTCTGAACGTAATCCTCACGGTCGATCCTATTGTGGCCCGGCAGCGATGTGAGGAAATTGCGCCGAGCCGGATTGATGTCCACAACCACCAGCGCTCCGCCCGGTTTGAGTACTCGATGAATCTCTGTGAACGCAGCCTCTTGTTGTTGCTCAGTGAGATGATGGTAGACCAGTGTATTGAAAACGATGTCAAAACCGGCATCGCCGTAAGGAATCCTGTCCACCGACGCGACCTCAAACAGGGCGCGGCTTGCCGCATCTTCAGCCCGCTGCTTAGCCTGCTCGACCATGGCCGGTTCCACATCCAGCCCGACCAGCGTTCCCGTGCTGCCGACGATCTCCTCTGCCGTCAGCAACAGCCGCCCGGTTCCGCAACCCACATCCAGCACCGCATCGCCGTCCTGCACGTCAACGAGCCCGACAGTCTGTCGGTGAATGGCGTCGCTTCTGCCCAGCGTGATCAGATTCACGATTGTATCGTAATGACGCACCCAAAAGGGGACAGTCTCCTGGTCATCCGTCACTGGATCGCCATGCACGTGCTTGATCAGGTTCATCGTTTTCCTCCCGTTGTGGCATACTGAGTTCGCTACCGAACAATTTGTTTTATTTCTAGCTTAGGTCGTCTGGAGGCCGGTGTCAACAGACAATCATCGATGGCTGTCTGGTTCCGAACAAACCGGTAGGACTGTATGGAATAAGCGAGGCTGAGATGCCGGATAAATCACCGGATCGGCGAGTTCAGCGCACACGCAGGGCGCTGCATCGGGCATTGATGGAACTCGTTCTTGAAAAGCGCTACGACAAGATCACTGTGCAGGAGATCATCGACCACGCGGACGTGGGACGAGCCACCTTCTACGCGCATTTCCAGGACAAAGACGACCTGCTGGTACAGGGGCTGGCCATGTTCTCCGATCAACTCGATGCGCACTTGGCGGAGAGCGCGCATGACGGCGAAGAGGCGAACCACATGTTACACAGCCTCACCTTTTTCCGCCATGCCGACCTGCACCACGAACTCTATCGCGCCATGCGCGAAGGTGGCGGCTGGGACATCGTGCAGGCAACTGCCCGCCGCCATCTGACCGAAGACATCGAGCGCCACCTTGACGCATGGTTCCCGGACGCTGACCCCGCAGAAATGCCCGTGTCGGCGATCACCAACTTCCTGACCGGCGCAATGCTCTCCGTGCTAATGTGGTGGCTGGATGCCGGTCGACCCTGCTCACCGGAAGAGGTAGACGAAATGTTTCAACAGCTGGCCATGGATGGTGTTGGACAAGTGCTGCGGGGGAACAGTGGAGGATATGCGTGGTTCGCACCAAGCAAAAGGGCGTGACTTCAGCGCCCGGGCTGCGGCATCGGCATTTCGTTATTCAAGATCTGCGCGCTCGTTCAAAGTCACGCATCCTGTGACCAAGATCAAGGCAGCCGATCGGCTCCTCCAGATCCTTTTCATTGGTGCTACTCCGTTAACGACTTGCCTAACATCGACTTCGGCTTGGGTGGGCCAACGCAAGATCTTGCACTCAGTAGCGCAATTGACCATGGAAAGCCAGGTAGTACAACGGGGTGTCCATGCCCAGCAAGCTGCGCCCTTGCGCTGTCATCATACGCCGATACGCATCTTGCCAGTGCCTTTTGGCCTCGATCCACTCTCCCAGAACATAGAACTGCCAGCCCAGTTCGTGCAATGATACGGCAACGCCAATTTCATTCCCGATCTCTCGCTTCAAGTTCAGGCTCTCTTGAAGATAATCTCTGCCGACCTGACTCATTTGATACCTTAGGCAGCGACCGATATCACCGAGGACCTCAGCTTGATAGAAGCGGTCTTCCAGCATCTGAAATAGGGCCAGACTCTGCTCAAGGATCTCTGTGGCTCGGACATACTCATTGGCGCGCATGAAAATGAGGCCAAGGGACCAAAGACCGTAGGCGATTCCAGCCCGGTCGTCAATGTCGCGAGCAATGGCAAGAGCCTGCTCAACATTGGATCGCAGCTCATCAGGATTGCCGATCAAGCCGGCAGTTCCCTTCATGGCACGCGACAACAGGCGGCCCCTGATTCGGAGCAGGTGCGGTTCGTCTGCAGGCATCAAACCTTCCCGCGCAAGACGCAGCAATTCGTATCCAGACGGCAGCCGGCTACGCATCACGCAGAACCAGTAGAGACTTTCCAGCGCTCGGTCAATCTCTTCAACCATCCTTTCGCTGCACGGCCCAATGCCAGGCGGCGCGGACATTATCGAAATCAGCTTCGATCTCCTGCAGGGCTGCTGCCTGTCGACGCCCTTTCAGGTCGGCCTCTCGCTCCCACAAGAAGGTGGCGAAGTAGCGACCATGGGCGGCCGGATCTCGCCTTCACGACCGCTATCCACCAATTCCTCCTCCGCAAATTGCCGCAGCAACTCATGCACCTGATAGCGACCGTCTGCATCTCGCTGCACCAGTGACTTGCCGACCAGGTTCGGCAAGGTCACGCAAGGAGGCGCCGGCCACCTCTCTTCCTGCCTCACGCGTAAATCCACCACGGAAGATGGAGAGCGCCATGAATATCTTGCGTTCGCCTTCGCCGAGCATCTGCCAGGAATGTGCAAAGATGGCTCTCATGCTGCGCTGGCGTTCAGGCAGATCGCGCAATTCACTCTCCAAGAAATCCAGGCTCTGGCGAAGTTCGGCTACGATCTCCTCAATGGTCAGCAGTTCGACCCACGTTGCGGACAGCAGAATGCCCAGTGGCATGCCCTGCACCAAGTCGCAGAGACGAGCAAGATGGGGCAGATCGTGGCGCATGAGTTCGAAGTTGTCCCGGACACGTCGCGTACTCTGTAGAAAGAGTTTCACGGCGTCATGCTCAACTATCTCTGCCATGGCAGGCGCGGTTCCCAAGGGAAGGGGTGGATATTTTAGCCCTTCGAGCAGCACGACCGTCTCCCCGCTCAGGTGAAGTCGTTCACGCGAGGTCGCCACCACACTGACGTTGGGTCCGGCCTCCAAAATGTCGTTGACCAATGCAGCGCCCGCCAGCAGATGTTCGCAGTTGTCCAACACCAGCAACAGACGCGCACGACTTTGATTCTGTCCGGAGTAATTTTGCCTGAAGTACTCGAGCAACTGTCGTTCGATGGGAGATTCGTTGGCCTGCAACTGTAACTCCATCGCTTCTGCAATCGCCGGTGCGAGCTCTTCTGCAGAGCGAAGCGGGGCAAGCGAAACGAAATAGACGCTTTGTTGATCGCTGTCAAGGCATGCAGCGCCGATCTCAATTCCAAAGCGAGTCTTGCCCATGCCTCCGGGGCCGACGATTGTGACAAGCCGGGTCTCCGCGTTTTGGAGCCGGCGAGTCAGGTCAGCCAGCAGATCTTCACGCCCCAAAAATGGGGTGGTCTGGGCAGGCAAATTGTGAAGCGGTCTCTGAGGAATGGCAAGCGATGGCTTGTCTGGCGATGCGTTGGGGTTCTCCAACTGGGCAACACGCCCTTTGAAGTTTCCGCTGCGAATCTGCTCATAAAGCTCAGTTATCTCCGGGCCCGGTGTTGCGCCAAGTTCGTCCTTGAGGATGCGGACACATCGCTGATACTGTTGCAACGCGTCGGAAAATTGGTTTGATCGAGCGTAGAGCAGCATGAGCTGTCGATGGGCCGGCTCATGGAGGGGATCCAGCTCAAGCCGGCGTTTGGCATAGGCAATGGCGGGCATGATTTCGCCCGAAGTGTGGTGGTACTGGCTCAGCCTGAACAGAACGCCGGCAAGTTGCCGGCGATACTCTGCGGCTCGATAGGCCTGCCAGTCGTCGAAAGCCGAACTGTCCGGCAGCGAAAAGCCGGCCATGAAGTCATCTCGATGGAGCTGCACGGACTTCTCCAACAGGGGCACACATTGGTCGCAAACCTCAGATGAAGCGTGGCCATGTGTGTTGCATGCTTGCAACAGATCCTTGTAGACAGCCACATCTACCCAGATGGCGGCATCCGCTTCCAGCCCAATGATCTGTCGGTTGACGGCCAGCCAACCATCCCCCAGATCGCGCTTCAAGTACCAGAGTGTACGGCTCAAGTCGGTGCGCGCTTCGCTGTGGCTGTACTCCGGCCAGAAGAGGGCGGCAAGCACCTCCCGACTCCGTGGCTGCTGTTCTACCGCCAGATAGGCCAGGAACGCCATCCCTTTGCGCCGTCTGATCTCGATTGGCTTATCGTCCAGTGTGACCGTTGGCGGTCCGAAGAGGAAGAGTTTCAGGCCTGGCATGAGGTTCTCCCGTGTAATGCCAGGCAACGAAAGGGAAGTCGAACTGGCTACGGTAACTGCACGGGAGTGTAGCACAGCAACCAGAGGGCAACCAGCGTTCAAAAAGAACACTCGTACTCGATCTGTATGGGTCAAGCAGAAATCTCCCGAACAACCTGCGCGAAGAATCCGCGAGAAAATCGCGAAAGGTGTCACGACTTGGCGCGAATCTCACGCGAAGGCGGCGAGCTATCCTGTAGACAGCACCAAAGAACAGATGAATCCAGATGGTGCTGACCGCAAGGCCAACGAGGCTGCTACTGAATCATGCAGGGGGATATTCCAAATGGATTTTGATCGCTACGGAATCGAGGAGTGGAACAATACGCGGCCTCAACAGCTGGCCCGCGGCTATTCAAACGCAGTGGCAGACGCATCGTGGCTCGGTGCATTTCTGAAAAGGCTCGTGGGCAGGCGAAAACGTCGACGACTGGCGGATGCTGGCGCTGAATTGCTCACAGCACATGAAGTGTGATCGCCGCATGAAATTCTGAGGATCGCTTGCGGGATCGCATCTGGGAGCGATCCGGACACGGTTGGCCCGTACACCGTGGTCAGTTCAGCTCACATGTCGCATATCAACCCAAGGAGACAATGATGTACAACACAAAATTCGACGGCTGGATGTTTGATGCGATGGCAGACTACAGTCACGAGCAAGACGTCGTGAAACAGCGCCAATCAAACTTGCTCAGCAAGCTTCTGGTCGGTGTCGGCAGAAAACTGGAATCGATTGGAGCACTTCTGGGGAAGCGGAAGCAACCCGCTCATACCTCTCCACTGGAGAGCGGTTCTGTCTCTTCGAGGGGAGCCGGCCTGTAGAGCATGCGCTGCGCAGGGTCTCATGGAGCCAAACGGTCAGCCGATGCGGCGCTGCGGTGCCGGCAGTCGGGCAATGCCGTGCTGAATCTCGCCATCGTCAAAACGCTCAGAAAGAGTCCGTCATGCTGGTGAACTCGTAGCCAGTTCACGACGGCCTGATGGGGGGCTGTCGCCGGTAAACGCTGATCCTGACAGATGGTCGAAATTGATGCTCCCGCCCTGGGCATTCGCTTTTCCTCGGATACGAACTTACTGATGAACTGATCGCGGAAACTGTAATAGGGTACGGCAGAAGGGGAGTTCCTGTCAGAGGAATTTGGAGACCTGGGCTAGAAGTTGTCGCGAGATGTGAGCAAGGCACGCCGCGATGGCGGCCTGAGACTCGTGGCCGTCGAAACTGCCTGGATCATCGCCCAGCAGCTGCTGAACGCCGACAAATCCATTTTGCAGTTGTTGTGACAGCAGGAATTCCAGCGCACGGACAAACGTCGGGGACGTTCTGAGTATACGGTATTCCGCACCAACTGCCAGTGTCTCCGCAAGTTGGACTAAGGAATAGTGTCTGCTCGACGTCGTCAGTAGGGCTTCGAACAGCGCCTCGGACAGTTCGTCGCGTTTTAGGGGACAGTGCATTGCTGATTGCAGCCATGCGGGCATGGACGCAACCTCCTCGTCGCGACTGGACAAGAGTTGTGCCACCATCCATTCCGGCAGATCCTCTTTCGGCACCACAGGCAATTCATAATTTGCTTGCCTCTGTAGTGTGCAGCGCTGTACGGCGTCCATGCAGCGTTGTCCGAGTGCGGTCGGTTCAACAGGTGGCGTCTGTTTCGGTGCTGGTGTGCAAGTTCGGCCTTGAAGGGCGACAGCACACAGAATGCCGCCGACAAAGATCGTGTGGTAGTTTTGTGAAAATTCATAGGCCTCTGCTTCCTGGCCGTCCAATTCGGCCAACCGACCCGGCGAGAATTCCGGTCCAGCCAGACGGTGCTGTTCTGTCCAGGCTCTATCAAGAACATCCCATGCGAATCGATATGCCGGCGTGTGCGGCATATCCAGCGCCAGAGCAGCGATGATGAATTCTCCCAATAGGTCCAAATCAAGCTGGACTGCGTTCCACATCATATAGGGGTCAAGTAGATCACTTGAGTCAAATGGTAAGTCTGTTGCTGACTGTCTACAACCAAAATCCGTCAGGTAGAAGATGGCATGCGTGATGGCATATTCATCCTCATTCATGGTATAGATGGGATGGGGAGATGCCGCCAATGTGGTTAGCGGCAACAAGTCGGCTATCGGGTCGACCAAGACGGGATCGAGCAGCCCGAAGGTCCAGCGCAAGTCCATCATACGGAACGTGCTACGCTCGCTCAACATGGCATACCCGTTGGAAACGGCGGCACGCAGTAGGTATTCTATGGTCGAGTTTGCATACCCCATCTGAAACAACAGGACATAGCCGACGCCCAACGTCGGTGCTGTCTGGGGAAAGCGTCGCAGGATGGCTTCGTTGCGCTTCGTAGCGATCTGGCGTTTGGCTTGTTCGTACACTTGCAGGACCACAGATGCCAAGCGCGGCGAACGTTCAGTTCCGAGCCTAGAGGCTAGGTATGCCAGCAGTATCGCTTCCGCGGCGATCTTGTCTTGTCGCCGCAGGAATGCGTCTTCCTCGCTTTCCCAGTAGGTTGCGTAGGCATCCAGCATGGGAAGGTGTTGAGCAGCCCACTCAAGGATCCCGACTAGACGATCGAAGAGCTTCGACTCGTCGAATGGGATGTATGTCTGAACAGACGGTTCGGTTTGCATCTGATACTGTCCCCACACTGACAATGGCATACTGCGACCTTCGAGAAATCATGTTGAGGTCACAATATGCCATTGCCCGTTGTCTTGGAACCTATCCGTCAATCGGTTGTGGGAGTCGGTGCTTTCTGTGGTCGGCAGGCTCGCCACAGAGATTGGCGGATAGGTACTTCGTGTGGCCATAGAAGCGACTGGTTCACGCTACGACTCTACCGTTCCAATTCCTGATGTACATCAAAGGCGCGACCGGCAGTGCGATGATCCATAGGAAGCACGACTTCGTTGAACGGACGTCGTCGAATGTAGGTGACCCACGTGTAGCAGATCATCTCCCACGGTTCGAGGTTTGCCACTGAGCCTATCAACTCAGCGGAACGCGAGGCGACCAGATCATGGAGCGTGATGTCCAAGTTAATCGCCTTTGATTCTCCGAGTGCAAGGATTACCTTCTGAATGTCAACATTGCTGGCCATGGTTTGTCTCCTTTACAAGTAAGTGAAGCAGCTGCCTTCCAAACATCATCTTACTGCAATAACCATGGCGGCGACTGAACAATACCTACACAGTTTGTGCATGACTGGCCCGTTTTTGGGTGCCGACAGGTCCATCTGGCGCCCGGCGATCCTTTCGAGCAGACAGTAGTGGCCATCGGCGCCAACGATTTCAAATCCGGCTGTCTGTGCAACCTCTAGACCCTCAGTGAGCCACGGAACCCTCTCGCGGCATAGTAAGATTGTGCACCATTGTGATACACGAAGACGGTGTCGTAGCGACGATCAGCAAAAGAGGGCACCGCCGAGTTCTCGAATCTCAGCCGGGGTTTTCACCCAGCTCGACGTCTTCGTATCGAACTTTCCAAGTTCCTGCAACGCTCGATATTGTTCTTCCGTCAAAAGCTCGATATCCATGGCCGCTGCCATATCAATGGCATTATTTTCCGGTCGATGTTCTTTCCTTGACTCCAGCCCCTCACGATCGTAACAGACGCTTCTGCGGCCTTTCGGGCTTTCCGATGAACAATCATAGAAGATGTATTGGCCCATCTCACTGTCATACCCAACAACATCCGGTTCACCGCCGGTTCTCTCCATTTCATAGAGTGACCACAGTTTTCCGGTACTCGCTTCCAGCTTTGCCTGTACTTTCGCCCATTCAAGACCTGGATGGCGGTTCACGTTTTTCTCAAAACGGGATTTCAGTGCTCTGAGTAGCTCCTCACGTTGTTCTGGTGACAGCTTATTTTCTGTTCCCATAATGATCCTTCGTCATGTTTGACTGCATTTGATATATCCGTCCTGTATGTGCCAGGGTTTGAAGCCACAGGATTGGTAAAGCCTGCGGGCAGCGTCGTTTTGCCCAAAATGAGCAACTGTAGCAAATTTCATTCCAGCGGCAGACATCAGCTGCATACCATACAATACGATCGCCCGCCCAAAACCACGGCGTCTACGATCCTTATGTGTGCCAACCGGTTCAAACAATCCGGTGCGATTCAGATGATCGTACCAGATTACGGAGAAGGCCACGTAGGTACCATCTGGAGATTGGATGACCAATTCCCGTTCGGGCGCATAGCCTGGAGACTCCATGACTTTCCGGTACAACTCAGGGGTCCAGCCCGCCCCAAAGGAGGCGTTATGCACCTCAGCCAGGGCAGCAGCATCTTCAATACCGGTAGCTGGCTGGAACGAATAACCATGCGGGAGAAGAGGCACATCAATGGAATGGATTTCAGTGCGATTCAAGACATAGGGTAATTCATTGTCTGCTTCCCAACCCAATGCCACGAGAAGTTCAAGACGAGCTGTATCGCCCCGAAATGCATCAGCATAGATACAATCGCCACCAATGTCATACCGGCGCATTAATTCTACCGTGCGGTCATCGGCATATTCCAGGACTTCTCGTTCCAGATCATCGCCCCGCAGATCGGGGCGTACCTGGGCGTCATAGCTCTTGTGGCGAGGACCGACCAGCAGCCACGCAGCCACCCCTCGATCATCCTCCCAAATCGTCATGACTTCAGCAGGATCATAATGCTTGTTCCCATTGTAGAGATGATGGGGGATGTCTCCGGGATGGAGATATCCACAGTGATCGGTCGCGGCAATCGCCGCAGCATTGAAATCTTGAAGCAGCTTGAGATCAGCTGCTCCCGTATATGTGCGTCTTATCATGTTGCACTCAAGTCAGTTATTCTGGCTTCGTCATCACGAGAAGTTCGTTTGTCCCAACTGTTTGCTCTGCGGCAGATGCTTTGCCAACCGCTACCCCTAGACATCAACCAAACGAACGCCGAGGGTCACTTGGGGGGCAGCTTCCGCGCTCGACCGATTGATGCTGGTAGAATAACCACTATGCAACGCCGTCAACTGCTGGAAATCCACGATCAGCCCTGGTGTCCCCATGCCGTGCGTGACGGGGCAACGGATGTGCTGAAGCTCATCGCAGTGATCGGGCGCCAATTCAACGGCGCAGTCGAGCCATTGCACGCTGCCCTTGCCGCAACCGGTGACCGCTACATTGTCGATCTCTGTTCGGGCGGCGGTGGACCCTGGCTCGGACTCTATTGCCGGATTCATGTGGCAGGCCGGCCGCCCATCGTGGTGCTGACCGATCGCTTTCCCAATCGAGATGCGCTGGAAGAGGCGCGCCGGCGCTCCGGTGGTCAACTCCAATCTGTAGGCCGGCCGGTTGATGCGACGGTCGTACCCGCCGATCTACCGGGCTTCCGCACGCTCTTCACCGCCTTCCACCACTTCGATCCCCCGACCGCAACGGCCGTTCTGCAGAATGCTGTCGACGCACGACAAGGCATTGCAGTCTTCGAGCAGACGCAGCGATCGATCTTCGCCATCCTCTTTATGCTGGTGCTGGCACCCCTGGCGTTTCTGGCCGTGCCACTGCTGCGCCCTTTGCGCTGGTCACGCCTCTTTTGGACCTATCTGATCCCTGCCATTCCCCTGGTGTTGCTCTTCGACGGCATCGTCTCCTGTCTGCGCACCTATTCGGAAGCGGAACTGATGGAGATGACAGCCAAGCTCAGTGGGCCGCACTACCGCTGGACCTACGGACGAGCACGCACTCTCCTCTCGCCGCTGGGCATCACCTGGCTGATCGGCTACCCCTCGGCTGCGGACGGCGAACCCACCGTCCGAGCCTCAGTCGATATGGGGCCACGCGTCGCGGCGTACGAAGTAGTCGGCCGCAACCGGTAGATGCCGACCCAACCGCAGCAAGAGACCGGACACGCGTGAGCCGAGCAGCGCCTGCAATGCCCGTCCTGTGCGCAGCCGGCCGTCAAACGCCGCGTGCCACTCGGCCTCGTAGCCCCGTTCCCACTCCCACAGGTCGATTTCGCCGCGCAGGTAGGCGTCGGCGTAGGGCACGCAAAGCGCGGCCGAATGCAGCGCCATGGCCATGCCGTCGCCACAGAGGGGCGGGATCATGGTGGCGGTATCGCCCAGACAGGCGACGCCGTTCCAGGCCAGGCTGGGACGACCGGTGTCGACGGCGGCGACGGTGCAGGCGGTATTCTCCAGCATCTGTGCGCCGCTCAACAGCCGCCCAAAGGCCGAGTTCTGCTGGGCGATCGAGGCCAACATCGCGGTTGCGCTGCGCCCGGCAGCGGCAAACGCAGCGTAGGAGGCCAGCAGACAGACGTTTACGGCACCCGTTTCGACTGGATTGACGCCCACATAGCCGCCGTCAAAGAGATAGAGTTCGACACGCCTGGGCATCCGGACACCGCTGAAAGTGGGCCTTGATACCGACGTTCAACTTCTCCGTGCGTGTCTCGACCGGTCGCGCCACCAGTTTGGGGGAAATGGTGCGCCCTGTCGCTAGAATGGCCGTGCGCACGCGCACCGTACTCTTTCACGCTACGGCGACGAAGGGTGACGGTGTAGACGGTCCTGTCTGTCTGCTGCTCCCGTTCCAGCCCGAGTGCGGTGCATTCCTGCCGGAGGGTCGCGCCACGCTGCACGGCCGCCTGCGCCAGCGCCGCGTCCATGGCGTAGCGGCTGAGCCCCCAGGCCTTTGCCGGCAAGGACAAACGCATCGCTACACCGTTCGCGGCGGTCAACCGGGCCTCCACGAGCGGAACTGGCGCCGATCCGGCCAGTTCGTCGTACAGCTCCAGCGTCCGCAAGCTGTCTTGGGCTTCCGGCGAGAGGAACTCACCGCAGACTTTGTGCCGCGGAAAGCGGTCGCGTTCGACGAGCATCACACGCCAGCCACGCGCGGCCAGGGCTGCAGCCGCGCAACTGCCGGCAGGCCCGGCACCAATCACGACGACATCGTACTCAACCGGGGACAGGGAGATCGCGTCACCCATCATATGGTGGGAATGGGGAGTGCTTCAGACTCGTCGACAGCATCACGGTCTCCGGCCGGGCTCGCAACGTCTCGGTGAGGAACAAACGTCAACCGCGCCATCTCGATCGTCAGCCCCGGTCCAAAGGCCATGGCCACGCCCGTGGTCGCCGGCTGCTTGCCGGCGGACAGACGGCGTAACTGTTCGGCCAAGACAAAGAGGATCGTCGCCGAGGAGAGGTTGCCGTAGGCGGCCAGCACTGCCCGGCTGGGTGCAACGGCCCTATCCGGAAGTTCGAAGAGATCCTGTAATTTGTCCATGATGGCGCGACCGCCGGGGTGAATGGCCCAGAAGCCGGGGCTCTCACCTGCCATCACCCCTGCCAACGCAGCCGGCGCCACGTCGGCCAGATGGTCCGGCACCTTGGGCGAGAGACGGAGTGTGAAACCATGGTTGCCGACCTCCCAGACCATTTCGTCTTCGGTGGCGGGTTTCATGTCGGTGTGGAAGCCGTCGAGTTTGTAGAAGTTGCCGTCTTCCTCGCCGGGCAAGGCCACGACGGCAGCGGCAGCACCGTCGGCGAAGAGCGACGCGGAGACCAGATCGTCGCGCCGTTCCCCGGCCTGGATGTGGAGTGAACAGAGTTCCACCGAGACCACCAGCACCCGCGCGGCCGGATCGGCCGTCACGATTTGGGCAGCAGTGCGCAGGCCGTTGAAGGCGGCCGAGCAGCCCATAAAGCCGATCACCATGCGGTTCACCGTCGCGGGAAGCCCCAATCGCTGTGCCAACAGAAAATCAGGTCCAGGAGCAAAGAAGCCCGTGCAGCTGACCACGATCAGATGGGTGATGCCGTCCACCAGCGCGGTCGGAGCCACACCGGATCGTCCACTCAGACTCTCGAAAGCGTTGCGCGCCGCCCGTTCGGCCAACGGCACGGCCTCACGCCGGTAGATCTCCATTCGTTCGGCCGTCGTCGGCGTCTGATCGAGCGCCCGGCCGGGCGCGAATCGCGATTCATCGGGGGAGAGAAGATATTCGGGCGCGCAGCCATGCCGCTTCTGAATGCCCGAATAGGTGTAGAGGCTACGGATGAGACGCTGCACCGCCGGACGGTCCGGGAAAGAGGAGGCCATCCACTGCCCAATCGCCGTTTGGTCGGCCCAGTAGTCGGGAACGGCGGTGCCGAGGGCGAGGATGGCTGGTCGGCGCTGGTCGTGCATGGCGTTTGGTCTCCTTGTCGACGGGCGACTTAAATAGACAGGCGATATATCATATCCGGCATTGGTGCGATTTCAGCGCAGCATGTCACAATGCGGTCAGCATGTCGACTGCTTCGTGGAACATCGCCTTCAACCTGGGTGCCTATCACACGGTTTTCTACAACGATCTGCTGACGGCCTGGACCGCAATCACGGCGATTCTTCTGGCCGTCATCCTACTCCACAGCGACGAAACCCCGATCCCCTGGTGCCATCAGCGTCATCAACCCGGACTTTTTGCAGCTACCGAATCGCCGCCTCCGCTTTGTGATGTTCGCCGTCGTGTTCCTGGTCATTGCGGTCAGCTTTTTCGTGGGCGCCAACAACCACCTATTTCTGACCTGCGGCGACTTCAAGATCTCGGGCAACGATCTGCCACCCAACTGCAATCCCGGTCCGCCCATGCAATTCTAAACCGAAACCCGGCTATTCTATCTCTGGTAGGAACCGTACAAGGATTTCAGTCGGCCTGTACTAGACGATCCCGTAGGCCAGCATGGCATCGGCCACCTTGACAAAACCGGCAATGTTGGCGCCCTTGACATAGTCGACATAGGTGCCTTCCTGCCCATAGGCTACACACTGTTCGTGAATGCGTCGCATGATCGTCTGCAATTCGGCATCCACCTCTTCCCTGGACCAAGTCAGGTGCATGGCGTTCTGGGTCATCTCCAATCCCGAGATCGAGACGCCCCCCGCGTTGGCGGCCTTGCCGGGTGCATAGAGGATTCTTGCCGCCTCAAAGTGCTGAATGCCTTCCAGTGTCGTCGGCATATTGGCGCCCTCACAGACCAACATACAGCCGTTCTTCAACAGCGACTGCGCATCGCCACCATCGAGTTCATTCTGGGTTGCGCATGGGAAGGCTGCGTCACACGGGACCGTCCACGGTCGCGCGCCGGCGACAAACTCCAAACCGAATTCTTCGGCCGCCTCCGTGAGGCTCCCACGTCGTTGCGTCTTGAGGGCAATGATGAAGTTCAGTTGTTCGTCCGTGAGTCCGTCGGCTGCGTAGATGAAACCGGTGCGGTCCGAGAGCGTCAAGACCCGGCCACCGAGCTCGATCAGCTTCTGTGCCGCGTATTGCGCGACATTGCCCGCCCCCGACACGAGACAACGCTTGCCGTCCAGTGCGTCACCCTTTGTCTTGAGCATCTCGCCGCGCCAAATAGACGCAGCCGTAACCCGTGGCTTCGGTGCGCACGGGACTGCCGCCAAATGCCAGCCCCTTGCCGGTCAGTACGCCGGCAAAACGATTGCTGAGCTGGTTGTATTTGCCGAATAGGTAACCGATCTCACGCGCGCCGACACCCATGTCACCGGCCGGCACATCCGTGTCTTCTCCGATATGGCGAAAGAGTTCGTTCATGAAGGCCTGGCAGAAACGCATCACCTCACGGTCGGATTTCTCCTTGGGGTTAAAGTCGCTTCCCCCTTTGGCCGAGCCCATAGGCAGAGTAGTCAGGCTGTTCTTGAACGTCTGCTCAAAACCCAGAAACTTGAGCACGCTGAGCGTCACCGACTTGTCAAAACGCAGGCCACCCTTGTACGGACCGATGGCTTTGTTAAACTGTACCCGATAACCCCGGTTGACGCGCACATTGCCGGCATCGTCTTCCCAGGTGACACGAAAGACGATGATACGATCCGGCTCGGTCATGCGTTCAAGAATACGCGCTTCTCCGTATCGGGGATGTGCGTTGATGAACGGGATTACCTTCCCGGCGACTTCATAGACCGCTTGGTGAAACTCGGTCTCACCGGGATTGCGTCGCTCGAATCCTTCCATAAACTGTGCGAGTTCCATCCGCTATCTCCTGTTGGTGGTTCGAACTGGGCGAAGAGCGGTTTGATACAGAGCAAGCTCCGACGGCTCACCTGCTGTCACCCACCTGCGCTCTTGGCATCATACCCCAATTGGCGCAGGATGACGACGATCTTGGCGCGATGATCGCCCTGAATCTCGATATCTTCGCCTTTGACTGCGCCGCCGGCACCCAGCTTACCTTTGAGATGTTTGACCAACGCTTTCTTGCCGTTAACCGGACTGACGACCCCTTTGATGATGGAGACAGTCTTGCCGCCGCGACCCTTCTTCTCCAGCCAGACCCGTACGGGTTTGCCCTTTTGCATGTTGAGTGCCGCGGCCGGGTTACCTGGGAGTTGCACGGGCGTTTGTTCCGGTTCGGGATCGGGATCGGTAGAGAAGACTACACGCTTATCCTTGCTCATGTCGATGTTGCTCCAAATAACTCAGCAAATGCTGCTTGATATTCATGCAGATCCGATAGTGAAAAACAGACGGCGGTCACACTGTTCGGTTGATTTTGTCCGAAGAGAAATGCGTCTATCTCTGACAGGGCAATGCGCGCCGCTCTGGCGATGGGAAAGCCATAGACGCCGGTGCTGATCGATGGGAACGCAATCGTCTCGATATCATGCTGCGCGGCAAGCAGCAACGAATTGCGATAGGCCGCGGCCAACAGATCATCCTCGCCGGCGCCGCCACTGCGCCAGACGGAGCCGACCGTGTGGATGACAAAACGGGCCGGCAGCCGATAGCCGGCCGTGATACGCGCCTCGCCGGTGGGGCAGCCGCCCAGCGATCGACACTCGGCCAACAAGGCCGGACCGGCCGCACGATGAATCGCACCATCGACGCCACCGCCGCCAAGCAACGAACGATTGGCGGCATTGACGATGGCATCAACCCGCAGCCTTGTGATATCGGCCTGGACGATGTGAATGCGGTTGCTTGTGGCGGACATCAACGCTCCGAGCGAGGTACGACGTCGACCAACCCGACCTGGCGACGAGCAAATCGGGCAGCCGACCCAATCGCCGCACGCGCTTTGGGCTCGCCCACAGCCATAAAGTGCCAGGCGTGAGCCATGTTTTCCCAAGGCTCAAACTCGACGGTCACGCCCGCAGCCGATGCACGCTTGGCTAGCCGGGCTGCATCGTCAAAGAGCATTTCGGCCGTACCGGCTTGGATCAGGAGCGGCGCCAATCCGTGCAAATCGGCATAGATCGGCGACAGATAGGAATCGTGTGGATTTCGTCCGGCCAAGACCAGCGACGCAGCCCGTCCCATGGCCGCCAGGTTCAGATAGTCGGACGCTTGATTCCGGATCAAGGTGGCGCCTGTCAGCCCCATATCGACCCACGGCGAGAAACAGATGCAACCCGCCGGCTGGGGCAGATTGGTCTCGCGGACGAGCAGCAGCAACGCGACGGCCAGGCCGGCTCCCGCAGATTCTCCGGCGACGACGATTCTCCTCGCTTCGAAGCCTTGGGCCAGCAACCACCAATACGCAGACCAGGCGTCGCCCAATGCGGCCGGATAGGGGTGTTCAGGCATCAGCCGGTAGTCGACCACCACGGCCGGAATGCCGGCAGCGCCGGCAAGGTCCGCAACCAAGCGACGGTGTGTGGAGGGAGAACCCGAAAAATAACCGCCTCCATGCAGATAGAGCATGATGGCGCTCCCGTCTGCGCGGGGAAAGCTGAGTCTTTCCGCAGCCACGCCTCCCGCCGAGATCGGCGTGACTGTGACAGACGATGCCAACGGCAAGTGCGCCAACTGGGCAAATGCTGCCCGCGCCATCTCGACGGATTCAGTGTCGCCGTGAGCCAGTTGGAATTCGATCCCCGCGATCATGCACTCGTAGAACCAGGACCATCCGCTGCGCAACGGTCCATGTAGTGCTCGCCGCCAGAGCCCATGGACAACACCTGCGCCAAAGAGCGCATTGACAATTACCCAGAGACGAAGTCTGGCGGCGAGTGCTCCGACGATGTGCATGTGAGGGTAGTTGTTCATTTGCTCCGAATCATAGCGACGGTTCGCCGAATTGCGCAAGTGTGGCGCAACAGCACAGATACAACGAAACGCAGCACATCCTGAAGCATGGTTGATTTGTTGCCAATCTTACATATCTGCTAGAATATCGGCACCGCCAACCGAAGCCTTTTCCTCGCACTGTATCGATTGTTCAACAGAATATCAAACAACCCAAACATGATCGGAAAGGAGATCGGATATGGGTGAGAATCCCCGGCTCGTCGCCATGTTGACCATTGGCGGTGTGCTGTTGGCGCTCATCCTCGGCACAATTCTGGCGTTTACCTTTGGGGAAGCGATTTCCCTGAATCTCGAGCGCAGAAGCACCGAGACCGTGAGCACAGCTGACACGGAAGAGTCCGCCGCCGCAACAGGAGACACCGGAGCAGCCGCAGCAGAAACGACCGCGTCTCAAGAAGGCGTCGATCAGAAAGACACAGCCACTGCGGAGACCACCGCGTCCGAAACTGAATCCGTCGCGCAGACCGGCGCTGTAGCCATGATTCAGAGCACGGCACCGAGCCACGCTGTTGCGGCCTTCAACAAAGGCGGATGTGCCGGCTGCCATGTCATTCCCGGCATTCCCGGGCGCCAATGGCCAGATCGGCCCCGACCTGCCAACATCGGCGTGGACGGCGCTACTCGAATCGACGGCTACACCGCAGCAAGAGTACATCCATGAATCGATTGTCGAACCCGGCGCCTTTATCGCGCCGGAATGTCCCAACGGAGCATGCCCGCCCGGCGTCATGCTTGCAGAGCTTTGCCGCAGACGCTGTCAACGATGACGATCTGAACACCATTGTCGGCTATCTGTCGATCCTGGGCACCGGCGACGCAGTTGCCTGGCCCGGCGAGGCGGATGCCGCGCCGGTTGTGCTGGACGCTGACTCTGCCAGCCGAATCGGTGCTGGAGCCGTTCGCGGTGCTGCCCAGGATCCGGCACGAGCAGACCAGATTGCGCTGGGCAAGTATCTCTTCTTCGACCAGCGTCTTTCCGGCAACAACTCGCTTGAGCTGCGCCAGCTGTCATCAGCCGGACAAAAGCCTTCACCGACGGTCAGGCCCTGAGCCGGGGCTATCCGTCCACAGCCTACTTCCGCAACACGCCGACTCGTCTGCAACAGCCGTCTTCGCCGACTATCTCTATCGGGATGGGCGCATGGACGGCAACGACATGCCGACCACTGGTGCGTGACCATCTGACCGAAGCGCACTTCATGAGCATGGACGGTCGCCTCATGGTTGAACGCTCAACCAGATGCCGGCCTACGTCGATCGCTTTCGATCGAGGCCTTCGGCGGCGAACCGAGCTTCGGCAAGATGCTGAACGCGGTGACGGCCTACGTCCAGTACGCTCAATTCGCCGCCGACCGCCTACGATGCTCTATGTGGCCGGCGATGAGTCCGCGCTCAGCGACGACGCCAAGGCCGGACTCGAACTCTTCGAAGGCAAGGCCAATTGCGCCGACCTGTCACAGCGGTGACCTGCTGAGCGACGAAGACTTCCACAACACGGGCGTCGGCACCGACCGGCGCTCTTTACAGATCCCGAACGCCACCTGACTTTCCGCCGCTTCTTCCGCACGTTGGGTACGCCCAACTACCGCAACCTGAGCGAAGATGTGGGTCTCTACGCACTGACGCTGGAGGAGGAAGATCGGGCAAGCTTTCCAACACGCCCTGGCCTGCGTGAGGTGGGGCGTACGGCGCCCTACATGCACGACGGCAGCTTGGCCACGCTTGGAGGAAGTGGTCGCCTTCTACAACGAAGGCGGCGGTGAAGGCCAAACCGCCGGTCTGGAACCGCTGGACCTCTCCGACGAAGAAATCGCCCAATTGGTCGCCTTCCTGGAAAGCCTGAGCAGTGATCCCCTCGCCGTCGAGGCACCGGCTCTTCCCAGACTATGGCCTGGTCCCGTTGGGCGATTCACGACCGCTGCCGGACACGGCCTGCCACCGTTGCAGGCTGCCGGTAGCCGAATGCCGCGACAGCAGCGCCGGAAGAGGTGCAGCCGCAGTTGCAGAAGAACCTGCGGTCGCAGAGCCTGCAGCGGAAGAGCCTGCGACAGAAGAACCGCGCACCGCGGCTGATGCAGCGGCCGCAGCCGCTGGAACCGGTGCCGGTCACCGATGAACTGATCGCAGCCTTCACCAAGGGCACCTGCAACGCCTGCCATATCATCCCGGATATCCCCGGCGCAGTCGGCATGGTCGGACCGGACCTGACCAACATCGGTGTCGATGCGCGCGACGCGGATCGAAGGCATGTCGGCCGATGACTACATCCACGAATCGATCGTGGATCCCGATGGCCTTCATCGCGCCCGAGTGCCCGTTCGGCGACTGTGCTGCTCGGCACCATGCCGCCCAACCTCCTGCGACTGTTAGACCGAGGATGAACTGACGCTGGTCGTCAACTATCTCGCCAGTCTGGGAAGTGGAGGTTAATGGACTATCGCTCAAACACCCAACATCCCGCACGACTCGGCGCCGTCTTCGGCCTGTTCCTGGCGAGTATCGCTGCTTGGTGGCAGCCGCGTTGTCGGCCTGCGATCGGGCCGAGTCGCGCCGGTCGCGCCCAGGACGCTCAGGCGGAGTGCCTATCCGCCCTTGGCGCCGCTGCCGCCCGTGCCGCAGCCGTTGGACAACCCGATCACGCGCCGAAAAGGTCGGAATTGGGGCGGCTGCTCTTCTTCGACCCGCGCATGTCCGCCGACGGCTCGATGAGCTGCAACAGCTTGTCACTCGGCCTCGGACGGCTGGGGCGCACGCACGCCGATCTCCTTTGGCGGGCCGGGCACCAGCCACTGGCGCAATGCCCAGACCATTCTCAACGTCGGCTACTACGGCAAGCTCAACTGGGACGGCGCCAAAAAGAGCATCGAGCACCAGAACTCGGGCGCCTGGGGCGGCGCTGTGGCAGGCAATCTGGACGGCGCCCTGGCCGAAGAACGTCTGGCGCAGATTCCCGAATACGTCGAACGCTTCAACCAGATCTTCGGCACCGACTATCCCAATGATGGGACGACGCCCTGCGCGCCGTTGCCACCTATCAGCGCACGATCAACAGCCTCAACGTGCCCTTCGATACGTACATCGAAGGCGACGAGAGCGCCATCTCCGAGGCGGCCAATGCGTGGCTATGAACTCTTCATCGGCAAGGCCGGCTGTATCGCCTGTCACAACGGCGCCGCTGGTCAGCGACGACAGCTATCACGCCACCGGCGTGCCGCAGAATCCGGACTTCTACACCAGCCCGCTCAAGCAGATCACCTTCCGCTATGAGCAGGCGGCCAAGGGCGTGCCCGAGGAAGTCTATCGCACCACAGACCAAGATCTGGGCCTCTACTACGTCACCAAGCAGGAGATCGACAAGGGCAAGTTCCGCACGCCCAGCCTGCGCGATCTCTGCTACACCAGCCCGTTACATGCACAACGGCCTCTTCGGCACGTCTGGAAGAGGTCGTGGCCTTCTACAACGACGGCGGCGGCGAATCGGCCAACAAGGATCCGCAGTTGCAGCCGCTGGGCCTGAGCGACGAAGAGCAGAGCGATCTGGTTGAATTCCTGAACAGCCTGTGCGGCGACCCGGTGACCGATCACGGTGCCGGAGCTGCCGCCCTACGGCGTCTTTCGAGATGGGCGAAGGAGGCGAATAATGACCAACGAAGTCAATCGACTGAAGCGTGCCAGGGTGCAGACGGTGCAGACGGCGCTCAAGAGCAGGAGAGCCAGTGCGGCGTCACAAGCACGGATCTTCAGGTGAGCCGACGGGCCTTTCTCTTCGGCGCCGGCGCGGCCATTGCCTGGGTGTCCATGCCGACCTGGCTGCGTGGACAGCGGCATGCCCGCTCAGGTGCAGGCGCAGGTGGCCGAGTTCGAGCACAGTCGCATCGCCAAGATCAGCGAACTTGTGGTCGGCGAACCGGTCATGTTCACCTATCCCTGGGAGCACGTCAACTCGACCAACTATCTGATCAAGCTGGGCCAGCGAGCGGGCGGCGGCATCGGTCCGGACGAGGACATCGTCGCCTTCAACAGCCTCTGTACGCACATGGGTGGCCCGCTGGCCGGCACCTTCAAGGCCGACATCGGCGTGGCCGGTCCCTGTCCGCTGCACTGACCACCTTTGATCTGACCCGGCACGGCATGGTCGTTGCCGGGCATGCGACCATGGGCCTTCCGCAGATTACGCTGGAAGCCGACGGCGACGATATCTACGCAACTGGCGTCATGGGCCTGATCTTCGGCTACTATGACAACAGCGTCGATCCGAACACGATTTAGGGAGGAACAGACACTATGCCTCTAGAATATATCCCGCAGAACAGCGTTCCGCTGCCGCCGGTCGATGCCAAGGTCCAGACAACCGCCTGTGCGTACTGCGTCGTGGCCTGTGGCTACAAAGTGTACACGTGGCCGGTCGGCACAGACGGCGGTCCCAATGCAGATGAGAACGCGCTGGGCATCAACCTGCCCGACGTCGGCGCTTCAGCCCTGGATCAGCCCCAATCAGCACAACATCGTCCAGATCGACGGCGAGGATCACAACATCGTGATCGTGCCCGATGCCGAGGCCACCGTCGTCAACAAGGGCGGCAACCACTCGATCCGTGGCGGCACCCTGGCCAAGAAGCTCTTCAACGTCGATACGCCGACGCGTGAGCGGCTTCAGTCGCCCATGCTGCGCGTCAACGGCGTGCTGCGCGCAGATCGACTGGGACACGGCGCTGGACATCATGGCCGCGGTCAGCCAAGCATGTGCTGGAGCGACCACGGCGAGTCGGCCTGGGCCATGAAGACCTACTCCTACGAGTTCTTCCAGAATACCTACGCCATCACCAAGCTGGCCTTCGGCGCCATCAAGACGCCGGCCTTCTGCGAACATGACAAGCCGGCCCATGGGCAACGACACCGGCGGTCTGGACGACAGCGGTCTGATCAACTTCAACGCCTCCTACGACGACTGGCAGGAGGCCGACGTGCTCTTTGTCTCCGGCACCGATCCGTTCGAGAGCAAGACGGTCCTCTTCACCGAGTTTATGATGAAGGGCCCCAAGCTGATCATGGCCGTGCCGCGCCGTATCTACCGGCATCGGCCTATGCCGAGGCCAATGGCGGTCTCGTCCTGCAGGTGATTCCCGGCACCGACACGTTGCTTGCATCTGGCCATCAGCCGCTACATCCTCGAAAACGGCTGGCAGGACCAGGAGTTCATCGACGAGTGGGTGGCCTCCAAGTGGGAGATCAACGCCGGCATGGGCCGCGGCACGCGCAACACGCCGTGGCAGTGGCGCACCACCTGGGGCCAATTCGGCACCGACTTCGAGGGCTACAAGGAGTGGCTGCTCAACAACGAATGGGCGACCCTGGAGAAGGCCAGCGAGATCACCGGCGTGCCGGCCGAGAAGATCATCCAGGCTGCCGAGATGATCAGCGGCGCCGGCGGCGAACGGCCCAAGGCCAGCTTCGGCTTCGAGAAGGGCAACTACTGGAGCAACAACTACCTCAACACGGCCTCCTACGCGGCCATGGGCCTGCTCTGCGGCGCGGGCAACCGTCCCGGCCAGGTCATCGGTCGTCTGGGCGGCCACCAGCGCGGCATGATGAAGGCGGCCAGCTACCCGCGCGACAAGTCACCCGAGAAGCTGCCCGGTCGCCGCAAGATCGAACTGGACCTGGACCGCTGGGTCGAGGACGGCCACGTGCGCTTCGCCTGGGTCATCGGCACCACCTGGACCGGGGCCATGGCAGCCAGCCAGGAATTGGCGCAGCGCTTCCGTGACCAGACCGTCGACAACCCGCACCAGGTCGACCAGCGCCGAGACAGCAGGCGGTCATCGACACGCTGATCCAGCGTGTCGACAGCGGCGGCATGGTCGTCGTCAACTCGGACATCTACCCGGTCGATGCCCATGGGCACCGAGTTTGCCGACATCGTGCTGCCCGCCGCCCAGTGGGGCGAGCATGAGGGCGCGCGCTGCAACGGTGAACGCCGTCTGCGCTACTACGCCAAGCTCATGGATCCGCCGGGCGAGGCCAAGCCGGACTGGTGGGCCGTCAGCCGCTTCGCCCAGAAGATGGGCTACAAGGGCTTCGACTGGGAGACCAGCAACGATGTCTTCGAAGAGGCCGCCCGCTTCAGCCGCGGCGGCGTGCTCGACTACAACGTGCTGGTCTGGAAGGCCAAGCAAGAGGGCAAGACCGGCCTGGAGAAGCTGGCAGAACTGGGCACAACCGGCATCCAGACGCCGGTGCGCATGGAGAACGGTGAGATGGTCGGCACCAAGCGTCTGCACGACTCGACGCTGGTGCTGGGTCCGCCCGAAGGTCCGACCATCCACGCCAAGTGGCTGACCCACTTCCGCAGCCACGCAGGCAAGGCGCTCTTCATCAAGACGCCGTGGGAACTCTTCAGCGACTTCTTCGAGCGCATCACGCCGGATCCGGAGAAGGGCGAATTCTGGGTCACCAACGGCCGCATCAACGAGATCTGGCAGTCGGGCTTTGACGAGATCCGCAAGCCCTATCTGGAGAATCGCTGGCCCGACACCTTCGTCGAGATCCATCCCGGACGACGCCGAGCCAATACGGCATCGAGAGCGGCGACGAGATCCGCATGTTCAGCGACGACATCCTGATCCAGACCACTGGCTGGAACAAGGTCAAGCCGCGAGGAGATCAGCTTCACGTGGCTGATGGAGAACGGCTACATCCGCCAGGGCAGCGGCGACGTGCGTGCCGTGGCCATCGTCACCGAGGCCGTGCCGCCGGGCCTGCTCTTCACCAACTTCCTGCATCCGAGCAGCCCGGCCAACTCGTCTGGTCCATCGTGTGCCGGACCCGATCACCAATCGCTATCGCTTCAAGCTGGGCAAGGGCCAGATCGAGCGGATCGGCGAGTCGCCGTACAAGAACGATCCGAGTATGATGTCGTTCCAACGACGGTACACGACGTAGGTTTTTTGCCACAGATGACTTTACTGCAAATACTCTCTTTCGCCACAGATGGACACAGATTCACACAGATGTATTCAGGTATATGGCCGATTGACTCATATCGAGCCGAAAGAAAAGATTTCAAGCAAAATCTGTGATTTTCTGTGTCCATCTGTGTTCATCTGTGGCTGATCTCTTGTTTTTGCAGCAAAGTCATCTGTGGCTCCTCTCTTCTGCCATGACCCTCTTCGAAGAACTGCTCGCCCGTTCGGCCGAACTGCATAGCCATGTCTGCCCGCGCCAGGTGCTCGGCGTGCGGATGGGGCTGTGGGCGAGCGAACTCCTGGAGCTGGAACTGCCCCAGACGGGCAAACGCCTGCTGACCATCGTCGAGACCGACGGCTGTTTTAGCGACGGTGTGGCCGTGGCCGCCAATTGTTGGGTCGGCCGGCGCACCATGCGGATCGAAGACTACGGCAAGACGGCGGCAACCTTTGTGGATACCCAAAACCAACGGGCCGTCCGCATTGCGCCACACCCCCAGGCGCGCGACCTGGCCGCCGGCTACGCACCGGCAGCGCGCAACCGTTGGGAAACCATGTTGCTCGGCTACCAGCGCATGCCGGCGGATGAACTTCTGGTCTGTGAGGCGGTCGCGCTGCGCATTCCCGTCGCCGATCTCATCAGCCGCCCAGGCGTGCGTGTCACCTGTGACCGTTGCGGCGAAGAGATCATCAACGAACGCGAGGTCCGGCAAGGTGGAACCACCCTTTGTCGCGCCTGCGCAGGCGGCGGTTATTACGACAATAATTGAGAACACTGTCAATCAACGAACGGTGGCAGCGAGCAGAAGGCGGGCTGCTCGCTCCGCAGTGAGGGGACGATCGTCCAAAACGATGTCATGTTCGAGCGCAAGATACGCGGTTAGTTGCCAGTATTCCTCGTCGGTCAGGCTGCCTGGGGCCTGCCAGGGCATTTGGCTGCGGATATATTCGAAGAGATCAAGCGCAGTCTCGAAGCGGACCAGTGTATTCGGTCCAATCAGCGCCGGCACATAGCGGGGAAGAATGAACCCCTCCGGCGGGTGGTTAGCTGCGTGACACTTGGATTGCCAGCAGTTTTGGTCCTCGGGCGCCCACTCATTTCGCCAGGCTTCGGTGAGTCCTTGGCCGCCGCTGCCGTGACACGCCTTACAGACCAGTCGGTAGATCTCTCGGCCTTTTTCCGTCTCGGACGCATCCGCCGACAACCTGGACAGGACCAACCAACTCTCCGACGTGGGTGCGACCATCACGCGTGGCGTGGGCGTCGCGACCGTTGCAGGCGTCGGCGCTGCCAATACTGGTGCATCTGATGTCCTTCCACATGCCGTGATCCCAACCACGATTGCCAGCAGAATACAGCACTGGAGAAGCTGTCGATCTTTGTACATAACGGTCTTCTGTCTGCACCACCCGTACTTCAATTGTGGCTCGTCGTGAGCTGACTTGTCGGCGTCACGTAGTGTGTCAATGCAGCTTGAATATCCGATATGCCGATGATTGGCCGACTCGAAGCGGCGCATTGTCGTCAGCACAAGCCACTTATCTTTGCCGAATCAGGCTTCGTTCTCCCATCCATCGATGCCAAGCAAGTCAGTCAACACAACGTTCAGCCACTGCCGAACCGCAGGGGACGGAACAAAACCTGTACGCTGTTTTCGCCTCGATAACGCCCAGCAGCCATTGGGTTTCCTCGCTGGGTTCAGGCGCTGCAGCCAGCGTGCGATAGAGCACGGCCTGCACTTCCGACACGCCCTGCGTCTCTTGCCAATCGGCGACTGCGGCGGCAAACGTCGCGTCGCCAGGATTTGGCGCTTCGTCGCTGCCAGCGACCGCCAAAGCCGTTCAGCGCATCGAGCACGCGTGCCCGGCGCTCCGACGAAGGCAGCGGCGCCAGCACCTCCGGCAGCAGCGGCGCGCCGATCAGGAAGTCCTGCTGGCCGTAGTCGACCGGGAAGGCCAGCGGCTCGGCCACCGGCGTCACCGGCAGTCCGCCGGCAAAACGCAGCGGCACGATCGGCACCCCCTTGGCCACGGCCAGGTCGATCAGCGCCGTGCTGACCACTTCCACCGGCTGGCGCGCCTGCAGCGCGTGCTTGCCCTCCACGTGCACCAGCAGCGAGTTCTGTTCGGTGCGTGTGCGTTCCAGCGCACCTGCCAGCGCCTGGAAGACCGCCTCCGGGCTGGCGCGGTCGATGAGCAGCAGCATGTGCGGGATCGACGATCTGCGGATGCTGAAAGCAGATGTCGAAGTAGGGCCCGATCCACGATTCGCCCAACTCCTGGCGCGCCATGGCCGTCGTCACCGTCCCCTGCAGCGCGGCGATCAGCGAGACGAAGAGCGCCGATTCCAGGTCGAGCTGGTGGTTGGCCAGGTAGAGCACGCCGCGGCCGTGCAGGGCAGCGAAAGCCGCCGGATCGGCGATCTCCACGCGGCGCACGAAGCGCTGCATCAGCGCCAGCGTCAGATCCTCGACCAGCGTGCCGCCCGCGTTGGCGCGCTCGCGCCAGAATCGCTGCACCGCACGCAGGTCGAGATCGCTGAGCGGCGATCTCGCCTGCATCGGTCACGTGCCACTATCGCCATCAGCCGGGCGATCACGTGCGCACGGTTCAACGGCAACAGCGGCGATGTAACTTCCACTGGGACTGACAGTTCAGCGACCGACTCTTCGGAGCAACTCGGTTTCCACGTTCCTGCCGATTTTCCTCTGCCGCCTCCGCGCCTCTGCGTCAAGATGCTTGGCAGAACAGTCACACTCAATTGCGCCGGATGAATCTGCCATTGGCGGGCGACATGTTCCTTGATCGCCACAAGCTGAGTAAGTTGCTCCGCGTCGAGCGATGTCCCGGCCAATTCAGGCGCGTAGATCGACGCCACCGTGCCCGCCAGCCAGTCGCTGGCCTTGACCTCGGCAACGCTCAGGCTCGTCGTGCCGGCGTCATAGCTGGAGAGCGCCATCCCCGGCACGAAGCTGCTGTTCGTGAAGAAATGCGCGCCGCGCTGCCGGTTCGGCCTGTCCCAGCGGCCCCTTGGGGAAGAGCGTCTCCACCAGCTCGAACTCGGCCCAGACCTCGTCGCTCGACGATGATCTGCACGCGAATCATGGGGAAGCGGCGGTCGTCGGCCTGGAAGCCGGCAAAGCGCGCCTCGCAGCGGACGCGGCCGGTCACCGGCGTCGGGCCGTAGAAGTGGGCAGCCGTGATCGCCACCGGATAGGCAGCCACATCCGCCGGAATCTCCGCGACTCCAGCGCCAGAGCGCATCGTGGGGAATGCCGTGGGTGGCCGCGTCGAGCAGACCCTGGTTGAGCGCGCCGACGGGCACGCCGCTGGCGTCCAGGTCAAGCCAGTAGGAGGCGCCGCTGTCGCCGATCTGCAGTTCGGTCAGCAGTTGGTAGGCCGGCCCGTGGAAGAGCACGCCCGCCGCGTAGGGATTCGGTTCGGGCTGGCGTCGGCGAGCGGCGGCCAGGGCCGGCCGGCAAGCTGCCAGTGCTCGGTCAGGATCACATCGCCGCTGGCCACCAGCGCGTAGCGGCGGCTGCGCTTCTTCCCAGACCAGCAACTGCATGGCGACGGTGTCGCTGCCCACAGGCCGGCCCAGCATCTTGACGCGCTGCGCGCCGCCGGCAAAGCTCAGCCAGCGATGGACGCGCACATTGCGCAGCCCGATCACCTTGCGCCCCGGCGCGCGCACCTGCGCGCCCGCGGCCAGCCGGTCGACCATGGACATCATGGCCAGCGCCGGCACCGTCCACGTCGGGCAGTGATCCTGCAGCCACGCATCCTGCGCCGGGTCGAGCAATTCATCGCCCGCAGTGCGCAGTCCATCCACAGAGTCACGAAGCGCGAGCTTCACCAGATTCTCCCTGCGCCTTTGCGTCTTGCGTCTTTGCGTTTCAATTTGTCCATCTTCGACAATCCGCATGCCCAGCCGCGACGCCTCGTAGATGCGCAGCCCATCGACCCACAGCGAGGCGTTGGCCACGGCGTAGTCGTCGCCCTTCTCGACGATCTCCAGATCGACCGTGACCCGCGTCGGCCGTCGGCAGCACCTGGCCGCGATACTTCCACGTCATCGCCTCGCCGATCTGAATCGGCTCAAAGCGCGGCCGGTCGATGGCCGCGCCCATGCCCGACTCCAGCATGTAGAACTGCAGCGTCTGGATCATCGCCTCCAGACCCAGCGAACCGGGCTGCACCGAATCGCCCATGAAGTGGCACTTGAAGAACCAATCCTGCGGGTTGACGTCGATCTCGGCGCGCACGCGGCCCAAGTCCCTGTTCGCCGCCTTCCGGCCAGTAGCCGCTGACGCGGTCGAGCAGGAGCAGCATGGGGCCGGGCAGCGCCGGCAGCGTGTTGAAATAGCGCGGCGGTCGCGGGCGCAATTCGCGGCGGAAGTCGCTCGGCTCTGCCAGCCGCGCGCGCAGCACGTCGGTGACAGGCAGCCCGGCCTGGCTGGCCAGCGCCGCCTCGGGGAAGAAGCCAAAGGTCGTGGTCATGTCGAAGACGCGGTCATCGCCGACAAAACAGTCACCTCAAAGCCCACAATCGTCATCGCGCCGAGCCGGCTGAGGCTGGTGTTGCGGACGTGGGTGCGCAGCACACCATCTTCCGGGAAGACCTCGCGGTGCTGCGTCGCCGTGCCGTCCAGGTTGCGGAAGTAGAGTTCCTCGTCGCTGTGCAGCACCGACCCCTTGTAGGAGGCAAACCAGCCACAGGGTTGCAGCGCGGCCTCCAGCAGCACGGCATAGGGCATGGTGCGGTTGCCGTTTTCGCTGAAATACCAGGCGTCGGGCGGAATCTGGTACTCGGCCTCCAGCGTGCCGCCGCTCACCGGGACGCCCTTCGGCGCGTCGACGGCGGTGATGCGCGTCATAAAGAGATAGGGCGGTCCGGGCAGGCGCGGGCAGCGTTCCGGGCCGTCGAAGCGGGCAAAGAGTTCGCCGAACGCGTCCGACGGCGCGCCCCACGCACAGGCGGCAATGGAGCGCGGGTCGTAGACATGATCCGGCGTGCGCGCATTGCGTTCCGGCGCCGGGTCGAGCAACTCCAGGCCATCCAGCAGCGACTGGCGGCTCTCCAGCGGGAAGGCCGGCACCAGGCGCAGCCCCATGCGCCGGCAGTGGAAGGCGGCCAGCCCGTCCACCGTCACCAGCAGGTCGGCGTAGAGCGTCGGCGTCGGTCCGTGGATCACTTCCTCCACGAAGACTTCGTAGACGACGTGTCTTGTTCGCGGGAATCACCTGGCCGCGACAGACGAGCTTGTACATCTCGTCCTGCACCGGCTCGAAGCGCCAGCCGTCGCGGTCCAGCGTGTAGCCGAGACCGGCCATGTAGAAGGCCATGGTCTGCAGACAGCCTTCGTACATCATCGTGCCCGGCATGCAGGGGTCATTCTTGAAGTGGCCGGCAAAGAACCACTCGTCGGGCGACAGATGATCCTCGGCACGCAGATAGCCGCGGCCCCACGGGCCGCCGGTCGGGTCGAAAGTCGACCACGTCGTCGAACATCAACATGCGCCCGCGGGCGATGGTCGGCGTGCGCACGTGGTTTTCGGCGGCCTGGAAAGCCTCGCCAAAGCACTCCACCACGCGGCCTTCGGAGAAGGCAATCACCTGCTCGGCTGTGAAGCTGGTTCGTGTCGCAGCGCACGGCCGGCGGGTCGAGGCGCGGGCTCGCTGACAATCTCCGCAGTGCGCGCGTCCCAGATGACGCCGTTGGAGTTCGCCAGTTCGTCGTCGGTGAAGAAGCCGGCCTGCCCCTCGCGCACAGAGAAGATGCAGGCGATCGCCGCCGAAGCAGTCATAGTGGAAGAAGAAGAGGCGCACCGGCCCCTGCTGGGCGTAGCCGTCCAGGTGAATCTCGTAGTGCAGCGTGTCGCCCACCTGCGGCAGTTCGGCGTGGAAGGTCACCTCGCAGCCCAGCAGCCGGTAGACGCGCTCGCTCTTGTTGACAAAGTCGGCGCCGAGATAGGAGACCAGCAGCAGGTCGGCCTGGCCCGCCTCGATCAGCGACGCCCACGGGCACACGGCCATTGTGCAGATACCAAGCAGTCCGGTCCGATGTCGGTTTCCGTCCAGATCGTGCCCTTCTGCCCGACCGCGCCCGCTTCGGCGTCGATGCCCAGCACGCGGTCCGCCAGCAACAGCGGCGGCATGGGCATGCGCACCTGGCGCTCGAAGTCGATCCTGCTGGGCAAAGATCGGCCCCAGCACTTCGGAAATCTTGCCCGAGGCCACCTGCTCCAGCTGTTTGCGATCCAGCGCCGGGCCCGGATAGCTGCGTGCTAGCGCGCTGGCGCGAGGGGCGAGGAGGCGAGGTTGCGAGGGTGCCGGGGCGCGTTGCAGGCTTGGCGCAACGGTGACGACTGCTGGCTGTGGTGTGGAGCGGCGCGCAGCAGTGGCCGGTGGCGACTGGCGGCAGGTCGGTGCAGCGTCGCCTTCGGCAGCTGCAGCAGTCGGGCAGGCGCGGCGCTGGCTGGCGCAGCGGTGTTGGACGGGTCTGCTGTGGTGCGACAGTGCTGCTGGCACGACCGGCGCTTGCGGTGCAGCAGGCGCAAGCGTCGCTGCGGCGCTGCGCAATGCAGCGCGGCCAGCTGCGCCATGGCCCGCTCCTGCTGGGCCAGGAATTGCTGGTGCGCGGCCGAGACCTTGGTGTGAAAGCTGGTCAGTTGTTCCACCATCTGGCGTGCGCGCAGGCGTCCGGCAGCAGCGAGCGTGCCAGCGGCGTGCTGCACTGCAGCAGTGGCTGTGCAGCAGGCGATTACGCCGGCGATCGCAGATCTGTGGACATGCTGCTGCAGCCGTCTGGCTGTCCAGGTTCTGTGGCAATCGCTGGCTGTCGGCAACTGCTACCTGCGGGCATGGCCGGTGCGACTGGCGCTCGCGCGCCTGTACCGTTCGTCGAGCCAGCGCCAGCACAGGCGGCAACGGCGGCGGCGGTTCCATGAAGTTGGATAGTCGGATTGCATGGTGTTCATTTCTCTTGGCGCGGCGACGGCGCCGGCATCAGTGCACGGCTAGTCTGCGTCGACGTTGCGGTGCAGGCAGCGGCAGGACAACCGGCGGGTAGTGGGCCGGGAAGGAGAGCACGCGGCGCGGCGCGTGCGGCGGGTCGGCGCTGCACGCCGGTGCGCGCCAGCGCAGCGATCGAGCGCCTGATAGTCGACGGCGACGCCGGCGGCCACCAGCTGTGCCACGGCGTCGAGCAACTGCTCGACGCCATTCTGCGGCCGGTCCAGCGCCACGACGAGATGCTCGCGCTCGCCCAGAATGCTGCGAATCCAGCCGCTGCAGACATTGCGCGGCCCATGTTCGACAAAGATGCGCACGCCGTCGGCCCAGGCCGCGTCGACCACGCGGCGGAAATCGACGCCAGCCGGTCGCCTGGTCGGTCAGGGCGTCGGCGACGCGTTTCCGCGATCCGGCATGTAGGCGCCGCCGCGTGCGTTGGAATAGAAGCGCACGCCGTCGACAGGCCGTGTCTCGCGGTGATGAATGGCGCGCCACTCCCGTTCCCAGCTCTTCACGGCCGGATGATGGGCGATGATCTCGTTCGCGTTCTCCACGCAGCGATGGCGCCCGATCTTGTCGACGACACGCGCGGCAGGCCGCGGCCTGGCCCGCCACCAGGCAGTCGGCCGGCGCGTTGATCATGGTGAGATAAGCAAACTCCTCGCCCTGCCAGCGCGGCCTCGACCTCGGCCACCGGCGCCAGCACGCGCCAGCCGGCCCACTCGATCGGCCCGGCGTCGCGATCCTGCCAGGCGCGCTGCTGCGGCCCGATACTCGCCGGCGATCTCGCGCGTGTACATGCCGGACGCGATCGATCTCGGCAAACATGGCGTCCATGTCATGCCAGGCGCCGGTGGCAAACATGGCGTTGGTCTCGCCCGACGAAACGCCAAGCACCGCATCCGGCTTGATGCCGAGCCAATCCTGCGTCAGGGTGGCGTGCACCTGCGAAAGCAGCGCACAGCCCTGCAGGATCTGGAACGGATCGGATCGCTGCGGGGCGCGGTTCGGTGGCGAGCCAATCCTGGCGTGCGCGCCAGGCATGGAAATTTGCCGACCACCTGATCGCCCAGCTCCGGCAAGGCAAAAAGCAACTCACGGCCCATGCCCTGATAGGCAGCCGCGGCGGGCGTAAAGACAAAGCCGACCTCGCCGGGCATAGGCGCCGGCGACCAGTAGATGCCTTTGGCGAGAGGCACGGGCGAGCGGCGATGAGGCGCGGTGCGGCAGTCGCCGTCCATGACGCGCGCCAGCGCATCGCGGGCGATGCCGCGCTGGCTGCTCGAACGTGGCGTCGCCCTGGGCGACGATCACGAGGCGCGCCGGGCCGTCGTTCGACTCGACGTTGCGATCCAGCGCGTCAATGAGTGCTGCCGCGTCGGCGCCGGAAAACACGTGGATTGAGCCGTCGCAGAAGCCGATCGCTCTGTCGCACTCTGCGCTTCTCGCTGCCAGTTCCGCGCTGCACGCTCGGCGTGCAGGTCACAGCGCGCTCGATTGTCCGCCCAGCGCATCGACCTGCACGTGCACCGTGCGTGGTCCGGCGGCCAGCCACGGCTCGGCGGGCTGGAGCAGGCCGTCGGCGCCGGCGGACAGGCGCATGCGCTCGCTGCAGACAGAGCGACTCCCGCGGCCACGTGCAACAGCCCGGAGGCGGCATGGGCATGGCCAAAGGAGCGGCTCAAGGAAGGAAGCCCGTCGCGCAGGCCCAAAACCAGGTTGCTCGACTTGCCGTCGCATTGTCGCAATGTCCAGCGTGTCTCCATCTCGATGATCGCCAGGATTTCGTCGCCGTCGCGCAGCGCGTCGTCGGCGCGCTTGAGCAGCAGGACGACGGCCGCGTCGCCCGGCATCTGGCGTTGCTGCGTCGAGCAGGTGCGGCGGCGGCCGCCTGATGCACCATCTCCACCGACAGGTCGACGGCGCCGACCAGCGCCGCATCGATTTCGCCGCGACGCAGGGCATCGACGGCGCATCTCGAGCGCACGCAGCCCGGAGAGTTCCTCGGCAGAAACGGTGTGGCTTGGCCCGAGGCAGTTGAACTGTGCGTTGATGCGATTGGCCGGGATGTTGGGCATGGTGCCGATCACGCCGGCCGCTTCCAGACCGGGGATCAAGGCGGCTTTGGCCGTTTCGATCCACTCCGGTGTGACCGGCTGACCGGCCGCGGCCCACTGGCTGGCCCACTCGTCCAGCCGCCAGCGCATGGAGTAGCGCGCAATTTCCGGGTCGCAGCCCATGCCGATGTAGACCGCCGTGCGCTCCGTCGGCAGATCGGGATGGCGCGCCGCCAGCCGTCGTGGCGACCTCCAGGATCAGCAGTTGCTGGGGCAGCGTATGTTTCAGATCGTTGGGCGGAAAGCGCAGCCCGCTCAGATCGACGTCGATCGTCTCGAGTGTCGGCGCCGCCGCGCCCGTCGAGCAGCGCCTGGGCAAATGCTGCCAAGGTCGCGTACGGGCCGACTGTAGCCTCGATGCCGACGATGGCGATGGGAGTGAGGCGAGGTTGATGCTGTTGGCGCGGCCTTGGCAACTGGCGTGACCGTTGCCTTGCCTTGTCCGGAATCCACTCCTCCACAATCAGATGCGCGTTGTTGCCGCCAAAGCCAAAGGCGCTGACGGCTGCACGCCGCGGGGCGCCCTCGCTTCTTTCCCACGCCTCGGGCGCTTGCAGCAGGCGAAAGGGCGACGCTGCCAGTGCGGCCAGCGGTGTCGCCACCGGGCGCGAGGGCGGGCGAATGCCGGTGCGCAGCGCACCCAGCACCTTGATCAGCCCGGCCGCGCCGGCCGCGGTGATGAGATGACCCAGGTTGGCCTTGAGCGAGCCGATCGGCACACTCGCTGTGCCGTGGAAAATCTGCGCGGTGCTTTCGATCTCGGTGGCATCGCCGACCGGCGTGCCGGTGGCGTGGCATTCGAGCAGCGAGATGTCGCCCGGCGCCAGTCCGGCCATGGCATAGGCCGCCTCCATCGCGCGCACCTGGCCGTCGGCGGCAGGCGACAGAAAGCCGCCGGCGTTGCCGTCATTCGACAGCCCGATGCCGCGGATCACGCCCAGAATCTCGTCGCCGGCGGCGACGGCATCGTCCAGCCGCTTGAGCACGACAAAGGCCGCGCCCTCGGCCGGCACCAGGCCGTCGGCGTCGGCGGCAAAGGGGCGGCTCTCGCCGCGGCGGCTCATGGCCTGCAGCGCGCAGAAGCCGATGTGGATGAAGAGATCGTCGGTGCGGTTGACCGCGCCGGCGACCATGACATCGGCGCGGCCGATCCTGCAGGCGGTCGCAGGCCAGCTTGATGGCGTAGAGCGACGAGGCGCAGGCCGCATCGAGGGCAAAGGCATCGCCCCGCAGATTCAGCGCCTGGGCAGCCAGATGGGCCGGCAGGCCGGACGAGAAGCGGTTGCGCGGGTCAGGCGCGTCCGGCGTCCGGCGGTCGTGGGACGCCATCCGCCTGGGCGGCGAACCAGGTGGACTCAGCAAACTGGACCAGGCCGGCCGTGGGGTAGGAGAGATTGCCCAGCACCAGCCCGATGGGCGTCGCGTCGTCGGGCAGCGGCGCTGCCAGCCGTGCGCTGCGCAGCGCCTCGCGCACGCCGTGCAGCGTCCACTGGAAGACGGGATCGAGCGCCTTGATCTCCTCCGCCGGCAGCATGAAGCCTGTCGGGTCAAAGCGTTCGTCGAAGCCGCGCACATAGCCGCCGCGGTCCGACCAGGCGCGATCCTGCATCTTGCGCGTCGGGGCTGGTCAGAATGCGCGCCTTGTCGATCCGCCAGGCAGTCGTCGGGCGCGGGCGAGACCATGTCCCGCCCCTGCACGACGAGATCCCACAGTTCGGCCGGGTCCAGCGCGCCGGGGAGCACGCAGGACTGGCCAACGATCGCGATCGGTTCGAAAGCGCATCTATCGCGCGTCTCCGGCGAGCGGGGCCTCGCTCGATACGTACATTTCAAGCCCGCGCACCTCGGCGATAGCAGCGCCGCTCTGCGCGTCGACAAACCAGAGATTGGAGCGTGTGCCCGACTGGCCGATGGGTTTGCCTTCGACGATGCAGCGCACGCGACGGTCGGCGGCGAGCAGGCCAGGTTCATGGACGACGAAGGCTTCGATGGCCGTGGGCAAGGTCAACTGCTTGAGCTGGGCGTAGCCCCACACCCGCGCCAGTTGCAGCCCGCCGTCGATCAGCGCCGGGTCGGTTGCGCCAGGAGCCATCACGGTCCAACCGACACGCTTGGCTCACGGTCAGGTCCGCGCGTGCGCCGTGCTCGCCCAGACGGTCGACAGCTTGCAGGGTGGCAAAGGCCGGCCCGTGGAAGAGCTGCGTGCCATAGTAGATCGGCGCCGGCGATGGACGCAGCCGGCCAGGTCTCGCTCGACTCGGTGAACTCGGCGGACGCTTCGAAGCCTCCAGCGAAGCGCATTGACAACCTGCGCCGCAAAGCGCGCCACGCCATCGGCATCATAGAGAGTTGCATTGAGCGTCGCGTTGTCGCTCGGGTCCGGCTCGATGCGGATGCGCAGACGTGTGGGCTGATCGGCAAAAGCGGCAGCGGAATGCCCTTGAGCACGCGCAGCTTACGCAGCAGTCGCCGTACGACAGGCCGCTCGGCTCCTGTGTATGCGTCTGCCGCACGCAAGAACCACTCCTGCACCATCACCAGCGGCACGACGACCACGCCGTTGACCTGGTGACTGAGCAGGTAGGGATCGGTGGCGGCGCTGACGACCACGTCATAGGTGGCAGACTGCGTGCGCCTGCGCCTGCAGTGGATTGATCAGGGGCGCTTGCTGCGGCATGCCGCCGATGACAACCTCGACTTCGGCCGGCGTGGCCTGCTGAAGTTCGGCGACAAAATGGCGCGCGCCGCTCGCCAGCGGGATCAGCGGCACGCCCATTTCGTCGAACTTGGCCTTGAGGATCGGCGTCACCATGCCGCCTTCCCACGGTCCCCAGCCGATGCTTTTGACGACGCAGCCGCTGCGCTGCTTGGCAAGCTCGTTGGCCACACGGTTCAGGACCTCGTTGGCCATGGCGTAGTCTGACTGGCCGGCATTGCCCGTACGCGCGGCCACCGACGAGAAGAGACAGATGACGGAGAGCGGATCATCGGCTGTCGCCGCCAGCAGCGAGCGCAGCCCGTCGATCTTGGTGCCAAAGACGCGCTGGAAATCGTCGCCGCTCTTCTCGGCCAGGCGCTTGTCGGCCAGCACGCCGGCGCCGTGGACGATCCCCGTGATCGGTCCCCACTGGGCGCGCACCTGCTCCAAGCGCCGTCGCCGTCGCGGCAGGATCGGTGATGTCGCACGACAGATAGATGGCTTCTGAACCGGCAGCCTGTAGCGCCTGGAGCGTGGCGCGGATTTCACGTGCGGCGAGGATGCGGTCGCGTCGCCGCGCCCAGTTCGCGCGGCGTCAAGCGCTGGCCCGTCGGCCTGGGCCGCGGCAGAGCAGCGCCTTTTTCAGACCGGCATCGTCGGTGATGGTCGTCAGTTCGGCCGGTTCCTCTTCCAGCACGGAGCGGCCGAGCAAGGCGATGCGCGGGCGAGCGGTTCTGGGCCAGTTCGATTACGGCCGCAGCCGTGACCCCACGACCACCGCCGGAGACGACGATGACGGAATCCGGCGTCACGACTTCGCGCCGCCGCGCCGCCTCGCTTCGGTGGAAACGAAGGTGTAGCGTCCACCATCGGCGGTCAGCCCGATCTCGCGGTCGGCGGCGCCGTTCAGCAGTTCGTCGGCAAGGCGATCGGCAGCGTCTGCGGCAGATAGTCGCGATGCCTGCCAGAGTCAATCGTGCGCACGACGGCTTTGGGCCATTCCTGGGCGGCGGTCTTGGCCAGCCCGGACAGGCCGCCCAGCCAGGCGCGCTCGCCGTTCGTGGAGCGCAGCCCGAAGATCGCCGCCGGTGTCCTGCACGGTGACAAAGAGCCCGCCTTCCGCTTCAAAGCCGGCCGCGATCGTCGTCGCGATCTGGAAGGCCTCTGCGTTGGCGGCGAGCGCTGCGTCGATATCGTCGCTACCGGCGCAGGCCGGCCAGACAGATGACGGCACGGGCATCTGCGGGCACGCGGTCATGGCGACGGTGGCCTGCGCCCCGGCCTGGGTCAAGCGTTCGGCCAGCAGCGGTGCAATCCCGGCGCCGTCGTCGGTGATGTAGACGGTCGTGCCGTCAACCAGGAAGGGCGGCGCCAGGCCAGGCGCCGGCCGCGGCGTCATTTCGAGGACGTAGCGGCGGATGAGATCGGTGACCATGGGCGAAGCCCGGTCTGGCACCTCCAGCCCATTGAGGCTAGCGCCAAGCTCTGTTGGTCACTAACTGAC
>CAVQSG010000014.1:0-13214 GCA_963715415.1 uncultured Chloroflexia bacterium | reverse complement strand
TATGTATCGCTTTGGCTACAGCGTGGCGTAGTCATACGATCGCGTAGTCATGACCTCGCGCGCCACGTGTACGCCACTGTTGACAAGCAGCAATCCCAGCAGCGCGCCCACGAAGACCCGTTGCGCACTGAATTGCCGCTCTTCACGCAGCAAGCTGACAAATGTGGCGGCAACCATGAGCATGAAAAGTGGATAGAGCAGAATCGCGTAGACATCGTGCTTGTTGCCCACAAACAGGACAAAGGCAGCGAAAGCGACACCTACATAGGTTACGAGCAAGCGATCCAACTCTGAGCGCCGGACGACCAGGAAGGCGACGGCGGCACCAATCAATGCAAAGTCCAGGCTGTTGTCATAGAAATGATAGCGCCCGATTTCGTCATCCAGAGACCGCAATAGGTCCAGCGGATTGAAGCCGGCGATGGGCAGCTTATGGGTGAATGCGTAGGAGAAATTGAACTGGGCAAAATATGCGTCGGGGTTGGGAAGAATCTTGATCGCGGCAAAAAAAGCGATGCCCAACAGACCGCCCAGCGCGCACCACCATGTCCCGGACTTCACCAGGAACCGGCTTCGATAGGCTACCAAGTAGACGGCCGCCAACGCAGGTGCAAAGAGGACCCCGTTGAGGTGAACGTCAAGTGACAGGCCAATCAGCAGGCCCGCCAATACGTGGGCATACCACCTGTCGTCCTGCAATCCCACCAGGGCAAGACCAAAGGCAGCCATGGCCAGCAAAGCGACCATGATGTCCAGCGCGCGTAATGGCTCGCCTGGAGGAAGGGCAAGCTCAGCGAAACCACCAATGCAGACAAGGCGCCGGTCATGGCGCCGTAGCTGCGCCGGCCGACCAGAAAGGTGGCTAGGACCAACGATGTACCGAAGATCCAGGAAACCAGGCGGAGTTGAAAGAGTCCCAGCCCTGAACGCGGCAAAGGAGATCAACCAGGGCACGTTGCCGAAGGTCGGCCAGCGCAACCATTCGTAGCCATAGCGATCCAGCGTGCCGGCGTGCATGGAGTCGAAGTTGACGCCGGTCTGCAACCAGGTCCAGGCGGCATTGGCATTCCAGGACTCATCGATGAACAGTGGCGGGTGCGTGGTCAAGAAGACCAAATGGAACAGCTGGATCGCGATCGTCACGAGTCCGATCACCAACAAGAGAATTGTCTCGAACGACACCGTGCGGCTGGAGGCCAACGCGATACCGTCTTTCTTTTCCTGCGAAAGTGTCGCTGTTGTTTTCATGCGTGATTCAGGTGCTTTGATGGCGATGATGTTCGGTCTTTCTTGTTTCGGATGACGGCACTCCGTAATGCTCATAGGGTTGCCGGCCGAGTATGTCTTCGACGAGATAGCGCGGGCGACGACGCGATTCGTCGAGCGCCCGCCAAAGATATTCGCCCAGAATACCCATCATCAGCATCTGTAGCCCACCAACCACGAGGACGACGACCATGAGCGACGACCAACCCTGGGCTGGGTTGCCGGCAATGGCGTTGGCGACGACGAACCCAGCGTAGAGGAAGCCGGCGACGGCAACGACAAAGCCCACGTAGGACATGGCGCGGATGGGCAGATAGCTGAACGATGTCACGGAATCGACGACCAACTTGAGCTTCTTGCCCAGGCTCCAGCCAGATTCGCCGTGTAGACGCGCCTGTTTGTCATACGTGATGGAGGTCTGGCGAAATCCCATCCACGTAATCAATGCCATTAAGCTGACGTTGCTCTCGTTGAACTGGCACAGCGCATCGACTACACGCCGATCGAGCAGAAAGAAATCGGCGCCGGTTGCCGGCATCTCGCGCATACCTACCACATTGCGCATGAGGGAATAGTAGAGGCGCGAGAATCCGACCGTCGTGGCACTTTCCCCCTCGCGCTTGGCACGCACGGCCCAGACGACTTGATAACTCGCCTGCCATTCCGCAACTAGGTCCGGGATCGTCTCAGGCGGATCCTGGAGGTCCGCAGCCATGATCACCGCACAGTCACCGGCGGCGTGCTGCATGCCACACATGATGGCGGTGTGTGCGCCGAAGTTCCGCGCAAAGCGGATGCCTTGAATACGCGGATCCTGCTGTGCGAGTTCGCTCATGGTCGAAAACGTGTCGTCGGCCGAGTGATCGTCGACGATGATCCACTCCCAGTCGACATCCGCAGCCGCGCACGCCTGACTCAGACGCTCGTAGAGGGCGGGCAGATTCTTTGTTTCGTTGTACGCCGGCGTGATCACAGAGAGCAGTGCACGTCGTCCCTGAGGGGCTGCGCTGTCTTTACCTGGCTCCTTAACAGCCACTTCGAACTGTTTTTCCCTCTTGACTTCCAAGATTGCATCCATGTAGAGCTGTCCCTCAATGACATCATGTCCGCTACAGTGAAATTTACTACTAGACCCGGCTCTCAAACATTTCTATTCGCTTAAAATATCGATCGGACCATCTTGCCCTAGCGCACACGTACGAGACATGCTTCGTGCAGCGCCTGGACAACCAGGTCCTGTTCTTCTTCGGTCATCTGTGGGAAGAGTGGCAGGACAACGGTCTGATCCTGAGCTTCCTCACTGTGGCGCAAACGCATACAACTTCCTGTTCCACAGTCACACTCGTCCGATCCGCACGACCAGGGCTCATCGGCATAGGCAGGCTCGCGGTGAGCACACATGATGCCGCGACGGCTGGCGACGCCGGCATCGAGCATTGCCTGCATAACCTGACGCTGGTCGCTTTCGGCCGGCAAGCGCACACAAAAGCTCTGCCAGTTGCTCCGCGCCCATGACGGTTCCAGCGGCAGGCCGAGACCGGGAATATCGGCCAGTAGCGCGTCATAGCGCGCAGCCAGAAAACGCCGTCGTGCGATGATCTCCGGCAGACGCTGAAGTTGTACGCGGCCGATGGCGGCCTGGATGTCAGTCATGCGGTAGTTATAGCCTAGCACCGGATAGGATTCGAAGACGACCTGAGCCGACGCGTGGCGCACCGTGTCCGGAACGCTCATCCCATGCTGACGCAAGAGACGGAATCGTCGATCGATCTCCGGGTCGTTGGTCGTCAGCATCCCGCCGTCACCGGTTGTAATGACCTTGCGCGGATGAAACGAGAAACAGGCGATCTGGCCATGGGGCTGTCCGATCTTGGCCCAGCCGTTCTCAGACGCAATCTCGCTGCCGATGGCACACGCAGCGTCTTCCACCACTGGCAGATTGTGGCGGACGCCAATCTCCTTGATCGCGCCCATATCGCACGGCATACCCATTTGGTGCACCACGAGAATGGCGCGAGTCGCCGACGTGATGGCCGCCTCCACACAGACCGGATCCATGTTATAGGTGTCGGGCTGGATATCGACAAAGACAGGAATAGCCCCACAGTAACGCACACTATTGGCGGTGGCGATAAACGAATGACTCGCCGTAATCACTTCGTCGCCCGGCTCAACACCGGCCGCGATGAGTGCCAGATGAAGCGCAGTCGTACAACTGGACACGGCACAGGCATAGTCTGCGCCGACATAGCCGGCGAATTCTTCCTCGAACGCAGCGACCTGCGGTCCTTGGGTCACCCAGCCGGAACTGAGGACGTCAGCGACCGCGTGGGCTTCGTCGTCCGAGAAAAGCGGTTTTGTCATTGGTACTGCCATGCTGGTTTCTCCGTCTTGATCGGCGTCGTGCCGTTGACCCCATTAGTCGGCTGCGCAACCACGTGCTGGCCCTGCCACCAGGCAACCAGGCGTGTCAAGCCTTCGTCGAGGGAAATCTGTGCCTTGAATCCCAACAGTTCTTCGGCCGCGGACGTGTCGGCAAGCCGTCGCTCGACAGGATTCACCTTGCGCTCCGGTCCGTACTCCGGCTCCAAGTTGGAACCCATTGCAGCCAAGAGTGCATAGGCCAAGTCATTGAGGCTTGTCTCTGTACCGCTGGCAACATTGAAGACATGGTCGGTGACCGGGGCCTGCGCGGCCAGGATATTGGCGCGGGCGATATCTTCGGCATAGACAAAATCCATGGTCTGCATTCCATCACCGAAGATCAGGGGCGAACGACCGTCGGCAATGCGCTCCATCCATCGAATCAGCACTTCTGTATAGGCGCCGTAGATATCCATGCGTGGGCCATAGACATTGAAATAGCGCAGCGCGACGTAGTCGAGATCATACATGCTGTTGAAACTGCGCAGCAGACCCTCGTTGAAAACCTTGGCGGCCCCATAGAGCGTGCGGTTGTTGTAGGGATGGTGTGCCTCCGTCGTCGGGAATTCTTCCGCCAGCCCATAGACCGAAGCCGAAGATGCGGCCACGATCTTGCGTACATTGTTCTTCACCGCAGCGTCCAGAACGTTGAAGGTGCCGTTGACGAGCACATTCACGGCAAGCTCCGGCTCCTGTGCGCATTGGGTGATGCGCAGCGCAGCCTGGTGAAAGACCACGTCCACACCCTGCATGACTTCGGCAAGCAATTCTTTGTCACGAATGTCACCCTCGACGATCGTAACAGATCCCCGAGCCATTGCTTGCTCTAGATTCTCAAGCCGCCCGCGTTCGAAGTTATCCAGAATGATCACTTCGCCCACGCCTTGTGCGATCAGTTGATCGGTGATATGAGATCCGATAAGACCAGCCCCACCTGTGATCAATACACGGCTATTCTGCATGTTGTTTCCTCCCTGTTACACGGTATTTTGGATAAGTTCCAAAAAAGAGTACGGTTGACGCAAGCCTAGCATCTTCCAGGTGGGTTCCGCCATCGCGATGGCAGCGATGCATCTTCGTATATTCGATGCACAACTTCTGCCCAGTTTCATTTGTCGAGCTGGCGAGGTCCACGTAGACAAAGCTCTTACTGCTTGACGTCTGTGCGCTGCCGTATTACCTGTGCGGGGACGCCGGCCACAATGGCAAAGGGTGGTACATCCTTTGTCACCACGGCGCCCGCCCCGACAATACTGCCCTTCCCTACTCGAACGCCGGGTAGAATGACGGCATTCGTACCAATGTCCGCCCACGCTTCGATGTGGACTGGTTTGATCTCGAGATCGGTCTGGATGATCGGCACATCGACCGGAAGTCCGGTGTGCATGGATCCCAGCACCTTGGCGCCCGGTCCCCAGCCCACATACTCCTCAATGACCAGGTCGCGTGCGTCGAAGTAGCTCTGAGGTCCGATCCAGACCTGGTCGCCGATGTTGCAGCGACCGTCGAACCGTCCTTGGATAAATGTCTGTGCGCCGATGAAGACGCCGTCACCGATCTCAAAGGTCTCGAGATGCTTGAAGGCGACATCGTTGCCGATCTGTAGCCGGTCTCCGCAGCGGCGGGCAACCGCACGCCAGATGGCGCGCCGCATGCGGATATCGAAGTCACCGACGCCGGCCGCAAAGCGTGTATAGAGATCCAGCAATTCGTTGCGGCTGTAGGTCGTGCCCAGGTAGTTGGCCAGATCGACCTCGAACTGTGGATCCGGACTTGCTTCCTTGCGACCGTGGACTGCCGCGACCACCCGGCTTGTCTGATGTGTGTTGTTGCCCATGAGCGCTCCCGCAGAATCCCAGTTCAGGCCGCAACCCGGAGCTGGCCCAGTTCCACGGGCTGCCCACGATTCGCCATGGAAGTCGACGCCGCCTCCAAGATCTCCAATACCCTGAGACCTGCCTCGCCGTCGCTGATGGGCTTGGCGCCTGTTTCGACACAGTGGACGAAGTGCCTGACTTCGGTTGCCAGCGCTTCGGTGATGTCCAGTTGGGGCGCCCACATGTCGCCGGTGCGGTAGTCGATCAGCATCTGATAGCGGCTCTCCGAGTCGCCGTTCAGCGTGATTCCCTTGTCATAGATCTTGACCTTCTCGCTCGGCTCAAGATCGTCGTAGACAATCATCTTGCGGTCTCCACCAACCAATGTGCGTCGCACCTTCACCGGTGCCAGCCAGTTGACGTGGATGTGTGCGATCAGATTGCCTTCGAAAAAGGTCGTCAGATAGGCAATGTTCTCCGCGCGGCCGGGTACATGTCCCATGCCCGTCGCCGAGACGGCCACCGGTTTGGAGGGCAACACAAAATCCATGATCGACAGATCGTGGACGGCCAGATCCCAGATCACGTTGACATCGTGCTGAAATAGACCCAAGTTCACGCGCACCGAATCGTAGTAGTAGAGTTCGCCCAGGTCTCCGTCGGAGACCATCTGCTGCATCTTGCGCACTGCCCCCGTATAGACGAATGTATGGTCGACCATCAATGTCAGATTGCGCCGGGATGCCTCGTCCATCAGGCGGATCGCCTGTTCCGATGAGGAAGCCAGCGGCTTTTCGACCAGCACATGTTTGCCGGCCTGCAGGGCCTGCATGGCCAACTCATAATGGGTGGAGACCGGTGTCGCAACGACAACCGCGTCGACGTGCGGGTCATCGAGCAAGTCCCGGTAGTTGGTCGTGGTCTCGATCGTCGGGTAGCGACTGTTCACGACCGCCAGCCGGTCCACGTTTAGGTCGCTGACATACGCGACCCGCGCGTCCGGCACCTCTACAAAGTTACGCACCAGGTTTGGACCCCAGTAACCGTAACCGATTACACCTACTTGAACCATCAGTTTCCCCTACCTTCCATTGATTGAAGCAGGTGCAGAAATTCTGTCCTGCTTCCTAATTGACGCCGGAATCTACTACCTGATCACCAGTGGCAAATAGAGCCGATTTGACCCGACACTGGGATCGACCGCATCCTGTACAACTCTGCTGCCGTAGCTACGCCCGAGTTCAAACGGCCCCTTCCGGCTGGCGAAGCCGTCAATTCCAACCTCCTCAAGGAAAAACAGCGCGGCGTCGGTCGACAGTTCAATGTCGTAGTCGGTCGGCTCCACCGCATCGATGACCTTGGACGGAAGCAGCTCCTCGTTCAGCGGAACGATGCCCGATGTTGTCTGGCCCAGCAGATTGAAGCCGGCGTTGGCAGTTTCTGTGGCCGTTTGCCACACGAAACGGACCATGTCTCCCTCTCGCGTGGTTTTGAAGTAGCTCAAGGTAACAGGCACTGTCCCGTTGTCGACCGTCACATTGACGGCGGGCGAGGTGGTGCTGTTGCCGGCCGTATCTCGAGCCACCGCGGTCACCTGGTGCGGACCATCGGCGACTGTCGTGCTGTTCCAGCTCACCGTGTAGGGAGCGACCGTGTCTTCCGCACCCACATTCATACCGTCCACCTGGAACTGCACCCCCGCCACCCCGACATTGTCCGCAGCGGTCGCAGTCACCTCGGTGGTTCCGGCCACTGTCGCACCGTTGAGCGGTGTGGTAATCGATACTGTCGGCGGCGTCGTGTCCGGAGGCGGGGCAACTGCAAATAGTACGTCCACCCAGTAGTTGCCGGCGCTGTAGGACGAGGTCGGGAAGACGCTCGTCGCGCTATACGTATAGACGCCGTTGTTACCATCTTCTCCGTCGGCAAGCGCCCGCAGTGGCGGATTGTCTACTCCACTTGACGTGAAGTAGTTCTCATCAAGCGAATAGTAGCCAACTGTCGTGTGATACGAAGCCACATAGGTCGTGTTGGCTGCAATCGCCACCGGCGCCGGGAAGAGTACTTCCTGCCAGCCGCTTGCCGTTTCATTCACAAAGGTCGCGCTCGCGAGCAACGTCCCCGTACTGTTCCACAGGTTGCCTACGTGTGTCCCCGTGTTGTTGGGTCCCTTGTAGAAACGCAGGCCCGCAATCTCTCCGGCAACGTCGGAGCGGAACTTCACACCGACCTCGACGGGATTGGCGTCGTTTTCGGATGCGATGGTCGGCGTCGCCACCTCGTCCCAGATGCTGACATAGGGCGACGGCGCAACAGTGGTGAAGCCCCAACTGTAGTCGGCTGCCAGCGCATTCCCGGCCACGTCCTTGACACGCGGGTCGGACGCGCCGCCGCGCACAAGCGCCGTGTAGGCGGAAGAATTCGCCAACGGGCTTGACGGCGTCAGCGTGGCCGTCTGTGTGCCGGCATCATAGCTGACCGTGGCCGCCACCAGGTTGCTGCCGCTGTCGCGCAACTCGAACGTGGTGCCGTTGACGGTCGCCGGGTCCATGGCCTCGCTAAAGACAGCAGTTACGACAGCCCCCCCTGCAATGTCGACCGCGCCGGATTGCGGGCCGACACTCGTCACCGTGGGCGGCGTGGTGTCGGGCACATTGTTCACAGTCACGTTGACCAGCGCGGACGTCGCCGTGTTGTTGGCCGCGTCGCGGGCCACGGCCGTCAGCTGGTAGCTGCCGTTGGTCACGGTCGTGCTGTCCCAGTTGATGGTATAGGGTGCCGCCGTGTCCTCCGCACCCAGGTTGGTGCCGTTGAGTTTGAACTGCACACCAGCCACCACCACGTTGTCGGATGCGTTGGCGCTGACCGCCACCGAACCGGCCACAGTCGCACCGTCAGCCGGGCCGGTCATGGCCACGGTCGGAGCCTCAGTATCGGGCGGCAGCGGCGTTGCCGAAGCCTGATAGGCGCCGGCCAGGGCTGGGAAGGTCGCATACTCCACGCCCTTGATTACCTCAGTCGAGAAGGCAATAGGTGCACCGTTGCGGTTGATGCTGGTGATATTGCCGCCCGGCGTCTGGACCGGCAGCATGGCGCGCAGGTTGTTCGGCCCCCTGCCCCACCGCGATGGTGAAGCTGAGGGTGTCGTTGCTCCACGAGATCGAGCCGAACGAGGAGGTATTGCGCCCGTCCAGCCACTCCAACATCTGCCGCGCCGTCACCACCGGCACGCCGCGCGCCTGCGCCGAACCCACGATCGCCACCGCGTCGTCGATGGCGCGATCGGTGTGCATGTTGGTCGTAAAGGCGCCGTAGTATCCTTCCGCTCCCAGCGCCCGGTCCAGCAATATGTTGGAGGTCGCCGGGTAACTCTGGAGCGACTCGTCGGTCATCTGTGTGGCCGCCTGATAGACGTCGATGATGGTGCCGTCCAGGTCGGCGAAGCGCATGGGCATGCCCGAACCGGTGAAGAAGCCGTCGTGGCCGTTCACCCAGGTGCCCGGGAAGTAGTAATAGTTGGTGTCCAGACGGATGCCGTAGTTGCTCTCCACGATCGCCTGGGTCGCCCAGTCGGACCAGGCAATACAGTGAATCCGCTGGGTCACGGGCGCCGGTACGCTTGGATAGGTAGTGGCAAATCCGTCTAGCTGGAAGCTGAAGTCGGAATCCAGTGAGGTCGGCGTATATTCCGTACAGTTGCTACTGATGTGCAGCCCTACTTCGAAGCCGGCAGCCGTGAAGGCCGCGGCCTCGGCGTCGGTCAGCGTGCCCGAGTAGATGTATGACGTGCCGCGGATGCATTCCCAGTCAGCCAGCGAACAGTTGGCCGGACTGGCAGTCGTGAAGGCATTGAAGTGGTCCACGGTGTAGCCCACGCCATGGTCGTCGCCGGTCATGACCACCACGGCCTTGTGGTCGTCCGGGAAGTACCAGAAGCGGGGCAGCGGTTTGCGGTCGGCATTCATCAGCTGGATCAGGTTGGCCAGCAGACGCTGCTGCTCATCCGCCTGCGGGATCGCGACCTTGTCCAGGTTGACCCAGTCCGGCTGCGGATCGCCGGCTGCATTGCCGTAGAACATGTCGTTGGAACGGATGGGCGGAATGCCGTCCCGTTCCTGGCTCTCCCAGGCCGGATTCCCCTGCCGCGTGTAGACCACCGAACGCGCCAGGTCGTAGGTGAAGGCCGCCGCCTGACCGCCGTTGGCACCCACGCTGCGCAGCGTCACCGCCGGCGCATTCCCGGCCACAGGTGTGGTGGCGTTGTTGTATAACGTCGCCACCGCGGCAGCACCGGCCAGGTTGTAGAGATCGGCCGTACCGTGGTATTGCATGGTCTCGCCCACGATGCCGGCGCCCGGCTGGGTGGCCGTGTTCACCAACAGATAGCCTTCTGACACGGTCGCCGACGCATCCGTCAATCCCAGCAGGCCGGCCAGTTGTTTGTCCGGACGCATGGCAATCAGGTTGCCGCCGCCGTTCACCCAGTCGGTCAAAATGGTGACCTGGGCCGTCGTCAACGACATCTCGCCCAGGATGACCACGTCGTAGTTGGCCAGTGTGGCGGCAGAGACCAGCGAGATATCGGTACTCAGGAAGAGGTTCAGTCCCTCCGCCCGCAGAATCTCGTTGAAGTAGCGACCGAATGGGTTGGCCGCCGAAGACACCACCAGAATCGGTCCACCGGGACCGTCATTCGGTGGAACCGGTGGCGGATCCGCGGTCGTGAAGGACCAGACCTGGTCGTTGGCCAGCGCATTCCCGCTCGTGTCCTTGACGCGTGGGTCGGTTCCACCGCCCCTGACCGTCGCCACATAGGTGGTCGAATAGGCTAGACGCGCCAGTCGGGTTCAACGTCGCCTTGCGCGCCAGCAGGGTCATACGTGACCGTGGCGGCCGCCAGGTTGTTGGCGCCGTCGCGCAGCTCGAATGTGCTGCTGCCGATGGTACCGGCGTCCATGGGCTCGTTGAACGTAATCGTCAGATCGGTATTGGGCGATACCAGTACGGCACCGTCAGCCGGCGTCACCGACAGCACCAGTGGCGCGGTCGTGTCCGGACCGATGTTCGGTGTGTAGACCACGTCTACCCGATCGTTGGATGAATTCCCGCTCAGGGCCGGAAACGCGCTGGGACCATAGACAAAGACACCATTGGCGCCGTCGATGCCGTCCTGCAGCGCACGTAGCGGCGGGTTGTCTACACCGCCGCCGGCAAAGAAGCCATCATCCTGGGCATAGAATCCGTCATTGGTGTGATACGACGCCACATAGGTGACGTTGGCACTGATGGCGACCGGCGCCGCAAAGTCCAGCTGCTGCCAACCGGTCGCTGTCTCGTTGACGAAGGTTCCGGTCGCCAACAACTGGCCAGTGCTCGTCCAGAGATTACCGACATGGATGCCATCATTGCCGGCGCCCTTGTAGAAGCGAATCCCGGTTATATCGCCATCGAGATCTGCCTGGAACTTGACCCCCACCTCCACTGCACTGGGATCGGGCTCGGCTGGATTCGTAGGCACTGCGGACGGGGCCCAAATGGAGCAGGGACAATTGGTCAGGGTTCCCGCATAGAAGGTCCAGAGATAGTCCTGGGCTAGCGCATTGCCCGCCAAATCTTGGCCCACGGATCGGCACGCCACCGCGGACCGTGGCTGTATACAATGTCCCATCGACGAGGTCACTCGTCGGAGACAGCGTGGCCGTCCGGCTGGGACCATCATAGGTGACGGTCGCAGGCACCAGGGCGGCAGCGCCGTCACGCAGTTCGACAGTGCTGCCGTTGATGCTTGCCGGATCCATATCCTCATCAAAGGTCACAGTCACCGTGCTGTTCAACGGTACGCCGGTGGCACCATCGGTCGGACTGACCGTCGTGACCGTTGGCGGCGTCGTGTCGATGGGATTGTCCACCGTCACGGAAACCACTTGCGACGTCGTCTGGTTGCCGGCAGCATCGCGTGCAACGGCTGTCAATGTATAGGTACCGTTGCCGCTGGTCAGACGTATTCCAAGTAATGTCATAGGGCGCGGCCGTATCTTCCAGCCCCAGATTCACACCGTCTAGTTGGAACTGCACGCCCACGACACCAAAGTTGTCGCTTGCATCAGCCGTAACGGAGACGGACCCCGACACCGTTGCACCATTGGTTGGGCTCGTCACCGACACGGTCGGTGGCGTCGTGTCAGGATTGTTCGACACATTGACGGTGATTCCCGTCGCCGTCCCCAGATTGGCGCTGTCGTCGGCTGCCCGGCTCAGGACCGAGATCGCACCGGCCGTGTCCGGCGTCCAACTGTAGCTCCAGTTGGCGCGGCCGTCGGCCCGGCGCCAGGTCGTGCCGCCGTCGACAGAGACCTCGACACCGCCGACCACACCGCCGCCTGTATCGACGGCCGTGCCGGAGATAGAGACCGGTAGCCCGATCTGCACCGTGCTGCCGTCGGGCGGGGTCGCGATGGTCGCGGATGGCGGCGTCGTGTCGGTGGACTGGGTTGTCGCCACCAGACCGGCCTGCAGCGATCCCGGCTGGACACCCATATCGGCGAAGAGATTCACGGTCGCCTGCATCATGTTATCGTCCGGCGTCGAAGCCAGCCGGTCGTGGTTGCCGTCCAAACCCCACGACCACTGCACCGTACCGGCGCCGAAGACCAGGGCACCGCCGGATGCACGGTAGAGCGTCAGATTGTGAGTCGCCGGACCCGGTTCGTAGGTAATCCGTAGTCGACGAGGATCTCTGCATCGGTCACATTGGTCGTCGACAGCCGGATCAGACCGGCGGGACGGAAGCCGTTGTCGGCATCCTCGTCCCACTCGTAGCCGACCGTGAAGTCCGAAAGCGTAGCGGTCTGGCCCGGGTTCAGATTGGCGACACTGGTGTTGCGCCAGAAGCGCATCTTGCCGTCGGCCTCCGGCACCTGCATGGCATAGGTGCCGACGTTGACCTTGAAAATGGTGCCGCTGAGTGCGTTCTCCGGACGGCCGCCATCGGCCGGTGGACTGAACCGCGGGTCAGCGCCAGGTACCTGTCCAGATATTCGGCTCCGGGTCGCTCTTGGCGTTGTCGTGCGTCTCCTTGTAGGAGACGAGCGTGCGATAAGGCGTGTCGGAGCCGTCGATGCTGTTCTCCCAACGCGTCTTCCAGAAGATCTACAGTTGCCGCTCAAGAACGGCCAGATTGACGCCCGCGTCACGCGCTGCCTCGACGTTGGCGACGCTGGGCGCCGGACCAGTATTCGTCGTGGCCGACCGACAGGAAGACTTGATGTTCAAGCGATCCGGACGCGCGTCGGTCAGAGTCCACTCCGGTGGAAGTAGCTGACATCGTAACCGTTGGCCTCCAGCCAGCGCACCATCGGATATTCGGCGTTGAAGAGCCAGTCTTCCGCATAGGCTTCACCGCGTGCGTGGAAGGGCCGGTTGTAGCTGACCTTGTCGGCGCGACCAGCCGGGTGCACCCGACGTAGAGGCTGTTGCCTCCATAGGTGTTGTAGGCCTGCCAGGTCGTGTCGGCCGTCTGGAAGAGGATGTCGGACCCGCCATCGTCATCGCGCACGATGAAGACGATGTGGCTGGCGCCGCTGCTATCCGTGCGCACAGCCTTGGCAAAGTAGATGCCCGAGACAGCGTCTGACGGGCACCGCCCAAGAGGCCGACTCCGCCCAGTTGCCGCAGTCGATGAGACCGGTGGCGGCGTCGTTGAGACAG
>CAVQSG010000013.1:0-58926 GCA_963715415.1 uncultured Chloroflexia bacterium | reverse complement strand
TACGCCGCTGCCGGCCAGGGCGTATTCGCTCAGGCGCAGGCTGGCTTCCAGAGTTTCCGAAATAGCCGTCGTTGCACCGCGCGCGCGCAGGTCCGCGCAGTGTGCGCGATCCCTGGCACGCACGTGAATGGGTAAGGACGGATAGTGCTCGCGGATGATCTGCACCAGCCGTTGAGTCTGTTGTGGCTCATCGAGAGTGACAATGATCATTCTGGAACGCTCTGCGCCTGCCGCCCGCAGGACATCAAAACGGCTCGCATCGCCGAAGAAAACCGGAAACCCTTTGCGTCGGCCCTGTTCGACCTTGGCATGGTCGTGGTCCAACGCGACAAAGGGAATCTGCGCGGCTGTAAGAATGGCTGCCACCCGCTGGCCGACCCGGCCGAAACCCGCGATGATGATATCCGCTTGCGGCTCGCGGAGGTTGTCGGGCATCGGTTCGCTCACGGGTCCCCTGTCCTGCCGCCGCCGTAACCATGCATCGCCCAGCGCCACGATGAAAGGCGTGCTCACCATGCTGAGCGCAATGATCAGCAACAAGGTCTGAAACAGCGCTCCCGGCAGTACCCCCGATACCGTGGCGAATGAGAACAGCACGAAACCGAACTCCCCACTCTGCGACAGCAACAACCCCACCCGCGTTGCGTTGCCGCTATCGACACCGCTGAGGCGGCAAAGTCCCCACGCCAACAGCGCCTTGATCCCCATCAGTGCCGCGACCAGTGCCAGGATCAGCCCGGGTCTGTCCACCAGCAGGCCGAGGTCGATACTCATGCCGACCGACATGAAGAACAGCCCCAGCAGGATGCCGCGGAATGGTTGAATGTCGGCCTCGATCTGATGGCGGTAGTGCGATTCGGCCAGCATCAGACCGGCCAGAAACGCACCCAGGGCCATGGACAACCCGGCCAGTTCCATCAGCCAGGCCACCCCCAGCACCAGCAGCACGGCGGCAGCGGTGAAGATTTCCGCATTCTGGCTCGCGGCGACCCGATCCAGCACCGGATTGAGCAGATAACGCCCGGCGAGCACCACGGAGCCGATCACCAGCACCGCTTCCAGGACCGCGGCACCCGCGCTCGCGACCAGCGCGCCACCACCCGACAGCAGCGACACCAACGCCAGCAACGGTACCACCGCAAGGTCCTGGAGCAGCAGGATCGCGAAGCTGGTGCGGCCGGTTACACTGGTCAGTTCGCGCCTTTCGATCAGCAGCTGCAGGCCGAAAGCGGTGGACGACAGCGCCAGGCCAAAACCGACGATGATCGCCGTTTTCAAACCCAAGCCCAGGACCACGGCGATCCCCGTCAGTACGGTCCCGGTCACCACCAGCTGCGACAGCCCGAGACCGAATACCGAACGCCGCATCACCCACAGGCGCGCCGGCTTCATCTCGATACCGATGACGAACAGCAGGAAGACGACGCCGAACTCGGCAAACTGCCGGATCTCCGAGACCCGTTCGATGACCCCCAGTCCCCATGGCCCCAGCAGTGCCCCCGCGACCAGGTAGCCGATCACCGAACCCAGACCGAGGCGATGGGCCAACGGCACGGCAACGACGGCTGCCGCAAGCAGAGCGAGAATATCGGTGAGATAGTGCGTTTCGGCCATGGATAGTTGTGTTTTGCACACGCAGCATACAATGCTGCGTAGCGGCCAGCCAGCCCAGCCCGCATTCTGCACAGGGCGGAGCGCAGGAAGCAGAAGGTATTGAACTTAAAAAGAGTTTCGTGATTGACGACAAACAGGATGCCGTCAGCGCCAGCCTGTCAAGGCGCATAGCGATGGCGGTCTGGTGACGCGGTCAAGCTTGGCCCGCCATGGGCGCCGCAGCGATGTCCCGCCCGGGGACGGTAGCATCTCCGGTTGCGCCGGGCTTCTGCTCTGTGCGGCGCGCGGTTTTTTGTCAGGAACGCGGTTCATGCCCGGAAGCTTGGCGCCAGCTGCCCGCATCAGCGCGCCATTTGCGGCCTGAGCCGGCGCCGTGCAGGGAAAGCCCTGCGTCAGCTCTCCTGTGCAACCCCATCGGCGCAGGCGCGCGGCCCCCGCGGCGGCACTGGCTGCGTGCTTTGCTCCTCAGCCTTCCGCGACCCACTCCTCGGTCGGGTTATCAGCCAGGCGTAGCGGATGGTCGATCGGCGTATCGAGATAGGCCTGACGCGTTTCTTCGGACTCGAAGTACATCACGATGTCGCCGTCCACGATATAGGGCTTACCGGCCAGGTCGTCGATATCACGCCCGCTGATCGGATCAATGGTTGAGATCATCAGGGTCGGTTCATGCAGTCGGCGACTCTGGGACCGGTCGCGCGGCATAGCATCCGTGGCTACGTAGTTGAGCGAGTCACACTGATGAACCGTGGTGCCTTGCATATTCATTGAAGTGCTCATTCGCGTCTCCTTTGCCCGCTGCGCAAACCGTCGCCCGGGCATCACTGTATGGTCAGGTATAGACCGTCCGAGCAGGCAATAAAACGCCTCAATGGCAATGGGAATGGCGGCGCTGCGCGGCCTGGCAAACTGAACCTGGTGATTGCCCGGGCTGCACTCCGCGCCGCGACGTTCGGTGCGTGATAGGGGCCTGCATGGCAGTGCGGCCGTCCGGGAACAGGCTGCGTGACAGGCCGAGTTGACGCATCGCCCACGTCGAGCTCAGACAAGGCTCCGTGTCCCCAGCAGCGGTTTGCAGCACGCGCCTCGAGGCGGCGGAATTGAGCGGGTTCGTGCTCAACCCAACCTCTTGCGGTCACAATCGGCCGCACGGCCGATCGATTCGGGTCTTCGCCTTGATGCCAAGCCACCGGCTTGAACCGATAAAGTATGGCCACAGATTCCAAGCAACGCACTGAGTCCGAGTCAGGTAGCCGTCATCCCTTGCCGCGCCGGCGAACCCTCAGGCGGCTGGCAGAGCAACCCGGTGGCGCTTGGACTGTCGCCAGCTGACAACAGCGGATACCGCATCACGCTGGGCTTTTCTGCCCAGAGTGGAAAAACCGTCGTTGAGGGGCGACATATGAATGCATGGCATTATTCAACGAATGCGTTAAAAAATTAGTTTGATCTATTGTTATCACTATTTTTTATTGGCATATTACCACCTTTGGCATGGGTATTGCTCCGCGGAAAAGAACGCACTCTTAGTGTGTATCAGGAGGATTGAGATGATGAACGGACACGCATTGGCAGCCGCGGTTGGCGGCATAATACTGGCGGTCACATTCCTGCTCTATATCGGCGATTCAGTTGTTTCTCTGTCCGGGGACACGGCTGTTAACGGGATTGCAGTTGTCATGATCGTCGCATTTTTCGCGCTGACAGTTTACGAAGACTGGAAAGACGCGAGACACGCGCGGCACAAATCGAAACGCAGCTGAACGCCTCACCCCGGTCCTGGTGTGCAAAACACGCGTTTGCACACCAGGACCGGCGGTTCAATTCTGACCGCGTCGAAACATCGTAACGACCTCGTAGAGCAGCCCCGAGAAGGCATTGAAGCGCGTCACCCGGAACACCAGTTCGCGGGCACTCATGGTGCGGCGCACCTGCCTGACCTCCCGCAGGCCCGGCAGGAACACTGCGGCCACCAGCAGGCGCAACAGCGCCGAGACGGCAAACACCACCAGCAGCACACTCGGAAGCGTAAACTGCTGACCGGCGAAGGCCCATTCAGCCGGCACCACCCAGGCCAGCAAGGCACCCAGCATACCCCCCAGGAACACCCCGATTGCGACCAATACACTATGGAACGCCATAGCCGCCGAGCGCCTGGCGCTGGGAATCAGGTCGTAGAGAAAATTACCCGAACTGAGGCTGAAACCGGCCCAGGCGAACCCGCTGATCACCTGTACCCCGACCAGGTACCAGAAATTATCCGAAACCAGCCACAGCAGGGGCAGAAATGGAATCATGCTGCCCGTCGTCACCAGTATCAGCCGGTTGCCGAAGATATCGCTGATCCGTCCCCAGGTGTTCAGCATCAGAAATTGCATCAATACCGCAGTACCGGTATTGGCCATGAACTGGACGTAATTGAACTGCAGGTCGCGCAGCATATAGACGGCGAAGAACGGCGCTGCAATGCCGACGGCAAACTGCATACAGACGAGAAACAGCGAGTAACGCAGGGCACTCGACTGGCGCAGGGCTCGCAGCCCCGACCAGGACAGGCGAAGCGCGGGCAGCGCCGGACCCTGCCGTTCCGGTTCGTGCATGCGCGCCAGGTGATACACCGAAACCAGGCGCGCCAGCGCCGCGCAGACGAATACCACGCCATAGCCCAGCAGCGTATGACCTTGGCGGGTAAAGCCGTACAGCACGGCTCCGGCACTGGCGAGCGACACAAAGCTGGTCACGGTGGCGAGACGGGTGCGGCGCGCGAAGAAGCGTCCACGCTTGCGCTCGGCTACCAGATCGCCCATCAGACTGACCCACAGGGGCGCGGCGAGATTGGCGCCGGCGTGGTACAGGATCAGACAAGCGATCAGTAGCGTGATCGCCTGCTGGGGGAACCAGACCGGCAGCAGCAGCAACGGGAGCCACACCAGCGCCTGCAGCGCGGCGCCGCTGATGATGATCGGTTTGCGTCTCCCCGATCTGTGCCCAAGCCACGCGGACAGGAACTGGAAGAACGCCCCCACCAGCGGCGGCACAGTTGCCACCAGCGCGACCTGAGAGGCACTGGCGTGCAGGAACAGGGCGAATGCAGACAGGTAGGTCTCCGCTCCGCCGGCCATCACCGAATAGGCGACAGCGTCACGCACCGAGTGCCGCAGCGAACGATCCGTCCGGGGGTCGCGAGAGTAGGTGAAACTCATGGCGAACCGGTCGAATCGCTGACAGCCCTGCCGGCGCGGCCGCCGTCATCTACCGCGCGGTGCATCGGGCCCCTGGAAACGGGTCGCGTCGGCTATGCGGAGAAGGTCAGTTTGATGGCATCGACAACGCCCTCACAGGCTTCGGCACAGGCCCGGCACTCGTGGTGCTCATCGTGCTTGCGGCACTCGCGCGCGCAATCGCTGCACACCGTCTCGCAGACCCGATAAGACGCTTCCAGGTACTCCGAGTTTGCCGCCAGCAGATAGGAAAACGCCGCGCAGATGGCCTGCATTTCATGCACCTTGCTGGCACAGTCGGCCAACGTCACGTCGCCTTCCCTGAAGCTCACCAGGCAATGCGCGATGCACCGCTCGCCCTTATCGAGACAAACGTTCACGGCATCGAGCAGATCCCCGTGGCGCGGCGCATGTTTGCTGTGGTCATGGCCCGGCATGGCCGAAAAGGCTGCCCCGGAGAGGCCCAGCGCGCCGCTGGCGCCCAGTCCCAGCAGCAGCTCGCGCCGGCTGATCCCCGTTGTCGAGTCATCTGCCGGAGGCGGTAAAGTGTTGTGATCTGTCATCAGAGTCTACTCCTCGTTCCTATGTGGTTGGACGACATTGCGCCGCAAAGCATAGCCGGATGCAAAATACTTGTCGCGCGCTTTAGCATGCCGACCGGTGCCGCCGGGCGCCGGATGGCAAAACCCGGTAACATGGTCTGCGGTCGCCACGCCGAGCGATATCACGCCGAGCCAGATCATTTTTCCATGCTCACACCTTACCCTTTAACCATCATCGGTGTATCGATCGCCGTGCTCGAACTGGTGGCGATTATCGCCGCAGTTCATGCCCTCATGAACAGCCGGACGTCACAGGGCTCGATTGCCTGGGCGATTTCCCTGATCGCCTTCCCCATCATTTCCCTGCCCCTGTACGCGGTGTTCGGGCGCGGCAAGTTTCGCGGTTACGTGGATGCCCGCCGCGCCGGGGAGCTGGAAATCCAGCATGTCGCGGCACAACTGGCCGAGCGCTATGCGGCGCCACTGCGCGCCGGATTCTCTCGCCATGAAGCGTCCTACGCAACGTTCGAGCGACTGGCAAAGATGCCGTTTACCCGCTGCAACCAGGTGAGTCTGCTGGTCGACGGCGAGGCAACGTTCGCCGCCATTTTCGCCGGCATACGGGCGGCGACACGCTACGTGCTGGTGCAGTTCTTCATTCTCCGCGACGACGCGCTGGGGGTCGGGCTCGCCACACTGCTCGAGCAGAAAGCCCGTGCCGGCGTGTCGGTCTACCTGCTCTACGATGAAATCGGTTCCCGCAAGCTGAGCCACGCGTATCTCGACCGGCTCGCCAAGGCCGGTATTCATGTGTCTGCGTTCCGGACCACCCAGGGACGCGCCAACCGTCTGCAGGTCAACTTCCGCAATCACCGCAAGGTGGTCGTGGTGGATGGGCACAGCGCATATATCGGCGGGCATAATGTCGGGGAGGAATACGTGGGTCGCCATCCCCGCCTGACCCCGTGGCGCGACACCCATCTCCAGATACGGGGGCCCGCTGCCATGGCGACCCAGCTCGCGTTCGTAGAGGACTGGTACTGGGCGACCCGGCAGGTGCCGGACCTGGACTGGGTGCCTGACACAGTGTGTACGCCGGGCCAGCGCGTACTGATATTGCCTACCGGTCCCGCCGACATGCTGGACACCTGTGTCCTGTTCTTCGTGCAGGCCATCAACACGGCGCAACAGCGTATCTGGATTACCAGCCCCTACTTCGTGCCCGACGAAATGGTGGTCGCGGCGCTGCAACTGGCGGCCTTGCGTGGCGTCGATGTCCGTATCATGTTGCCGGCGCATCCGGACCACCGCCTGGTTCACCTGGCCGGTCTTGCTTTTGTTCAGGAGACGGTCAGTGCCGGCGTGCAGCTGTTTCGCTACCAGAGCGGTTTCCTGCACCAGAAAGTCCTGCTGGTCGACAACGACCTCGCCGCAGTCGGGACCGCGAACCTGGATAACCGTTCGTTTCGACTCAATTTCGAATTTACGGCGCTGGTCGCCGACCGAGTTTTTGCGGCACAGGTAGCCGACATGCTGAGCAGCGATTTCGCGCACTGCCGGCGGGTCGCCGCCGATGAACTCGAGTCGCGACCGCTGGCGGTGCGGGTCGCCGCGCGCGCCGCGCGGTTGCTGGCGCCGGTACTGTGAACGCCGTGTGCGGCGGCTCTGCGTCGGGGCGGGCCATGCTCAGCCGGAGCGCGATGCTGAAACGTTCATAAGCGATATCGCTGCACAGCGCAATTGGCGAACTGCAGGCTGCGCAGTGCGGTGTCCGGGAGCCCCCGGAACCAGGCTTCGAACACCCGCAGCGTCTCCTCGTGCGCCACCACCAGAACGCAGTCCTGCGGCTGTGTCTTCAGCCATTCGATAAAACCTACCACCCGCGCCTTGTAATCGAGCAGCGATTCGCCGCCGTTGGCGCGTGCATGCAGGGGGTCATGGGCGGTGGCCGTGAAATAGTCGCTCACGGGCCGACCGTCAAAACCGCTGCGAATATCGTTCAACAGGGCGTTCACCTCAATCGGGAGACGATGCCAGCGGTTAACGATTGCCGCGGTTTCGCGGGTACGCGGCAACTCGGAGGTGATGATGCGCTGCAGCGGTGCGTCGCGCAGCTGCTGCGACGCCGCCCGCGCCTGCGCTATGCCAGTGGCAGTGAGATGCACGTTCCGGCGCGGGTCATCATTGCACAGCCCAAGCCGGTTGTAACTGGTTTCCCCGTGACGCAGTACGTAAAGCCTCATGGCGAAATTCCATGCGAAGATGAGACCGGATTCTGAAATTCACGCCCCAACAGGGCAAGCACCGCTTAACATTCTGCGCCCTCCGCTGCGGCTATGCGCGGCCGGCACGCGGGTTGACCCGCGCGCGTATTCGCCCCAGACTGGCCCGCCAGCGCAAAGCGATATCGACGCGGCAAAAAACCGGTATCCGTGGCTAAATCAGCCGCCTCGCGGGCGACTCCACACTCCGGCCTCGCGTCTGACGGGTTGATCCGGGGAACGATGTCTAACACGACTGTCATCACGCTCACTTTCGCCGGCTACATCCTGGTGATGCTGCTTATCGGACTGGCCGGGTACCGGCGCACCGGGAATCTGTCCGATTACCTGCTGGGCGGGCGCCAACTGGGGCGTTGGGTGACCGCGCTGAGCGCGGAGGCCTCCGACATGAGTGGCTGGCTGTTACTGGGCTTGCCCGGCTACGCCTATCTGTCCGGACTGGAGGCGGGCTGGATCGCGCTGGGACTGCTGATCGGCACCTACCTGAACTGGAAACTGGTGGCCTTCCGCCTGCGCCTGTATACCCAGCTGGCCGGCGATGCCCTGACGCTGCCGGAGTTTTTCGAGCAGCGCTTTGCAGACCGTTCGCGGCTGCTGCGGGTGGTGGCGGCGCTGCTGGTGCTGCTGTTCTTCACCTTCTACACCAGCTCGGGACTGGTGGCGAGCGGCAAACTGTTCGAGGCGGTGTTCGGCATTGAATACCACGTTGCTATTGTCGTCGGCGCCCTGGTGGTGGTCGCCTATACCTTTTTCGGCGGATTCCTCGCCGTATCCTGGACCGACCTGGTGCAGGGATTGCTGATGCTGGTTGCCCTGGTCGCGGTGCCGGTGGCGGTCATGGAAAGCCGCGGCGGGCTGCAGTCCAGTGTCGCGGGGCTGCGCGAACACAATCCGGCGCTGCTCGATCCGTTCAGCACTGTTGGCGGTGAACCGCTCGGCCTGGTCGCGATACTTTCACTGCTGGGCTGGGGGCTCGGCTATTTCGGTCAGCCGCACATCCTGGCCCGATTCATGGCTATCCGGCGGGTGCAGGAACTGGCCGCGGCGCGTGCCATCGCCGTGACCTGGGTGACCATCACGCTGGTTGCAGCGGTACTGGTTGGCGTGCTGGCGGTTGGCTACCTGGAAACACCGTTGACAGGCGCCGACAGCGAAAAAGTCTTCATGGAAATGGTCCGCGCGCTGTTTCACCCGCTGGTGGCTGGGGTGTGCCTGGCAGCGATACTCGCGGCCATTATGAGCACCGCCGATTCGCAGTTGCTGGTGGCCTCGGCAGCGCTGTCGGACGACTTCTACAAGGCCTTTCTGCGCCCGCAGGCGGGCGCCGCCGAACTGGTATGGATGGGACGGCTGGCGGTACTCGCACTGGCAGCGGTGGCAATCTTTCTGGCCATGAACCCGGACAACCGGGTACTCGACCTGGTGGCCTATGCCTGGGCCGGCTTCGGGGCAGCGTTCGGACCCACCGTGCTGCTGTCGCTCTACTGGGGACGTATGAACCGCTTCGGGGCGCTGGCCGGTATGCTGGTGGGCGGCACCACCGTGATAGTGTGGAAACAGCTCGAGGCCGGGCCTTTGGGCCTGTTCGATCTCTACGAGATCATTCCCGGCTTTGTGTTCTCCAGCATCGCCATCCTGGTGTTCAGTCTTGTCACGCCGCCGCCCGAAGCGCGCATCCGCCAGCAGTTCGAGAACCTGTACGATTGACTACCGCTCAAGGGCGGTGCCGCAAGGACAAACAGCCGGGGCAGTCGGCTGACCGGCCCCGGCTGCAGGGTGGGTCGTCTCAGGTCAGCGGAGTCAGGATGATTTCCACCCGGCGGTTGAGGGCCCGACCCTCAGCGGTGTCGTTCGATGCGATCGGCGAGTTCGGCCCCATACCGCTGGTCAGCAGTCGCTCCGGCAGCACTTTCTGGCTCTGCAGGTAACTGGATACGCTCTGCGCGCGGCGCACCGACAACTGCTGATTGTACTCGGCCGAGCCGGTACTGTCGGTGTGACCGATCACGTCCACGTAGGTCTTCTCGAATTCGTTCACAACCAGTGCCACCGAGTTGAGCACCGGATAGAAGCTGGCGGAAATATCTGCAGAGTTGGTCGCGAAAGTGATATTGCCCGGCATGTTCAGGATGATCTGATCCCCTACGCGGGTGACACTCACCCCCGTGCCCTGCAACTGGGCACGCAGCTTGGCCTCCTGCTGATCCATGTAATTGCCGGCCACACCACCCGCCAGCGCGCCGAGACCTGCGCCGAGCAGTACATTCTTGCGCTTGCCGCTGATCAGGGCCCCGGCGATCGCACCGCCGATGGCGCCGATGCCGGCACCCTTGGTGGCATTGCTGGTCTTCTGCTCACCGGTGTAGGGATCGGTGGTCTGGCAACCGACACTGCCAACGGCGAGTGCCGTCAGCAGCGCCAGTGCCGCCGGGCGCAGTCTGATTCCGGATGACAGGTCACCCGCCTGGGCTTTATGCATTGTGTTCCCCTATGATCTGGTTGAAGGCGTTTGAGGCGCGTATTACACACCGAAATCCGCACCGTTACAAATGTGGTCAATGGAGCGTAACAGGCCTGCCACGGCAACAGCATGTGGATACCCAGCGGTCCATCCGGCCTATACTTAGGCAAGTCGCAGACGCATCGCTCAGCTCCTGCCCGGAGCCATGCAAAAAGGAACGCCTGTCATGAAAACACCCGTCGCAACCCTGTTCGCAGTCGTGCTCGCCGGCTGCCACACCGCCGCCAGCTACGACATCAATTCATCGGGTTACCGGATACCGCCGGGGTCCAGCCTGACGGTCAACAAGGAACTTCCGATCCCGGCCGGTCAGCGTCATGTCAAACTGCAACACGGCCAGCCCGTCGCAGGTGTGGACGAATTCAAGATGAACTGCCAGCTATGGGTGTATGACCTCGGCGTCGAGTCGATCCGTCCCGGCAGTTTTCGCATCACGCGCACCGGCGAGGGTCGCGAATGGGAGCTGCAGCCCACCGTGCTGCGCTTTTTCCGCGTCCTGCACCTCCGCTCAGAAGCACAACCCGAGGTGCTGAAACTGGTCTGTCAGAAGTCGGATGACCCACTGGGCGGACGCAACCCCACGGTTCCGCAAATGCAGGAAGCGCTGGGAGGCTATATCACCTTCGAGTTCGCGACGGCTCCGCAGCAATAGCCGTCGTGCCCGGGCGGGCCCCAGGCCGCCCGGGCAGCGGAGACCACCGACCCGTTACGGGTTACGAATCAGTATCTCGACGCGGCGATTGGCTGCGCGTCCTTCCGGGGTCTCGTTGCTGGCAACCGGGCGCTCGCTGCCGTAACCGGTGGCCATCAGACGACTGGCGGAGATGCCGCCAACTTCGGCCAGGAACTTGGCCACATTGTCGGCACGTTGTTGCGACAGGGCCTTGTTCACCTGCACGCTGCCGGTCGAGTCAGTGTGACCCGAGATATCGATCGTACTGTTCGGGAAGGTATTCACTGCCTGGATGATCTTGTTCATGAGGGCGAAATTCTGCGGCCCGATCTCGCTGCTGCCGGACGGAAAGCGGAATCCCTGGGCAGAAATGAGCACGTTCTGGCGCTGCTGGTAGACGGTCGCCTCGGACGGCGTAAACAGCGACTGCACCTTCTCGATCGCAGCACGCTGCTCGGCGGTCAGGGACAGTTCCTGTTCGTACTGAGAGCGCTGCGCGGCCGTGTCGTCGCGCTGCTTCATAAGCTCCTTGATGGAATGCTGCAGGGAGAGCACCACATTACGGTTCGGCTCGTTGAACGGCAGCGGTTCGTCCAACGGAGCCGCGATCTCGGACAGCTGGCTCTGATACCAGATCACGGCGTCCTCGCGCGTATAGTCGCGGCGGTCAAAATCCTTGATCAGCTCGGTAACCCAGATGCTCTGCTCGGCGAGGTACTTGGCACGCTTGGCGTGGGCATTGGCCTTTTCGGTCTTGGTGCGGTCCGCCTCCAGCACCGATTCCGCCAGCTTCATTTCGTCCTCGGCCAGCTTGAAGGTCTTGGGCGCATGTTTGGCCGCACCCTTGTCCTTGGCATCCGCGATCGCGGCCTGGGCGGCCTCCACGGTGCCTTCCTTCAGGGCGGCCAACTCCAGCTGCTCGTAGCCGGCCATAAGACGCGGGCGACGGTCCTTGGCGTCCACAATGCGCTCACGCTCCACCAGGTTGGCCACCTTGCGGAACTCTTCGTCCAGATCGGCCGCACGTTCCGGGAAAATGCTGGTCGCTCCGGCCTGCAGAGCCTTGCTGCGCGCCTCGATCACTTCGCGCAGTACGTCACGGCTGACCTCGGCGTGCTGATTCGCCGTGGCGAGCGTCTGCAAACCCTGGGCCGCCGCCGAGTTGGCAGTGGCCGCCCGGTCCGCCTCGGCTTCCGCCAGCGCCTTGTCCAGTTGTGCGCGGGCGGAGCGATAGCCGTCCGGTGCCAGGTTGTCTACGCCCTGCGCAGCGGCGTCTTTGAGTTCCTTGTCGAGTTTGGCGATCTGCTCGTTCTGCGCCAGGATCTGCTCCTGGCTGAGCTTGGGTCCGGTCGCGCAGCCTGCCAGGATGACGGCCAAGAACAGTGTAAAGCAGAACTGCTTGTAGATGTTTGTCATTGTTTCTTCCTCAAGTCCATTTCGGCGCAACGCCGGAGGGGGCAATATAGCTCAGCACGACAACGATGCAAAATGTCTTTGCAGAAAAAGCCGTCCGACACAGACTTTGCCCGCCTCCATTCTTGTCACAGCTGCCATGCTACCCATGTTAACAAGTGTGTCCGCCCGCTGCAGACCGCTGCCGCAACAGCGGTGGGCCGGTCGCCCCATGCAGAGTCCGCTGTCGCGTCGCGTTGTTAAAACGTTCCGTGGACGCTAAAGTCGAGCCACCTGATCGCGCAGGCAGCGACAATGATTGTCGCGAGCATTGCTCGTGCACCTGCTTTGTCTGGCGCATGGAGGACCGATTATGATGGAATGGATAGCGGAACCCCAGGCGTGGGTTTCGCTGCTCACGTTGACGGCACTCGAGATCGTACTCGGTATCGATAACATCATTTTTATTTCGATCCTGGTCGGTCGCCTTCCCGTGCAGCAGCGTCAGCGCGCCAGAATACTGGGACTTTCGCTGGCGATGCTTACGCGCATCCTGCTGTTGCTGTCCCTGGTCTGGGTAATGGGCCTTACCCGGCCGTTGTTCAGTGTGTTTGGCGAGGAAATTTCCGGGCGCGACATCATCCTGCTCGGTGGTGGCCTGTTCCTGCTCGCCAAGAGTACCCTGGAAATCCACTACGCACTGGAGGGCGCGGAGTCCGGCGCGCATAACCCCGCGTCAGCAGGCTTTGCCAGCGTCCTCGTGCAGATTGCGCTGCTCGACATCGTCTTTTCGCTCGACTCGGTGATCACCGCTGTCGGTCTGGCGCAGCATGTGCCGGTTATGGTGCTGGCGATCGTCATCGCCGTACTGGTGATGATGTGGGCGGCGCGGCCCATCAGCGATTTCGTCGACGCACACCCGACGATCAAGGTGCTGGCACTGAGTTTCCTGGTGCTGATCGGTGTGGCTCTGATCGGCGAGGGGCTGGATTTCCATATTCCCAAGGGCTACATCTATTTCGCCATGAGCTACGCACTGGTGGTAGAAATGCTCAATATGAAGATGCGCAAAGCACGCACGCCCGTCGAACTGCATAAAAAAGCCCCCGAGTAGGGGGCTTTCTCGGTGAAAGCGAAAAGCCTGGGCGGTATTATTTTGCCGTCGCCGCGGTCTTTTCGGCTATGCAGTTATCGACAAAGATTTTGAGCTGATCGCCGGTCAGCTCGTCGGATATCCCGAGCACGATACAGTCGGCTCGGTGTTCGGAAAACTGGCTCTGGTTCATTGCCAGCTGGTTGTCACTGGCGGCGTCCTCGTCGGCGGCCTGGGCGCTGAGGCTGAAAGCCAGCGCCGACGCCAGAATAAGGCTGATGTATTTCATGGTATCTCCTCCACAGGCCGGTTGGATCTGGGCACGTCGCCACGCGGGGCCTGCGCGAAGAAGTAAAGGACCAGACGCGCTGCAAGTAAAACGAAAAAAATGAATGGTGACTATCACCACGACTGATCCTCGGCCAGCCGGGAGCCTGCGCAAATCCCCTCAGTTGCGGGTCGCATCCTGGGCGACATGTAAGATATCGGGCAGCAGGTAGAGCATGATCAGAATGACACTGACCGCCGCCGCCACACCCAGCCACACAAACACATTCGCCACGTGATTCTTGCCGGCACTCTGCTCGGCCAGCGCATAGGCGACGCCGGGGAGACTCACCAGACCGACAAACCGGTCGCCCCGATATACCATCAGGCGCCGGCAGGCGTTGCGTTGCATCTTGTGGATCGCCTCCTGGCAGGACGTGTCGTGCGACACCTTGACCAGAGCAGTCGTGGTGGCCACCTCCCTCAATTTCAGCTCAGCGGGATCCTTACCCTGGGCGACGACCCGTTTGACCAGGTCGCGCTCGGTGAAAAGCCCGACCACCTCGTCGTTGCGGGTAACGACCAGAGAGCCTGCATTGTGGTCCGCCATCAGGGCGACCGCCTGCTGCACGGTGCTGTTTTCGTCCAGGATCGCGAGCGACTCCCGCACCAGATGATCAATCGTGCACGCCATAATTCCGTTCCGCCGTCTGCTGCGGGCTGCATTGTGCGCTTTGTAGTCCGGATGGCAAGGCCTTTCAGATCCCGACGCCATCTGCATCAGGGTCTACAACGATGACCGCTGCACCCTCGAAACGCCCGTACCTCAGGTCGTCGAGCGCTTCATTGGTCCGCTCCAGAGGGTACGCCGTGACTTCGGTCTGCACCGGCACCCGCGGTGCCAGTGCCATGAAGGCCTCGCCGTCGCCGCGGGTCAGATTGGCGACCGACCTGACGCTGCGCTCGCCCCACAGCAGCGCGTAGGGAAAAGAAGGAATGTCCGACATATGGATACCTGCGCACACTACGACGCCGCCTTTGCGGACGGCGCGCAGCGCCGCCGGCACCAGCGTGCCGACGGGCGCAAAAATAATCGCTGCGTCCAGCGGCTCGGGCGGTAACTCGGCCGCCCCACCCGCCCAGACGGCGCCGAGTTTGCGTGCGAACTCCTGCCCGCGGGCGTCACCGTCGCGAGTGAAAGCGTACACCCGCCGCTGCTGATAACGCGCCAACTGTACCAGGATGTGGGCGGCAGCGCCGAAGCCATAGAAACCCAGCCGCTCGGCAGCACCCGTCATGTTCAGCGCGCGGTACCCGATCAGACCCGCGCACAGCAGGGGTGCCGCCTGCAGGTCGGGATAAGCGGCCGGAATGGGAAAACAGAAACGGTGGTCCGCCACACAGTACTCGGCGAAACCGCCGTTGATCTGATAACCGGTGTAGAGCGCGCGATCGCAGAGATTTTCCTCGCCGCGGCTGCAAAACTCGCAGCCGCCGCAGCTGCCGCCCAGCCACGGAACTCCGATTCGGTCGCCGACTGAGAAGCCCGTCACTGCGACCCCGCTCTGCTCCACCACGCCAACGATCTGATGTCCGGGAATCAGCGGCAGGCTGGGTTCGGTCAGATCACCGTCGACCACGTGTAAATCGGTGCGGCATACTCCGCATACCCGTACCCGGATCAACAGTTGCCGGTCACCCGGCTCGGGTCGCGTGACACGCTCGAGAAGCAGCGGCGTCCGCTGCCTGTGCAGTACCATTGCGCGCACGGGAAATCGCCCTCCTTCCTGCATCCGGTCTTGTGGCCATCTTACACCCGGACAAATAAAGCCGGTGCGGCGCTGTGGCGTGACGCCCAGGCCCCTCCTGAGCGGCCAAAAGTCCGCCGCTCACGCTTATACAAAACTAGTACTTGACAAGTTTAGTCAGGCATACTACTTTGTGGTCGCCGGTGCAGAAAACCCGCGTATACGGAGATTCCCAACAGGAGAGCATTGCCATGATTGATGAAATGATTCGTGAAATTGAAGAGAAATATGAAGTACTTTACAGCGACGTTCCGGGCAGCCGGCTGCACGAAATCATCAATAATCCGATCGATGAAGGGATCGACGAAGGCTGAAACATACCTTGTACAACTAGAGCGCTAAGGGGGCTTCGGCCCTCTTCGTTATGGCAAGAACAGCGTCCGGTTCGCTGTCCGGGCAGCATAACCACCCCGTCGTTGGCCGGCACCGCAGCCTGGCATCCAATGGGGTACTCTCCGCATTTCCATACCTACCCCGGACGCCCCGCCGGCTCTGTTGGCGGGCTGTTCCTGCCGCACATCGTATGCCCTACAGCGCCACCGGCGGCGATTCAGCGCGCCGCTGCTCGAAATAGTCTTTCCAGCGATCCATGAAACGCTCGATTTCTCCCCACCAGGCCGGGTCCAACAAGGGCCGGGTATCCCCGCTCGGTTCCGGGCGGTCCGATCCGGGCAGCTTGTCCCGCTGCCCGAGGGTAACTGTCAGTTCCTGATTTTTCCGCTGCCGAATCACTTCGATGACCAACTGCTCGCCGGGTTCGAAATAGTCCAGCACTCGGTGCACGTCGGCGATTTCCCCGATGGTGCGCCGGTCCATCCTGACGATGACGTCTCCGGCGCTGAGTCCCGACTCCGAGGCCGGCGTATCCGGGAAAACTTCTGCGATCAGCACGCCGACTCCCGAGGGCACCGAAAACGCCTCGCGCAGACCCGGCGTGAGCGGCTGCAGACCGACCCCCAGGTAGCTGGGCGAGGTCCAGCCCGGTTCGCTGCGCTCCGGGTTCGCCGGCGCCACCCCAGGTGCGGGCGAACCCAGCCGCACTGCGGTGCTCGCCCGCGTCCCGTTGCGATAGTACGTGATATCGAGATTGTCCCGTGGCGCCGATTTAGCCACCAGCCAGCGGAGCCGCGCCACCGAGAACACCGGCTGGCCGGCAGCTTCCAGAATGATGTCGTCCGCGCGCAAGCCGCCCGCCTGCGCCGGGCTGCCGGGGAAGACGCGCGTGATGCGCACCCCGTAGGGCAGGTCCCACGCATCCAGCCGCTCCAGTGGGAGCTCCTCGACCAGTACCCCGAGCTGCCTGCCCGGGGGTGCGGTTGGGCCGCCCGGCATGTCGCCGGGCCACGGCGGCTGCGCATGGACCGATGTCATGAGCAGCAGGAGAAGCAGAAAACCGGGAGTCGCTCGGCGGACGCGCATAACAGACCACCTCCTTGGCTGAATCGGGTTGATGCATTTAGCTAAGCATAGGAAGAAACCGTCGCAGCGTAAAAAATTCATTTGTCGAATTTTAGCAAGCCTTGTTTTTATTGCCTTTTTGGTTCTTCGTCGGAACGGCGCGGGACAATTGAGGCCGACCTGTCACCCCTTTTGGCAGCGTACCGTTAATCGGCTACGGAAACCGAAAAAGAGGGAACATCCATGAACCGCATCATCAAGACCAGTTCTGTTGCCGCTGCCGTACTGGTGACCACCCTGGCCGGATCGGCCGGCGCCTGGGCTGACGGTGACCGCCACGGTTACCGTAGCCAGGATTACAGTCATAACCGCGGTCACCACTACGATCGTCACCACAGCCACAAGGGCAAGAGTTACTCGAAGGGCTACTATCGGGGCTACCCACACGCTTACAGGGGGTACTCCAAGGATCACGACGACGACGATCAGGAAAAACTGCTGGTCGGGTTGCTGGTCGGAGGTCTGGTCGGTTACGCCATCGGCAATCAGCCACCGGCGCCAGACTATGGTACCAGTTTGTACTCGCCCGCCATGCCACAGCCGCAGGTCGAGGTGTATCCGGCGCCGCAGTACAGCTATGGCACTGGCTCGACCTGTCTTCAGGAGCGGGAGTATCAGACCAAGGTCATTGTCGGCGGCAAACAGGTGGACGCCTATGGCACCGCCTGCCTGCAGCCCGACGGGTCCTGGCGTCGCAGCCCGGCGCAGTTCGTGTCCTATTGATGGTTGCGAGCGTCGCGCACCACGCAGGACAGCACGGTGCGCGACGCGCTGCTCATGCTTGCAGATGAACAAGAATCATCTGTGCGTCCTCGACACAGTCGAAGGTCAGCTGATCGCCGCGCAACAGAGTTCCGTCCGTGATGAGGTCTTCATTGGCGAACCCCTTGCCGCGCGTAAGATAGGCCAGAAACGGCACATCCACGTCCATGCTTTGCCCGCTGTTCAGGCAGGCAACCTCGAGTACGGTGTCAGCGGCGAATGTATCGCCCTGGTCCGCTTTGCCGCCGTACACCCGCGTCAGACCGCCCGGTTCGAGTTGATAGTGGCGATAGCCAGCCGCTCCGCCCTCGCCTTGCGGCAATACCCAGATCTGGATCAGGCGGTTATGATCCTCATCCGGATTAACCTCGTTATGCGAGAACTGCTCTGCACCGGCGCGCTGCACCTGAACTTCATCGGCTGCCAGCGACTGGCCGTGCTGGAGTGAACCCTGATGCTGCATACGGCCCTCCACCATGACGGATATAACATCGATTTCCCGGTGCGAGTGCATCCCGGTTTCGCCCCCCGGCACCAGCCGAGCATCGGCCAGATAAACCAGATTACCGAATCCCGTCCAGGCGCCCTCCCCGATATCTGTTCCGAATAGCCGCGGATCGGTAATCAGCCTGTGCTCGCGCACACCGGCGAAACGATTTCCGGGTAGTTTGTCGCGCTCGAGGATTTCCACTCAGCCTGTCTCCGTAGCAAACCTTATTTGGCGGGATGTCCGGCAGAGTAGGATCTGAATAGCGGAAATTCAAGGCACAACACGCGGGGAAATGATGTGTCGCCGCCGTTGCGATTTGCCAGGCCGCATTGCGGCCGACCATAATGTCGCATGCATAACTGCGCCATCTACACCGTCGGACACAGCAGCCGTGCCGCGGCTGAGCTGGTCGAGTTGCTGGAACGACATGCCATCACGGCCCTGGTCGACGTGCGCGCTCAACCCCACTCGAGTCGATATCCGCAGTTCTCCTCCGACCGCCTGCGCCAGACCCTGGACCTGGCCGGAATTGCGTACCACTGGGCGGGACGTCAATTGGGCGGGCGGCGAGCCTGCCGAACGGACTCGCAGCACTCTGCCCTGGAGGCGGGACTGCGCGGCTATGCCGACTATATGGAAACCGACAGCTTCGGCCGCGCCGCTACCCAGCTGATCAACATGGCGACCAGGGCGCCGACCGTTATCCTGTGTGCGGAACGCCTGGCGGAGCACTGTCACCGCAGGCTGATGGCCGATTATCTTACGCTGCAGGGGCTGCGAGTAATTCATCTGATCGATCTGGATGAGGCGCGCGAGCATGTGCTGAGCGCCGAGGCCCGGCGCGAATCCGCACAGCTGGTATACGATCGCAATGCCAGCCTCGAGCTGAAATTATGACCCCGGGCGAATCGGCCTGCCTTGCGCCCGGACCGACAGTGAGAGCAAGGAGCCGGAATTGGTGGTCGCGTCGGCCTTGGACTTGATCAGAGCGCCAAGGCACCGAACATAAGCGGGGTTCTTTCGCCAGGTTGTCTGGTTGCGGAATCCTGTGCCAGCTCCCGGTCCGCTTGCGCAGCTCTGGCTCTGTTCGAGCCGGCGAAGCGGTTCCCGGTTTCGGTGCGCGCCAGCATGCGTTCGGCGCGACTGCTGCTCCTGCCGTGGACCGGGGTCCCGCCACCGCCCGCGGAAAAGAACTGATAAGCCGCCATGACACTGGCAAAGGGCGCGTGCTGCGCGGCCCAGCGATCCGCGTCACGCTCCTTTTCCTGCCGGGACAGATCATCGCGCTCGTGGTGACGCAGCTCGATGTGCGCATACTCGTGGTAGCGGTAGAACTCGCACAAGGCCGGCCCCGCTTCGCGACACAGAAACGGATTGTAGAGAATCACCGGCTCCTGGCCCGGCGCAAAGTGCACCATGGCAATGTCGGGAAGAGACGGTACAGCGACTTCCTTGACCGTCTGCATTGCCTGCACCGGCAGCAGTACCCCGAGACCCGTCACTACGAACACGAAACAGCTGCTGAATCTGGCAAACAAAATCCCACCCATCCTGATGTCATGGCCTGTTTACCCGTGTCGGCATGCGACGCGATTACTGTACTACGCGCAGCGCAGCGCCGCGCACGCTAATACTTTGCGGCTGCGATCCAGCGGAATGATCCCGGCATACCGGGCCGCTGGATACGGAACGGAGCTCGCGCCAGCGCGCTTATTGCTCCAGCAACTCGCGGATCAACTCAAGTATTTCGGGATGATCGAATTCACGCCCGCCAACCGCCCGGTAAACCACACGACCGTTACGGTCGAGCAGGAACGAGGTCGGCAGGCCCTTGACGCCGAATGCCTCGGACACTGCGCTGTCGGGATCAAACAGAATCGGGAAGCTTGGGAATACATCGATCTGTCCCATGAACGCGAACACGTGGTCGGTGTTCTCCCATTGATTAATCGCCAGCACAACGAAAGGTTCATCGCTGAGTGTCTGGTACAGGCGCTCCAGTGATGGCATTTCGCGCACACACGGCGGACACCAGGTGGCCCAGAAATTGATTAATACCACCTTGCCGCGATAGTCCTCGAGGGCATGCCGGTTGCCATCCATGTCCTCGAGCACGAAATTCTCCGCCACCACGGGCGAGGCCAGCGGCGTAACACGGTGACTGAGCTGCGGTGCCTCCAGTTGCGCCCATGTCGACCCGGGCAGCAGCAGCAACGCGGCACTCAGCAACGCCGCCCGCACGCGCCGTTCAGGGCGCCGCCACATCCAGCGGGGCGCAGCGCGCCTGTTTGATGATTCCATGATAGGTCTGGTCATGCTGACTCCAGCTGTAGTGCAGGTCGAACGCTTCGCCCGGCGGGAGCTTGAGAGTGATAAAGCCCTGACCCCAGTCACCCGCTTCGTACACCTGATCATCGGCCAACAGCGTCCAGCGGAACGCCACACCAAGCTCGCGCCATTCCCTGAGCCACTCCGACTTCGGTTTGAGCCGCTGCTCACGTCCGTCCGCAGCGATATAGCGCCAGTCGGCGAGGCGCCAGGCCAGCGGTGCGTCCGACTCGTTGCGCACAATGGTGCCGAACACACAGTAGCCGGCCAGCCGCTCGATGACCTCCGGGGGCAGCCCGCGCGAGGCATAGACGGCCCTGACGTAATCAGGAAGCACCTGTATCAGCTCGAGGCTGAATCCTTCATGCTGCGCCTTCCAGGATGACAGGCCGGTTTCCGGATTGAGGCGCTGTTCCACCTCCCCGGCCGCATTCCCGCACCCGGCAGTCAGCGCCAGACACAGCAACAGTCCATGCCAGGCACCGCTGGGGAGTGCACGGGCCATGCGTTAGGACCAGGGCAGTCTAGGGGAATGCCGGGATAGTCGGTTCCGTGCCCCCGATCTGTGCTTCCGGGTGGTGTTGTTTCACTAAGGTGTCGATCTCATCGACACGCGCCTTGGGTACATCGACCAGCATCAGGAGTTGCCCCGCCTCGAGGCCGGCCTCAAACGTTTTCAGCTGACTGTTCGCCACATCCATACCGATCATGCCGGACAACCAGGCGCCCATACCTGCGCCTGCCAACGCAATACTCAGCACCGCGCCACCGCCGAGAATCAGACCGGCAGGCGGGAATGCCAGCGCAGCCAGCCCGGCCAGCGCACCCGTGGCTCCGCCCAGCGCCAGACCGCGTTCCACGGCCGGAACAAAATCACTCTTCTGCAGCAGCGACGCCTCCGGAAGATCTTCCAGGGCGACACCCTCCTTCGCGATCACGTGGATGTGGCGCTCTTCAATACGCGCCAGCAGCAGTTCATCCACGACCGTGCGTGCCGTGGCAACGTCCGGTAACAGGAAATAAAGTCTTCTCATGTCTGGGTTCCTCTCTCGCTCTCGGGTTGGTAGGATCTGCGCCGCTTGTGCTGCTGATCTAACTACATGGTAGCCTATATTCGCTGCAGTTACAGGTGATTAGATGCGAGGAAGCGCGGGGGCGGTACCCCGTTGGGCGCATTGACAGGCACGGGCTGGCCGCTCAGCCGCTACCAGCTTTTCTTGAAAGTGAACAGCAGCGCACGCTCCTCGTCAACGACGTTGTCGAACTGGAACGCAAGCGACTTGCTGTCGTTGATCGGCAGCCGGGCGTCACCGTCGACAGCCAGCCCTGCCGCCGCACCCAGAAACGCGATGCCGGCCCTGGGAACACCTGCCGATGCCAGCGCCTCGTTCGAGTAGGATTTGACGAACTTGCGCACCTGCTTCTGGTTGGCGCGCACAGCATGCTTGTACTCGCTCGGTGACATATCGGCGGAAAAACTTTGCCAGCCGTACCCGGCACGGTCAGCGTCACCCGGGTCGGAACCGTTTTCCTCGGCCTGAATCAGGGAGCTGGAAAGCAACAGGACAACCGGGGACAGCAGTGCTGCCGTTATTGTTTTTTTTCTCATTTCGCACCCCCACAACCAACGCCAGTAGTTTTTGTTGTTACCAACACCGCTGGCCGTATTGCCGACCGGCCTGTGCTGATCTTATAATAGCCTGGCAAATCAATCCTTTGAGGCATACTTCCAGATTCGCTCTGAAAATAAATTTTTGATTATGAATCACATTATAGACCTACGCCAGCGGGTTACAAGCGGCGCTGGCGCGGGTCCCCGAGCGCAGCGCAATTGCGCTCGGCGTGAAGCAACCAGTATGCTTACCGGCGGTTCCCCCTTGAAGACCCTGCTGATGGGCTCACGCCGCCAGACATCCGTACCCGTGATTGAGAGTTTCGACCTCAAACCCGGACGAATCCTGGCCCGTAAGTACGAGGTTGTCCAGCCGCTCGGCGGTGGCTGGGAAGGCGAAGTATTTCTGGTACGTGAACACCCCACGGACATCGAACGCGCGGTCAAGCTGTTCTACCCGCACCGGAATCCGCGTGACCGGACGGCAAATTTCTACGCGCGCAAGTTACACAAGCTGCGCCACTGCCCGATTGCCATTCAGTACCACACCCGCGAGCTGATCACCTACCACAATGTGCCCATTACCCTGCTGGTATCCGAGTTCGTGGAAGGCGAGCTGTTGTCCGATTTCCTGCTGCGCCAGCCGGGCAGGCGGCTGACCCCGTTTCAGGCCCTGCACCTGCTCTACGCCCTGGCAAACGGCATCGAATGTATCCACGCCATGCAGGAGTACCACGGTGACCTGCATACCGATAACGTCATTGTGCAACGTTACGGTCTGGGCTTTGATCTGAAACTGCTGGATTTCTATCACTGGGGAACGCCGCGCCCGGAGAACATCTGCGACGATGTCGTCGACCTGATCCGAATACTGTACGAGGCGGTGGGCGGCCAGAAACACTATCGCCGCCAACCGCAGGAGATCAAGGATATCTGCCGTGGCCTCAAACGATCGCTGATACTGGAAAAATTCCGCACCGCAGGGCAACTCCGCGAACACCTGGAAACCATTGCGTGGCAGTGACACCCGAAACCCCGCGGCTGTATCTCGCCACAGACCTTGTGGACGTGGAATGCTGCCGTTTCGCCGCCGGAACGGCCTGTGTCTATACTCACCGGGCTCCCGACAAGGACAGCGATAACGAAGATTCGGCCGCCCTGATTCCCTGCGGGAACGGTGCCGGCGTGCTGGCGATCGCGGACGGACTGGGCGGTCTGCCGGCCGGCAGTCAGGCCTCGGAGCAGGCCGTGCGCCAGTTGAGCATCTCGGTGAGCGCCTGCTGCGGCAACGGCACGGCGTTGCGTGAGGCGATCCTCGACGGTATCGAGCAGGGTAACAGCCGCATCATCGGGCTGGGCCTCGGCGCCGCCACGACTGTCGCGGTGGTGGAAATCGATGCGCGCGCAGTGCGCACCTATCACGCCGGCGATTCCATGATCCTGGTGACCGGTCAGCGCGGCAAGATCAAATACCAGACCATTTCACACTCCCCCGTCGCCTACGCGGTGGAAGCCGGTCTGGTGCACACCGATGACGCCATCTATCACGAAGACCGTCACCTGATCTCGAACATGATCGGCAGCGGGGACATGCGTGTCGAAATCGGTCCGCGGCTCACCCTTGCGCCGCGCGACACCGTGGTGGTCGCCAGCGACGGGCTGTTCGACAACCTGCAGGTGCAGGAAATCGTCACAATCGTACGCAGCGGACCGCTGGTGGCCGCTGCTACGGAACTGGCCACCAAATGTCGCACCCGGATGCTGGAATTTTCCGAGCAGCGTCCGCACAAGCCGGATGATCTCAGTTTTATTCTGTACCGTCCGGACCCGAGCTAGGGCCTGTTAACACTAACCCAATAGGCTCTGTTGCGCCTGAAACTGCGCCAATCGAGGCGCGAGGAGCGCGGTTTGGTGGTTCCAAATGAACGACGAGCAACGCGCAGTGGCGCTGTTTCAGGCGCAACCCGAAGGGCTGGGGCTCATTTCCCGCCCAGCGGCGTTATCATTCGCTCATGTAGAGCGACTACACATCGCTCACGCTGCCTTGCTGGACGAAAAATGAGCCCCAGCAGAGCCTGTTGGGTTAGTGTTAACAGGCCCTATTACCCCGCCCCACGCTCCCTGCAGACCGTTACTCACTGCGAGTGCGCCGGGATGCGCCCGCCTCAGCGCCGCTCCTGTCGCGCGCGGCACCGGCCCCGGTCACCCCGGCGGTAAGCGTGAACCGCATCGCCTCCTCCATGTTCATGTCCACCGCACGCACGGCGCTGCGGGGCAGCACCACCGCGTAGCCACCGATCATGTAACTGAGCGGAAAATACACCAGTATGTTGTCCTGGCCACGCAGATCTGCAGGCAATCGTTCGGTTCTCGCCTCGGTAACGAAACCTACAACTTCCATGCCGGTATCGCCGAGCGACACGGCGACGACCTGGTTGAAGTCCTGTTGCTTTGCGGGTGAGAAGAAATCGAAGAAATCGCGGATGGCGCGGTATACCGACTTGATCAGGGGCACGTGGTAGAGCATTTCTTCGGCCATGGCAAACAGGCGCCGCACCACATAGGCGTGCATCAGCAATCCCACCCCGAACACCACCCCCAGCCCGGCCACCAGACCCATGCCTGGCCAGTACCAGTGTGCCGGCAACGCCATCCTTATCAGGTTGCCCAGCCAGGATTCGGCCGACACCGCCAGCCAGTAGAGCAGATACGCGGTCAGAACTAGCGGCAGAATGGTAATCAGCCCGGTTAGAAAGGTTTTGCTCAGGGATTTCATGATTCGCTATCCATCGATTCAGCGGCCAGAGCTGCTCTCACAGCGGACCCGAGCCCCTATAATGACGGTTCCATTACCGTGATTTCAACGCCGCATAACCACAGGAAGCACACCATGACGCATACCGCATCAGTTGCAGTAGTCACCGGCGCCAACCGGGGTCTGGGACTCGAAACCTGCCGCCAACTCGCTCACCGCGGCATCAGCGTGGTCCTCACCAGCCGCGCGCGGGATCGCGGCGAGGCCGCTGCCGCACAGTTGCGCGCCGCGGGGCTCGATGTGCGGTTCCAACTGCTGGACGTCACCGACGCGGCGGCGGTCGACGCGCTGAGCGCGTACCTGCAGGCGGAACTCGGCCGCCTGGACATCCTGGTCAACAACGCCGGCATATTCAGCGATCCATACGATCCTGCCAACCCGGGCGCGGCCAGCATTTTCAACGCCGACCTCGATACCGTGCGCCGGGCGCTCGAGACCAACACCTTTGGCGCACTGCGCATGGCTCAGGCGCTGATACCGCTCATGGATGGACAGGGTAACGTAGTGAATGTCTCCTCGGGCATGGGCCAGCTCTCGGACATGAACGGTTGCTGCCCGGGATACCGTCTCTCGAAGACGGCCCTCAACGCAGTGACACGGATTCTTGCCGACGAGCTCAAGGATACCGGGATCAGGGTCAATTCCGTTTGCCCTGGCTGGGTGAAGACCGACATGGGTGGCGCAGGCGCCGAGCGTTCGGTGCAGGAGGGAGCCGCCGGCATTGTCTGGGCGGCGTGTCTGCCGGACGATGGCCCCAGCGGCGGTTTCTTCCGCGACGGCAAGCCGATTCCCTGGTGACTCGCACCCCGCCCGCGTTGGTCCCAACGCCGGCATTGCATTTCAAGCGTGATGGCGTTAATTGTGTGTCCGATCTGCTCTCACTGAAAGGAAACACATAATGGAGATGTTCGGCGATATCGAACAACTGGGAATCTATCTGGCGGCGATTCTGGTAACGCTGCTTGCCGTCCTGCTTCCGATGTCTGCCTACGCGGCCCAGAAGTGGGCGCACAAGACCTACCTGGAAGTGCGCAGCATGAACGCCAAACTGACCGAGCTGCTCGAGCTGAGCCGCGGCGTCCAGGACAGTTGGGAAGCCGAGTTGCCGCCGGAACCGCGTGCCGGCAGACGGCGCGAGCCCACCCTCGGCCAGGATCCTGAGTAGCGTCTCCCAGCGCCACTCCAAACCGCACAGCCCGGGTCCCGACAGCAAGCCCGGAGGGCCAGCAGACGGCGGCTTAACGCGACGCGTGGCGCAGCATGCTGGTCACTGCGTAGTCGATGCGTCGCCGCACTTCATCGAAGCTGCGTCCCGCCTTGACGTCGCCGACCGCCGAACCCACCCACACGGGCCGGCGGGTGCGCGGATCGATGAACACCACCACCAGCGCCGCCCTGGGGGCGTTCTGCAGCGTATACATTTTGTTGTCCGGGTTCTCTACTATCTCGAACAGCTCGGGGTTGATACCTGCCCCAAAGCCAACCACCAGCTGCGCGTCCGCAGCGACTTCGCGCATACCGCGGCGGCGCAACTCGCGGTTCAGCACTGCGCGGATTTCCGCATCGGCGTCGAATCCGGGTGGTTCCCAGTTGCCGTGCGTGTCAGGAGCGATTTCCGCCGCGCCGAGCCAGCTGTAGGTGTGGTAGTTGCCAAGATCGATTCCCGGAGCGGATTCAGTCTGTACGCGGATATCTTCGGTGACGCTGGCGCAACCTGCCAGCAGCCACAGCGCCAGTAACGTGACCAGCGGACCTGTGAGCCTCATTGCGAATTCCTCCCTCGTTCGACGGGCACCTTTGCATGTCGACTGCAGCAATTCAACCGCCCGGCGACGGGTGTTTCCCTGTGCTGCACCAGCGGGCGTATGATGAGCCGGTCTCATTCCCACGCCGCAAGGCCGTCCGATGCCCAGCATTCTCGTCGTCAAAGACCTGGTCAAGCACTACCCCGGCGTGAAGGCGGTGAACGGCATCAGCTTCGAGCTGCGCAAAGGTATGTGCCTCGGACTACTCGGACCCAACGGCGCCGGCAAGACCACTACAGTGGAAATGCTGGAAGGGATTACTACTCCTACCAGTGGCAGTATCCGCTATCGCGGCGCGCCGCTGGGGGAGCGCTTCCAGGAACAGGCCGGTATCATGTTCCAGACCACGGCCCTGCAGAATTTCATCACGGTCCGGGAAACCCTCGCCATGTTCAGGCGCCTGTATGCGCATCCGCTACCGGCGCGCGACCTGATCGAGCTGTGTTCCCTCGGCCAGTTTGTGAACCGTGACACCGGGCGGCTGTCCGGCGGCCAGCGGCAGCGCCTGCTGCTGGCGATTGCACTGGTAAACGACCCCGAGATTCTGTTTCTCGATGAACCCACGACCGGCCTGGACCCCCAGGCGCGGCGCAATTTCTGGGATCTGCTGGCCCGCATCAAACAGCGGCAGAAGACCGTCATTCTCACCACGCACTACATGGAGGAGGCTTATCATCTGTGCGACGAAATTGCCATCATGGATAATGGCAAAATCATCGCCGAGGGGACGCCACAGGCCCTGCTGGCAGAACACTACAACGATGTGGTGCTGCAGTTGCCGCGCGAGGACTTTCCGGCGACCGATGGGGGGCTTGCCGCGACCGTGCTGCGGGGTGAGCAGGTGATCGAGATTCTCACGGCCGACGTGGACAGCACCATCCGTCGGCTGGTAGAACTCGGGACGCCGCTCGATCGACTCGTCATCCGGCCCCGCACGCTGGAGGATCTGTTCCTGGAACTGACCGGGAAACAACTGAGAGCCTGACCGGCATGACACTCAAACCCCGCCGTTTCCTTGCTATCCTGATCGCCCGGAACAAGGAGTACTGGCGCGACCGTGCGGCACTCGGCTGGAGCTTCGGTTTCCCGCTTCTGGTGGTGCTCGCGTTCGGTTTCGCCTTCAGCGGTGACACGCTGGACCTGTACAAGGTGGGCATTATCGACAGCGCGGACAGCCGTCAGCCGCTGGCCTTCACGGAGACCGAGTATATTGAGTTCATCCCGGTCAATTCGCGCCAGTCTGCCGTGACCCGGGTGGAGCGCCATCAACTGGATATGCTTATCGAGCCGGCGGCGCGGCGTTACTGGATCAATGACAGCTCGCCGCGCGGCTACATCCTGGAGCGGGTGCTGCGCGGCAGCGGCGGCGCGGATTACGTCAGGCAGACCGTCAGCGGGCGCGAAATCCGCTACATCGACTGGCTGGTCCCCGGCGTGCTCAGCATGAACATGATGTTCAGCGCCCTGTTCGGCGTCGGTTATGTCATCGTGCGCTATCGCAAGAACGGGGTGCTCAAACGGCTCAAGGCGACGCCGTTGAGCGCTTTCGAATTTCTCACCGCCCAGATGGTATCGCGTCTCTGGGTCATCCTTGCCGTGACGGTGCTGGTATACACAGGCACCGACATGCTGGTCGATTTCCGCATGTTCGGCAGTTATCTGGACCTGTTGCTGGTGTTCACGCTGGGCTCGGTGAGCATGATCAGCCTGGCGCTGGTGGTCGCCGCGCGGGTCAGCAGCGAGGAGCTGGCCGGCGGTCTGCTCAATCTGATCGGCTGGCCGATGATGTTTCTGTCCGGAGTATGGTTTTCCCTGGAGGGGCTGCATCCCTGGGTGCAGGCGCTGGCGCAGCTGCTCCCGCTGACTCACCTGATCACGGCGTGTCGCGCCATCATGATAGACGGTGCCGGTCTCGCGGAGGTTTCCGGCCAGGTCGCGGCACTGCTGGCCATGACGCTCGTTTTTCTCGCTATCGGTTCCTACAGCTTCCGCTGGCAGTGAGACAAAACGGGCCGCGATCGGTTACGACGCATCCATAAAGTCCGTGAGAATTTTGTACTGCTCACCGACCTCGCTGTTATCGTAACCTTCCCCCTGAGCGATCTTTTCACAGACTCGCGCCATGCGGGCATTCATGGCGGTGGTCCAGGCCAGCTCCTGGCCCTGCCCTTCCTTGTCCGTCGCGCCGAGGCAGGCGGCAGCGGCAGCGGCAAAGAAGTGGCTGGCCTGGCGGCGCCAGTCCGCCTCCCGGCCGCACAGAGTGTAGCTGTCGCGCGCCGCCGTCGACGCGATCCGGAACGCGTCCGCGATGTCCTGGTCCGACACCTGCGTCCCCTCCAGCAGTGCGAGAGACTTTTCCAGTTTCGGGTTATCGGACAGCTCGCTGATGTTGTCCAGGAAGCGCTTGCCGACCCGGCGCTGCTGCTCTACAGACAGCCCCGCCAGTGCAGCTCTGAAATCCGCGTCGGAATGAATCGCTGTCATGTTTGCTCCCTCTCGCTGATGATACCCGGTGTCGGCCGGCCCCAGTTCATTGTACGCCAACCGATACGCGGGTTCCTGCGGCTGCAGGCCCGGGCATACCCGCCCGCGGCGCGCTGGTTGCAGCGCCGGTCCATTGAGCGCTGAACGTACCAGTGACTATTGATGCGCGTCAAAACAGACTGGAAATCATACCACCGGGTCGCTACCCTGCAACACTCGGAGCCGGCCAGGAAGCGCAAACAGACTTGACGGCCGGCGCGGCGCCGTGCGCGGAGTATCAGGTCGGCTGTTTGGCGGGCCGGGCGCGCGCGTTCACCGTCGGGCTCCTATACTCAGGAAAGCGCGGCGCAATGAATTCACTGTCAGGAGACCCGGATGAAAAACGCTCTGAAATTATTTGCCCTGTGTTTTGCTGGAATGTACTGCCTCTCCGCCGCCGCCGACGAGCGGCTCGCTACCTTCAAGGTAATGAAACCGGAACTCGCCCTGGAGCTCGCCCAAGCCACGCTGGAAAGCTGCCGGAAAGCCGGCTTTCAGGTCGCCGTCGCGGTGGTCGACCGCGCCGGGGTGGTTCAGGTGATCCTGCGCGATCAGCTGGCCGGCGCACACACCCCGGAAACCGCGCGCCGGAAGGCTTGGACCGCGGTGAGTTTCCGGACTGACACCCTCGCCATGGCGGAGGAAACACAGGCCGGCAAGGCGCAGTCAGGCGTGCGTTTTGTCGCGGACGCAATGATGATCGGCGGCGGCATTCCGGTCAATGCGGGTGGTACTATGGTGGGCGGCATTGGCGTATCCGGTGCACCGGGCGGTGAACAGGACCACAAATGCGCTCAGGCGGGCATCGATGCCGTGGAAGAAAGCCTGATGTTCTGAATGCAGGGCGAGCCCGCGCTTGCCGTTCAGTCCGACTGCATGTCGGCGGCAAACGCGCGGCTGTCGGCCTCACGCAGCCGCCGGCACACCTGGCGCGCCATGTTCATGTAGATCAAGGCGAATTGGTCCAGATGCCTCTTGTACAGCTTGTACAGATCTTCGGTTGACAGCTCGATGGCCCGACTGGGTTCGACTGCCAGCGCCGAGGTGTTGCGGGGCTGCAGATCGATCAGGGCGACTTCGCCGAAACTGTCGCCGCGCACCAGCGGCTTGAGAGCGCGATCCTTGCCCTGCCAGCGTTTCATCAACACCACCTTGCCGGTTTCCAGCACGAAAACGGAACTGGCCGGATCGCCCTCTCGATAGAAGTAGCCTTCCTGCGGGACCTTGACCTCTCTGGCGAGACCCATCAGAAACCGCAGCGCCTCCTCGTTCACGCCGCCGAATATCGGCATGGCCTGCAACAGGCGGATCTGTTCGTGTTCCGTAATGATGTCCATCGCCCTGCTGTCGGTTGTGGATGAGTGGCCCATGCCAGATTTATCTGCCGGACATTCCCGGTACGCGCGCCTGTACACCGCCGCGCGGTGCGTAGCGCTCAAACCGGGGCTCATAGGGCGTCGGTACGGGTCTGTGGTGCCCGTACCCGGGCGGCCCCGGGGGCTTGCGCACATAAGGATAATAGTAGGGATAAACGGGACTGTAGCGGGTAACGCCATCGTACTGAGGCCGGTCGCGCGCCGCGGCCTCTGTCTGCTCCTGATACAGCCTCTGCCGTTCCAGGCGCAATCGCTCGCGCTCCAGTCTGCCCGCCTCGAGTTCATTGGCAACTTCGAGCACCGCCTGATAGTCGGCGGCTGCGGCTCGAGGCGGGGCGACATCGGCAAATTCCAGCGTTTCGACCGGCGGTGACTGTGTTCCCGGCGGCGCTTCGCTGTAGTGCGTTACGCCATCCGGTCCGACCCACTTGTAGATTTCAGCACCAGCAGGCACGGCGCCCGCAAGCGCAAACCCCACCACCAGCACACCTAACCGCCTGTGCCCCGACATCGCGGCACCTCCGCATTGATCTATGCATAATTATGACAGGTTGCGCGCAATTGGAGTTCTCGCGCCGTTACACTCGCCGTGCAGGCGCGTTTCCCGCTGCCCCCGGCGAGGGCACGAGCGCTGGAAATATCTAGATATTGGATAAAGAGTTACCGTTTACCTATTGTTTCTGATGAATGGTGTGCAGATACTTGTATTGCGAGTCAGGCCCCTTGGCGGTGCTTCCGGCGTAGTCGAGGGATGAGCGGGGAGCGCCTCGGCACGCCGCGGCCATTCAGTCAGCTAATGACCCGGGTGCCGCGCAGTGCAATCGCCCGCGGGAGTGTAGAGAGCTATGGGAAGCATCACAAAACTGCTGCTGGCCGGACTGGCGCTGCTCAGCGCTGTCGCTTGCTTCGGTGGGAGCTGCCGCTGGTTCGAGCTCGCCTCGCACTTTCGCCTCCAGTATCTGGTCGCCGCCGCGTTTTTGCTGCTCGTATTCGCGGCTCGACGCAAATTGCGCTGGTCGGCGTTGGCGATGGGCGTCGCTGCACTCAATGCCCATGCCCTGATGTCGCCGTCATTGCCTGATGCCGCTGTCGCCGCCCGGTCAGACCCGGTCCCGGTGCGCCTGCTGCTGGCCAACCTGCAGTACTCGAACGACGCCTACGCGGAATTCGCCCGTCTGGTCGGGGAGCAGCGGCCGGATGTGGTCGTAGTCGAAGAAGTCACGCCCGCCTGGGCCGAGGCACTGGCCGCCCTGGGTGAACGCTTCCCCGCCCGCACACTGGTAGCGCGCGAAGGCGCTTTCGGAATCGGTATCCTGAGCCGCTGGCCGCTGCACGACGTCGAGTTGTTGGACTTTGGCCACCCCGCCCATCCTGCCCTGCTCGCCCATATTGCCACCGGGAATGGCAGGCTGGCGGTGCTGGCCGCCCATCCGCCACCTCCGGTCAGCGCAGAGTTGTTCGCAGTGCGCAACGACCAGCTGCACCAGGCGGCGGGACTGTTGCGGCGGCTCGGACCGCGTACCGTGCTGCTGGGCGACCTTAATACCTCCCCCTGGTCGCCCTTCTTTGCCAGGCTGCTGCAACAATCCGGCCTCACCAGCGTCCGCGAAGGTTTCGGACTGCTGCCGACCTGGCCGAGTTATTTTCCGCCTGCCATGATCCCCATCGACCACTGCCTGATCAGCCGCGATGCCCGCGTAAAAGGCGTGAAGACTGGCACCGATATCGGCTCGGACCATCTGCCCCTGGTCATCGATCTACTGGTGCAGGGTCGTGCCTGTTGCGGTTCGCTCAGCGCCTGAAAAACAGCGCCAGCAGCAGGGATACCGCCACGCTGATGAGCAGCATGGAGGTGAAGGGAAAAAGAACACCCCGTTGTCACGATCGACGCGGATATCGCCGGGCAGTTTGCCGAACCAGGCGAACAGCCACGGCGCGTAGCCGACAGCGACGCCGATGAGCACCAGCACCAGCCCCACAACGATGAACAACTTGGCCATAACCCGAATTGTAGCCCGCATTTCTCACCGGGACCCCGCTCTGGAGAGCCGGTGCCGGCACACGAGGACAAGCAAGTGGCGAGGTGGGCCCGCCCTGAACACATCCCGTTTCTCGTTAACCTGCAATGTCCTGCAGAACTTCCATGCGTTCTGTCGCTCGCCTGCTGCACGGTGAGAAACACGGGCCAGGCGTGAACCGGGGGGGTTAATACGCCCGGTGACGTGCAGCGCGGTGCCGACTCCTGTTGTGCCGGCTCGACAGCGCGTGCGCTGACAGCAGCAATCCGGCGCGGTACAGCCGGGTCGCAAGCCACATGGTCTAGACTTCACACAGGCGGCAAGCGGTTTCTGTTTAATATGCATGATCCATATGGTTTTCTCCGCCACCCCCGCCAGGAGGCTGGCAAACAGACGGTGCGACAACGCGTCCGGCACTGGCGTGAATACGTCAGGGCGATGCCGGAGAGTCAGGCGGCGCGCCAGGCGCACCGGTGCATGGATTGCGGGACACCGTACTGCCACCGCTACTGCCCGGTGCACAACCTGATCCCCGAGTGGAATGAATTGCTCACCGACGCACACTGGCAGCACGCCTACCAGCAACTCGATTCCACGAATAATTTCCCCGAACTCACCGGGCGGCTGTGTCCGGCGCCCTGCGAGGACGCCTGTACGCTCAGGCTCTCCGATCAGCCCGTGACCATTAAGGGCATCGAGCGAGCCATCGCCGACCGGGCCTGGGAACAGGGTTGGGTGCAGCCCCGGCCCAGCCGGCGGACCCGCCGCCAGCGGGTCGCGGTGGTCGGCTCCGGGCCGGCCGGCCTGGCCTGCGCGCAGCAACTGGCGCGCGCCGGTTATCAGGTCAGCGTAGTGGAGAAAGCGGATCGCCCCGGCGGCCTGCTGCGCTACGGGATTCCTGATTTCAGGCTGGAAAAGCGGATATTGGACCGTCGACTGAGGCAACTCGCAGCCGAGGGCGTGGAGTTCCGAACCGGACTTCACGTAGGAGGCAACCTCGACCCTGCTCGCCTGAGACGCTGGGCAGACGCTGTGGTGCTTGCCTGCGGCTGTCAGCAACCGCGTGACATCCATGTCCGGGGACGGCGCCTGAAAGGCATCTATTTCGCGATGGATTATCTGGTCCAGCAGAATCATCGCCGCGCCGGCGATGCCATCGAACCCGAGGCGGCGATCGTTGCGGCGGACCAGGACGTGGTTGTCATCGGTGGCGGTGACACCTGGCTCAGCGGTGACAGCAATCTTCCAGGTGTCTAGGCGCAACCGGTATATCCTGATCCGGATCTCGTCCACACCAGGAGACCAGTGGCGCTTGCGCGCACGGCCACGCCGCGGCTCGAAGGGTCTCCGGCTCGCGCCACAACGTAGCGTATGCACGGCCGCCGCCGACCATGGCCAGCCATGACCATTGAGAAACGGTTCGCGGTCCTGCCGCTGCGGCCACCCCTGCTGGCCCGCAAGCTGGTTGAGCGCGGGGCGCGCGTGCTGTTGCTGGGTGCACCCGGAGTCGGAAAATCCACCTTGGCCGTGCAACTGGCCACCGAGTTGTTTCACCGTGGGCAGTCCTGCGCCTGCATCAGCGCCGATCCAGGTTCACCGCTGTTCGGTCTGCCAGGCACCGTGAGTCTCGGCGCCTGGGCGCGCGACGGCTGGGAAGCGCTCAGCTGTGAAGCGCTGTGCACGCTGGATGCGGGTCGCTTCCGGCTGCCTTTGGTAGATGCGGTGCGCCGCCTCGCAACACGGGCCCCGGCGGGACCGATATTGATCGACGCACCCGGCGTGGTACGCGGCGTTGCCGGCGCCGAACTGCTGCTGGCGCTGGTCCCGGCGCTGGCGGTAGACACCGTATTGTGCCTCGTGCGCGACACCGCCGCACCTCCGCTGGCGCAGGAACTTGCTGCCCTGCCCGCAGAGGTGCTGCTAAGCCGGGCTGACCCGGCGGCCCGCCGCCCCGGCAAACGCGCGCGTGAGCGCGCCCGTACGCATCTGTGGGACAGCTATCTCGCCACTGCGGCGGAATACACCCTTGCGATGGATCAGGTGCGAATACTCGGTACGCCGCCACCTGCCGCTGACAACGAAGTATGGACGGGACGACAGGTGGCGTTGCTGGATCGGGCCAGCCACGCCACGCTCGGGCTGGGTGAAATTGTTGCCTGCGACGACGCCAGCCTGCGGTTGCGCACGCCCGTGGGGCCACCGGCGCAGCCGCTCCTGCTGATACGCGACGCGCAACGCACGCACAACGGTCTGCTGGCCAGCGCAGCGTCCGGAACGCCCGGCGCCAGCTGGTTCAGCACGCCGCCGGATCTGCTCCCGAGCCCCGCTGCCAGTGACAAAACCGGCCCGCGCCCGCTGGTGCGGCTGGGTGCGGCGACGGCCACCCTGGTAAATGGCATCTTCGGCGATCCCCTGCTGCATCTGCGCTTGCGCCACCATAAGCGCAGCCTGCTTTTCGATCTCGGCGAATCCGCGCGCTTGCCGGCGCGCGTTGCGCACCAGGTCAGTGATGTGTTTGTCAGCCATGCACATTTCGACCATATCGGCGGTTTTCTGTGGTTGCTGCGCTCACGTATCGGCGTCTCCGCCGTGTGCCGCCTGTACGGCCCGCCGGGCCTGACCCGTCATATCATGGGGCTGATCAGCGGCATCCGCTGGGACCGCATCGGCGCGCGCGGGCCACGTTTCGAGATTACCGAGTTGCATGCAGACCATGTGGTCCGCCATCGCCTGCAGACCGGACAGGCCACGGCACAATGCATGGAACAGCGGCAGGCAGTGGACGGCATTCTGCTGCAGGACAGCGGGTTCCGCGTGCAGGCCGTGACCCTGGACCACGGCATTCCGGTGCTGGCCTTTGCCTTTGAGACCAAGCAAACCCTCAATGTACGCAAGGAGCGTCTGGCGGCCTGTGGCTGGCCGCCAGGCGCCTGGCTGGGCACTTTGAAACGCGCCGTACACCAACAGCGGCCGGACACGGTGATCCAGCTGCCGGACGGCAGCAATACCCCGGCCGGGGCGCTGGTCCCCGAACTGCTGCGCATCACGCCGGGACAGAAACTGGTCTACGCCACCGATCTTGCCGACACCACCGGTAACCGCGAGCGACTGATTGCGTTCGCACGCGGAGCCGACGCGTTTTTCTGCGAGGCGGCCTTCCTCTCCGATGATCTGGAACAGTCGCGCCGTACCGGGCACCTGACCGCGCGTGCCTGTGGCGAGATCGCCAGCGCGGCCGAGGTGAAACGACTGCTGCCTTTTCACTTCTCGCGCCGCTACCAGGATGATCCGCTACAGGTCTACGCCGAAGTACAGGGCGCCTGTGCCCGCACCGTTATGCCGGGACTGACGCTTCCCCATACCAGCTGAGACGCCGGCGGCGGGATACTGCTCGGATGGGGGCGCGAGACCTGTATCCCGCGGGTGACCAGCTGCACCGGGCAAGCCTCGCCAGGCGGTGTGAAACAGGGTTCGCCAGCCGGGCCGCGCGGACAGCGGGAGCTCACATCTTGGACTGCAGGTAGTTCTCCAGTCCGACCTTGCCGATCAGCTCCAGCTGGGTTTCCAGCCAGTCCACGTGCTCTTCCTCGCTATCCAGGATGCTGCTGAAAAGATCCCGGCTGACATAATCGGCGCAGGACTCACAGTGCGCTATCGCTTCACGCAGCAGCGGCAAGGCATCCATTTCCAGATCCAGGTCACACTTGAGCGTTTCCTGAGGATCCTCACCGATGCGCAGTTTGCCGATGTCCTGAAGGTTGGGCAGTCCTTCGAGAAACAGGATGCGCCGGATCAGGGAGTCGGCGTGCTTCATCTCATCGATGGACTCCTGATATTCGTGCTCATTCAGTTCAGCAAGCCCCCAGTTTTCATACATCCGGGCGTGGAGAAAGTACTGATTGACTGCTGTCAGCTCGTTTTTCAGCGCCTTGTTCAGATAGACGATGACCTTTTCGTCACCCTTCATGTGCTGCTCCTGTGGTGAGTTGGCATGGGTCTGCGACGGGTGTTGAGATTCTAGCCCATGTCAGCGGCGACGCGAAACACGCCTCGTCAGCCGACCAGCGCCTTCCGGTCGTTATCAGGCAGCGACCTCGTCCCCGCCAGCGCCGTTGTGCAGGGTTTCCTCCGGTATGCCCGCGCGCGCACTGGGCACACTTGCCGCACTGGGTGGCGACCCCGAGCTCGCGGCTCAGTTCCCGCAGTGTTGCTACGCCATTGCCGGCCGCGCTGCGTATATCCTTGCAACTGACCTGTTTACAGAGACACACGATCATGGCTCGATCCCCATACTGAACGTTGCCCCATTCTAGATCTTAATGCGAATCATTGTCAATACGATATCGCTCCGACGGAATTGTCGGGCCTGTTAACCAAACCCAATAGGCTCTGCCAGGGGCTCATTTTTCGTCCAGCAAGACAGAGTGAGCGTGCAGTCGCTCTACATGAGCGCACGATAACGCCGCTGGGCGGGAAATGGGCCCCAGCCCTTCGGGTTGCGCCTGAAAAAGCGCCACTGCGCGGTGCTCTTCGTTCATTCGCAACCACCCAACCTCGTTCCTTGATCGGCGCATTTTAGGCGCAACAGAGTGTTGGGGTAGTGTTAACCAGCCCTGGTCCGAGTCTCAGCGCACGGCGTCTGGCGTCCCTGGACCAGCCAGTGCCTGCGCGCTCACCGGCGTGCGGATAGAGCGCGGCTATCCCCACCGTGAGCAGGCTGCCCGCCAGCCGAATGACCTGGGCCGCGTCGCCGGCACCGAAGAGTAGAGGCAGGTAGAGATAGGTCCCGACCAGCCAGTGCGTCCACGCGGAAAGCCCGTTTGGTCTCGACCTGGTAGCCCGCCTCCGGTTCGGCGCCCGGATAGCCCTCCGGCGGGTCATTCAGCGTCTTGTCCTGCACCAGGATGCCCGCTCGCTCGGTGTGGCCTCTGATCTCATCGGGCAAAGTCAGGAAGACGCTCACGACCGATGCATGCTCGCCGTCCAGAGCGAGCCAGGACAAGCCTTCGCCCGGCTGCAGAAGGTTGTTGCTGGACGCGCTGTCGCCGAGTACGATGGCAACGCCGCTGCCGCTGGCGAATGCCCGTCGGAAGGGACTGCCATGGTAATCCGCAGTCAGCAGCAACGACGCCTTGGCGGTTGAAGCACGAGCGACGGCCGACCGGCACTTCTGAATGCTGCCGGATCGAAATATTGCTCGCCGCGAATGCCGGAAATCGCTGCCAGCGGGCCGGAGGCAGCGTAGCTGCATTGGTGCGCCGGACGATGCGTACCGGACCGTCGATGTAGCCTTCGACATCACCGTCAATGTCGTTCTCGGTAAACCGGAACAGCCGCCGACGGCGCCAACACCGGCGCGCACCTCGCCCTCGACCAGGGTCCGGTCCAGCAACGCGACGCCATTGATCGTGAGCTGCTCCAACACGCTCGACGTGCTGGTCGGAGAATGTCGCTTCCGTCAAGCTGGGGAAACGATCCGCTGCTGCCCGGGGAAGTAGTGCATGTAGCGCACGGCTGACAGCGCAGGCGGAGCAGCGGGATAGTAAGCAAGGTAAGCCCAGCCGCGCTGCGTCCTCGTTGTCAACAACACTGACTACCACTACCGTTGAAGCGGCGCCGGAACGAGTTCGCCGGCGCTGGCCCGACCGCCCAGATCGTTCGCCATAAACACCAGCAGGTTCATCGGAATCCAGCAATACCTGGCCCTCGGGATCCTCGTCATGCAGCAAGCCCCGGCGCGTCGCCGCTTCCCCGAGTCCGGCCCGACCAGACCGATGTTGTCGTATTTCATAGCGACTGATCTAGCAATACGTGGCTCGAAATTTACATCTACTGGCTCGGTTGGTCTGTGCTATACCCAGAAGCTCACCTCCAATAGGCTCCGCTCACGACCTTCGACGAGGGCCTCTCGGCCACCGTCGAGGATCGTCTACGCCCGGCATGATCATGGTGGCGGCAGATAAAAAGCAAGACCCGGCATTCCGGGCCTACTAGCCGCGCGGTCCAGGCAGACGCACTTCCGGAGCCTGACCAGTCGATGAGCGAAGGCACGACGCTCGTCACCGGTGCATCCGGCTTCGTTGGACAACATCTCCTGCAGCGGCTGCGCGGCCGGCACGTTCTGGGTGGCACCACCTCGCGGCATCTCAGCCCGCCGTCAACCCGCGACGTCACCTGGCGGGCTGTCGACCTGCTGGATCCCGAAACGGTCGCCTAGGCGCTCGGGACCGATGCCCCAGAGGAGATCTACGCAGGCGCCGCCAGGGGTCGAACATCCTAGTGGGAGAACGTCGTCCCGCACCTGCGGACGAACACGCTCGGCACCTATTACCTGCTCGAGTCGATCCAACACGCGCCAACTCGGCTGCCGGCTGCTCGTCGTGACCTCCTCGCAAATCTACCAGTCGAGCGACGACCCGCTCGACGATGCCGATGGTGCCGCCGATCCGTTACCGGTTGGCGCAACTGGCGCAAGACCAGCTCGCGCTCCGCGCTGCGCAGGAGGATCGCCTCGACGTCATCCTGGCCCGGCCGTTCAACCACACCGGTCAGGAACAAGCGCGCCTATGCGGTGTCCAGCTCGCGCGCCAATCGCGCAATTCGAAGCCGATCGAGCCGCCCACAATGACGGTGGGCAACCTCAGCTCGCGCCGTGACATTACCGACGTGCGTGACGTCGTCGATGCCTACGCCCTCCTGATGAAATCTGCGCCCGCAGGCAGAGCAATTGGCGGCGTTTTTTTTTTTTTTTTTTTGTTTTCTCTGGCTCAGTTACGTATTGCTGGGGAAGGCGACGATCGAGCCCGCACTCATCGACGTCGTGTGACACACGACGAAACCCTACGCGTAGCCCGCCGCCTGCATCGAGTAGAGATGCGCGTACGTCTTGTCCGCCGCGAGCGAGCGCGTCGTGCGTGCCGTCCTCGGCGATGCCGCCGTCCTCGAGCACGAGGATGCGATCGGCCATCCGCACCGTCGGGAAGCGATGCGAGATGATGAGCGTCGTCTTCCCCTTCGACAGCTCCTTGAAGCGCTCGAACACCGCGTGCTCGGCCTCGGCGTCGAGCGCCGCGGTCGGCTCGTCGAGCACGAGGATGTCAGCCTGCTCGCGCATGAAGCCGCGCGCGAGCGCCACCTTCTGCCACTGGCCGCCCGAGAGCTCGACGCCGTCCTGGAACCATCGACCGAGCGGCGTCTCGAGCCCGGTCGTGAGGCCCGACACGAGCGCGTCGCGCCCCGCCCTGCTCCACCGCGCGCTCGATGCGCGGCACCTCCTCGAGGTGCTCGACGCTGCCGACGCCGACGTTCTCGCGGAGCTTCAGCTGGTACTGGTTGAAGTCCTGGAACACGACGCCGAAGCGCGCGAGCAGCTCGCGCGCGGTCCCAGCGCGCAGATCCTTGCCGTCGAGCAGCACGCGTCCCTCGGTCGGCTCGTAGAGGCGCGTGACGAGCTTCACGAGCGTCGTCTTGCCCGCGCCGTTCTGCCCGACGAGCGCGACGCTCTGCCCGCGCGGGATGAAGAGGTCGACGTTGCGAAGGACCCACTTGTCGTCCTTCGCCTGCCCCGGATAGCGGAAGCTCACGTTCTCGAGACGAATGCCGTGCTCGGTGGCGCCGTCGCCGCGCAGCGGCGCCTTCGCCGCGCTGCCGACCGCGACGGCCGCCTCGACGGCTCGGCGAGCGCTGCGCCTTCGCCTCGTCCTCCGCGGCGACGGTGCCGTCGAGGTACGCGAACAGGTTCGACATGTAGAGGTTGTGCTCGTAGATGCTCCCGATACCGCTCAAGATCGACTGGAACGCCGACTGGCCGCTGCGGAACGCGAGCACGTACATCGTCATGTTGCCGAGCGTGAGCTTCGACGCCGCGGCGAGCAGCGCCATCGCGCCGTACGACGCGTAGAACGCGCCGGTCGCGAGCAGCGAGAGCAGCGTCGTGACGACCGAGCGCCGCGTCGCGAGCTTCGAGTCCTCGGCGTGGAACCGCTCCGCGAGCTCCTTGTATCGTGCGAGGAACATCGGCCCGAGCCCGAAGAGCTTCACCTCCTTCGCGTGCTCGTCGTTGGCGAGCACGTACTCGAGGTAGATGAGGCGGCGCGAATCGGGCGAGCGCCAGTTGCGCAGGCGGAACGTCGCCTTCGAGTAGCGCATCTCCGCGATCGTCGCGGGCACCGTCGCGAGCATCAGCGCGAGCACGACCCACGCGCTGAACTGCAGGAGCAGCGCGGCGTAGCCGGCGAGCGTGAGCAGGTTCTGCACGAGCGCGAACGCCTCGGTCACGAGCGACATCGGCCGCGACGACGCCTCGCGGCGCGCGCGGCTCAGCTTGTCGTAGAACTCCGGATCCTCGAAGTGGCGAAGCTCGAGCGCCGTCGCGCGCTCGAGGATCGCCACGTTCACGTCCGTGCCGAGGCGCGAGCCGAGGACGCTGCGGATCGAGGCCGAGACCGCGCGTGAGCGTCGCCTGGAGGACGACGAGCCCGAGCTCGACGCCGACCCACTTGATCGTGTCGTCGCGAGAGCCGCGCGACGACGGCATCGACGATCCGCTTGCCTGCCCACGCGATCGACGGGCGGTACGGCGGCGACGACGCAGCGTGACGAGCGCGAGCGCGACCGTGAGTCGGCGCGACGAGCGCCACACCAGCGCGAACGCGCGACGCGTGTACGCCACGCTGTCCCGCAGCGCCTTCTTCAGCGACTGCGCGCCGTCAGCTTGGCGGGCGGCTCGTGGCCGCGTGGGTCGTCGGGGCGGGCTCAATCAGTCTGAGCCGATCTCGATCGCCGTGCCGAAGCGCCGACGACGGCAGGCGAGGTCACGCGGAGCTCAGCCCTGCCCGCAGCGCAGCATCCCCTCGCGTGCCGAACACGTCGACCTTCATCACGGAGCGCCCGAGGAGCATGCGCGCGCACTCCTGCACGCCCTCGGTGATCGCCGGATGGGGATGCACGCAGTGATCGATGTCCTCGAGCGTCGCCTCCTGATCGATCAGGAACGCGATGCCCTGGATCGGTGCTCGAGGCCTCGGGGCCCGACCACGCGCAGCCCGAGGATGCTGCTGGGTGTCCGGAGACGCGAGCAGCTTGATGAAGCCATGCGTCTCGCGCATCGCGATGTTGCGACCGATCAGGCGATTGGCGACGACGCCGACGCGATACGGGATCCTCTTGCTCCTTGCGCCTTGATCTCGTTGAGGCCGACGCTCGCGACCTCCGGCTTGAGGAACATGATCGCCGACAGCGCTTCGTAGCGGATGGGGCGCGGCTCGAGGCCGAACATCGCCTCGACCGCGTAGCGGCCCTCGAGCTCGGCGACGTTGACGAGCGCGATGTCCATCGTGGCATCGCCCGCCGCGTAGATGTGCGGGCCGAGCGCGTGTTGTCGACGACGATGCTGCCGCCCTTGTCGAGCTCCACGCCCGCGGCCTCGAGACCAAGGGTCAAGACAATCGGTGGGGGGGGGGGCAATGCGTTGCGCCCCCCGCCCCGCCGCGCGCTGTTTGTACATGTACTCGTTAGACTACGTATTGCTTGCAATGGCAGAGACACCAGGAGCAGCATAAGTAATTACACGAATCCCCATCCGGTTTTACACATCCGACACTCACCGGTGAAGAGGGCTTCATCCGTTACCCGGGTACAACAGACATCACTTGACCACTGGGTTGAGTTAAAATGATTACTGAACGCGACAAACACAGGCGCAGTCAACTGCTGCTTGAGCCAAAACCAAGGCAAACATTCATCTTGACTGTATACCACAAATCTACGATACCTTGAATGGGATAAACATCTGTATCTCTATTATCATGCAGTGGATAAAAGGTGTTTCACTTAGGGAATTTTTGACAATACCCCCCACTCGCACAGCATCATTATGTAGCAAATTCCCTGATGCAAACCATTGCAGCGCTGCATGATCAAGGCTTTGCACACCGTGATCTCAAACCTGAAAATCTGTTTCTTTCACCAGAAAATGGCCTTTTTCTCGTCATTTTCGGGTTTACAAAAGCGTCAATGATGTCCGCAAGTCAGTCTCCGGAGTTATCAAAAGAACTGCTGTCGTATATGGCACCGGAACTATCGGAGTTCAGCAGTACTGTCAACCCACTCCGAACCGATCTACTCTCTGGGAAAAATTCTCAAAGAATTGTTCCGGATAACGACTTTACGATATCATTAATCCATTACTTGATGACAATCCGAATAATCGCCCTGATTCTGCAAGATTTCATATGAGGAATGGGCTGCGGCCACCCGCGCTGAAGGTGCCGGGACCGGCTGGAAACAGATTTCCGGATCTCATTCCAGTCACGATCTCTCCCGTAAACTACTAACGGCATCACGTGAGTTATTATTCGCAAACCGGTATGATCAAAGCTACTGGTTATTGGTTGAATGCCTTGAGGAAGATCCGGAGTATTGTGATGCGATTGACTATGAGCAAATTTCCGGAAAATCACTCAAGAATCGTCGTATCAGGATCTTGACCGTAGCATCTATTGCCATCGGCATATTGGCTGTTTCTCGTGCACTTTTTCCAAAGTTTCAACAAGAGAAATTGTGATTAAGCAGTCAGAACAATCACAAGCGCATAATGACAAATACGGAAAACTGCAACTGCCCAAAGCTTCTGTACATAGACCGGATAAAGTATTCCTACGCGAAACCATCAGGACCAATGCAAATTTTAACGGACGAATTTACATTACAGCGATTACCTACCGGCGGCAGCATTATTCTTGACAATACTACAATAGATATACCGATAGCTGAGAAAACGAAATAGTACCTTTTATGGAAACCATGTTCTTCAATACAAGAATAGTTCCGGGCGTATCCTGTGGAAAAAGAAAATTTTAAGCTTGTTCCATTCCAGAAGAAATATTTCTCTCTCAATAAAGAGTACCACTATGACAAATAAGCACACCGATGATCCCTTCAGTTCCATTGCCAATAAAGCGGCGGGAAAATATTGGCAACTGCAAAAACGGATAACAACCTTTGGCAATGATGAACTATCGTCAATACGAGTATCAGGCGGAACAATACCCAAACGGGTCTGCCATATCATGTTTCAACAGGGACGATATATTCTTTCGCCCTTGTCCAGGGTCAATTACATAAAAATAAACGGTGAAACCTCCAGAACACTCAATTTACTCGTACATGGTGATACACTAGGAGTCTCGAAACACATGAATTTATATTCATGCATTTTACTCCGATGAAACGACTCAACCGTCATTGTCTCCCAAACCACTTACACAATCCACTTACACGAACTCATACATGCAATCGTCCTTCACTTACTTCACAACCGGGACAAGAATGTCATACCGATCTTGTCGCAAGTATATCACGATTGCTTAAAAGCGATGCAGCACGGCTGGTCTTTGATGATACAACAACGGGGTACGACAAACTGTTGCAAAATATCCTCAAGATATTGGTCTTGACAGATTCTCAAACAGCGCCATAGACTGGGCAAAAAACGCATCAAAAACGATCCTTGCCAGTGAGGATCACTGGGCGGATCCGTCACAGTCAATCACCCGTAACAAGATCGCATCGAGACTCTGCGCACCGCTACGTAAAGGTACAACAGTAATCGGTTTTTTGTATCTTGACAGACTACATAACAGGGAATCATTTACAGAAGAGAGACAGAACGTTGTGTGATGCACTCATACCACTTTTTTCAGAAATTATTTCCTATCATTTCCGAACATTTCGTCAGCAGATAACCATTGAACAATACCAACGTCAGCAGCTCTGTCCAAATCCAACGGTATGATTTACACATGCACTGCCATAAAAGTGCTTTTTCACGGCAGAACGGTATGCACAAACCGATTCTCCCGTTTTAATGCTTGGTGAAACCGGTACCGGAAAAGAACTGCTTGCCAGACTGATTCATGAAAAATCCTCGCGTCATGCAAGGCCCTTTAAAGCAATAAACTGTGGTGCGATTCCGAAACGTTAATTGAATCGGAACTATTGGGTTATCAAAAAGTCGCCTTCCAGGCGCAAGTAGTCAAGGAAAACCGGACTCCTTGAAGCAGCACATGGCGGCACGGTATTTCTTGACGAAATCGGAGACCTTCCGTGCACCGTGCAAGTCAAACTGCTCGTGCAATACAGGAGAATGAAATTTCCAGACTTGGCGGACATGATTCCGTAAAAATTGACACCCGGTTAATAACCGCAACCAACCGTAATCTTGACAACGATGTAAATGCCGGTAAATTCCGTCAGGACCTGTTTCTTCAGAATCAATGTGCTGCTCCTTTAAACTGCCACCGCTTCGAGACCGCGATAAAGACATTTGCCTGCTCGCCGACTACTTCAACACCAAAGTACTGTCAGCAGTTCGGGTTTCAATTAAAGACTGATTACCAGTTCAGCACAATCCAAATTGACATCATATAACTTGGCCGGGTAATGTCCGCGAACTTGAAAATATTATTCAGAAAGCAATACTGAATTCACCGGACAATAAAATTACCGAAAAGCATATCGACATATCGTCAAGCGGTCCACTTACTAACACTAAAAGAAGCCCGTGCAGTGGCAGAACGGGAACTAATAAGTACAACGTTGTCCAAAACAGGCGGCAATATTTCGATGTCAGCAAAACTGCTTGATATTGACGAAAAATGGCTGATGAAGATTATGGTTGATCTGGGGATTAATGCTGATGATTATTGGGGGTGATTGGCGAGGGGCAGCAAGTAGTACATTTTGTTATTTTTTCAGCTATTAACAATCCAACTATAGTCTGTAGGATGTTGTTCAAAAGATCTTCGCCGCATTCTTTATGTTGCAATAATCTCAAGAGTAGAGTTTAAGCCAAAATTCGCAACTGTATTGTGAGGCTACGTATAAACCTTCATACCCACAATATCAATTGACACTAACAAGCCTGTTTGTGATCCAATCCAATTTCCAGCAATTTCTTTCTTTCTCGGAAACATTAAATAAAACATTGCAATAAAAATTATTGGATATTAGTAGTGATGCGTACTTTGTTGAGTAAAATCTTTTTGTAAAAGGAGCATTTATGAAACTGCTGTACAAGTATTCGTGCCTTTCGTTCTGTTGTTACTTTCATCCGATAATCAGGCTAAACAGGAAGGTGAAATTTGGAAGGAAAAATATATTTTATATAACTTCTTCCAAGAGGAGATTCGTGTAGTAAAAAATGACCTTGTTAAATCCTTAGAATCAGCAAGAGCCGATTTCACGGTTACAACATCGGAATCCAAACAGGTTATTCAAGGGTTTGGTGGAGCGTTCAACGAACAGGGGTGGGTCACTCTTTGTAAACTTGACGAGAGTGACAGGCAAAAGGTACTTACTGCAATATTCAGTACGTACGAAGCCAATCTCTCCTTGGAAGAATCCCAATCGGTGCCAGCGACTATGCACTTCGTACGCTACACACTTGCACCTGAGCAATTAGTAGTTTTTTGTTTTAGTTTTTGGCTCAGTTAGTATTGCTGGCTGCTTTAACTGCCCCATCCGCTGCAAGAAAAAAATCAAGATCACCGATGCACCCTGGCCGATTGACGCTATCTATGGCGGTCCGGAATACGAGACCCTGGCCTCGTTCGGTTCCAACCTGTTGATTGATGACCTGCCGGCCATTTGCAAGGCCCATGAAATCTGCAATCGCTTTGGCATCGATACGATTTCAACCGGCGCGACCGTGGCATTTGCCATGGAATGTTTTGAAAACGGTTTATTAACCCCGGAAGATGTCGGCGGCCTGCAACTCAACTTCGGCAACGCTGAAGCCATGTTGGAGCTGGTGGAAAAAATTGCTCGGCGGCGGGGTATTGGCGATGTACTGGCCAAGGGGTCCAAAACAGCGGCCGAAATCATCGGCCAGGATTCGATCAACTACGCCATGCAGGTCAAGGGCTTAGAAATTCCCTATCACGAACCGCGCTTAAATCAGGGTCTCAGTATTCATTACAGCATCCATGCCACCGGCGCCGACCATGTAACGGGTCTGATCGACAATGCGCTGGTCGGCCAAATGGACAATTGGGATCGGATCCACCGCGCTGAGGAACTTCCGCCCACCGAGTTGAGCCCTCGTAAGACCCGCATGGAATATGAGCTGGGACTTTACAAAGGCATGTTCAATTACCTGGGCATCTGCAGCTTTATGCCCTGGAACATCACTGAACTCAGAACGGCGGTGGCGGCCGTTGCCGGTTGGCCGGTGACGTCCTGGAAGCTGATGAATGCGGTCAAACGCGGCATAACGCTGATGCGCATATTCAATTTGCGGGAGGGATTTACCCATGAAGACGATCGGCTGCCGAACGTTTTCATACAGCCCGTTCGGAAGGGCCTTTAAAAGATGTGAAGATCGATCCGGATAACCACAGGGAAGCCAGAAAACTATATTATCAAATGATGGGGTGGAGCGCGGATGGCGTACCGACCAAAGCCTGTCTGGCGGCACTGGATCTCGAGTGGGCCGCCGAATTCATCGACTAACGGTCTAGGGGCTTCGCCCCAACTGGAATGATTCCATGATTGAGGCAAAACTCATGCATGGAACAACACTCTGTATTTTTGACGCCAACGGCGTTCACGAAAATTTAGACATAAATTCCGGAGATCTGGAATGGCAAAAATTTTAAGGGAAGATGACATCGAATTTGAAAAAGTAGAATGGGGACTGACCAAGGAACTGGTCGCTCCCCACACGGTTGGTTCAAAGAAGATAAAAGTCAAAATAACCGAATGGCTGCCGGGGCACGTCCATGAGCGCCACAACCATCCGGATCAAGAAGAGGTTATCTATGTACTGTCCGGCAGGAGCAATTGGTCATGTTTTTTTTTACTTCGTTCAGGTTCCAGCGTATTGCTTATTAATAGCCCGATTTGCCACCTCCTGTTGTCCGACTGGCCCGGAAAATGTTGAGACCTATGGCCTTCATCACTGCGGCAAAACATACAGCCTTCATGCCTCGTACCCGAAGATGCTTGACACCGGTTCGCCGGTCGAATTCAGACATCGTTGCCTCGACTCCAGCTCGGAACCTGTACTTATCCTTGAACGATGCGGTCGACTCATTGCGTCTGCGGTGGGCGAGGCGAACATCTTTGTGTTTATAGCGATAGTAGTAGGCTTTTTTCCCTTTGCAGACAGGGCATTGCTTAAATACAGGGCACTCGGCGCAAACACTTGGTGTAAAGGATGCACTGAAGCCCGTTGATATCTTTTTAACCCGGATCGGGGCAGAACCCTGAGGGCAGGAAGTGATCCAACCCTGGTTGTTGATGGTAAAATCAGCAAGGTGCATTTTCTGCTGATTGCCCGGCATAACCGGTGCAATCACGGTAACGTCATGTTCCTTCAGTGCCTTCTCGCAATTGCTATCGCTGCCATAGAGCGAATCGGCGAGGATCTGCTGCGGAGACATCTCTCGTTGCTGGAGCTTTTCCAAGGCAGGCAGTAGGCTGCCCGTATCATGCCGGTCCGCTGATTCAACGGCAACATGGGTAATCAGGGAAAGTTGTTTATCGTCACCATCAGTGTAATTCTCGACGACCTGCACTTGATAGCCCTGTCCTTTATGACTGCTGTAACCCCCAGTGTCAGGGAAGTTGCCGCATGAACTGAAACCCATTATAAAAGGGGGCAGGAGGTTCATGCATGAGATATTCACCAGAACGAAAAGAGGCGGTGTTGCGAAAAGATGATGCCACCGCACAACCGATCGATCAGCCAACTGGCCAAAGAAGAAGGCATCAGCGAGCCGACATTATACAACTGGCGTAATGAAGCCCGCTCGAAAGGGCATCCTGCTGCCAGACGGAGATACCAGTCCGGAAGGCTGGACTGCCCGGGACAAGTTTGCAGCTGTGCTGGAAAGCTGCGTCCTTGAACGAAGAGGAAACCGCTGAATACTGCCGGCGCAAAGGCATTTATCCCGGACCAGCTCAAAGTATGGCGTAAAGCCTGTGAAGCTGCCAACGACTGGGACAAGCAAGCCGGCATCAAGCTGAAGTCGGAACAGAAAACCAACCGCAAACGCATCAAGGATCTGGAAAAAGAACTCCAGCGCAAGGAAAAGGCTCTTGCCGAAGCTGCCGCTTTGCTGGTGCTGCAAAAAAAGGTGCAGGCGATCTGGGAGGACCCCGAGGACGAATGATCAGCACCCCTGATCGCCGTAGAATTGTTAAGCTGATCAATAATGCGCGCCGAGATGGTGCCCGTCTTGCGCCGGCCTGCAAGGTGGCACGAATCGACGTTCGCACCTACCAGCGCTGGACCAAAAATGGCAGAGATCAGACCGGACAAGCGGCCCCTGGTGTCGCGACCGGCACCGGCAAACAAGTTGACCCCGGAAGAACGGCAAATCGTTCTGGATACCTGCCATAAGCCGGTATATGCCAGTATGCCACCAGGGCAGATAGTTCCTCGACTCGCCGATGAAGGGTGTCTACCTTGCTTCAGAATCAAGCTTTTACCGCATTCTTCACGAAGCAGATGAACAACATCATCGTGGTCGAAATGCAAAACCACGGCGCCATCATCCGCCGCAGGGATATTGTGCGACAGGCCCCAATCAGGTGTGGAGTTGGGACATTACCTGGCTGCCGTCACCGATCCGGGGCATGTTTTTTTATCTGTATATGATCGTGGACATCTACAGCCGAAAAATCGTTGGCTGGGAAGTTCATCCGGTTGAAAGTGCTGATTTTGCGGCAAAGCTCTTACACAAGGCGATTCTTGCCGAAGGTTGCCTGCTGGATCCGCCGGTGTTGCATGCGGACAACGGAGGCCCGCAAAAGGGCTTTACCATGAAAGCCAAGCTGGAGGCCCTGGGTGTCACACCGTCCTACAGTCGGCCACGGGTCAGCAATGACAACCCGTATTCGGAGTCCCTGTTTCGCACCTGCAAGTACCGTCCGGAATATCCGGTCAAGGGCTTTGACAGCATCGATAACTGCCAGGAAATGGGTCAGGAAGTTCGTGTGGTGGTACAACGAGGAGCATCTCCACAGTGCGATTCGCTATGTGACCCCGGCACAACGGCATCGTGGTGAAGATGAAACATCCTGGCGAACCGCCACAGGGTTTATCAGCTGGCAAAACAGAAGCAGCCCAATCGGTGGAGCGGTAAAAGTCGCAACTGGCAACCGGTCCAGGAAGTGTGGCTCAACTGCCCACAAGAGAGCTGAAACCAACGTGATGCTCAAGTTCTGAAGGTCGCGTGATTATGCGATCGTTGTCAAAGAACAGATGAAAATCAAGATGATTTTCTTTGAAAAATCATCTGTATAACGACTCTGCAGCCGGAAGCATTGGTGATGTCAAGGGCGCGAAGCAGAGCGGAGCGTTTATCTTGCCCTTGACAGTGCCAATGCTGGAGGCTACATCCCGGTCCGATTCACGGGAAAGCGTCACCGGATTAGAGTTTTTTGATAGAGAAAATGCGGCAACTATCCTGAAAAATAGCGAATGATCGTCGCTGGTGATGACACCGGCAAAGGAATCGCCAAGCACTTCACGCAGCACTTTGGCGCCGCGACTGGGAGAGACATGAAAGAGGACGGCTCGAGGAGCGACAAAAGTCCAGAGATAACGTCTTTTGCCTTTGTATTTCCAGCCGGTTTCATCGATGTTGAGGGTCAGGGCCGAAGCGGCATACCGTTTGATGGCACCGACCACCGGCAGACAGGCCTCGGAGACACGTTCGGCAGCATTGCAGACGGCGCCGGTGGAGATGGTGAGTACCAAAGAGCGATTGCATAATCTCGGCAATCCCCCTGCGGGTGACGCGATGAACTGAGGCCAGATAGGCGATGGCGGCGTGGGTTCGCGGGCCGAAATTGGACTGGGCCACATGCTCGGGTAATACGGCGGCAGTGCTGTGGCCGCACTGACAGAGTAACGAGTGGCAGCGATACTCCTCTTTGATCGGGACGATCACCGGCAGATCAAAAACCTGGTGTCGTACCGGCTTGGCGAAAGGGGTTGAGAAGGGTTTGAGAAAAAGGGCTCTGGCAATGTTCGCAACGTTCCGGGAAGATATCATGGATTTTATCCATTTCCTCAGCCGGCAGGAGTTTCCTGTTTTTGCCCTTATGGCCGGGCTGTCCGCCCTGTTTGCGTTTGCTCTTTGTCTTCTTTTAGTCCTTTTTCATGCCGGGTGGATCAGAAGAAGGAGGACGCGAGGAGTTTGACGAATTTCTGGTCAGGGCGGCGATGCTCTGTTCAAGTTGACGGATATGGGCGGCAAACGACAGGAGTTTTTCGATGACCGCCTCCCTGCCGGAATCGTAGATATGCTCGGCTTCCTGTCTATTCATGGCAAAGCCTCTCGCGGTAATTGCGGGTCAAGGGGTAGCCGTACATGGCTTTGATGGAGGTCAGTTGTTTTTGGGTTTTATTGTATTTGCCGCGGCCGGAGGTCAAGCCGAGAAAGGTCCAGTTGGCGGCCCGATAACAGGTGCCGGCGAATCTTTCGGTATCGACAAAGGTCTCCAGCCAGAGGATCGGATGATGGTACAGCTTCTGCCAATCCTGGGAAATGGTTCTTGCAATACGGCCAAGCAGATGGGAAGCGAGATGCGGCACCCGTACCCATGGCAAAATAAGGAATCTGCTGTTATAGGCCAGCAGGTGGCGGTTACGTTCCCTGGCCTCAGGCGACCAGCCGAGGAAATTATCGCGGCAGTCGATAGCGTATGGTGCCGAGGAAAAGGCGAAGCAGGCCAGCACCCTGTCACCACCATAGACCAGATACTTGAGATGTTCGCCGACCAGGTTGGTATATCCCAGGTAGTGGTACTGCCTGACCAGGGCATTGAAGAGCTTCTCTTCAGGCGTCCTTCGAACCTGTCGCAGTTCGATTGGCGCAAGATCAGCCAAGGACGCCAGCTGATCGGAGTTGGCTGAAAATCGAAATGTTGCCTGAGTTTTTCTTCGCCTCTGGGAATTATTGTTGTTGTCGATAATTCTGGGCGGAAGAGTTATCAGCTGATTTCGTTCAAGTTGGAGTAAAAGCCCACGGCAGACACCGTCTTTGAGGTGGCCGTTGGCCTGTCGCCAGTCCCAGGCCTCACAGAGTCTACGGGAAATGGCGCTACGACCTTCGCTTCGATAGTCGTCGATGACCTTGCGGATGAAGGAGAGATCGTCTTGGGTGATAACCCTTTTGCGGTAGGTGAGAAGAACGTTCATGAAAATGAACGTAACAGAATCAGATTTATGAACGCTCGGATTTTTTTCAGGGATCGTTAAAATCCCGGTGAACGGTTACGTAATATTGGCATAATACCACTGGATATTGAAACAAAACTGTTGGACGGCTTGGTAGTCAGTAGGATGCATGCATCTATTTTGAGATCCACCAGTCCCGACATGAGGTGTAGAGAGGTTTTGGTCTCTTCAGACGAATGGCCCCATGGATCAAAAATGTTAAGCTGTTTGTAGTTTTTCACATGGAACATTTAGCCTAGTCTTTATATGAAAATACGAAATAGTATTAACATGTGACATGTCTTTCAGCAAGGGCCAAATTTGGCTTTTGTGCGCAATATTAGCCTATTGCGTTGAAATCACTTTTTACGAGTACCATCAAACATCATGATTAGTTATAAATATAATAACATTTAGTCTTTGTTGAAGTATCTTCAATGTGGCAGTGAATTTTTCGATTGTAGTAATATGTGAAAGTTTCTGTTGTATTTAGCGAATGTCGTAAAAGATATACTGAATTTTACAGGATTAAAGATCAAAAAGGTAAAATATGATAAAATAGGTCGTTGTAAATATTTTTGGATACGATATGTTAAAAATAAGCCTCAGCATGAAATTCATGAGTCACTTTACAACCAGTATCGTATTATGTCTAAGTTGTATAAATATTTTCAACTGTCGATAACACTGAGGTCCAATTTTCATGTGCAAAACCAATTCGTCTACCTCCTGAATATCAGGCCCTTGTAATGGAAGAATGTCTGGCCAGTTGTTGAATCAATATCTTGTTCAGGAAATATCTAGTTATCTAAAGATGATTTGCTGTATCATATTATGTGTGGTAGTTGGCTCAAGCATTTTCATATTTGTTTCAGATTGAGTAACCCCACCTAGAGGATTTCGCAAGATCTCTCGAACTATTTAATACAAAGTACAAACATCACAATACGTTGTTTATGTATGTACTTGGTACGGTTAGGTATTGCTCATTTGGTTCAAGTCTTGAAATCTTGATTTTTATCCTTTTTTTCTTGCTCCTTTTTGCTTTTTAGCTTCGCGGCAAAAATGAAAAATGACGCCGCGACGCCGGAGTGCTAGGAGCTCTTAACGATGATTCAGCATACACGTTTACCTTCTTAACAGTTAAGCAGCCTCCCTACAATATATTTATAGAATAATACAGCAGAGCTGTGCCTTTTGGCCCCTTTTATTGGCTAGTTTTGACCGAGCGGAGTCGCCATGCTCACGAGACGACGACCATTACATCACACATCTCCCCTTCCTATATTGTCCACTAGAGACGCAGCAAATGGTATTTCATCTCGTCGTCGTATAAAACGAGACTCAAGACGCACATTCACCAAACGGCACTGCAATAGCATAAATCTCTTTCTCATTTTCTCGAGTGGAATGATGTTCATTTTCAAAAGTCGTATTCGATGGATGTACCAGAATCGCTACCTATATCTAAACTGTCCCGAAGTACCTTTTTGGTTACGACAGCCCTTTGAAGACTATTCACCCACTCAAAACAAGCCGCATTTACTCTATTTAACGGCAAAGTTTGGTCCGCGCAATGATACGTTTGCAAATGCCATCGACAAACAAGTACAAGGAGCCAAACGATTACGAGTCCTGCCAGAGACTGCCGAGATTATTTCCTATACAAGCCTGCCAGAGGAATTTACAAGTGATCCAACGTGGAAATTACACGTTGATTCCTTGTATGGCAGAATCCAAGGACAACCATTTCCCGGTCGCGGTGGCGGATATTGGTTTTGGAAGCCATTACTACTAAAACGACACTTTGCTTCACTACAAGATGGTGACTTTTTAATCTATTCCGATTCCGACATGCTGGATTTCTTTTCATGGTTACCACTGTTGCTAGAAACAATGATGGAATGGAATTCCAATCTTGCCTTGTATCAATTGCCTTATCTCGAGCAGGAATGGACCAAGCGGGACGTTTATCAAGAATCTGTGTCCTTCTCGTGATTTAAAAAGTGATTTCAGTGGTCAATATGCCGGTGGACATTTGATTTTACGCAAAGACAAAGCTACAATTCAACTGATTGAGAACTGGATAGATGCAATGAAGAATTGGCATTGGGTCAGTGACGAACCTTCTACTGTACCGAATTTGCCGCAATTTCAAGAACATCGTCATGATCAATCACTACTCAGTTTACTACTGAAATGTAAATATGGAGAACCTCGCAAACGTACATTCCAATGGACATGTCTACAAACGTGGGTACTAACTACGTTTCGAATTGAATAAGTCAACATGCATGGACTGAGTGAGTGAATGAATTAAGCTATCATGTCGATTTCAATCAAGCTATTAGCAAATTTATGAAGTATGCACTATGAAGTATCTCTTTGACGCTCTATAATCTATGAATATATATGATGCTTAGTTCAGGCCCAATGAAGTGTCAGTTCTCTTTGTCGCACCGTGTCTCTGGCTTTGAATTTTGTGACCTTGAGATTGCCAATCGACTCAACTCGCCTTGATGCATGGTGGCGCGGGGGATCGGATTGAATTTGCACGCCCTGACACAAAAAAGTCATTTGTCATATAAGTACGTTCTCGATGTGACACGTGAAGCAAAATATCAATTTACTCGCGCAACATCATTGGGCGTGTTGGGTGCATGGCGGCAAACGGCAAACAATCACTCATTCACAAAGGAACATATATCCTTTCTTGGCACACTAATCACATGTTGGTGACCATGAGGTTGTCTTGTCAAGTGTCTCGCTTGCTCCAAGTGGTTGTATTGCTCGCCTGTTGCTTTGTGGCGTCTGTTGGTCAGTTCATTTCGGTGGAAGATTGTCCATTGGCGCCAGCATGTTGTGAAGAGGACTGGTGCGTGATTGCAGTCAGTGTCATGTGACTGATTGCCTGATCTCTATCACTTACATCTCTCCATAATATGACAGTTGTGGTCAAGGTACTTCTTGGGACTCGGATCTTGGGTTTTGCGTGATTGATCCAGGCTCCGAAGGCTTTACTGGTACGCATTCCAGTGATTGTGAGGAAGGATGCGTCCAAAGAGCTTGCTGTGGAGTCACGTGCTGCAGTCAAGGTACTACATACGACGAAGAAAGTTCCTTTTGTATTCCTTCCGTAACGCCAGGACAACCGAATCAAAAGGTGATTGGTGAAAAATGCGAGAATAGCTCCGATTGCTTTTCGGGCTCTTGTTTTCAAGCTATTCCTGCCGTGGACGGAATCTGTACCTGTAATCCAGAGGACAACTTTGGTTGTGATGGTGACTTGGTTTGCTCTCCTCCTGAAAACGCTTTTTACCTTCTTCCGCCACCACCTGCCTGTTATCTTCCAGTGGGTGCTTCCTGCGAGCAAGACTCGGATCTTGTTTGCGTCTCGGGCAATTGTAATCAGGAAACGAATGTATGCGGCTGCAGCACCGTAACCGACTCGCCCTGTGATATTGAGAATGGCGAAAGGTGTGCATTCGACGCTGCTGAAGGTTTCATTTGCCAAGCACCTGATATTGGCGACGGAGCAACTGGGTCTCCATGCTTTTCGGATGACGAATGTGACAACGATACTTGTGCGTTTGAGAACGCAGGCCCTGGTACACCAGGCTTTTGTTCTTGTAACAGTGATACCGGAGCTGGATGTGAAGAAGGCTTTGTCTGCTACACCGCAGAAGAATATGGCGAAGCTCGCGGTTCTTTGATTACTACTTCAAACCAATGCTTGCTTCCTCTCGGAAGTTCTTGTGACCCGCAAAGAACCGAGTGTTTGAGTGCCGTCTGTGATAAGGTGACGAATCTTTGTGCTTGCAACACGTTCACCAACTTTGGATGTAATGCAGAAAATGGAGAAGTGTGTAACATTCGGGATGGACTCTATGTCTGTGAGGTTCCGATTACTTCTCCGGGTGCCGTTGGTGACGACTGTTTTGAGGACGACGATTGCCAAACGTTGAGTTGCGTTTTTGATCCTCCCGCGCCCGGCAGTCCTGGACGTTGTTCTTGTAACCCAACCACGCAAGAGGGTTGCGAAGGAGAGTCCTTTTGTGCTACTCCAAACGACATTGGGGAAGCTGTTGGTGCTCTCGTGTCGGTCTCGCCATTTTGCAAGCTACCAGTGGGTGCCATTTGCGACCCCGACGAGAATGACTGCTTGACTGGAGAATGCGACGCCTCTTCAAACACTTGCAGCTGTAACAGCTTTACAAACTTTCCTTGTGACGTCAAAAATGGCGAGATTTGTGCTCCCAATTCTAACGAAAGTCTCGTTTGCCAGGTTGTCGGCACTGGCGACGGGTCCACTGGATCTCCTTGCTTTTCGGATGACGAATGTGACAATGACACTTGTGCATTTGAGAATGCAGGTCCTGGCACACCAGGCTTTTGTTCCTGTAACAGTGATACTGGTCTTGGTTGCGAAGAAGGCTTTGTCTGCTATACCTCCGAAGAATATGGAAATGCTCGAGGCTTTGCAATCACGACTTCGAACCAATGCTACCTTCCATACGGCGCCGAGTGTACGGATGATGGCTCTTGTGTGACTGAAAACTGTAACGACGACACAAACTTGTGCGCCTGTAACGGATTCACTGGATTTGGATGTGATGCAGATGCAGGCGAGATTTGTGCTTTTGAGGATGGACAATCGCTTTGCAAGGTCCCAAGTAACGAGCCGATTGGCAGTAACTGCATTGACGATTCCGACTGCGAATCTGGCACATGTTTCTATGGATTTCAACCGTTTGGTACGCCAGGAACGTGTGCTTGTAATGCAGTCACGAACTTTGGTTGCATTGGCGATGAAGTTTGCGCTACACCAAACGATTTAACCGAGGCCCAGAATCTTGCTGACGCTCTCTCAAGGCTGCTACTTGCCATTCGGTGCTGCCTGTACTCCTGGAGAGTTTGATTGCATCACCGGAAACTGCGATGCAGAGACAAGCACTTGTGGTTGTAATGAGCTTTCCAACTTCCCTTGCAGTGCGCAAAGAAGTCTGTACCAACAACAATGGCAGCTTTTCGTGTGAAGCTGCCGTTGCTTGTCCCGTGTGTAACGACTTTTGTACGCAAGAATTTGCTCCCGTCAGTTGCTCAGGATGTGAATACTCCAACCAGTGTATTGCTACCTGCGCCGGTTTCTCTCTGGATACCTGCACAGACGTTGAACCAAGATTACCTGGTACTCGGCTTCGACACTAGCTAATACCGTTTCCTTCCTAGCATGGAGCATGGCGCTGGCGTTTCCATTTCACTACTACTATACTACAAATGAATGCAGCACCACCTACCTACCTTGCATATCTGCCTTTAACTTACTTTTTACAATCTTGATTAGTGTACAAACAGAGCAATGACTACTTCTGCTAGCTATTCGCTTTTCTCGGAGTTTTAGTTTATCCGTGCGACATTGGTTTCGATAGTCGGAATACGTGTAATGACCCGCAATAATGACCATCCCGAAAATGAGTCGCGAGTGTAGTGATCATCATCATGTCGCGCCCTACTACGGGCGTACGTCGGTAGGAGACTCAATCTAAATCAAAAGTTAAGTCGCAAATAGCAGCACTGTATGTGAGCTAGTGAAGTTCTGAATATAGTAAGTGACTTGAGAGTGAACAGAGAGTATGGTTTGGCGGTGACGCGCTCGCGGCAATTGATCTTTAAAATGAGAGCGGTTCGAACTGTTTCCGACAGCACGAAGCGCAAGCGAACCACTGCCATGGCAATTGTCGTTTTCGCAGTTGGTAGCAGCTTATTCTGGTTAAGAGTGATATGTCTTCAAGATTCTGTAGATTATCGAGCGACAAAGGATCTTCATACCAAGAACTCTTCAAAGAGCGTCACCAACCATCCACTTTCTCCCGACACAGTACCAGTACGAAGATATCGACAAACGCCCGTATCTTCGCACCCGACGAGAACTTTGCAAGACCGATACTATTTAGTCATTTCCATAAGAGTGGTGCGTTCCTGTGTGTCGATATGCGCGACTCCTCTGTTGATTATGCTTATGCTGCCCGCTGTTTCCAAATCGCAGGAGGATCATCTGTATGCTTGACTATGAAAAGGTTTTCCAACATGAGCATGACCAATGCCAAAGGCGACAAACTTCATACTCGAAATTGTAACGCACCATTCTCAGGACCAAAGTTTAATGTCGAGGAAGTCAAAGCGGTGCAAACGTGCGAGAGCCTGACGCCTCTGACAACAAATGAGCAAGGACGACCCTTTCATCGACTCAATTTCTTGGCAGTCGAAGTTCCTTATAAAGACAAAATGCCCGTGTCCAGAATTTCGTTCCTTTGCGGTCATGAGACATCCGTTGCACGAGTCATTTCGCACTTGTCATATCATGAACTCAACCAAAGTCAACTAATCACGTGGATCAAGAATCGTACACCCACTCCCGCCAACAGCTTTATCGAAGGTTATCCGGTTGTCAATAACATGGTGATTCGGCAATTGCTTGGACGGAAACGCTATCGAAACGTGCGACCAATCGACCAAAGAGACTTGAATCAAGCCAAGACACGAGTAGACTTGTTTCATGCCTTTGTTCCCTTGGAATACTTGAGACATGAAAACGTGAGTCGACTGTTAAAAAGCACCATTCCAGAATACTACCAGGCTTTACAAGTAATGAATGTCACTGCCAAGCATCAAAGGAAACGAGCTCAACCAAGTGACGAGGTTGTTCGACTAGTTACCGAACAAAACAAGTATGATATCCTTCTCCATCAGTACATGTTGGAGAAGTTGGGAATGTCTTCTTGATAGTATACACATGGCTTCGAGTATGACTTGACAGAGAGCAAATTGGTCGTTTTCAATTGCTCTTGGGGCTAGCTAGGTATTCAACATTGGCTCTATCGACTTTTCATGTTGTCGAGTTGGGCTGCCGAATGACGCTCCAACAGGACGGAGGATCGGCGGTCATTGTTACAAGAATAGTGGCGATTCATTCACCAAGTACGCTTACCGTGTTGCTTCTCTAATGTGTCACAATACGTATGTAAGGGAGGCAGGAGAGACCTTCATAACGGCTTCTTGCGCAAAGGCGTTTGTAGTGGAGCATATGAGATACGT
>CAVQSG010000012.1:0-72139 GCA_963715415.1 uncultured Chloroflexia bacterium | reverse complement strand
ATCGATCCGGCCTTCGAAGCGGCCGTCCTGTCCCGAGAAATAGCCCTGGCCACGGGTGTCGAAGAAGAAGGGCGGGCGCTGCTCGCGCATGAAGGGAAGGCAGGGGTGGGGGACGGCGAAGACGAAGCGTCCGCCGTCGTCCAACACGCGCCGGACCTCGCGGAACGATCGCGCCATCTCCTCGCAGGTCATGTAGCTGAACACGAAGACGGCGAGCACGAGATCGACGCTCTCCGAATCGAGGTCGAGGCCGACGACGTTGCCCTCGCGGTAGCGGATCCCGAGCGGCTCGCGCACTTCCTGCTCGCGGGCGAGCTCGATCATGCGGGCCGAGAGGTCGATCCCCGAGCGTCTCCGCGCGCCGCGCCGCGCCATCTCCCGCGTGCAGTAGCCCTCGCCGCAGCCGAGATCGACGACGCGTGCGTCCTTCACCTCTCCGCACAGCTCGTAGACGGCGGGTCGCCCGTGAAGTCGGAGATGCTCGTCGGCCGGGTCCGGCTCCAGGCCCCGGCGTTGCGGGCGTAGAGCTCTTCAGTCTGCACGTTCGTCCTCTCCGCTTTCGAGCTCCAGGGCCCGGCTGAGCATGACGTCGAAGAACGCCTTGCGCAGGTTGAGCGCCGAGAAGACGCCGAATCGGACCGCTTCGCGCTCGTCGACGCCGACCGCCAGCTCGATCGTGATGCTGCGGAGGTCGGCCGCGTGCTGCTCGTCGCAGGACGCGTGGAGCGTGAAGAAGTAGTAGTCGTCGCTCGAGAGATCGGTGTGCTTCCGGATCGCGTCGAGCAGGTAGCCGTAGATCGTGGGCACGACGAATTCGGTGCCGATTCCGATGGCGCCGAGGGCGACGCCGACCTGGTCGGATCGGCTCTTCTGCAGGGCGAGATCGCGCCAGATCTTCACCGTCGTCATCGTGCGATGGCTGCTCCGGTAGCGGTCGTCGATGCCGATCGCGCGCTGGAAGCGGGCGAAGAGCTCGGTGTGGGGCATGCGGTCGAGCCGGTCGCTCGTCGGATCGCCGCGCTCCTCGTCGAGATTCTCGAGCAGCATTCGGCGGTGCTCGGGGGATTCGAGGTTCTCGATGACCGAGAGCAGATAGGTCGGGAACTCGCGGCTGTAGCAGCTGTACTGGAACGCGTAGTCCCGAAGCGAGCAGACGACGTCGGGGACGTCGCCATCCGCGAGGCGGCGGAGGAACGGGTGGTGCACCGCCGGATGGCGGAGCGCCTCGCGTTCGAGCGCGCTGACGAACTCGTCGGGCTCGCCCGCCGAGAGGAGCTCCCAGGATTCCTTCATCGAATTTCCTCTCGCTTCGGCCGAGCGTTCGACGTCGGCCGGGAAGCTATTCGTTGCAGAGCGCGTCGACCGCCTCGACGATCCGCTCGGCGTCCGCCAGCGGGAGATCGGCGTAGATCGGAAGTCGGACGAGGGTCTCGGCCGCGGCCTCCGTGACGCGCAGGGGGCTCGGCGGACCGATCCGCTCGACCGCGTAGGGCGCACAGTGGAGCGGCTGGAAATGGAACGTCGCGGAGATGCCGCGTGCCGCGAGGCCGGAGAGCAGATGGGCTTGCAGTCCGCGCGTTCGCGCGCGAAGGGCGTAGATGTGGGCGTTGTGGCGCGCGTAGCTCTTCGGAACGAGCGGGCGGACGAGCATCCCCTCCTTCTCGAGATGTTCGAGGCCGGCGTGATAGGTGTTCCAGATCCGCATGCGCAGGCGCGTGATCTCTTCCAGCCGATCGAGCTGGGCATCGAGGAGCGCCGCGAGGACGTCGCTCAGGACGTAGCTGCCGCCGGGGCCGACCCAGGTATATCGGTCGACCTCGCCGCGCAGGAAGGCGTGCCGATTCGTGCCCTTCTCGCGGATGATCTCGGCGGCAGCGGCGACGCGATCGTCGCGGACGAAGAGGCAGCCGCCCTCTCCGCAGGTCACGTTCTTGGTCTCGTGGAACGAATAACAACCGGCGTCGCCGATGGTTCCGAGGGGGCGATCGCGGTGGGAACCGCCGATGCCCTGGGCGGCGTCTTCGAAGAGCAGCAGGCCTTTTCGATTCGCGAGATCCTCGAAGGCGTCGAGGTCGCAGGCGATTCCGGCGTAGTGGACCGGCATGATCAGTCGGGTCCGCGGCGTGATTCGCGCTTCCGCGTCGACGGGACACATGTTCAGGGTCTCGGGATCGATCTCGCAGAAGACCGGAAGGGCGCCGCGGGCGAGGATCGCGTTGGCCTGGCTGACGAACGCGCGATGCAGATGAAGATGGGCTTTGTGACAACTTCGTCGATGCCGACAACGACGGCATCTGTGACAACTGCAGCCGCGGTGCAGGACGTATGATGGAACGTGGACGCGGCTGGCAACAGAGTTCCGACAGCGAATAGTCTGATAGAACCTGCGTACGATGCAGTGTACGGCGGTCTCACCGACTGTGAGACCGCCGTACTTTCGCTGGACCGCCCGACATGACCACCCGGAAACTCCACGAGATCCGGTTGAGCCATCCAAGATTCCTCTGGGACACCGGCTAGACAAAGCCCGACGTCAGATCGATAATGCGCGTATGAGTGGCGAACAGATTCTCGTCGTCGACGATGACCCCAAAATTGTCCGGTTGGTCCGGGGCTATCTGGAACAGGCCGGTTTCCAGGTGACCGTGGCCCACGACGGCAACGAGGCCCTCCACGCGCTGCGCATCCTACATCCGGCGTTGGTGGTGCTGGACATCATGTTGCCGGGGCAGGACGGCCTCGCCATCACCCAACACGTGCGCAGCGACCCGGCGCTCCAGGACGTCGCGATTCTGCTGCTGACCGCGCGGGTCGAGGACGTCGATCGGATCGTAGGGTTGGAAGTGGGTGCCGACGACTATGTCACCAAGCCCTTCAACCCGCGCGAGGTCGTGGCCCGAGTCAAGGCGATCCTGCGGCGGACCCCAGAACGCGGCGCGCCGGCGCCGCAGTTGCTCAGGTAGGTCCGCTGGTGATGGATACACGCATCGCACTACGCTGGACGGTACTCCGGTGGAGTTGACGCCCAGCGAGTTCGACATTCTGCAGCTCTTGATGGAGCACCCCGGACAGGCCTTCTCGCGCACCCAGATCATCGAACAGGGTCTCGGCTTCGACTACGACGGGTTGGAACGCACCGTCGACAGCCACATCAAGAATCTGCGCCGCAAGCTTGAGATCGATCCGCGCCGCCCCCTGCACGATCGAGACCGTCTTCGGCGTTGGCTACCGGCTGAACCCGTCATGAAACTCTCGCAGAAGGTCTATCTCGCTTTCGCCGCCGTGATCGGCATCGCTCTCGTCACCGTCAGTATCCTGGTGGGTCGGCTGGCCACTGACGCCTATCGTGGCTATGTCACCGGCTACCAACGCCAGCAACTCAGGCGATGGCAGCGAAGCGGCCGGCTCTACGAAGCGGGCAATTCCTGGGACGATGTGCAGGCGTGGATCGATCAAACGCGTGAGCACGGATGCCATGCAACCGGGCATGGGTCAGGGTAGCCGCGGGCAGGGCCGCGGCCCGCGCATGATGGAGTCCATGGCGCTGGCCGTCTATGTCACCGACGTCCAAGGTAATTCGATGACCCGAATCCGCCGCGGATTTCGAGCCGGCTGCCACCGTGCCGATTGTGGTAGACGGAACACCGGTTGCCTCGTTGGCCGCGAGCAGCGCCATGGTCGGCATGGGCGCGGCGGAACAGGCTGTCATAGACCAGGTCTACCAGGCGATCTTTTGGTCCGCGTTGGTGGCCGGGGTGGTCGCCTTGGGCGTGGGCGCGCTGTTGCTGCGCAGCATTCTGCACCCACTACGCCGGCTGGACGCGGGTGTGGCCGACATCGCGCAGGGGAACTATGGCGTCCGTGTGACCGTGGGCAGCGATGACGAGTTGGGTCGGCTGGCGACGAACTTCAACCATATGGCCGGGACGCTGGAGGAACAGGAAGCGTTGCGCCAACGGATGGTCGCCGACATCGCCCACGAGCTGCGTACGCCGCTGAGCGTGGTGCAGGGCAATCTCCAGGCAATCCTGGACGGCGTCTTTCCCCTGGCCGAAGGACGAGATTCGCGAAGATCTACGACGAGACCCGCCTGCTCTCCCGGTTGGTGGCGGATCTCCACGATCTGGCCCAGGCCGAGGCCGGCAGCCTGCAGATGACCTTCGAGCCGGTCGACACGGCCGATGCCCTGCACCAGATTGGAGCCGCGTTTCGAGCTGCCGCACTGGCGGCCATTGCCTTGACAGCCACTGCTTCTCCGGTCATCATCGCCGCCGATAGTGACCGCCTCCAGCAGATCCTCAGCAATCTGGTCGGCAACGCGCTGCGCCACACGCCGTCGGGTGGCACGATCACATTGGCCGCCCGGCACGGAGAAACCATGGTCCGCCTCAGCGTCACCAACAGCGGGGCGGCCATTCCCCCGGAACAACTGCGTCACGTCTTCGATCGCTTCTACCGAGCCGATGCCAGCCGACGCCGCGACGACTACACGGCCGGCGCCGGTCTAGGCCTGTCCATCGTCAAAGCACTGGTCGAAGCCCAGCAGGGACGGGTCGGCGTGGACAGCAACAATGTGTCCGGCACCACCTTCTGGGTAGAACTGCCGCGATCGTCTGATGTTTCGTCGAGCCGTTACACGACGGCGTAGATACCCCCGCGGCAAACGAAACCGCCGCACTTGTCATCCGCTTGCCTCCCACCGATACTCCCGAACTACCCGAACCTTTGCCTGTCTCGGGCACGTTTGGCGCGATCTTGTCTACAAATTGTCGCCGGCCCACATGTATGATTTCCCTACACCCTGACACACCGGAAGATTACGTTTCGAACAGATCAATTCATCGGAGGAGGTGTAGAGATGTATCGCCCAGCTTTCATCACCGGTATCTTACTTTATGCGCTGACAATGTTAATGACGCCGAGCACAGCAATGGCCGAAGAGAACATCGTCTACCTGCCGCTCGTCACCTTCGACGCGCAACCCATGCCATACGCCAACGTAGCCGGACGGCCAGCCAACGCCGAAGGTGTGCCATGGCGGGATCACAGGGTGCCCTGGGATTTCAAATTCGGCAACCGCATGGATCAACATCAACAATCTAAAGAAGACGGCAAGGACCGCCTGACTGGTTTCCTCTACATTGCCTACACCGGCGAATACACCAAAAAGGGCGTTCCGATTGCCACGCATACTGACTGTACAAGCACAGGCACCTGTACAGTCGGCTGGACGATGCACGGCATCCGCGGCCGGGCGGACTTGATTTCGTCCGGAATGGGACAGCCCCAATGGTGCATTCCGGCCGGCGAGTGGCCAGCTGCACCCGGCTATACCCACTTCCACTGGATTCGACAGGGGGAAGATCACGGATCCGGTCTGCAGCCAGGCACCTATGACGGCTATCTGATCAAGTTGACTGCAGTCGAGCGTTTTGCCTTCGGCCATTCCAGCCAGCATGGCGGAAGCGACGGCTGTGCCGGCGACGATCACGGAGGGCTGGGTGGTCCACCGGACGATGTAGGATCGTGCGAAGACCATGAAGAGGGTGGCTGCGGCGAAGACCATGAAGAGGGTGGCTGCGGCGAAGACCATGAAGAGGGTGGCTGCGGCGAAGACCATGAAGAGGGTGGCTGCGGCGAAGACCATGAAGAGGGTGGCTGCGGCGAAGACCATGAAGAGGGTGGCTGCGGTGGAAATGGCCTTCCCAAGCACATTCCGCTTGAACCAGGAATCGATCTCGTCAGCCACGTCAACGTAACGATCTGCGACTAGTAGATCCCGGTGTAGAATATCTAAGTGTGGGTGTGTCGAATTGGAGTCCTGGAGTGGATGCTTTCTACGACTTCTTCATCACATTGCTGGCCCAGTTCGCCGGCGGACCCGGACCGGCCGAGAATAACCTCGTCCGGTTCGGGCTGGCGGCTACCATGTGGGGGGCGCTGCTGCTCTTCACCTGGAGCCGACAACGTCATGGAAATCTGCCGCGCGAGCGATTGCTGCTGGTCGGCTTTGGGCTGGCATTTCTACGCGACTCTTTCATGTTTACCCATCTGTCTGTACGCACCATCAACGGTACCGAACACGACATGCTCTGCATGATCTCCGTTCCAATGGAGCACGCGCTGACGTTGGCGTCGGTCGTGGCCATCGCCGGCGCGTTCCTGCGTTACATTCTGGACGATGCACAGCTGGCCAGGTACTACCTACGCACCGGGTTTGCACTCACTGGCGCTGCCGTGGCGGTCACCATGTTATGGTGGCCTCAAAAGCTGGCAGTAACGCCCGATGTCCGATTCCATGAGACATGGCCCGCCTGGTTTCTCCATTCCTTGGCCTGTGCGCTCATCCTGGTAGCTGTAGCGGTTCTGGTGCAGAAAGCGCGGATGGCTGCGCAACGTCAGTCGTCCTCGCGCTCTCGCTGCTCTTCCTGGCAGAATTCCTGGTATTGGTCAATTTGCTCACGTTGCGCACATACAGCACGCTGCTCTGTCCGTTAGGCAATACCTTCTACCTGTGGGCGATTCCAATGTTCGGTCTCGTCTACTTCCGCGAGCTGGCTCAACAGAAACAGGCTGCCGAAGAAGCGCTACGCGCCTATCGTGATCAACTGGAAGAGTTGGTAACTACCCGCACGCAAGCCCTAACAGCAGCGAACAAACATGCCGCCGCCATGGAAGAGCGCCAACGGATCGCAGCCGATATGCATGACGGGTTGGCCCAGACGCTGAGCTATTTGGGACTTGCTACCGACCGCGCGGAAGATTTCTTGGAAGATGGCAAGTTGACCGATGCTACCGGCGAACTCTATCGCATCCAGTCTGCATTGAGCCAGGCAACCAATGACGTCCGACGCACGATTGCCAACCTGCAGCGACAGACGCCCCCACGTCAGTCTCTGCAAGATGCCCTCCAACAGCTTGCGAAAACCAAAGCCGGACTGGGCGAACCTGAGATATCTGTTGTCGATGACCAAATCGCACCGCTCTTGCTGCCGGGTGAGGATCTGGAACAAGTGGTTCGTATCGTCCAGGAAGCGCTGACCAATGCACGCCGCCATAGCCGAGCCGAGCACATCGAGGTCAAGCTGGAGCGAAGCACGGACGGTTATCGCGTCATCGTCACCGATAACGGTATCGGCTTTGAACCGGACGCGCCGTGCATCGATACGCGCGATCACTTCGGGCTGAGCATCATGAACGCGCGTGCGGCACAGATCAGCGGCCAACTAACGGTAGATTCGCAACCGGGTCAGGGTACGCGGCTGACGGTCACCTGGCCAGATCACATCTCATGGCGCCCAGCGATCCCGTGTGCGCCGGCGAGCAAGGCCATCACCACATAACACTACAGGGGAATCTGATGACGGAAACGCGCATTTTGCTGGCCGACGACCACACCCTCTTCCGTGAGGGGCTTGCCAGTATCCTCAATGCGCAGCCGGACTTCATCGTAATCGGCGAGGCTGCCGATGGTCTGGAAGTCATGGTGATGGCGCGCAAGCTACAACCTAACCTGATCCTGATGGACATCGGCATGCCGGGCTGTGACGGCGTTGAAGCAACGCGGCGCATCCTACAAGAGCAGCCGGACGTGATCATCGTCATGCTAACCGTGCGCAATGAGGACGAGAAGCTCTTCGACGCAATCAAGAACGGCGCCCAAGGCTATCTACTGAAAAGCATCCGCGCCGCGAACTGTTGGCCATGTTGCGCGGTGCGGTGCAAGGTTACGCCGCCATCACACCTCTGCTGGGTAGCCGTATGCTGGAAGAATTCCGCCGTGTGAGCCGCCTGGTGCCCATTGCGAGGACAGACGAAAACGACGCCCCACCCCGATTGACCGGACGCGAGCAAGAGGTACTCAGCCTGGCTGCGCAGGGCCTCAGCGACCAAGAGATTGCGGATGCGCTCGTGATCAGCATTCATACTGTGAAAAGCCACATGCGCAACGTCCTGGCCAAACTCCACGCCGGCCACCGCCACGAAGCAGCGTTGGTCGCACGCCGGCAAGGCTTGCTTCCACCGACGTCGCTGTAGATGACACGGAATCCCATCTCTCCAAGTACCGCACCACGCCGGGTTATACTGCTCCTCCTCACTGACTCATTCCTCCCGACGCACCACAGTAAACCGGGATATCCTCGCATCGCGAACTAGTTCGCACAACATTCACGCCGTTCAAATATCACTCTATCCTCATACTCAGATGAGATCACGAGCGATTGCACTACAGGCATACAGAAGCCACAATTGAAGATAGAAACGGCTGACACGGTCAACCTCAACGAGGCACACTATGAGCGGCCAACAGACCATCGCACTGGTCGGCGACAGCATTCTGATTGCTGGAGTGGCAATCAGCCTAGGCCGAACGCCAGGTGTGCAGGTCATACACATCGATCCCGACATGGAAGGGCTGCACGAAAGGTTGAGCGACATCCAACCCAAACTGATCGTTGCCGAAACGGACTCGCGCTGGGCTCATCGCCTGCTCGAATATCTACTGCAGCAGCCGAACTTGCAGTTCGCCGGCATTGACAACGTCAATGGATGTTTGATTCTCGTCAGCAGCCGTCACTATGCGACCCCGTCGCTGGATGCGCTTGTCCATACTGTGATCGAACCGCTCATTCGCGAGGTCGCCCGTTAGAGGAAGGTAAGCGAAACGCCGGATTCCGCTTCGGAATCTGCATTTGTCAAGAAAGGAGTGGGACCATGTCCGCCAAACGATGGAGACTTGTCATGGCGATCATACTCGTGATCGCGCTGATTGTCCCCGGAGGCGCCGTCTTTGCCAAGGGTCCTCCCTGGCGGCGGCGGTGGAGGAGGCGGTGGAGGAGGCGGTCATGAGCCGCCGACCGAGGAAAGCAGCAACAACCTGTCGTGGCCGCTTCTGCAGCCGGAGACCACGGATCTCTTCACCAGCGGGGTCGAAGAGGTCTGGGGCAAGGCGGCAACCTGTTGGGACTACGACGGAGACCTGAACTGTGAGTACTACTGTGAAGACAACACGACATGTGTACCGCAGGAGGGTTACCAGGCGCCGTGGCGCGAGTTGGATGAATATCCACCTGAAGCGGTAATCACCCTCTACGAACAGCAACAAGGCAACGTCTGGCGCGCCGAGATCTCTACCGAGAATGGAGAGACCCATGTGGCGCGACTCGATTGGGGCGACAACCTTGAGTCACGAGATCGGCGCCTGGGTGCTATGGTGCGCGTTGAGGTGCGACTCAAGGCTGAGGTCGACGCGCCGATGAATGCCTACCGGATGTATCACATGGCTGGTGAAGGCATCACCGAACGCTGGGGCACTGACAGAACCGAAATGCCGACGTCAGACCCTTACATCTACGCCAACGATGCGCGGCTGTTGATCCAGGAAGTCGCATGCGCTGAGCCGGCGTGGAATGGAAATCTGTGGACCTGTGGTGATGACGAAACTCCCATGCCCGTCGTTCATGACGACGACTTTTCAACCGAAGTAAACATCGGCGGCTACGTGATCTACGGCTTCCGCTGGGTCACGCGTGACTGCCGGGCCGCTGATACCTGCCATGCGAATAAGGAATATCGTCTGACCTTTGCGTTGCCCGCAGAAGATCCGGCAAATCCGGATAAGTACAATGTGCTGCTCGACACCAACACGGAGATCGAGATATCGGAGGAGACGAGCGAAGAGGATACTCACGGCGCCAGCCTCGCGGGTGAACCTGAAGGCAACCACGCCGAGGTCGGCGAAGGTTACAGTTGGATCGATGTGATGCTTACCCAAGGCGGCGGCGGTGGGCGTAAGAGTGTGCGCACCATGGAGATGGAACAGGATCGCGAACAGTTGTGCGAATGTGAATGCACGGCCGAATGCGGCGGCGACGCGCTCTGCGAGCAGGAATGCGGGCAAGAATGTCAGGAACGAGAGCGCCAACGGGAAAGGGAGCGTGGCCAACTACAACTCTTCCTACCCTTTGTGACCAACGATTGATTTCTTGCCTATGACGCGCGAAGTTTCTCAGCTACGTACGTTCTGGACAATCCTGAGACCTGACGTTCGATGTCGCCGTCAGGTCTCAGACGCGTTTTGGCCGGTCGCCCAATTTGGACATCGAACGTGTCGATAGACTCCAGCGAGACCAAGTGAACCCCAGCAGAAATCCCTTTCCAGTTCCTACCAGAGGTAGGGTTCCTGGATTTCTGTCGAGGTATTCACGTCCAACTGAACTAGTGAATCCCGGCAGAAATACTTATACAGTTCCTACCAGAGGTAGCATGGCCGAATTTCTGTCGTGGTATTTACGCCGGGATCTACTAGTCGACAGCCAATTCCAGCAGCTTTGACACATCCACGTTGCCGCCACTGACTACCACCACTATATGTTGTCCGGCGTTGTCCAGCTTGTCATGCAGCACCGCCCCGAACGCGACCGCGCCGCCACCTTCGACAACCAGTCGTTCGGTCCGCAACGCGTAGACCATGGCGGCGGCAATCTCGTCTTCATTCAGCACGACGTAGTCATCCACAGTCGTCCGTATCAAGTTGAAGGTGTAACGGTTTTCCAATCCGATGCCGCCCATGAGGCTATCGGCCAGCGTCGGTTCCTCCGGCAACTGTACAACTCGGCCCTGGCGTACGCTCTCGATCATGACCGGACCACGCGCCATGGAGACGCCAATCGTGCGGATAGAGGGATCCGCTGCTTTCATCGCCAAAGCAATTCCCCCCATCAGACCTCCACCCGAAAGCGGGACGACGACTGTATCGACCAAGGGCAAATCTTCGAGAATTTCCAGGCCGATGGTGCCTTGACCGGCAATCACGAGTGGATCGTCAAACGGCGAAACTCCCACCAGCCCGTCACGCTGCTCCAATTCGGCAGCATGAACTTCTGCTTCATCCTGGCTCGCACCGTGGACCACGATTTCAGCGCCCAGAGAACGCATGGCATCTACTTTGTGGGGCAATACCAGGCTTGGCACACAGATGACGACCCGGATGCCCAGTTCGCGGCCGACATAGGCCAGAGCACGCCCATGGTTTCCGGTCGACACGGCAATAACGCCGCGCGCGCGTTCGTGCGCACTCAGGCTCATTAGCTTATTGGCGGCGCCGCGGATCTTGAACGCGCCGGTCAACTGTTGGGTCTCGAGCTTCAACCAAACGTTGCGCCCGGTCCGTTGGGAAAGCATATCTGAAAACACCAGAGGGGTACGTCGCGCAATCTCGGCAATGCGGCTGCGAGCAAGATATAGATCGCGTAAAGTCAGTCGATGCGCTTGCACAGAGTCCATCCCCCGCTTGCTGTAGAAGTACCGTTGATTTTTCGGCTCAAGCACATTTCGTCCGTGTTTCATGTCCTCGGCACCGCCTGACGAAAACTCTCGATTGCACATCTGACACTGAGCAGTGCCGGGGACATTGGCTGACCCCCGAATTCCTGGAGAGTGATCCTTTCATTGCCGGCTCTATTCTGACCGCATGAGGTAGGAACGTCAAGGCAGGGACGCATCCTGTTGTTCAGAATCAGCCACAGTTGCATTCCCCAGCAGATGCTCGAAAATGCCCCAAAATCTGATGTGCGCTCTCAAACCATTCTGTGCTTCACACTTCGCCATTCCTATGCTAATGTAATAACATAGCGAAGAGATCAGAACCAGTGAATCCCGGCAGAAATCTTTGACCGGTTCCTACCAAAGAAAGCATAGCCGGATTTCTGTCGTGGGCTTCACGCCCAAATGAAGTAGCCCCGATTGAGTTGTCACGATTCATCTGATCGCGTCTGTCCAGCCGCCCTGTGCGATGAAGTATCTGCCGTCGTCTAGGCGCATCTTCAGCGTTCCAGAAGGAAGAACCCGTACCATGAGTGCATCAGCAAACAATCCAACCGCAACCATGTCTCCGCCCCGCCTCGACGCTGTGCGCGTCGCCGTGACCCATTCCAGCGAACAAGCCGCAGACCAAACTGAACTCTTCCGTGCGTTGGGTGCGGAAGTCTTCCACTATCCGTGCATCGAGATCATTCCTTTCGAGCAGAATGACGAACTCGACGCGGCGCTGCGCGACGCTGCCGCCGGCAAGTATCGACTGGTTGGTGCTCAACGATGCCGACACGGTCATCGTCTGGCCGACCGGATGAAGGAGCTGGGCATCGACTCGAGTTCATTGAGCCGGCATGAAGGTCGCCACCATCAGCTGTATGACCGAACAATACACCCAGGAGATGCTCGGGCTGCACGTCCGACTTCGCGCCGGAGATCTACACGCCGACGTTGGTGGCAGACGCCATGCGGCTGGAACTGGGCGAGCGGGTCTTCTTGCCCCAGTCGCGCAACGACGCGTGTCGGGCTGGCCAAATGCCTGCGCGGCACCGGCGCGGACGTCAATGCGATCAACGCCTACCGTACCGTCATCGGCCACGGCGGCGATCCGGTGCCCGTCATGCTCTGGGAAGGCAAGATCGACGTCGATCACCTTCGCCTTTCCGACCGCGGTCCGCTATTTCGCCAAGCGCATCGAGCACGAAGGCGGCACGCTTGTCCATGCTCGACGACGTGGTCGTTGCCTGTCTCGGTCCCATCACCGCGGCCACGGCCAGGGACTACGGCCTGAAAGTTTCCGTTGGTCCCGCATGACCACACCATCACGCGGCCTGGTCAACGCGATCGCGGAGTACGTGGCGCGTACGTTGTTGACCAGATACCGCTTCTTGGCGGATGCGTACCACGTTTGAGCGGATCTCTCGAGCGGCAAATCCAGCGTATTGCTTGACCTCCGAATCGGATGCACCACTGACCGCAAACTTGCCGATACTCCGACCCGATACTTTATACTTGGTGGTCGGTACGGAGAGGTCGCATAGTCTGGCCGAGTGCGCGGGCCTGGAAAGCTCGTAGGGTGCAAGCCCTCGAGGGTTCAAATCCCTCCCTCTCCGCCTCGTAAGTTGATTCGTGTGTTTCCATCGCTCCGTCAGGTGCTGGGTCCTGTGCGGCAGAACACTGTGAACCCCGCCAGGGCCGGAAGGCAGCAACGGTAAGCAGGCCGTTCTGGGTGACACGGGGCAGCCTGGTGTGCTGGCGGAGCGTTGAAAGCACACGAATTTTTGGTACCCGACTGATGGTCATAATTTAAGCCATGCCCTGAAACCGGACTTCGCCAAAGGTCCGGTTTTTTGCGCCGACCGATGAAGGAGAGGATACGTTGACATTTTTCAGCAAACTGACGGCAGCCGGCAGCCGCCATAACTCTCTACTCTGCGTCGGGCTGGATCCCAATCCGGCCCAGATTCCACTGCGCTATCGGCAGTCAGGCGATCTCCTCACCAATGTAGAAGCGTGGATCAACACGGTGATCGATCAGACGCACGACCTGGTCTGCTGCTACAAACCCAACATCGCCTTCTACGAAGCACTGGGCGGCGCCGGCATGGATGCTGCTGCGCCGCACCCTGGCCCTCATTCCCGACGACATTCCGGTGCTGCTCGACGCCAAACGCGGCGACATCGGCTGCACTGCCGCGGCCTATGCCCGGGCCTGCTTCGACGAATTGGGGGTCGACGCGGTCACGCTGAGCCCCTACCTGGGCCGCGACAGCATCGATCCGTTTGCCGCCTACGCGGGCAAGGGGCTCTTCGTGCTCTGCCACACCTCCAACCCCAGCGCGGCGGAGTTCCAGACAGCTGGAGATCAGCGACTGGCGCACCCTGGACCGCGAGCCAAACCAGCCGCTCTATCGTGCACGTGGCCCAGACCGCCGTCCAGTGGTCGCCCAACGTGGGCCTGGTCGTCGGCGCCACCTATCCCGCGGCCATGGAGGCTGTGCGCGCGGCGGCACCGGAGGCCTGGTTCCTGGTCCCCGGCATCGGCGCCCAGGGCGGCGACCTGGCCGCGACACCTTGGCGGCCGGCCTGCGCGCCGACGGCAGCGGCCTCATCATCAACGTCAGCCGCGGCGTCAGCCTGGCCGATGATCACCGGGCTGCGGCCGAGGAGCTGCGGGCAAAGATCGAAGAGCTGCGGTCAAGATCGACCGGAAGCCGGTACCGGCAACGAAGTTGGACTCAATTCGGTGCAGTCGACTCTTCAACCACTGGTGCTCAGGCCTGGCCGACCTGGAATGCCGTCCACTTTGGTACTTCACCCTGGCCAGCGGTGCGACGTCGCCGATCTACATCGATCTGCGGCTGCTGGTCAGCAAGCCGGCGCTGTTGGCCCAGGCTGCAGAAGCGTACGCGGCACATCCTGGCCGGCATGCCGTGCGATCGCGTCGCCGGCGTGCCCTACGCGGCGCTGCCCATCGGTACCGCCGTGGCGCTTGGCGACAGAGGTGCCCATTGATCTACCCGCGCAAGGAGACGCAAGGCCCACGGCCTGGGCAAGGAGATCGAGGGCGCGTGGCAGCCGGGCGAACGCGTCGTCATCATCGAAGATCTGATCACATCGGGCGGCAGCACCATCAGGACCGCCGAACGGCTGCGCGCGGCCGGGCTGGTCGTGGAGGACGCCATCGTCCTCATCGACCGCGAGCAAGGCGGCGCCGCCAACCTGGCCGCGGCCGGCATCACCGCGCACAGCGTGCTCAAGCTGACCGATGATCCTCGACGTGCTGGTGGCAGCTGGCGAGCTGGGTGCTACGCCGAGCGCGACGAGGTGCTGGCGTTCCTGGCAACGAATCAGCGTCAAAAGGCGAGCCATACAATGTCTGACTCTGGCGACAACCGATTCCTGCATCTGACGCTCCCCACGCCGCTGGTCCTGGCCAGCGGCATCTGGGGCACCACGGCGAGCCTGCTGGCGCGGGCAGCCGAGTTGCCGGCTGCGGCGCGGTGACGGCCAAGAGCTGCGGTCCGGCGCCGCGGACCGGTCATGTCAACCCCTCCTGTCTGGACTGGGGCCACGGGCTGATCAATGCCATCGGGCTGGCCAATCCGGGCGCCGAGGCCGAGGTTGAACTGCTGGCCAAGGCAAAGCGAGGCTTCAGCCGCTCGGCGTGCCCCTCATTGCCAGCATCTTTGCCGGTCCGCCGGAGGAGTTCGGCCCGGTGGCGGCCACGGTCGCCCAGGCCCGGCCCGACCTGCTGGAGGTCAACATCTCCTGCCCCAACGTGCACAGTGAGTTCGGTGAACCCTACGCCGGCCAGCGCCGAGGCCGCCGCTGCAGGTGACGGCCATGTCGTCAAGGCCGCGCTGCGCGGTACAGGCATACCGGTCATCGTCAAGCTGGCGCCCAACGTGCCCAGCATCGGACGGATCGCACAGGCGGTGGTCGCGGCCGGTGCCGACGCGCTCTGCGTCATCAACACCATGCCGGGCATGGTCATCGACCTCGAGAGCGGCCAGCCGATCCTGGCCAATCGCAGCGGCGGGCTGAGCGGCCCGGCGATCAAGCCCATCGCGCTCAAGTGCGTCTACGACGTCCGCAGGGCTTGCCCGGGTACCCCGATCATCGGCACCGGCGGCGTGACCATCGGCGCGGATGCGATCGAAATGCTCATGGCCGGCGCGACGGCGGTGGGCGTAGGCAGCGCCATCTACTACCGTGGAGCGGAGGCCATCCAGCACGATCCGCGACGAGATGGTCGCCTGGTTGGACGAACACGGCCATGCCGGACCCGGCGCCGTCCGCGGCCTGGCCCATCGCGGAGCCGGTCTACGATCGCAAGCCGACCGGCGCACCGGTGCCCGAAGTATAGCCAGATCAAAACATTCGTTCTGATGTGCTCTGTAACCGGAGCAAGATGTAAATCCTCTTTCTCCCCTGACTGCAGAGGTAAAATGGCTCGAAAAAAGATCGCGTGTGGATGGTATGGCGGACAGTTATGAAATGACCGATGAGCAATACATGGAACGATTCAACATCGTCGTGCTTGGGCACAGTTCCTGAAAAGCGTGTAAGTAGCGACAGCATTTTTGTGCGCTGAAATCTCTGCGAATTAGTCCACAATCAAACAAGAACAATCACGAATTACTATCATTGATGCATTGGTAACACTACGCCGTGCAGCATTCTCGTGCTGACGCGTCGATCCGGCATCTTCACTGGCTATCGCAGGTTGTAAACCCAAGGAGTTCTTATGTCCAGCACAAACGGCGATCTGCCGATCTATAACCTCTACATCAACGGCCAGTGGCGCGCGCCGGTGGCCGAACAATACCGTCCGGCCTTCGACCCATCCACCGGCGAACGGTTGGCGCTGGTCGCACAGGCCGACGTCGAGGATACACGCGCTGGCGATCCAGGCGGCACGCGCCGCCTTCGACGACGGCTACTGGGCCAATATGGCGCCTGGCGAACGCTCGCGTCTGCTGCACACGCTGGTCGACGCCATCGAAGCGCGCCAGGAGGAGATCGCCGAAGCCGAGATGCGCAACAGCGGCTGCACCTGGCGCAAAGCCTACTCGATGGACATGCCGGTCGGGCTCATCCACTTTCGTCACTTCGCCAAGCTGGCCGATTTCGAGCCGCTGGAGCCGGTGCCCCAGATCACCTTCCCGGCCATGTCGTATAATTATGTCAAAGCGAGAACCCATCGGCGTCTGCGGCCAGATCATCCCGTGGAACTTCCCCTTCCTCATGGCCATCTGGAAGATCGCGCCCGGCGCTGGCTGCCGGCAACACGGTGGTTCTCAAGCCGGCCAGCTACACGCCGTTGAGCGCGCTGGTGCTGGCCGACATCATCCACGAGAGCGGCCTGCTGCCCCCCGGTGTCTTCAACCTGGTGACCGGGCCCGGTCAAGTCGTGGGCCCGGAGCTATGTACCAGCCCGCTGGTCGACAAGATCGCGTTCACCGGCAGCACCGAAGTGGGCCGCGAGATCATGCAGCAGGCCGTCCAGCACCATCAAGAAGGTGACGCTTGGAACTGGGCGGCAAGAGTCCCAACATCATTCTGGACGACGCCGACCTGGACGTGGCGGTGGACGGCAGCCTCTGGGCCACCTTCATGCACAACGGCCAGGCGTGCGAGAGCGGTACCCGCCTCTTCGTGCCGGCACGCATCTACGACGAGTTCATGGCCCGGCTGGTCGACAAGGCGAGCAAGCTCAAGATCGGCCTCTCCAGCGACGGCGCAAGCGACCTGGGGCCGGTGATCTCGGCCGGGCAGTTGACGAGCATCGAGGAGTACATCCGCATCGGCATCGAAGAAGGGGCCACGCCCTGCGCTCTTGGGCCGCCGTCCCGACGATCCCGAAGCTGCAGGACGGCTTCTTCATCACGCCCACCATCTTCACCGACGTACGACAACGACATGCGGATCGCCCAGGAGGAGATCTTCGGCCCGGTCCTCTGCGTGATCAAGTACGACAGCCTGGAAGAAGCCATCCGCATGGCCAACGACTCCATCTATGGGCTGGCGGCCGGCGTCTGGAGCCAGGACGTCGAGCGCGCCATCGGCGTGGCCCACCGCCTTCAGGCCGGCACCATCTGGATCAACGACTACCACCTGATCAACGCCGAAGCGCCCTTCGGCGGCTACAAACAGAGCGGCATCGGCCGTGAGTTGGGCACGTGGGGTCTGAAGGAGTATCTCGAGATCAAACACATCCACGTGGACATGACCCGCACCCGCCAGTCCAAGTTCTGGTTCGACATCGTGGTGCCGCAGAATGGGCAATGATGTCAGGTGCGGTCATCCCGGCAGAAATCCGGTTGCTGCCGGAGGAGGCATAACCGGATTTCTGTCGTGGTGTTCACGCCGAACCAAAGTGGTCCGTGAATGTGTATTCGAACGTGCAGGCTATCGATCTGTCGTCGTGTCTTCGCTGCCCTCCTCAAACAGCGCTTCCAGCACTCGCTGCCGCCCCTCCGCTTCGCGATCCTCGACTGTTCTGCCCTTCGCATCGAATTCTTGACGACGGCGCTCACCCTCGACTCTCATGGACTCGACAATATCGGTTGCGCCGCGGCCGTTTTGAAGGCTCCGGTCATCCGGACGCGTACACCGGCCTGTTCAAGAACCTCTTCAGACGCGTAGATCGGGCAGCCGACGCGCACGGCGAGCGCCAACACATCGCTGGATCGCGCATCGATTTCGTGTTCGTGCCCACCGGCCCGAATCTTGGCCACACCGTAAAAGGTCGAATCCACCAGTGATTCGACCCTGGCCTCAAGCAACTCCACGAGTGCAACGTCCATCATCCGGCTCATAAAGGTGTAGGCCATGGGACAGGGGGCGTATAGCCATCGATTCCCATGGCAACAGCCCATCCCTCATAGGCGCCCACCCAGTTCGGCAATAGGCGCTGCTTGGTCTCGTCCATTAGCACAAGTACATGGTGATCGCCGTCAGGCTCCTGAATGACGTCTGCAATCGATACTGGAATCATGCCTTTCCTCCTTGAAATGCGTTCTGGTCGCCGATCTGCTGAGGCCGCGCGGCCGGTCTGTCGGTGTACAGAAAGAGTGGCTCATAGTTGACGGCGGGCCTTGTGGAGACGGCTCTTGACAGCCGCTGTCGATATGGCAAGCACGCCGGCAATCTCACTCACGGTTTGCTGCTCGAAATAGAAGAGCAAAACTGCCACGCGGTTACGCGCCGACAAGGCGTCGATCGCAGCCATCACTTGCTCTCCCAGTTCCAACTCTGCGATGTGGGCGGACGGATCCCCGTCCGGATCGGGTGCCCAATGTGCTTCTTTCGAGGCGTCGTGAATCGGAGCCTCGCGACGCCGCCGGCGAAGATAGTTGCGAGCGAGATTATGGTTGCTTTTTGAGTGACTTTGGAGGTACGCGCAGGCTACTCTTGCGCAGGACAGTGGCGCGAGTGCTAGATGATGAGCATGGCATCGCCGAAGCTGTAGAATCGATAGCCTTCGCGCTTGGCGGCTTCGTACGCCTCCATCAGAAGACGACGGCCTGCGTCCGGGTTCTCCGGATGCATCTGCCCTACAAACGCGCTGACCAGCATGAGCAAACTCGACTTAGGCAGATGGAAGTTGGTCAACAGCATGTCCACAGCACGAAACCGATAGCCGGGTCGGATGAAGAGATCGACACTGCCGGAAAAACCGGCAGTACGCTGCCAGGGACACGCAACCGGATCGTACGGATCGATCCCCTGCCGCGGCTTGCGGCCCACTCCAATGTACGCACAGTGGTCGTGCCGACTGCCGCGATGCGACCGCCCTGGAGCGTCACATCGTTGATGCGCTTGGCCGTATCGGTGCCCAGTTCTGCCCACTCAGAATGGATGACATGATCCTCGAGCTCCTCGCTCTCCACAGGTCGAAAGGTGTCCAGCCCCACATGCAGTGTGACCGTATCAAACTGAACGCCCTGCCGTCGAAGCCCGATCAGCAGATCAGGTGTAAAGTGTAGCCCGGCCGTGGGCGCGGCAGCACTGCCCTCAGGCTGACTATAGATGGTCTGATAGCGCTCACGATCGCCGTGATAGTCCGTGATATAGGGAGGCAAGGGGATTTCGCCTAACTCGTCCAGATGGGGCCGCACGGGCGCTGAAAATCGCAGCATACGTGTGCCGGTGGGTCTGACCTGCTCGACAGTAGCATGAAGTGGGTGAGGGGTCGTCAAGTCTGGAGACTGGCCACCATCGGCTGCTCCATTGCTCGTGCCGGCGTCCGACCCGATCCCGATCCGGACGCCTTCAACGATCTTGCGTCCGCGGGTCAGGCACTCCCACCGGCAGCCGTCGTCGTCAAGCCGGCGCAGCAACAATATTTCGACATGGCCGCCCGTCAACTTGCGGCCGTGCAGCCGGGCAGGAATCACGCGGCTGTCGTTGCCGATCAGCAGGTCTCCGGCCCGCAGGTAGTCGCCGATCTCGCTGAAGCGACCGTGCACGATTCCGCCGTCGGCGCGGTTCAAGACCAGCAAACGGCTGCCGTCGCGCGGTTCGAGCGGCTGCTGCGCGATCAGTTCCTGCGGCAATTCATAGTCAAATAGATCGGTCCGCATACGTCACTCGCCATCTGTCACTCTATGTTCGCCGCAGGCTGCCACGAAACTGTCCCAGAGTCGACCATGTGAATGGTCCAATTCAAACAGCCGTTCCGGATGCCACTGCACGCCAATGACCCAGCCGTGGGCAGCGCTCTCAATCGCCTCGATCAACCATCCATCCGGTGCAGCCGTTCCGGTGGCCTGCAAGCCGCGGCGACAGTGTCTTCAGATCCAGTCCCTGATGATGATAGGTATTGACCGGTATGCAGTCCGTGCCGACGATCGTACGGAGCTTGCTGTTCGGCACGATGTTGACGTTGTGATAGACGGGGTTCTCCTTGCTCGATCGATGACCGCCGAAATCCTGAACCATGCCGCCGCCGGCTGCAACATCAAGCCTGACAACCGCGGCAGATACCGAATACCGGCAGATCACGTTCAAGCGCGCCCCGACAGAGGGCAAGTTCCAGTTCATCGCGTTTGCGATCGATTGCTTCGGGATTGGCGCCGTTCAATTCGGCGCCGAAGTAGCTGGGGTCAACGTCACCACCGCCGGCCAGGACCAATCCATTCAACCGATCAAGGATTCCATCCGCAAGACGGCCGGCGCCGGCCGGCACAAAGGCAGTCCCATCAGGCAACATCGCCTCTGTATCGGGCGACAGCACAATCGCTTCGGCTCCGTACCGGCCCAACGTGTCGATGTAGTGGCGGGTATTCTCGCCGATCCACTCCGGGTTTCCAAAACGTGATGTGACCCCAACGTACACCCTACGTGCCATCAGATTACCTCGTGGAAAACGAAATTACAGCCGGTCGTCGTGATGCATCGCGCCAATCATAGCGCAGGTGCGCAGCGTATGGCGAGTTCGCCCGATCGTCAGATCTATCCGGATAGGCGGCGTCCGGATTGGCGTGTTGGGAACAGCTGATAGTGGCCGTATGGGCAATTTCGTGTACGATTGTGGCTGCATCTGTATTCTTGCGTCGGCAACCGAGTCGGGTACGAGTCGACCGGCTCCAGGTCCACGCCTGCCGACCTAGCGACAACTCAGACGGCGGCGTTCCGAAGATCTACGGAACATCGTCCGTCCCACAAAAAACGGCAGCATTATGTTCAGTTCCCTGTTCGTCATCCTGTTGATCGTGGTCTTGCTGCTGGTCGCGCTTGCCGGTGGCTTTTATGTCTACATCTATTGGGTGCGAATCCAGCGACCGGCGCCGAAATTGAGTGGTGATCACCCTGTTTTTGGCCTGGAGAACGACGTCGAAATTTTGCGTGACAAGCACGCCATACCGCAGATTTTCGCGCAATCGCGTGCCGACCTCTGGCGCGCCCAAGGTTACACTCACGCCCAAGAGCGCTTCTGGCAGATGGAACAGGCGCGGCGGACCGCAGACGGTACACTGGCGGAACTCTTCGGCGTTGCGGCGCTGGAGGCCGACCGCTTCAGCCGTATCATCGGGTTTGGCCCCGCGGCGCAGGTGGAGGTCACTGCGCTGGACGACGAAACCCGGGCACTGCTCCACCACTACACTGAAGGCGTCAATGCCTATCTGTCGTCCCACCCCAAGCGTGTCGCCGCCGAACTCAACCTTCTGCGCGTCGAACCCGCAGAGTGGCGTGTCGTCGACAGTGTGGCGGTCTACAAGGTCTTTGCCTGGGGCCAATCGCTCAACTGGGAAAGCGAACTGACGCGACTGCGTCTGGTGCAGCAGTTGGGGCCGACCCGCGCCGCCGATCTGGAACCGGACGCGCCACTGAGACGCCGATGATCCTCGAAGCTGTCGGCTCGTCGAGATGACACGCCTGCTCGATGCGGCCGGCCTACTTCTCAACCAGTACGACCAGGTCAAACAGTGGTTGGGCATCGTGGGCGAAGGACAGGGCAGCAACAGCTGGGTGCTGTCGCCGAAACGCAGTCTCAACGGGCGCCCGCTGCTGGCGGCCGATCCACACATGCCGCTCCAAATTCCCGGAATCTTTTTCGAAAACCGGCTGCAGTGCGACGATCTCGACGTGAGTGGGGCGTCGTTGCCGGGCGTCCCGGGCGTTCTCATCGGCCACAATGAACGGATTGCCTGGGGATTCACCAACGCCCTGGTCGATGTCCAGGATCTCTACGTGGAGCGAATCGCCGCGAGCAAGCCGGGTCACTTCGTCTATGCAGATGGAGAGGCCAAGGCCAGGTCCGCGATGAGGAAATCACTGTGCGCCGTAGGACCAAACCCCATCTAGAGCGTGTCATCATCAGTCGCCATGGGCCGGTCATCAGCGGTCTGCTGACCGATGCAGAAGATGGCGACCAGTTTCGTGCTCTGCCCTTGGCTCTACGCTGGACCGGTTTTGAGCCGGGCACGACGTTGCGCGCGATCCTGCGGCTCAACGGCGCCCACGACTGGCATGAGTTTGACGACGCGCTGGTCGACTGGTGCGAACCACCGGTCAACGTGACCTATGCCGATGTAGACGGCAATATCGGCTACACGATGGCCGGACGTATTCCCTGTCGTAAGCAGAATCTCGGGCTGTTCCCGAGCCCAGGTTGGTCAAATGACGATGAATGGTCGAGTTTCATCCCCATGCTGACCTGCCTAAGCTCTACAACCCGGAGTCGGGCCTCATCGTCACTGCCAACAACAAGATGATCGGCGACGACTATCCCAACTTCCTCGGGATCGAGTTCATGCCGGGTTGGCGCGCCGCGCGCATCGAAGAGATGCTCCGCAAGAAGGAGCGCCACACCATCCGTGACATGGAAGAAATTCAGAAGGACACCGGCAGCAAATTTGCCGAGACGCTGGCGCCCTGGTTCGGTCTGCTCTACAGCGACGATCCTTGGGAAAAGGCGGCCCTGGACGCGATTCGTACATGGAACTACCGCATGGACCCCGACAGCACCGCCGCGCTGGTCTTCCACTACAGCGTGCTGCACCTGTTGGAGATGATCTTCGGCGACAAAATCGGTCCGGCCCGGGAAGGCTACTTGGGAATGACGATCAGCCCGATCCTCCCAGCCAGCGGCTTCATGTCGCGGGCAGAACTGCGTCTGCTCCAGATCCTGGACGCCAAGAGGAGTCGGTCTGGTATTTCGACGCGGCGACAGGTGAAGCACGCACCCGCGATGAACTGCTACAGGCAGCCCTGAGTCAGGCAGTACGGCAAATCCGGTCCACGGTCGGCGACAGCACCCGCAAATGGGATTGGGGACGCAGCCACCAGATTCGCTATGTACACCCGATGGGCAGCGCGCGCTTTCTACGCGGCTTCTTCAATCGCGGCCCCTTTCCCATTGGCGGCGACGGCACGACCCCACTGCAGACGCGTCACGCACCTCATCTGCCACTTGGCCTGGTCCAGATCACACCGGCCTACCGGCAGATCTTCGAGGTCGGCGCCTGGGATCGCGGCGAGGCCGTCTCCACCGGCGGCCAGTCCGGCCACCCGCTGAGCGATCACTATGACGATCAGATCACCATGTTCCGCGAAGGCGTCTACCACACAACGCCATGGAGTCGTGCAGCGGTGGAGGAAAGCACCGTATACAGGATGCGACTGGTCTCGGGTAGCCGGTAGATCCGGGCAGAAATCGACCGGATGTTTCTACACGATGTAGAACGGTTGGAATTCCGCCGCCGCGTCGACGCCGGATTGTCATGGTTTCCAGTATAGCAACATGGCGCTGCGTTATAGCGGATAGAGGACGGGAATCATCACGGTTGCGATCAACCACAGGATGATGGTAAGCGGAACTCCGATGCGCAGATAGTCGCCGAAGGTATAGCCGCCGGGTCCCATGACAATGGCATTGGTCTGATAGCCGATCGGCGTCATAAAGCTTGCACTCGCACCAAACGAGATGGCCATGAGCAACGGCGTAGGGCTGATGCCCAATGAGCCCGCCAGGTTGAGCCCAATGGGGAGCAACAGCACAGCGACGGCATTGTTGGAAAGCAATTGCGTCAGCAGATTGGTCAGCAGGTAAAAGAACGACAGAACCACGACCGGGCCTGCATTGCCCAATACCTTCATCATCCCATCCACCACCAGTTGTGCGAGCCCTGTGGTCTCCATGGCGAGCCCCAATGGAATGGTGCCTGCCAACAGGAGTAGAGTGCTCGCGTCCAGCGAACGCAGTGCTTCATCGACTCGCAGGCATCTTGTGACGATCATTGCCGTCGCGCCGGCCAGTGCGAGAACGGCGATAGGAAGGCCGGTCAGTGCGGCAAGCAGCACGACCAACAACATGATCACCAGTGCAATGCGATTCTTGGTCGTGCGCATAATATTCTGGTCAACACCTTCAACCAACATCAATTTTTGCCGTTCACTGGCATGGCGCAGACCCGTCGACTTCCCCTGAAGGAGCAGTACGTCGCCGCTGGACAATCTTGTTTCGCGAAGACCGGTAAGAAATTGGCGACCGTGACGTTGCAGGCCCATAATCCGCACGCCGAACTGGGCGTTCAGATCCATCTCTCCGATCAACTGACCGTTGCTCGGAGAGTCCGGCAGCACGACGGCCTCGCAGACGTTGCGTTCGATGTCATCCACCGGTACGCGCGTCCCGTCGGCCAGGACCGGCGCCAAATGGGTGCCGGTCGTCTCTACAAAGCGCGTGATCTCTCCCGGCGTTCCGGCGACGATCAACATGTCGCCTTCCCGTAGGTTGAGCGAAGCAGTCTCTTCGGCCCGGAAAATATGTTGCTGTCGAAAGAGTTGGAGCAGCTCGACCGCTTTGGTCTCGTCCAATGGTGTAGAACTCTTGGTATGCGGAAGGTTCTGAATACGACGGTGGCTGGTCTGTAACCCCAACGGCTGTGTGCGTTCCATCGTCGCAATGCGATCAAAGACATGTCTAACCGGTGTGTTGATGATGTTGCTGTCGGCATCCACCAAGATTTCGGTAAGATAGGCATTTTGAGGTCGCGTGCTGGCAAGGTCCGACAAGGGGGAACGATTGGGCAAGAGTCGACCACTGACCAGCACGACATACGCGATCCCCACAGTCGAAAAGATGAGCCCCAGCGGCAGAAAATCAAAGATTCCAAAGCCGGGTCCCCCGGCTTTTCGATAGAGATCGTCCAACAAGATATTGGTGCTGGTGCCGAGTAGAGTCATGGTGCCGCCGAGAATGGAGAAGTAGCTGAGCGGAATCAGCAGCTTGGACGGGCGCACACGCAGCTGGTTGCTCAGCGACAACAGCACCGGCACCATCATCACCACAACGGGCGTGTTGTTCATGAACGCGCTGGCGACGGACGCGATCATGCCGATGAAGGTCAGTAGACGACGACGCCCGCCGCGTGAGAAGGTGGCCGATAGTGTCGTGACAACTTCAAGCGCACCCGTGCGCAGCAGTCCTCCGCTCAAAATGAACATTGCCGCAACGGTAACGATCGCCGTGCTGGAAAAGCCAGACAGGGCCAGATCGGCCGGCAGCAGACCTGATACGCCGAGGCACACGATGATCAACAGTGACGTCACCTCGGTTGGCAGCCAGCGCGTCATGAATAGGACGGTAGCGCCGGCGACAATCAGAACCAACATGATCTGATCAGGACTCACTAGGATGATTTCTCCACAAATTGAGGGCAGCCATGTGAGGAAAGACGACATCTTTTCCCACCGTAAATGATGCCGCCTCCCGTGTCACACCACCAAATTGTTCAGCACGTATATTGACCGGATTGTACACGGACAGCCAAGAATATCACGATTGACGGTTGCGTAGCACGGTCGCCAAACCAAATGGGTGCATACCACATTTTGGGGCTTCCTCAGGGAGGCTTGCTTCGTGCTCTCGACTGGCGCCCCGGAAAATGGGATGCGCCCAAACCAAATTGCCTCGACCGCGTGGCAGGGTAGGGATGGCAATCGCTCTCCATCGGCAGATCCTTCGCAAATGAAAACCGGACATCCCCAGATGTCCGGCCGCAACCAAAGTTCTGATGGAGTGCTGTTCTAGCAGCGATAGGTGCTGTCGGCAGCTGCTACTTCCGTACCGAATCCAGCCCTAGTTCATTTCGACATGCATACCGCGCCAGAAGTCCGGCTCCGTTACCTCTGGGAGGAGCTGGTCAAGGATTTCTGCCGGGATTCACTAGCCGGAAGAGCAGAGAGCGTACCGACCGTCCCACCTGGTGATGCGACCGCCGATGGCATGCGCTGTACGTCGCGCAAGGTGACCAGAAAAGTGATGGCGCCGGTTTCGTAGTCAACTTCGACCTCGGACGCGGCCACAAAACAGTCCAGCCGCTGTTCCACCAGTAGCGCCAGTCGCGGGTACAGCTGATTGAAACGCTGAATCACCTGCTGTAGAACATAGATGCGCCCGGGTGAGCTTCGGGTCAGTTGAATGTCTGCGCAGGTCAAGGCGTTCTGCAGTGTCACGGTCAACACATCACAGGTCATCGTTGCGGCGGCATCGTGGCCTGCGCCCTCATGAACTTGACGCCACTCATTTAGACAGAAAGTCGCAATATCGTGCAATGGTTGGTACATGATCGGGGTCCGCAATGAACGTTCGGCCACAACTCTCTCCTTCACAACTTAGGCGATCAGGCGCAGACATCTCAACTCTACCGGCAAGGGGCTGCGGATCAATGGCGTGACCGACAAAGAAAAGACTGTCTATAAAGACTGTCTATAGAGTATCTCCAGGGGACAGCCGGCGACGTTTCGGCAACCGGAGCGGTTCTAGGTGCTACTTTGGGCGCATCGTGATCCGCCGTCGTTCCGTATATGTTGAAGAACTGGCGGCGCCACCTGACGCTTGACAAGCGACCTGTGCTCCGGTAAAAATGACAGCAGATTTCGGCAGCGAGTTCGGATCCGGCAGAATGTTCCGTCGATCCTTCTCGCAAACGGACAGTTGTTGCGCCCCAGCCTGAATTGCCTGCCGCCGGAACCGTTCGGAATCATCGAGGAGATCGCTGTATGCCCACCCCGAACCGGGCCCATGTCGCCGCGCGTGTCATACTCATAATCGGCCTTATTCTTTGCCTCAGCGGAATCCTGGTCTCTGTCGCCGAGGTCAAAGCGTTCGCGCAACAGACCCACTCCGCAGAGCCGGCCGGAGAAGGGCTCACCCAGATCTTTCTTCCATCCATCTTCTACGACGGCGCTGGACCGTCTACGCCCGGAAAGCGCACGCTCGTGAGCGAAAGTCCCTATGTCACGAGCACGACGACATATCCTGGTGACGGGCTCATCTGTGTGACCTATTGGGTCAGGGCGTCCGATCGCGGCAACACGACCTTCGCAGTTGACGCGTCTCTGACCCATTCGTTCACAGTTCTGCACGGATCGGTCACAGTTGACAGTGCGCGTGTCGTCAACGCTGGTGCAACCGGCCGCTGCGACGAAAAGCCCGTTGGAACGGGCGCCATCGTGCAGAACCCCGACACGGCAGGCTGCCGTTTTGACCTCAACTTGGCCGCGGGCGAAACGCGTGCCTACACCTGCCTCCTGCGCGAATCCCCCGATGCGGTAACATGGGATGAGATGCAATTCTCACCGCGGCCTTTTGGCCGCTACGACAGCGACTACGATCGGATTGCAGACGACCTGGAACAGGGTATGACCGTACCCGCTGCCCCTGTGAACGTGGTTGTCATGTTGACCGCGACACCGCCCGATTTTGCAGCGAAATTCTCTGCGGCCGGCGGTCAGGTGACCAAGTCGCTGACCGGCATCGATATGCTCCTCGGGCGCCTGCCGATGGATCGCATCCAAGATCTCAAGAGTGCATTCGGTGCCGACCTCATGTTGATCGGACAGGACGCTACTTTGCCCACTCCGTTCATGCTGCCTGGGCCGATTGTCGACGGCAGTGATGCAGCCATCGGTCAGGGTAGACCGTGGATCGCACCCGGCGCCGAACGCGATCTGGACAACAGCGATCGTATCTCTGTGGCGGTGCTCGACACGGGAGCCGATGTCGAGCATCCGGCACTGCGCTCGCGTATTCGCGCAAGCTACAGCGCGGTCACCCAAAGCGCAACTGTGGTCGACGCCGATGGTCAAGGAACCCATGTCGCCGCCGTGATCGCCGGCAGAACGCCGGACAGTGCCTTTGAAGGAGTCGCAAGCGGCATCGATCTGGTTCCTGTACAGGCCGGCACAGGGGGAGAATGGTACTTAGGCAATATCCTGAACGCCGTCGATCTGGATCGTGCGCAACGCCTCGATCTACGACATCGTTGCCGTGAACAGCAGCCTCAACCTGGCCGGGGTTCCGAATCCGTTCTGGACCGTGGCCGTCGAACGCGCCGGCCGCGCCGGCATCGTGGTTGTCAGCGCGGCCGGCGACATCGGACCTTCCGAGCAGATCGGTGCGCCTGGCGATGCACCGCTCGCCGTCACCGTTGGTGCAGCCGACGAAACCGGCGCCCCGGCACGATACAGCTCCTATGGGCTCAGACATGCGCTTGCATCCAAACCCGACTTGATCGCGCCGGGCAACGAAATCCTCTCGGCGCGATCGAGCATGGCCCGGCCCGCCGGCATCGAGAGCGACTACGAGTTTCGTTCCGGCGCCGAAGTTGCTGCGCCGCAGGTGACGGGCTCTATAGTCCACATACTCGACAGCTTGATCGATGAGACATCACAGGATCTGGACGAAGACAATCGCACAGACGAAGACCCTTGGAACGGCGTAGACGACGACGGCGACGATCTGATCGATGAGGATCTAGCTCCATGGTGGCGGCCCGGTGATCCGACTCCGATGGTTGAGCGGGTCAGGCGCGTCAAATCTCTGCTTTTGATGGCGACCAAACCGACGGCCGACAACGGCGGAAGTAGTTTGACCGCCCCGGCAACAGGCTTCGGCAGCGTCGACCTTGACGCTGCCCGCGCCGGCATCAACCGTGAACTGTGTGCCGTTGACAGCGGCGTCTTCGGCCCAAATCCCAACGATGCAGGCGCCTGGGTACGACACGTCTATCTGAATGCCGGACAGGACTATACGCTAGCCCTGGACGCGCCCGACGGGACGGACTTCGATCTCTACCTCTTCCGGGATCAGCCGGATGCAGCGGGTGCGCCGGTGGTTGCGCGCCGGCCAGGACTACAGACGAACCAGAGCGACTTGACCATCCAGAATGCAGGAGACCGGAGCGACAAGAGCCTTACCTTCTCGGTGCGTCAGGATGGACGTTACTTCGTGGCGGTGCGTCGTTCAGCCGGCGCTGGACCCTTCACGGTTTCGTTACAAGACCGTCGTCGGGCCTGGACCATCATGCTCTATATGTCCGGCGAACAGCCAGGCGCGGCGTCGCTGGATCTGGCCATCAATCAGGCCCTGGACGAACTGGACTCTGTCGGTTCCGGTTGGGGATCGACGCGCGAGGTTCAGGTCATCGCACTTGTCGACTACGACACCGCCAGTTGGAGCCGTTACAACCTGGTCACGCCCGCAGCCGCCGGCGCCGGCGATGCAGTCATCTATTGCATTCGCAAAGACTACAAAGACGGTGCGCTGCGCTACACGACGCCGATTCCCGTCAGCACCGCGTTCGGGATCAGCAGCTCCGAAATCAACATGGGCGATCCCGACACTCTCAAGAACTTTGTTGCCTGGGGACGGCAACGCTTCCCGGCAGAGCACCATGCACTGATCCTCTTTGGAGATCGGATCGGCCACGGTTGGAAGACAAACGAAGCGTTGGCGATCGGTCCGGGACATGATACCGAGAGTAACCACACGCGTGCTCTCTCTACCCCGGAAGACCAAGCTGCAACGGAGGGCCAATATGATGCGCTGACGCTCAAGGAGCTTCAGGTTGCGCTCGAAGGCGCCCTGGACGACGGCAAACCGGAGACGCCTCTTGAGAAGCTTGCGCTGCTCGGGTTTGACATGGGGCAGATGGCCACGCTGGAAGTTGCCGTTCAGCTTGAAAGAGTAGCAGACGTACTTGTTGCGCCGCAGGACCCCATGACAGGCGGCGCTCGCTGGCCCTATGCTGCGCTGTTGGAAAAGTTGAGATGCAATCCGGATTGCAGTGAAGTGACGGCACTTTCGGCCGAAGCGCTCGCTACACACATTGCCACTGAATTTGCCGCCGGCAGATCCGACGGCATGGGTCTGACGGTCATTCGACTGCGAGACGTCGAGGGCGGGCCACCTTGCGGCTCCTTGGTGGCGATGGCAGCTTGCGTGTCGACATTGGGTACAGAGCTAACGGCTACCTTAGCGGACATCGGCGACCTTGACGATCCCGAGGACAATGGCCAGACGATCATCCACGATATCGTGCGCACGCTTGCAGCCGAAATGCATGACCGTAGCTTCGTCGACTTGGGTCGTCTTGCCGCACTGATCGAGGAGAGCGCTGAACTCAGCCGGCTTTCCACAACGGCCGAAAAGATCGTGACTGCGCTGGTGCCGGAGACCGGCGGCATGATGCTCGCACACACAGGCGACAACGCACAGCGCAGCGGGTTGTCGATCTTCTTCCCGAACACGCAGGTCGCAGCAGAGGAACAGTGCCCGGATCCGCCCACCACACCCGACGGGGCGTCCACGGCCTGTGGCTTCGACAACCCTTTCCCGTCGGTAGAGCTGTACGCCGACCCCGCTACCGCCGATCTTTCCAGGGCGCCGGAATCCACCACGCCTCGTTTTGCAGACCTGATCTTTGTGCGGCAGCGCAAGTGGGATGAATTCCTGCAAGCCTATTTTCGACCGACGCCGAGCGTTTGTGCACAGCGTGAGGACGGATCCTGTACGCACTCCATGGTCATCGGACAAGGGCAGACAGCAACCATGATCGCCAATGGCTCGAGCGATGTTGATCTCCATGCCGGTGAAGAGCTGCTCTTCTACTGGGACATCCAGCCCGATGAGGACACAGCCGGCGACCTTCCGGACTACGCGACCAATGTGGAGAGCACCTGTAGCGAAGATTGCGATCGCGACGGGGCCGATGATCCCGATGACGATCCCGAATACAGCGGTGCGGAACTGACCTGGACCTGCACCAAACCGGACAGTACCTTCCATGCGCGCCTAATGGTCCATGATGACCATCACCTGTTGCCCCGGGCCGTCCAAAGTAGTGAAACCAATCTCTGGAATGCGTCGGCCACAGACATCACCATCTATTGTGCCGTGCCGCCGCAGCTCAACAACGATGACACGCTGCTCATCAACGGGTCGACTTCGACGACCCAATATCGTTTTGTCCTCGTCGGCAACCCCAACATGCCGCCCGGCGCGCAGGGCGTCCTGGTCAACGAAATCCCAACGGGTGTCAAGCTCTTGGAGGACAACATCGAGGCCGACGACGGGATCGTCAGCACGACGCTCAATGCACAGGGCACCGTCGCCACACTTCGCTGGGAAGGCCCGCTTGACCCGCAGAAATCAACGACTTTGGTCTATCATGCGACCATCGATGCAAACGAAGTATCGCTGACGAATCCCGTCATCGTGAACGAAGCGAGCTTCTACGATGGAGTCACCACACGGACGCTAGCAATCTCGACACCGTCTGTCGCCATGGAGGTAACACCGAAGTCGGTCGCAGCGGGCGACGTGTTAACCTACAACATCGTGATCCCGGCGCCACTGGGGACAACGAACGATACGCCTTTTTCCGTCCAATATTCCCCTGGCAACAATCCCCTCTTCGGCCAGGAGGTGATCGATTTCCCCCACGACGTCGATGAAACCATCGATGAACTCAACGGTTTCTGGCTATGGGGTGACGAGATCGACGCCGGCGAAATCCTGACGTTCAGATTTACCATGAAGGTGCGAGGCGATATTGACTCAAGCACCTGTGGCAACTTTGTCGACCAAGTCGGCTATTCCCATGATGGCGGTGGAATCATCGCCTTTGATGGGCCCGGGTATGAAATCACCTGTCCCGTGGAATGACGGGTCCGGCGTTCACACGGCGAGAATCATCTTGGGGAACTCGGTAAAATACCATGATCTTTGACGCCCTGCCTACGCTCGAATCCGAACGCCTCACCCTACGCCGCATCACCGAAGACGATGCACACGATCTCTTCGCGATCTTCAGCGACGATCGCGTCACCGAGCATTACGATCTCTACACCTTCCAGGAGTTGGAAGAGGCCTACAGCATCATCGACTACTTCGATGAGAGCTACGAGGTAGAACGGCAAGTGCGCTGGGGCATCTGTCGCAGATGCGACGGGCGCCTGCTTGGCACCTGCGGCTTTGTAGCGCTCTACGAACACAGAGGGGAGATCGGCTACGAACTGGGTAGCGCATTTTGGCGTCAGGGCTACATGTCTGAGGCGCTCAACGTGCTGTTGCGGTACGGTTTCGAAGAGATGGCGCTCAATCGCGTCGAAGCGCTGGTCATGCCCGGCAACCGCGGCTCAGCAGCGCTCCTGACCAAACTGGGATTCCGGAACGAGGGCACACTGCGCGAATATGACTATTTCAAAGACGCCTATCAGGATCTATGCTGCTTCTCACTCCTCAAGCGCGAATTCAAAGCAGTTTCGCGGTTGAGAGCCGGTCGGCAGGACAAGTGAAGCGGATGTATCGATTGCAGATGAGGAGAACTGCCAACGGCTGGATGGCGGCTTGCCCGCCGTCGGCCCGGCTCCAACAGAACTACTGAACTTTCTGTCATTTTGTCCATTTCGTACTTCAAGCCATAATGGTCTGCATGGAATTCGAACGCATGGCCATTCGGCGACGGGCTTCAGCCCGGCAATTCGCTGCAGTTTGTGTGGCGGGAATAGCCGGGCTGTTTCTTTTGCTGACCATGTCCGGATGCTTGCAGACTGCAAGCACGGCACGTACGGTGACCGGCAGCCGGCGTCAAGTACTGGTCTTTGCCGCAGCCTCCCTGACCGACGTATTCGCCGAACTGGCGCGCTCCTTTGAAGCCGAACAGCCGGGAGTCGAACTTATCTTCAACTTTGCCGGCTCGCAACAGCTCGCCCAGCAGCTGGCCCAGGGCGCGCCGGCTGACCTCTTCGCCAGCGCCGACCTCATGCAGATGGACGCGGCAATCGAGGCAGGCCGCAGTAGCCCCGATCTTCTGAGTCCACTGGCCACGAACTCCCTGATCCTAGTTGCGCCCGGCGACAACCCCGCCGTCATCGGCGGATTGTCCGATTTGGCGCGCCCCGGTGTGAAAATCGTCCTGGCAGCACCCGAAGTACCCGCCGGTCGCTATACCGACGCGCTCTTCGCACGCGCGGCCGCCAACGCCGAACTCGGTCCGCAGTTCCCGGGTGCCGTGGCCGACAATGTGGTCTCATTTGAACAGAGCGTGCGCGCCGTGCTCAGCAAGATACGGCTGGGTGAGGCAGATGCAGGTATTGTCTACACCAGCGATGTGGCAACCCTTCCGCCCGGGGACGTAACTGTGATCTCCCCTGCCCGACGCGCTGAACGTCAACGCCGAATATGTGTTAGGCCGCATCTCGGACGCCCCTAACCCCAACGATGCGGTGGCCTTTGTCGAGTTCATGCGCAGTGGGCATGGTCAGGAAACCTTCCGGAAATACGGTTTTGGCGCAACAGACACGAACGGTAACTAGAAATCCAGCTGTCGGCCGCGACCTCAGTCGCGTGCCGAGAGCTGAAGAAGCTCAAAGGATGCGCGCGACTGACTCGAACAGACGTCGAATGCAGCGTAGCTGGCTCTGGTTGGCCGCGTCGCCCATGCTGCTCTTGTTGTCTGTTCCCCTGCTTGCTCTGGTATTGCGCACACCGCCGGCTGTATTGCTGAGCACCCTGTTTCAGCCGGATGTCGCGCAGGCCATCGCCCTCAGCATGACAACGACGCTCGCCACCGTGGCGATTGCATTGGTGGCCGGGACGCCGGTGGGCTATTTGCTGTCCCGGCGCCAGTTTCGTGGTAAGGCCCTAATCGACACGCTGATAGATCTGCCGCTCATTCTGCCGCCCGCTGTGGCAGGTATCGCGTCTGCTGGTTGCCTTTGGACGCCGCGGTCTTGTGGGTGAGCCGCTGGCAAATCTTGGTCTGGACGTGGCCTTCACGCGGCTGGCTGTCGTCCTGGCCCAAAGCTTCGTGGCCGTGCCTCTCTACATCAAGGCGGCCAGCACCGGCTTCAGTGACATCAACCCGGCCCTGGAACACGCTGCACGACTGGATGGGGCCAGTGGGTGGCAGGTCTTTCGCTATGTGACCACACCTCTCGCCTGGGGCGCCCTGCTGACGGGGCTAATCATGGCGTGGGCGTGTGCCATGGGCGAATTCGGCGCCACCATCATCTTCGCCGGCAATTATCCGGGCCGCACCCAGACCATGCCGTTGGCTATCTACCTCGGATTTGAGCTTGACCTGCGCGTCGCGGTGGCCCTGTCGGTCATTTTGCTGTGCATCTCTTTCGGTGTGATCTTCCTGCTCAAACGGGTGTTGCGGCGTGATATTACAGCCCATTATTGATGTCAGCACAGGTCACGGCGCAGCAACTCTACCCAATTTCTTCAGTAGCCGGCCCAATTCTTCCTGCTCATCCGCAGTCAATACAGACATTTCAGTCACGATTGCCTGGACGTGCTTGGGAAAGATGCGACAAATCAACGCCTGTCCCTCGTTGGTCAGCGAAATCAACATCACCCGTCGATCTTCCCGTGATCGATTGCGCACAACCAATCCAAGCTTGACCAGGTTGTCGATGACCAGCGTCATGTTGCCGCCACTCTTGAGCAGCTTCTGCCCAATATCCTTCTGCGACATCGGCCCCAGGTGAAAGACTGCCTCCAGTACCCCAAACTGGCTGAGCGTCAGATCCCCCAACGTCTGGTGACCGGAAACGCTGCGCCAAAAAGCCGTCGACTGCACGCGTCAACTTGATAAAGACATTGAGCGTGCGGACCTCAGCCGTACTTCCCTGATAATGTGTCGGCATGAGAAAATTCCAGTATGATCAAGTGCCAAACAATTCAATGTTGAATAGATACAATGTCATGCAATATACTGAACCGATCGCGCTCTGTCAAATAACCTTCGGCGCTAGCCACTGTACGTGATAGAATCTGAGCCATGGGACTACTGCTCTGTAGCAACCAAGAAAAGCTTGCCGACCTAATCGACCGCTATCGTGCGGACAGCTTCGCTGCTCTTCTGTTTGTGGATCACAGCGAGCTTTTCAGCATGCTCGAACCGTTGGTCGAAGACTTGCTTGTCGTCGACGTGAACGGACCGCGGCTGAGTCGCCTGAACTTCGACGCGGTCGAAGTCGTGGTGGTGGATTTCTCGCCGGCAGAACTTTTGAGCAGCGCCGGGCGCCGATCGGTCGACGTGCTTGGCCGGCTGGCGGAAGAATCTCTGACGCTGGTGCTCTACGGTGCAGCCACGGCGACGGCCGGCGCCTTTCTGCTCGACGGCAAGACCGCCGGGCTCAACCTGGTGCCCCATGTGGTCGTTGTGCCGGACTTACAAGTGGTGCCGGAGCTTCGTACGCTGCTCGACAGCATGAGCGGGCTCGGTCTGCGCTTGTTGGCATTCGGATGGTGTGGTGGCCGCCCATTATGATTACAGCGACGACACGGTGGAGGCCCTAGGCGAAGGCAATGTACTCACCGTCGGCTTCGCTGACGGATCCGACGGAACCAAGACCGCACGCATTCAGCCACTGCGCGACGGCATGCGCAGAGGCTGGCCGGCATGACCGACCACGTACAGAGCTCCACACCGACCGTTCTGATCACGGGCGCGACCGGCGGCATCGGGCTGGCGTTGGCGCAGCAATACGATCGTAGGCGCGCCCGACTCGTGCTCGTGGGACGTCGTCCACTGGAAACACTCTCCAATCCCCTCCTGACCTCGGAAACCTATTGTCAGGCAGATCTTTGCTCGGCGGACAGTCCACAGATCATCGCCGCGTGGCTTTCGTCGCGCCAAGTACGGACACTGGATCTGCTGATCCACAATGCCGGGCTCGGCTTCGTCGGCCATGTCGCCGATCAGAGCGCTGAAAACATCCAGTCGCTGGTCGATGTAAATCTGACCGCACCGATCGCGCTCACCCATCTGCTGCTTCCCCTGCTGGAAGAGAGATCCGGCCTGGTCGCCTTCATCAGCTCAGTGGCATCCGTGCTTCCGGGACCGGACTACGCCGTCTACACCGCATCCAAGGCAGCGCTCGATGGTTTTGCACGCAACCTGCGCATCGAGCTTGCGGCGCAGAAGAGCCGGGTAAAGGTCGCGCTCGTGCATCCCGGCGCCACGCGCACGGGCATGCATGCCAAGGCAGGGCTCGACAGCGCCGCGACCGACTGGGCCAAGTTTGCGCCTGTGGATAGGGTCGCAAAACAGATTGCGCAGGGACTTGACCGCCGCCGCAAACGATTTGCCGTCGGCGGCGCCAACCGGCTGGCCCTACGCGGGGCACTGCTGGCGCCGGGCACGATCGATTGCGTATACCAGACGACCCGACGTGGTCGCACACCACGGCTGCCGCTCCCCCTCACCCGCGCCACAACCGGCCCTGTGCGCCACTGCGTCATCACCGGCGCGGCCGATGGCATCGGTCGTGCGCTGGCCCGCCGGCTGGCGACAGACGGATGGATGGTCACCGGTGTTGATGTCGATGGGGTACGGGCCGTACAGACCCGAGACGAACTCCGCAAGCTCGGTTCCAACGCCGAGTTTCTTATCGCCGACCTGAGCCGGCCCAAGCAGGTACAGACGCTGCTTGACGACCTGACCAACCGCCCGCCGGTGGATCTGCTCATCCACAACGCGGGCATCAACGCCACGGGCCCTTTTTCACAGCTGGACCTACCCCGCCAGCTTACGGTCATTCGTGTCAACCTGCTGGCGCCCCTGTTGCTTACGGCCGGGCTACTCCGGGCAGGCCGGCTCGCGCCGGGCGGCGACGTGGTCTGCATCGGTTCGTTGTCGACCTATGTGGGCTATCCCGGCGCGACAGTCTACGCCGCGACCAAGGATGGGCTTGCGTCCTATGCGCGTAGCCTACGCATCGCCCTGGCGCCGGAGGGGATCAACGTGCTGGTCGTTTTTCCGGGTCCGACGAAGACCGCACATGCGCGCAGGCACAGCCCTGATAACAGTCGCGAAGACAAACGCATGCCGCCCGCAGAGCTGGCCGATCACATCGTCGACGCGGTTCGGCGCCGCAAGTCGGCCTTGGCGCCCGGCATCGGCAACAAGCTCTTCCTGGTTGCCGGCCGGCTGGCGCCCCGTTTGACAGAACAGGCCATGAGGCGAACGATTTTCGACAAGTTCGTCCCCTAAACCGATCGCGTCCCGGGAGCGGAAATCCCGGTTCGATCCCGGAAAAAACCGGCGGAGACCATGCGATTTATCGACCTGCCCCTTGCCCAACGGCTCGAAGAGATCGACACCCGCAACAACGTCGATTATGCCCGCGCCAAAGCCAAACTGGCTCCGGAAAGCGGAAGCATCGTACATCCAATCGGCGATGGCATGGCTGTCTTCGTCGGTCCGGATCTGCCCATCAACCGCGTCCACGGTCTGGGTATGTCGCGTGACGTGACTACCGCCGACATCCACACCGCCCGGGAGTTCTTCTCAACGCGGCAGCGTGGAGACCCGAATCGATCTCTGCCCATTGGCCCATCGTTCACTCCGGGAAGAACTGTCCCGGCGATGCTGCACGATCGACAGCTTCAAACAGGTCTTTTGGTGTTCCCTCAACGACGCCGGCGACTTGCCCACCCCGGGGAACCATGTACGCATCGAGCAGGTTACCGACCAGACCGCCCTGCTCTGGGCCCAGGTCGTTGCGGGCAGCTTTTCAGGGGTCGGTCGCCTAGAGGACGCCGATATCCGTCTGCCACGCGTTACTCCCTACACGCGCAATGGCGTCTGTTTCCTGGCCTGGATCGGCGATGATCCGGCCGGCGGCGGCGCCCTGACCATGCAGGATGGTGCCGCCATCTGCTACTCGACCAGTGTGCAGCCGGCGCTGCGACGGATGGGTGTCCATACGGCGTTGTTGGCGACGCGGCTCCGCTATGCACTCGATGCCGGCTGTGACCTGGCCGTGGTCCAGACCAGCCCGGCGCGCCGTCACAGCGCAACGTCGAACGATTCGGCTTTCGCCTGGCTTATACAAAAGCCACAGTCATTGTTCAGTCCGACGACGCCCGACAATCGTCCAATACGGCACGTTCGGGAACCCAGTGATAGTCTCTGTAGCGGCCAGACAACTCAAGCGCCGAGCCCCGGCCACGGTTGAACCGTGGTTCTGGGCAGTTTGACCGGGCAGTTGCCCTTCGCTTCGATCTCGCCCAGCCAGGCTCTGACGGCAGCCCGCTGCTGTTCATCGGTGGCGCCGTAGGTGGCCACCAGATCGGGCAGGTGGGGGGCTTCGTAGAGCAGGTAGGGGTTGCCGAAGGCGGTATAGAGCGTGCGGGGGTTGTCGGTGAAGATCGAACGCCAGGCCCAGGAAGAGAGATGCCCGACCACGGTCCGTACCGTGCCCATGACCGCAAAGGGCAACGTGTAGACGTTGATGAGCGTCACGTCATGCTTCGCCGCATGTGACCGCAGTTCATCGTTCGTCGGGTTGAGAAGGTGAGTCACCGCATATCCTCGCTGCTGCAGTTCTTTATCCACGACCGTCAGGTCTTTCGCTCCCAGCATTTCATTGATCTGGCCGATGGTGACCGTGAGGACCTTGGCGCCGGGCGCCAGCTCGAGCGGTAGCAGGCCGTCGTTGCGCATGAGGGTAATGCCCTTCTCGGCCATCGCCTCGGCAGCCGCTTGACAAGCCTTTCGGTCCGCTGTCCGACGGCTCGGGACCGAAGGGGTCGACGTGCAGGTTGAGGCGCGCCTTGAACTCCAGCACGCGCCGGGCAGCCTCTCGGATACGGTCCTCAGAGAGCGCGCTGGTGGACACGGCAGCGAGAATGCGTCGGTAGTCATCGACCGGGTCCGGGAAGAGATACATGTCGATCCCGGCGTCGATGCTCTGCACTACCGACGCCTCACTGGAGACGCGGGACTGCAGGCCAATCATGGGTGAGGCGTCGGAGACGATGAGCCCGTCGAAGCCCAGTTCCCGGCGCAACAGTCCGTCGAGCAGATCCCGACTGAGCGTTGCCGGCGGCGCATCATCGGGCGCATGGGCGTAGCCCTGGTAGTCCGGCAGCGAGATATGGCCCGGCATGACGGCCAGGACACCGGCCTCGACTGCGGCTTTGAAGACACGGCCGAAGGTTGCGCGCCACTGCTCCACAGGCAGCGTGTTGACCGAGCCGACGATGTGGTGGTCGCGGTCGTCGACGCCGTCGCCGGGGAAGTGTTTGGCCGTGGCGGCCAAGCGTCCATCCATCTGCAAGGCTTCGATCAACGGTACGCCCAGTGCGATGACGCGGTCCGGGTCATCGCCCATGGCGCGCACATTGGTGATGGGGTTGTTGAAGTTGAGGTTCAGATCCATGACCGGCCCGAAGGTCCAGTGCAGGCCGTGGTAGCGCGCCTCGACTGCAGTTGCCTGCCCCATTTTGCGCATCAGTGTGACGTCGTTGGCCGCGCCGGCAGCCATGGGCCACGGGAAGACGGTGCCCACATCCGTGATCGCCTGTGCGCCATGCTCCAGATCGGCGGCGACCACGATCGGAATCGCCGACTTCTCCTGTACCGCGGCCAGTAGCCGCCGTAGCTCCTCACCCGGCATAGAACGAATGAAGATCGACCCCAGCGGAACCTGATCCAGTAGTTCCAGCCAGCTTTCGGTGGTGGCGCGGATGTCCATGGGGCAGAGCAACTGTCCGGCGCATTGTTCCAGTGTCATTCCGGTCAGGGTGGCGTCGACCCACGCCTGCTGTTCATTTGTGAGTGGTGCGAGCATCTTGTACTTCCGTATTCTGCTTCAGCCGATGAGATGGCGGTAGTATACTGTAGAAGCACGTTTCCCCCTGAACTTCGACTACTTCATATCGGCGTGAGTACCACGACAGAAATTCGGCCATGCTACCTCTGGTAGGAACTGCATAAGTATTTCTGCCGGGATTCGCTAGTACGGTCCGGCGTAGATATCACGGCGGAAATCCGGCCGGTCTACCTCGGGTAGAAATTGTGGGAGGATTTCCGCCGGATCCACTGGGCACGAAACCAACCGTCCAGGATAATCTCGACGTGGGGCACGGTTGGCAGCAGCACGGAGTTTGCGCCGATATTCCCATAGGAGGGACAACGAAGGATATCTGTTCATCTCGCCATGGGTATTCGGCTTCCTGATCTTCACCGCCGGCCCCATGCTGGCGTCGCTGGTGCTCAGTTTTACCAGAGTGGGGACTGATCGACACGCCGGCCTTCATCGGCTTCGAAAACTATGTCAGCATGTTCAACGATCCCCTGGTCTGGCACTCGCTCGTGGTGACGCTGCGCTACACGTTACTGACCGTGCCACTGCGGCTGGTGATTGCGCTTGGCAGTCGCCATCATTCTGGTCCGCCCGATTCCCGGCGTCTACGTCTATCGCGGCATCTTCTACCTGCCCAACGTACTCGGTGGCGTCGTGACTGCACTGCTCTGGATGTGGGTCTTCAACCCTGACTACGGCATCATGAACTACATGTTGAGTCTGCATCGGCATTCAGGGCCCGCTGTGGCTGGCCGATCCGACCTGGGCGCTGCCCGCGATCGTGATCATGAGCGCGTGGAACGTGGGCGTCGGCGTGATCCTCTTCATTGCCGGCCTACAGGCCATCCCAACCCATCTCTATGAAGCCGCCGACCTGGACGGCGCCGGCGGCTGGGCCAAGTTGTTCAATATCACGCTGCCCATGCTGTCGCCCACGATTCTCTTTTTCCTCATCAGCTCCGTCATCGGTTCATTCCAGGTCTTCGACATCGTCTTCGTGGCCAGTTCCGGCGAGCGGCGGACCGGTGCGCAGCACGCTTGGTCTATCTGCTCTACTTCTACCAGAACGGCTTCTCCTACTTCAAGATGGGCTATGCATCGGCGCTGGTCTGGCTGCTCATGCTGATCATCCTCGATCCTAACCTTGGTCATCTTCCGCACATCCAGGGCCTGGGTCTTCTACGAATCCGAGGTGCGCATAATGAGCCAAAACATCTCCACGCCGCCAGCGGGGCCGGAGTCAACCGAAATCAACTGGAAAAGGTGTGGCGCAACCTGCCCGGCAATATCGTCGTCTTCGTCGTGCTGGTGATCGGCATCATCAGCATGTTGCTGCCCTTTGTCTGGATGCTCTCAGCTTCGTTCAAGACGTCCGAAAAGATTCTGACCTACCCGCCGACGATCTGGCCGGACCCGTGGACGCTGGAGCACTACCGCTACGTCTTCGGCGACTTCGGCTATATGCGCTTTGTGCTGCAACAGTCTCATCGTCGTCTTCTTTTCGACCGCCGGCCACGTGATCTCCGGCAGCCTGGTCGCCTTCGGCTTTCGCGCGCATGCGCTTCCCCGGCCGCAACGTGCTCTTCATCCTCGTGTTGAGCACGATGATGATCCCCTTTCACTCCTACATGATCCCGCGTTTTATCATCATGCGCTACCTTGGGCCTGCTCGACACGCTGGTCGCCGTCTTTCTTGCCCTATCTCTTCGGCGGCGCATTCTACATCTTCCTCATGCGCCAGTACTTCATGTCGCTGCCCTTCGAACTGGACGATGCCGCGCGCATCGACGGCTGCAACAGTTTCCAGATCTACCTGCGCATCGCCATGCCGCTGGCCAAACCAGTCATCGTCACCGTGGTCGTACTCGAGTTCCTGGCGGCGTGGACCAGTTTCCTGGAACCGCTGATCTACCTCAACTCGCAGAAGAACTACACGGTAGCGCTTGGGCTTTCCCTCCTGCGCAGCGGCTTCAGCGGCTACATCGAATGGGGACCGATGATGGCCGCCACCGCGCTCAGCGCCGTGCCGCCACTAATCGTCTTCTTTCTGGCTCAAAAGCAACTGATCGGCGGCATTGCCGTTTCGGGCATCAAGGGTAGTCGATTCACCCCGTGGACACGCACATGATCCGCAACGATCTGGCACCGGTCATTTCACTGGACGGACGCTGGGAACTTCTGGCGGGCGAGAAGGCGGCAGGACGATATTGTCGTTCCCGGCTGCTGGGAAGCCCAAGGATTCCCCATGACGCCTGGATGGCCCGGTGCGCTACCGGCGTACGGTTCACATTCCGGCCGCGTGGGCCGACCAGCCGGCCGTACGCAGAGTTTGACGCCGTCAGCTATGCGGCCACGTACGCTGCAATGGCGTACTGTCGGAGAGCACTCGGCCTGTGGACGCCCTTTGCTTGCGACGTGACTGCGGCCATTCGTCCCGGTGAGGAGAATGTGCTGGAAGTGGATGTGATCAAGCCATGCCACCGGTTGACCGGCGGCCGTTATCCCCATGCGCAGCACGCTGGCCGGCTTTCTGCCAGACGTGGCGACGACCTTCGGCGGGCTGTGGCAGTCGGTCCGACTTAGACTGCTCCCACGCGGGCTTCGAAGAACTGCGCGTGGATGCGGATCCGATCAGCGGCATAGTCCGGGTGCAGGGACGGCTCGTCTTGCCGGCGTCGATGCCTCACGCGTCACGCTGCGGACGACGTATTCCACCAAACGACGGTTGGTCGAGTACGAGATTGTCGCCGATGCCGGACGAACGCTTCAGACTGTTGCTCACGTTCCACAGCCACTCCGCTGGCAGCCGGACCATCCGGTGCTCTACACAGTGGATCTTGCGAAATCCGCGACGACCAGCAGCCTGGCCGCTGCGTACCCAGCACTTCGGTTTCCGCCGACTCGCAGTGTGACGGTGAGCGGCTCCTGCTCAACGACCAGCCTATCTGCTTGCGGGGCGTCTTGAACTGGGGCTGGAACCCCGAAAGCATTGCACCACGCTACACACCAGAGCAGGTGCACACTGAAATTCGTCGTCTGCGCGAACTTGGCTTCAACCTGATCAAGCTCTGTCTCTTCATCCCCAACCCAACCTACTACGAAATTGCCGACGAGGAGGGCATGCTGCTCTGGCAGGAGTGGCCCATGTGGCTGCCTGAGATCACCGATACCCTACGCGCCCGTGCGCCCGCCGAGTACCGCGACTATATGCAGCTCACCCGACATCATCCGTCGGTGGTCATCTACACCCTGGGTTGTGAGCTGGATCGCCGGGTAGATCGACGCGCTACTGGCGCAACTGAACGCCGTCGTCCGTGACGAAGTAGACAACGTGCTCTTCTGCGACAACAGCGGCTCAGGCGAAGCCTATGATGGATTGCCGCTCGACTTCGCCGATTTCAGCGACTACCATACGTACGGCGAACTGCACCATTTGGACACCATGCTCGATCACTGGCGGCGCGATTGGCAGCCGTCACGCCCCTTGCTCTTCGGTGAGTTTTGCGATGCAGACGACTGCCGGGATCGTGCGGCAATCATAGCTGCCAACGACGGCAGCCTCCCGTGGTGGATGACTCCGGCCAATCCGGCTTACGCGTGGCGTTCTGAGGTACGCGCGTTGTCGGAGGCAGAAGAACGACTCCATGCGGCGCAAATCGATGTTTCCCCTCGGCAGCTTGTCGAGATTGCCAGAGCACAGTCGTTTGTGGTGCGCAAGTATACTTTAGAGACCGTGCGCAAGCGGCGGCAGGTCCAGGGTTACGTAATCACTGGGCTGCGCGACACACCGATTGCGACCTCCGGCATCCTGGACGATCTCGGGACACCTAAATGGCCCGCACAGCTGTTTTCCGGCTTCAATGCAGATGCTGTTCTTGCGCTGGATGTTGGGCGTAGTCGAGTTTGGACACACGGTGGCGACCGACCGGAACGACTCGATTGCCACAACTGGTGGGCAGGCGAACCGGTACGCCTACACGTGGTACTCAACCATACCGCCTCACAGGAGATCAACAACGGAGTGATGCGCTGGCAAGTGACGGCAGCCAACGGGCGTCAAATAGCAGCCGGCACGGAGACGGTTCGACATCCGTTGTCTACGGGCGCACCGCGTGAGTTGGGAACGATTGCCTTTATCGCGCCGGCGTCAAATCGATCACAACGACTACGCCTTAGAGTTCGTTTTCAAAGCGACGAGGTTGCCTGTGCCAACCACTGGCCATTGTGGGTCTATCCCCCTCCCAGCCGCGATCATGGCCAAATCGCCATCTATGATCCGGTCCGGCAGCTGAGCGCCGATCTGCGCACAATTGGGCAATCCTGTAGTGCCGGTAGGCTGACTAGCCAGCGTGGCATGGTCATCACCAGCATGCTGGACACGCCACTCCGGAAGTTCTTGCTGAACGGCGGCCATGTCTTGCTGCTCCAACCGGGTGACGGTCCGCTTCCCGTACAACGCGTGCCCTTTTGGCGCGAGTCGGTCAAAGTGCTTGCATCCCATCGGCTTTGGCTACATTTTCCCCATTGCGGCTTTGTTGATCTGCAGTTCTTTGGCTTGGCCACGGACGCCGCCTTTGATCCGGCGCAAATCCGGGATGTACTGCCGGAAATCGACGGGTACACGTCTATCCTGCGTCGGCTGGATGCTCGCGAGTTCACAGTCAGCGACTATCTGTTCGAGGCAAGAGTGGGCAAGGGACTACTATTTGGCTGTTCGCTGCGTCTTCAGGGCGGCGCCGGGGTGCAACCGACGGGTCTACTGCGCAACGTCGCCGGTCGCTATCTCCTAAAGGCTCTAATCGAAATCGCAAACTGTAGTGACGACAGGGCCCGAGAATGACCGAACTACGTGAACCGGGCGGTGTGGCTGTTCAACGGCCCGGCTGCAGCCCAGCCGTTCCGTCCGTGTGAACTGCACCAACGTCGAGGAGAGAACAAGATGGACACAAGCGGAAGGAGATCTGTTCAAATCGAGGTCGCGGACTTTAACATTGGTTGCGAATTGCACGTCGTCGATGGACCGGCGCCGATGATTCGTGCTACAGTGGAAACGGTGGACGAATCGATCGACACATGGCTGGTGCGCTTCCGGATCGAACACGAAGATGGCACTCCGTTTGTCTTGCAGCAAGTTTGCCTGCGTTGGGAGGCACCGGTGACGGATATGCACGGGTTTTACGCCGGCCCACCTTCACCACAGGAACTCTCCTCGCTGCCATTCTGGTGGCGCACACAGCAAATCGGCGCCAACAAAGGGGTGCCCTTCCAAGCCCTACTGCACCGTAACGGCAATAACCAAGCCGCCTTCGGCCTGATCGATCAGCTCACCGAAACCGAGATGTCGTCAGACCTTTCCGAGCTAACGCGCTCGCTATCACTTTTCCTGGAGCAAGCCGCTGGCTGGCAACACAATCACGACTGATCAGTGGCAAGAAACGATCTTCGTCTCCCGCTCTCACGCGCCCTGGGCTAATGTGCTGCAACTTTACACCCGCGTCGTGGACCAGGAGTGGCCCCAGCCGGCCATGCCCGTACCCGAGTGTGCCTACGATCCGGTCTTCTGTACCTGGACGGCCATTCACCACGACGTTTCTCAGGAGTGGATTCTACGCAACGCTCGGCTTGCCGCCGGCCTTGGTCTTCGCACATGGTTGACCGACGACGGTTGGTTCACTGACAAGGCGCACTTCGCCGATTATCGCTATGCCGGCGACTGGGAGCCATGCGTCGAGAAGTTTCCGGACTTTGCCGGCCACGTCCGCGCCGTACAGGAGCTAGGCATGCGCTATATACTCTGGGTGGCGCCTTTCATGGCCGGCGACGAGAGCAACATGGCCCGTGAGCACACCGCATTACTCTACACAGGCCAACCGCAAAATTACTTCAGCAACCTCAGTCCCTGGAGCTACGCCACACGTGAAATCGTCGCCAACTTGCTCGACCGGCTGATGCGTGACTACGGACTGGACGGGTTGAAGCTCGACTTCATCGACTCACTGGCACTGGATCTGCCCCATACCGACGACGCCGACTACGATACTATGGGCGAGGGCATCTATGACATCCTGAGCTACGCGATCGATCGGATTCGAAGTTGGAAGCCGGATCTCCTGATCGAACTCCGCAACCGCTACGCGAATCTAGCGTCCCGACGCTACGGCAACCTCTATCGATCATCGGATGTGCCCTTTAACTTCACGTGGAACCGCTGGCAAGTGGCCACCCTGCGCCTCCTGGCGCCGAATCGGGCCGCCCACTTTGACCCCGCGCTTTGGCATCCTCAAGACAGCGGCGAAAATGTGGCCGTCCATCTGATCAACGCCATCTGCAGCGTGCCCATGATCTCGGTCGAGTTGGACCGCTACCCGCAGAGCCATCTGGAGTTGATCCGCTACTGGATCGGCTTCTACAACCAGCATCGTGCGACCATTGTCCACGGCAACTTCCGGCCCGAATTTCACCAGGGTTATCTGCCTCTCATCCGTTTCACGAGCGAGACTGAACGCATCATTGGGTTGTACGACGACATCGCCTTTACGTTCGGCCACGGGCCGTGGCCACTCTGGATTCTTAATGCGTCTACAAGGCCTTATGTCGAGTTGCTGTCCAATGAGTTCGGCGGTGAATACAGAGTGAGTGAGCGCGACAAATTCGGTGTGGTTGTCAAGCAGGAGACAATTGCGTTCCCCGTTGCGCGTCTGGCTGTAGAGGTTGGCGGCAGTCTGGAGATCTCGGCGGTCCAGTAGTTCTATCGAAGACACAGGTAAAAGCGATGCCATGCGGCGGACAACCGGCTACTAACGATTGGGATATCTTCAGCAACCGTTTGCGCAGTGCAGATAATCCATCGCATCATCCACCGGTGTTCAGTCTACAGTCCATCGATGAACCGATGCGCTGCGTTCGCTCAACCACGCTCCACATCATCGATCACGCCGAGCAACTCGATCGGTCTGGTGATCCTGTAGCGGGGTCTCTCTAGGGCATTCGCCGGCTCGCGGGGATAGCGTGGTGACCAGTCCAGCCAGACGCTGATCATGCCGAGTTCATTGGTACCCTTGATATCACGGGCAAGGTTATTGCCGACCATGATCACGTGGCCGTAATCGACACGGGCAATGCCGAGCGCGTCCATGGCGGTGGTGAACATGCGCGCGCTGCAAGCTTCTGCACACCGACCTCACCCGAAATCGCATAGGCGTCAAAGAGCTCGTATAGGCCGTACGGACCCAAGTGGTTTTCAAAGGTTGCAGCCGGTCCGTCGGCAACCAATGCAAGCCGATAGCCGCGTTGTTTGAGTGCATGCAGCAGTTCAGCGCCAGTTGGAATCAACTCGGCCCGCAACGAGACGTCTCCGTCTTTGACCTCGGTGCCTTCGTCGACAAGCGTATCCCCACAGTCGAGGCAAACTGCCTGCAACTTTTCGGTCATTGCAGGCTCCGGCGACCGCGCCTCGGCGCATGGCTCATCAATCGCTCCCATTGCGATCAAAGAAGATAGGATCGGTGACAGCCCAGAGACCATCGTCGGCATCGCGTAGCTCTGCGCTGCACCATTTGGCCTGGCCCGCAGCCAATGTCCACTGTAATTCACCGGCCTTGCCCACGATCTTTTCTCGGTAGACTTTGCCGTCCACCACGAAGCGAATGCCGTCCCCCTGGTGGCCGTCGGACCAGCGGACTGTGATTGTCACCTCTGTCGACGGCAACGTATCACCGACCATGCCTGCGACGCCTGATGTCGTCAGTGCGCCGATCAGCAGTTCGGGTCCGGCACTGATATAGGTGCGCCCGGCCTTGATCGCGCCGATGATCGCCTGCTCACTCAGTTCTTCGGCGTAGACCACGTTCAAGGCGCCCCGTTCATCGCCGGCAGGGAGACGATGCAGATCGGTACCGGAGGTGGCTGTCAGGCGATGCCCTTGGTTGAGCCAGCGGTAGAACCACTGCAGCGCTTCTTGATTGTGCGGCTCCCAGATCCCATTCCAAATCTCCACGGCCCGCGCATTGCCGGGCATCATATCGTAATGCTCCCAACGGCAGCCGCAGCATCCCGGATCGCCGGCGTGAAAGGGGTGGGCGATGGTGAACAGCGCGCCGCTGTCGATGACCTCCTGCGCTAGCGCCGGCATGGTGAGGGTGGATACCTCACCGTCCTCGATCTTGCGCCAGTCAAACCAGCGCTTGACGCCTGCAGCAACGGCGTGGCCGTAGAAGGTGGAAAGCTCCATGGCACCGATGGTGAGTAGATCGTCGCCGGCCAGGCTGTGAAGTTGGGCCAACCCGGAAATGGTGTTGTGGTCACTCAGCGTCATAAAGTCAACGCCGCGCGTGCGCCAGAACCGGACCAACTCCGGCACGTCCAAGGCGCCGTCGGAATGGTTGGTGTGGGCGTGCAGGTCGCCGCGATACCAGCCCGGCCCACGCGAGGCAACGGCGCCCGGCTGCCAGGCATCCGGTTGGTCCGCGATGGGATCGATCGACAGTGAAACCTCTAGCTCGTAGTCGACGGGTACATCCGACAGCAGCCGATGGACCAGAATGAAAACTGCCCACTGTCCGGCCGGAATCGGGCCGGGCGCACCGCCAGGCGTTGCCCGTGCCATGTTGACGAATGCACCCTTGTCGTCGGGTCGCGCCATCTCTATGCGTGGGCCGTTGGGATCAAAGATCGTCAAGCTAATCTGGTAGGGCAGCTTTTGATCCGGAGCTGACTTGGGATGGTGGTCGAAGCGAAAGTGGATGTTGGTGACACCTTCCGGGACATCGACATAGATGGGTTTCTCGAGACGCATGTCGGCTGAGGTCAGACGTCCTCTCAGCTTGATCTGATGGATATTCGGGGCAGACAGTTTGTTTGTCACCTTCTGGCTGTTCTCCAAACCAGTTCAATGGGGCGGAAATACGACAACGAAAACCCCGTCATCATAACTTCGGTACAATCTGAATCAGGATTTGCGCCGGAATATTCCGGGCCAATTGCGGTCGTTCCATGATACGTCGGCCGCATGGAATGTGAGAAAGAGCCATGGTTGTCCGGCCACACGCCTGCGAGGCCGCCATGGAAAGTTGCGGCCTCGCAGGCGTGTGGCATCTATCAGTTTCTGAGTAACAAGCGGCAACAACCTCAGACGTGCGCGTCTACGGTTGCGGCACCAAAGGATCCGGCAGGACAAAGTCGATCACGGCAGTGCCGCCGCCCACCGGCACACCAATTGCCCAGGCCACGCTGCCGTAGTAGGCCAGATCCGTGCTGGCGGCCGTGCACTGCATGGATTCGCCGATAGCCAGCGTCGTCTTGGGACAGCTAACCGTCACGTATGGTCCAGCTACCAGACGTACGTCCTGCAGATCGGGCTGATCCGCAATGCTGTTGTCGGGGTTGGTCACCGTGTAGGTCCACTCGTAGAGCGGATCGACTTCGACCACTATGTTTGCCACTTCATCGACAACGGCAACGAAGCCGAGAAAGCCGATGCTGGCACCAAGCCCAATTGTCCCCTCGGGATTCGGAATATCAGGCCGATTGGCCGATTCGATCTGAACACACACCCATTCCCGGCCCGCAGCAAACGCGACATTTTCCAGCGTATATTCATCCCACTCGAGGCCCTTGGCATCAGAAAATGGCCAGTTGATGCCACTGCCGGTCTGATCGCCGTCGGTCGGGCCATCTATCTCCACCCCAATGCCATTGAACGCGGGGCTATCGGGCGGATTGGCAGGCAGGTTGATCAGCCCTACGTTCTGGGTCCACGTACCGCCCTCATCTGCTGGATTGACAGAATCCCCAACGCCGGTCAATCCCCACAACCCATTGGGGCGAAAATCGTCCTTGATGCCGCCCACGATGAAGTCAAACGACGCCGTGCGCGCGGTCGTCGATGGGTCGACGGCGATACACTGGACGTCGCTGTTGGGGCCAACTAGGTCGGTCCAGCGGAAAAAGAACCCGTCATTGCCCAGCTTGATCACGATGTTGCGTGCAGTCGTAAGCGAGGGGTCCTCGTAGACTACGAGTAAGCTAAATCCCCAGTTCTCCTCCTCGCCATGTTCGATGCTCATGCCCGAGATGGTGTAGTTATGCGTTCCCGTCGTCACGATCCCCAGCCCGGTGAGGTCGGCAGCGTAGACACTCAGTTCGTTGCCGCAGCAGTTCCAGGTATTCTGATTGGTCGGGTTGTTGTTCGTATTGTTCCAGATCAGCGCAGGGCTGAGCCCGATGGGAACAGGCGTTTCGAGGTCGCGGGCAAAGCTAACGCCGTCGGGATCGGTGCCCAGGCCTGCCCACACCAAGTACGCGGCGACGATCCCCGTATCGCCCAAGTCTACATTGGTCAACGTTTCCGCGGTCTTGCCTGACATACCAAGCCCATCAAGATAGGTGGCGTACTTCTGCGGAGTCGATGTGCGGTAGATCAGGTCAAACGGCTGGTTTGGCGGATCCGCAGCTGTCGCCCTCCCGGGCGCGAGCACAATTGTGACGGCAGCCAGCAGGAGCGCCAGGCCGGCCAGACAGAAGCTGCGATGCGTGCGGGCAAATGCCCGGGCAATATCTATCCGATGATGTCTCATGCGTAGGTCTCCTTCGGCAAGGGACTGTCTCCATCCATCACCACCGTGAGAAGCAAGCTTGTCCCATGTGAACACGGTAGAATAGTGAGCATATACTAGAAACTGATGGGGCCGGTCTGTTCAAACGGATCCTTACCGTAGTGCATCCCGGCATCGGTCAGGCTGTTGTAGTAGACATACATGTCTTCATTCAACTCTGTTGCGCCTGACACCGATGCTCGCACGACCGTATTCAGCGTGTCCATGGCCGGGCCAAACTGACAGGTATTGCAGTGCAGATGGACGACGTTCCCGATCGCCTCGGGCCGCGGCAACTGTGTTCCGTCGACATGGAAATGGATACACCCAACTTGGGCGCCTGCATTATAAAGATCGACCTGACCCACTTGCGTTGCACCGGCACCACCAACCGGGCCGCCTTGCAACGGAAAGACTACCGTGACGGACTGCACGACCGAAAAACTATCAACTTTATGCTTGACCATTGATCATTCCTTTCGACTCTCGACATTCAAGACAGCTGTGCAGATACGATTCCCGTACACAACGGACTGCTACGTGCAGGGGCGCAAACCAGCATCCGACGGGCTCTCGTAATAGATGCACATCGACTCTCCAGAGTGAAGAGCCTCTAGCGTTGCCTTTAGCTGCATATGGTAGAAACGCAGTTCAATTCTTTCACCACTCACCGCTGCCGGCGGCGTCTGGACCACTGTCGGGTCAAGCAGATCTGCCAGGGAATCGGGAAAGAAGGAGATGGTTCCCCGATGCTTGCCGGCCTGATCGAACACGTAGATGGCCTCCATGGCCACGCCGACACTGACGGGCTTTTCGACTGACCGGCTCGACCACATGCGAAACGAATGGCTGGCGATTGGGTACTGGACCATTGCGAAATCCTTTCTTGTTTTCTTCGACGGTGCAGGTCACGGTACAAAAGGGTTGGACTTGGCTACCTGTGCGGAAGCTCGCCTTCGACCCGGGAAAGGCCCACAAGATACCGATCATTACGATCAACACCTGGGCCTTTCCCGGCCTGCCGTAGACCTCGAAGCCACGTTAGCGGGCGATCAGCGGCAAGAACAGGTACTTCAGAAGCGACTCATACGACACGACTAGGCCGGCATCATAGCCGGCCGCAACCTCGCCGACCGTAAGCGCAAGCGCGACCTCGGCGTTGGCAGCGCCAACCGCACCCTCGGCCGAACCGGACAGCACGTCGCTGTCAAGATATTCGTTCGACCCCTGGTTGGGCAGCGTCCACGGTGCGCCGGCGAAGACATGGTCGGCCGGCACCTCGAAGACCAGCGCGTAGGCGCCGGGTGAGGCGCTGAAGGCATAGGTACCGGCACGATCCGTCACGGCGTCAGCTACCGCAGCACCGTCAACTGCGCTGAGTAACTTGACGACCACGCCTGCCACACCGGTCTCATATGGGTCCTGGATACCGTTGGCCGGTGTCGTCTTGGTAGCAAAGTCGCGGAAGACGCGCCCGCTCACTTGGGCAGGCATGATAGGCTCACTGTAGTAGGTCAGTAGATTTTCCACCACCGGCACCGATGTACGCGCCGGCTGTTCACAGGCTGGGGTGGAGATAGCCACGCGGCCAGCCACGGTGCTGAAGGTCGTCACCGGGCCGGCCACAGCGGTGCCATTTGCTGTGCAGGTGGTAATTTGGCTCGGCGTCAACGTCGTGTCAGCGCAGCTGGCGACCACGAAACTGCTGCTCAATGTGCCTGCGATTTGCTGCACATCGAGGTCAGTAATCGTAGCAGGCGAAGTGTTGGTGACCGTATAGGACCAGGTCAGTGGATCGCCCGGATTAACATCCACGCCGGGTGGCGTCGATGCGTCTTCACCGTTCAGAAGCACCTCGGTGTCCAGATAGTTCGAGAACAAGAACGGTTGCGGCTCACAACTGTCCGATACCTGCGCGCCGGCGGCGGACTGTGCTGTCCCGGTCACGATATTGGTGTAGAGATCCGTGTAGCGGTCGAGGGGCTGGGATGGCGTGACGATGTCGAGGGTCCAAGTCTCGCCCACATTGAGGATGCCGGGATCCACAATGTCGTCGGTGCTGGATGTCGGATCGACGACGATTCCTGGCCCTGGGTCCAGCACCACATTTTGCAGATCGACGGCATCCGGAACCACCGGATTAGAGACGAGGTACTGCCAGCTGAAGGTCATCGCCGAACTGACTGCGATATCCGCAGGAGGAGGTGGAGTAGTAGTCCGGCAGTGGCTCGGGTCATCATCTGAAACCCGTGCGATGCCGGTGCATGGCGGACTGAGACCGTCGGCACAGCCAATGACCGTACCCAGGTTGGCAATCAGCCCATTCGGGTCGGCGATACTCGTATCGCCTGTCTGCGTACAGGTCATCGACTCCCCCACCAACAATGTGTTTCGTGGACAGGTGATCGTGCCCAGCGGGCCATCGGTCAGGACAATGTCTTCCAGCGCAGTACCGCCAGTGTTGGTGATGACATAGGTCCATGTGATCGTCTGACCATCTACTACAACAGGCACGTCGGCGCCATTTGGATCGTTGGCGTCGATGCCCTGACAATATTTGATCAGGTCGATGGCTGGCGTCGTACAATAGCTGGATGGATCGTCATCCTCTGTCGTCGGGATGGTTACGGTCCCGACGTTCGTGTAGGCGGTAGAACGCGTCTCTGTACTCCCGTTCTGGCTGCAGACATCGTCGACCAACTGGAGACCAAGACTCGGCTCCGTCGGTGGGTTGACCAGATCGATCGCGATGCCGGTCGCCTGGTAAAACCACACCTCACCTGGGACAAGGATGCCGTCACCGTCCCCTTTCTGGACCAAAACGGGGACAACGCCGGGGATGTTGTCGGTCACGGCAATGTCTTCCTCAGGAATATCGATGGGTCCGATGTTCGTGATCTCGTATGTCCAGGTCACCGTATCCCCGGGCGCAATGATTGGCACGTCCGCACCATTCGGATCGTTGGCATCTTGTCCATTGGTGAACTTGATAATCTGAATGTCCGGCAAATCTACGCGAGGCGGGCAGGCAATGGCTTCGGTGTCGTAAAGCCGGTTCTTTACGCCGAGATCCGTTATTTCCACGGCCTCGCCCGTTGCCTTGTCGATCTGATAGAAACGATTCAGGTCGGGTCTGTAGTTATAACCACTGGTGACGAGGAGCGTACCGTCCGCCTCGAAGGTTAAACCTTCAATGTCGTAGACAGGTTGGTTGCTTCCGTTGACGACGTCGGCGACGGACAAAATGTCCCCATTCGCGGGGTCGATTGTTACCATAACGACACCCTTGGCGGCCGTTGCACCCTGACCCTTTTCATTCATGGTGCCGTAGAGAACACCGCTGATGGGGTCGAAGGCGATATCGTCGAGATCGGAGAGGCCGTCGCTCGTGATCATCTCGACGTAGTCAAGCCCGGCGCCGAACGAGTCGGGTACGGCCTTCCCGGTCGCCCTATCGATTTCGAAGAAGAGGTCGGGCACGTTGGGGGCTCGTCTCCGGGTGGTGCCGAACATACGCCCAGAGTTCTCGTCATAGGCAATCCCATCGACATTGACGAACTCGGTGCCGATGAGCGGGTCAAAACCGCTGCCGATCAGCGTGAACTCGCCGGTCGCCAGGTCCAGCACGCCGAAGTTCCGCTCGCTGGCGGCAAAGAGCTCGACCCCTGTGCCCGTCCGCGCTGGGGCAAAAGCAAGGGCCTCAATATCGGTTGGAGCGTCCTTGTCGCGCCCCCCTTGAGGATCTGTGGGGTCTTCCGATAACGTAGTGGAGGTACTTACGACGAGGATTCCCGACGGTGTGCCGGTCGCGGGGTCAATTTGATACAGTCTGTCCCGATTAACGTTAGCGATAGCGTAGCAGCGATCAGGATTGGGTTGTGCCGGCGTCTGAGCCAGAACTGGTGCTGGCCGAACCAGCCAACACAATCCCATGATTGCGGTGATGACGCCGAATAGTAAGACTCTACGAAGACCGGTGCGATGGATGATGGCATTCATCTTTAGCTCCTTTGACGATGTTGCGGGCACGTGTAAGGCTGCAATGATGATTGTAGAGAGTAGATCGCACTGCATTAGGTGTTGAAACGGTTTGGTTATGTCGTCGCCATAGAGGCGCCTACAACCGGTAGCCGGCAAAGCGATCTGTCTATCATCATGCACCTGTCAACTTAATGACGGGGAACACGAAGCAGTGTGAAGCTTATATTTGGGGATCAAAGACTTGTGCGCTGTTACTCTTTTTTCTCAATGGCATTGCGCTGCAGAAGCGAGTATAGCCGGGAGGGTTAGCACTGTCAAGAGATTTTTGCGATTCCCCGCTAATTCGTGGGCAATGTTATAGTGTTGCTCCATCTTTGCCTTATCGATCGACACAAACAGCGAACAAAACAATATCCACTTCTCACAGAAAACGTTGACAACTGCCCAGATGAAAATCGAACCCTTTGCCCTTGAACGTTGGCTGACGCGCCACGAACTGCATGTCATGTACGATATCGCCGAAAGCGGCATCCTGCCGCTAACCGTAGGAGAACTTCTCACATTTGAGGAACCCATGCAGAGGGCAAACACGCTGGACCGGCTGCTCAACATGCCGCTGGGCTACAGTGAAGCCGTCGGCACCCACGATCTGCGGAGCTTGCTCGCTTCCACCTACACAGCCTGTGAACCGGACCAGATCCTGGTGACCACCGGCGCCATCGAAGCCAACTTTCTTCTGTTCAATGTACTGCTCGACCCAGGTGACCATGTGGTGGCGCCCTATCCGGCGTACCAGCAACTCTACAGCGTGCCACGCGCGATCGGCTGCGATGTATCGCTCTGGACAATTCGACCGGAGACGGGATTCCGGTACGATGTGGACGAACTTGAAGCGCTGGTCACGCCACGCACACGCCTGATCGTGGTCAATACGCCCCACAACCCTACCGGTGCCATGTTGGATGCGAGTGAGCTACGTCGCGTCTACGCGTTGGCTGACTCAGTCGGCGCGACGGTGCTGTGCGACGAAGCCTATCGCTGGCTCGACGTGCCGGGTGGAGACAGCTTTGCGCCGCCCGTCTTCGATCTCGGCCAACGGGGAATCAGCGTCGGCACCGTTTCGAAACCCTTTGGGCTGCCCGGGTTGCGCCTTGGCTGGATGGCGGCACCACGGGAGACGATTGCTAAGTGCTGGGCCATGCGCGACTATATCTCCTTGAGTCCGGGAAAGCTGAGCGATGCACTGGCATTGCTGGCCCTCAAACACCGGGACAAGATCGTTGCCCGCAACCGCAAGATCATCGTGGCAAATCTCGCCGCCGCCGAGAGATGGATTGCCGACCATGCCGATATTCTCTCCTGGACGCCTCCGCGCGGCGGGCTGTTGGCGTTGCTGCGCTATCAGCTCGACATCCCCTCGCTTGTGCTGGCGGACAAGCTTGCCGGTGACTATGGCGTCATGCTGGCGCCCGGCTCCGTCTTCGGCTACGAACAGACCCTGCGGATCGGCTTGGGGCAGGATCCGCAGGTATTCCAGGCCGGTCTGGATGCGGCCGGCCGCTGCTTTACAGCGCTCCAGTCAACGACACGTGCCCGCGGCGAAAAATAGTCGTCTAATCCCCAATACCTGTCCGGAAATTACCTGCGGGAGGTGATTTGCGGACGAACGCCAATTGTAAGCAATGTGAACACAACCAAAGGATCTGGAGATGACCATGAACAACTCCCTGCTACTTGAGGCCCTTGATTCGGTCACCGCGATTCCGGTGATACCCTTCGCCGGCGGCGCGATCGACTTTGCCGGCCATGCCAAGAACGTCGACTACCTGATGCAGAACAATTATCTGAGCGACAGCCGCCCGCGTGTCATCGCCATCGGCGGCACGAGTCTGCTCCATCACCTGACGGTGGACGAACAGATGCAGCTCGTCGATGAGACCGGGCAGCGAATGGGCCGGGATGGCGTCCTCATCTCCGGCATCATTCCCAACCCGCTCGCGACGGCCGGTGCGTTGATCGAACAGCAATCCACCTTGCAGCGTCCGCCCGATGCCTATCTGCTGATGCCCTTGGCCGGAATCTCCAGCCCGGCCGGGATGTACGAACAGTACATGGCCTTTGGTGAGAAGTACGGGCCGACATGCAACGCGCGCTTTCTCTACTACTTCCGTCAAGGCCGCGATCTACCCGCCGTTATACGCTTGCTCAGGGATTCGCCTCACTTTGTCGGCGTCAAGATCGGCACGGGCGCGGAACATGTCCAACCGTTGATCGATGGCATCGGCGACAGCGGCCTGGTGATCTGGGGCATCGGTGATCGCAGTACAGAAGCGGCCAAGCTCGGCGCCAAGGGACACACTTCGGGTATTGCCGTGGCCTTTGCCCGGGCATCTGACGAGATCAACAATGCCCAGCGGCGGGGAGATTACGACACTTCGGCCATGATCGAGCAAGAAGTTGAACACTTGGAGGAGATTCGCTTCGTCAACGGACGCGAATATAACTACTCAGCCGTCGTCGAGGCCATGATCCTCAGCGGGTTCGACGACATCGTGGGCGGCGACGGCGGGCCGTTCAACCCGCGCGTTTCCCCCGAAGTAGCTCGAGAGGTAGAGCGGGCCATCCAGCGTCTGCGCCAATATCATTGATAGGTGTCGTCCGGGTTTGGGTCTATGGGTGCAGCGGCTTTGGCTGCGGCCAGGCAGGTAGAGAGCATCAAGTTGCTGGGCGATTGAGATGAGACGCTGTCGAGCCAAAGAGCAAGCATTGGGCGGTCCCGCTCGACCGATCCGTTGAGGTATCGTTCAGGCAAAATCGAGAAAGTGGGATTGACTGCCGGAGAAGCGCCGCTATAGTGATAGGAGCGTTTCTTGCAAAACGGATAGCTCGAAGAGAGCGAGGAGACCGAATCATGAGCACCATTTACAAGATGTTTCGCGGTCGCGCGACGGAAGCCTGGCATCAGCTCACTTCTGAGGAGCAGGATGCCCTCATGGAAAAAGTAACTGCCGCTCGAGTCGCTGTCGATGGCGATGTAGTCATTGGCTGTAATTCTCAGTGGGCGTCGGAGCGGTGGACTTTCTTCGGCGTCGAGGAGTTCCCGGATATTGCGGCCGTCCAGAAACACACACAATTGCTGGAGGAGATTAACTGGCTCCGGTACATCGACACCGAAACTGTTCTCGGTACAAAGTGGGAAAGCTAAAGACTCTATATCGCGGTGTTGACCGGAGGTCCCTACGCGGCCGCGGTTCACCCGGACGTCGACTATGGCGCCGCTTTTTGTCGAGCCTTCAACGATTGGACCTTGGAGCACTGGGTCTCCTGTGACGAGCGTCTGCGCGCGTCCATCCACATTGCGCCGACCGATCCCGAACAGGCGGTCGCCGAGATTGAGCGATTGGGCCCGCGAACCGAGTTTGTGCAGGTGATGATGCCCGCCGGGGCGCGCATGCCCTTTGGCAACCGCTTCTACCACCCGATCTACGCAGCGTGCGAACGCCACGGCCTGCCGGTCTGCGTTCACTTTGGCGCTGAGGGCGCAGGCATCGCGGCGCCGCCGACCGCGGCGGGCTATCCCTCCTACTATCTGGAGATGCGCATGGCACGGCCGCAGATCGCCATGGCCCACATGACCAGCCTGATCTGTGAGGGAGTCTTCGAGAAGTTCCCCAACTTTCGCTTCCTCTTTATCGAGCACGATGTCTTCTGGGTGCCGGGTCTGATGTGGCACATGGACGGCGACTGGAAGAGCCTGCGCGACTACACGCCGTGGGTCAAGGAATTGCCCAGCGACTATCTGCGCCACAACATTCGCTTTGGCTCACAACCCTGCCCAACACGCCGACCAAGGCCGACCTGGACACCTTCCTGGCATGGCTGCACGCCGACGAGATGCTCGTCTTTGCCAGCGACTATCCCCACTGGGACTGGGACGAACCGAGCACCTTCCTGACCGGTTTTGAGCTCGGCCTTGCGGCAGCGAATCATGTATGAGAACGCACGTGAACTCTACGGTTTTGATCATGGCGAGAGAATCACGCATCGTGCCGTGGCGCAGGCCGGTGAGATACCGCCGGGCGAACGACGGATCGTCACATGTCCCGGTCGCGAGATCGGCGTCTTCAATGTCGGCGGCGAATACCACGCGCTGCTCAACCACTGTCCGCATCGAGCCGGACCGCTCTGCCACGGACGTCTGCGACCGCTGGTCGTGTCCAAGAGGTCTACGGATTGGTCCACGAGCGCGAAGGCGAAATCCTCAAGTGCCCCTGGCATCAGTGGGAGTTCGACATTCGTACGGGTCGTGCGCTGTATGACGAGACGCTGCGCGTGCGTACGTATGACGTGAGGATAGAAGGGGACGAGGTGGTCCTCAAGCTTGAGTGATTGGATTCCCGCTTTCACCTATCTACCGCGTACCCGGAAGGGGAAGGTGGTGGCACTGATGTAGGGACGCTGGATGGGGCCGACGGCTATATTTGGATAGTGATGGGCACCGCTATCGACGCCAGGGGACGCCTGTTGATAGGCGACGAGCCGGACTACCGCATTATCGGACTGACCGAAGACGTCGGACGCAAACGTATCCCAAACAAAGACATGGTCAACAGCTTCACTTCCCGCTCGTTGTGTCGCCCTGGTACCGTAGATCAACGGCAGCATGATCTGGAACTGACTCTCGGTTTCAGATGGCACCGCCATCTGACCATCAATGGAGAACATCGCCGATGCCAGGTTCATGACGATGGTTGATGTGGTGGCCACTGCCGGCGACCAGTTCCCGCCGCCGTCCGAATGAATAGAATGCTTTGACTTGCCCAACCGGATCACCTTCGGGATCGAAGAGCGTGTACGGTATGGCAATGGTCTTTGACAGCACCTGCGATGTGGCATAGAAAGCCGCCGCAGGAGACGGCATCTTCACAGCGATGGAAGGAGGATTGTTCACATTGGCCTGCCCTCCGTGCAGTGTATTTTGGTAGACCTTGTTATCGGCGCCGAGATTGACGACGGAATTGCCTTCGAGGGAGTACCGGCTGATGTTGCCGGCGGCGAGCTCGAGGTCGCCATCGCCATCCATATCCCCCCATGCCACGCTTTGGGTGAAGTCTTTGTCGGCTGAGGACCAGGCGGCTGCCGGCTGCAAGAGCCCCCCTTCATTCCGATAGACCTTGTTGGCGCCGGAATTGCGGACGGCGAACATCTTGTTTGCGCCGAAATCATTGCCGACGGCGAGGTCGAGGTCGCCATCGCCATCCATGTCTCCCCATGCCACGCTTTTCGTGCCGTCTGTATCTGCTGAGGACCAGGCGGCCTCCGGCTGCAAGACAACCCCTTCATTCAGGTAGACCTTGTTGGGGCCCTCCAAATTGCCGGCGGCAAGGTCGAGGCCACCGTCGCCATCCATGTCCCCCCACGCCACGCTTCTGGTGTCGTCTGTATCGGCTGAGGACCAGGCGGCCTCCATTTGCAGGACGCCCCCTTCGTTCAGGTAGACCTTGTTATTGGCGCCGGAATTGCCGGCAGCGAGATCGAGGTCGCCGTCGCCATCCATGTCCCCCCACGCCACGCTTCTGGTTTGCTCTGCATCGGCTGAGGACCAGGCGGCCTCTATTTGCAGGACGCCCCCTTCGTTCAGGTAGACCTTGTTGTTGGCGCCGGAATTGCCGACAGCAAGATCGAGGTCGCCATCGTCATCCATGTCCCCCCACGCCACGCTTCTGGTTTGGTCTGTATCGCCTGAGGACCAGACGGCCTCCATTTGCAGGACGCCCCCTTCGTTCAGGTAGACCTTGTTGTTGGCGCCGGAATTGCCGGCAGCAAGATCGAGGTCGCCATCGCCATCCATGTCACCCCACGCCACGCTGTAGGTTGCGTCTGCATCGGCTGAGGACCAGGCGACTTCTGACTGCAAGACACCCCCTTCATTGCGGTAGACCTCGTTGTTGGCGCCGCTATTGCCAGCAGCGAGATCGAGGTCGCCATCGCCATCCATATCCCCCCAGGCCACGCTTGTGGTGTACCTTACAATCACCCCTGAGGACCAGGCGGCTTCCGGTTGTAAGAAGCCCCCTTCATTGCGGTAGACTTTGTTGACTCCCTGATTGCCGGCGGCGAGGTCGAGGTCGCCATCGCCGTCCATGTCACCCCACGCTACGCTTTGGGTGGTGTCTGCATCATCTGAGGACCAGGCGGCCTCAGACTGCAAGACACCCCCTTCATTTCGGTAGACCTTGTTGGCATTCTCCCAGTTGCCGACGGCAAGATCGAGGTCACCGTCGCCATCCATGTCACCCCACGCCACGCTACTGGTGCCGTCGGAATCGTCTGAGGACCAGGCGGCCTCTGCCTGCAAGACGCCTCCGTCATTTAGGTATACCTTGTTGGCGCCGTTGTTGCCGACAGCGAGGTCGAGGTCGCCATCGCCATCCACATCACCCCACGCCACGCTATTGGCGCCGTCTGAATCGTCCGAAGACCAGGCAGCTTCCGGCTGCAAGACGCCTCCGTCATTGCGATAGACCCTGCTGCCGCCGTCACTGCCGAAAGCGCTCGAATAATTACCGACGGCGAGGTCGAGGTCGCCATCGCCGTCCATGTCCCCCCACGCCACGCTTTGGGTGCGGTCTTCCTCAGCTGAGGACCAGGCGGCTTCTGTCTGCAAGACGCCCCCTTCGTTGAGGTAGACTTTGTTGGCGCTGCCAAAACCTGTCGCATTTCCGGCGGCGAGGTCGAGGTCGCCATCGCCATCCATGTCTCCCCACGCCACGCTCTGGGTAGTGTCTACATCGGCGGAAGACCAGGCGGCTGCCGGCTGCAGAAAGCCCCCTTCGTTCCGGTAGACCTTGTTGGCGCCCTGATTGCCGGCGGCGAGGTCGAGGTCGCCATCGCCATCCACATCACCCCACGCCACGCTCAGGGTAGTATCTGCATCGGCTGAGGACCAGGCGGCTGCCGACTGCAAGACGCCCTCTTCATTCAGGTAGACTTTATTGACTCCCTGACTGCCGGCAGCGAGGTCAAGGTCGCCATCGCCATCCATGTCACCCCACGCCGTGCTTTGAGTTGCGTCCTTGTCACTCGAAAGCCAACTGGGATATGTCTGAAGTCCCCGCGACGCGTCTACACCCGTTTGCACGAACCCATTCAAGTCGGATGCTGCGCGTTTCATGGCCGATGGAACGCCTGCGTCAGAATGCGTTCGTATGGCGGCCACCTGTGCCCGTGCAGCCATATCATCTGCCACCGTTGCGATAGTCAGTTGTATGTATCCAGACTGACGATCCTTGGCGAGGGCTGTGAAGTGTAATGCTGGTAGGCAGAGCATGATGAGCGAGAAAGCAACCAGTACCGACATCAGCAGACGTCCTATATGGTGCAACGATGAACCGCTCTGCACCGGTGAATCCGAACTGTGTGTTGAACGCATGGCACTTTCCTCCTCATATGAAATGATGACGATCACGAACGAACACGTGCAAACTTCTGCAATCGCGCATCCGCCTGTACCTCGCCCACATAGAGATCCCCACGCGAGTCGGTCCAGATCCCGTGGGGACAGGCGATAAACTCGCCCGGTTTCTCGCTCTTCTGTCTGCCACCCCATTGGGCCAGCAGTTGCCGGTCGAACGCGTAGATGCTCACCTGCTGCTCCAGTTCAGCGATATAGACCACATCCTCCACCGGATCAAAGTGAATCGTGTCGGGATAGGCCAGATCGGTCCACTGGCTCAGGAAGTTGCCCTCGAGATCGAAAAACTGGATGCGACAGTTGGTGCGATCGCAGACCCATACCCGATCGTACCGATCGACGCGTACGCAGTGGGACAGTTCGAATTGGCCGGGACCTGCGCCCCATTCACCCCAGGACGCAATGTACCTGCCGTCGGCGGCGTATCGATGAACGCGCGCGTTCCCGTAACCGTCTGATATGTACAGTTCCCCGTTCGACGCGATGCCCAGATCGGTCGGCAGACGGAATGGATCGCCGTCGTGCGCGCCCTGCCGGCCGGGTGTACCCAGGGTCATGACAAGTTCACCGGCAGCGCTGAACTTATGCACACAGTGGGTTTCGCGCTCAGTACAGTAGACGTTGTCGTCGGCATCGATGTAGATACCGTGGGCATCGAGCAAAATGTCTTCGCCCCAGGATTCTAGGAAATTGCCGTCAACGTCAAAGACGACCAGCGGATGCTCACTACGCGAATAGACAAAGACACGATCCTGCGAGTCGCAGGCCACTGCGGGGATCCAGCCCCAGTTCCAACCGTCCGGCAATCTTCCCCATTCTCGACGAGTTCGTAGCGATAATCACCGGCGCCAATTATGGTCTCCCCCTTTGTGTCTGATTGTCGTCAACTTGGCGATATGCGGTGACAGTCACCGGGTCAGTCCGGCCGTCGACAGTGCAGTGACAGTCCCCACAACGCGACATGATTCGTGGATAATCCCGACAGTTCTGCGCCTGCAACTGTCGGCAACGGCGGCGCAAATCGGGCCTTCGGCAGTATCGACATCGCCTATCGACTGTTGATACCCACGCCTATCTCCTTCGCCACCGCCAGCATTTCTTCCAGCGTAACCACCCTGCCGGCCACAGTGGATTCAAGCATTGCATAGGATACGGCCACCGATCGTGTGCCCTGAACCAAGTCCACATCGACGGCATGCTCGCCGAGAATGGCGCCGGCAAAGTCGTCATATTCAACCGCGATCAGTTTGCGATCGGTCTCCTCGAACGGGAAATTGTACTGCCATAGCCGGTCGCCGCCAAAGAGCGCGGCCGTGGCCCGGTTCAGGTGAAAATCGGGCGCCAGATCGAGAATGTGTCCGTCGTCGATCACGTTGGTGCGGCCGAGCGTCAACGTGATCTTCTTCCCGCTCCGGTCGTTGGGCAGATCCATGGAGCCTTTCGACCCGTGGATCTGGCGCTGCCAGAGGCCCTGTCCATGGCCGGCATGATTCTCCACATATTGACCCACCGCGCCGCCGGCAAAATTGATCGTGGCATAGGCGGCGTCCTCGGCCGTGGCCTCGAATTGGCCCGGCATCTCTCTCTGCCATTGTCCATAGATAGCATTAGGGCTTGATTGTGGCGTCTCGCCGGCGCCGGCCGGGTTGTAGCGGACCGGTTCATGGAGTCGCGTCTGGGCGTAGACGCTCTCGATCTCGCCCAGGTAGTACTCCATGATATCGGCAAAATGGACTCCCACATCCAGCAGCACACCGCTCTGGTCCTTCTGATGGCGCCAAACTGAGATCAACATCTGGTTGCCGCCGCCGATGGTGTTGTGCAGCATCAAGCGTGGCGTGCCGATCACGCCGTTGTCGAGCAGCGCTTTGCCCAGCCGGTTGATGGGATCACGGCGGTAGTTTTCCGCCACGCTCACCACCCGGTCGCTCTGCGCAGCAGCTTGCCGGATCAGGTTACAGGCCCGCACCGTCAGCCCCAGAGGTTTCTCCACCATGGCGTGCCAACCATGGCCAAGCGCCTCGACGGCAAGCGTGTGATGATAACGAGGTGTGGTGGTGATGTCCACAGCCTGCACATCGAAGGCATCCAAGCCCTCCATCGAACCAACCACAGACGGACGACTGCCGAGTAGTTCCCCGGCCTGATCGGCCAGGGATTCGGCGTTGGCCGTGACCGGATCACAGGCGCCGACCAGTTCAAAACGCGATAGACCCGCCTGGAACAACTCTGCCAGTCCGTAGAGGTGGCGATGGCCCATCCCGCCGCAACCGACGATGGCCAATCGGATTTTCTCCATGATCTCTCCTTTACCTACCAATCGATGGCCGCGCCGTCGTCCGGATGATAGCTTTCGGGATTGCGCCAGTCGTGGCCGATCTTGTCGGCCATGGCCTCCTCGTCCAGTTCGATGCCCAGTCCCGGCCCTGTCGGCAGCTCCAGATAGCCGTCCTTGAAGACAAACGGATTCTTGAGATAGCCCTCGCCGAAGGTGGTGTGTTCCTGGGCCAGGAAGTTGGGGATGGAGGCGTCCAGATGCAGACCGGCGGCCAGCGAAATCGGGCCGAGCGGGCAGTGGGGCGCGATGCGCGGCGTAGTAGGCCTCGGCCATGCCGGCGATCAGGCGCGCCTCGAAGATGCCGCCGCAGTGGGAGATGTCGGGCTGCAGAATGGAGGCGGCACGCTTTTCCAGAATTTCGCGGAAGCCCCACTTGGTGAAGATGCGCTCGCCGGTGGCGATGGGCAGATGGGTCTTGCGCGCCAGATCGGCCAGCACATCCACATTCTGGCACTGGACCGGCTCTTCGATGAAGAGCGGCTGATAGGGCTCCAGCGCCTTGATGAGCAGGCCGGCCGTCTGCGGGCTGACCGCGCCGTGGAAGTCGATGGCGATGTCGATCTCGTTGCCCACGGCCTCGCGGATGGCGGCAAAGCGTTCGGCAGCCTGCTCCACAAAGCCGGGCGTCTCGATGATGCGCGCCGGCCGCGGCCCGCCGACGCCGGTCTTGATGGCGATAAAGCCCTTGGCGACCGCATCCTTGGCGTTCTGGATCGGACTCCTCGGTGCGTCCGGCCGCCGATGCCCTTGTAGACCTTGATGCGATCGCGCAGCGGACCGCCCAACATCTTGTAGACCGGCAGACCGGCGGCCTTGCCGGCCAGATCCCACAGGCGTGGTCGATGCCGGAGAGCGCGCTGGTCAGGATGGGGCCGCCGCGGTAGAAGGCGTGCTTGTAGATGGCCTGCCAGTGGTGGACGACACGCGTCGGATCCTGGCCGATCAGCGACGGCTCGATCTCGGCGATGGCCTGGGCCACGGTCAAGCGCGCGGCCCTCCAGGATCGGTTCGCCCAGGCCGACCAGCCCCTCATCGGTGTGGATCTTGAGGAAGAGCCAGCGCGGTTTGACGAGAAAGGTTTCGAGTTTGGTGATTTTCACGAAGACGACCTGCTTTCTGACTGATGGATCGGACAGCGGCGGCTGACCGGTGGAATGAGTGGGGGTCGTAGTGCAGTGCGCGGGCCAAGACGCCGGTGCGCCGTCAATACACCGGCATTATAGTGCAAGGAGACATCGTTGGACCAGATGACATCGACAGCCATGTCGTCACCATCATTCCTAGATTCGTTTCCGGTGCGAAAACTGGACGAACATTCAAATCGGCGACGGCGTGCACGACATTGCCCTCGGTCCAATTGTGATCTACACTCCACTTACCTCCAACCAACACCCAACAGATGCCAGCCAAAAGGACGTGCGGACTATGAGCTTATCTTCCGGCGAATCGGAACAACTCGGGCGAGTTGAGGATGCCGTCAAGACCTACTCGCGGCCGACCGATCTCAAGATTACGGACATGCGCATTGCCGTCGTAGCCAGCAACTACGACTACCCCATCATTCGCATCGACACCAACCAGGGCGTCTACGGTCTGGGCGAGGTGCGCGATGCCGGACACAAGGAGAATGGGCTCCAGTTCAAGAGCATGCTACTGGGCCAGAACCCCTGCAACGTGGACATGATCTTCCGGGCACTCAAACATTTCGGCAACTGGGGTCGCGAGGGCGGCGGCGTCTCCGGCATCGAGATCGCGCTGTGGGATCTGGTCGGCAAGGTCTATGGTGTGCCCTGCTACCAGCTGCTGGGCGGCAAATACCGCGATCGCATCCGCCTCTATGCCGATACACCGGCCCCGGACGAAGCAACGCCCGCAGGCTATCGCAAGGCGCTGGAAGGCAGAAAGGCGTTGGGGCTGACCTTCATCAAGTTCGACATTCGCCCTTCTCTCTTTGAAGAGACACCCGGTGGCGTGATCGGCCAGCCGACCGTGGGCGAATACAGCTTGGGCAATCGGTGGTCTGCACCCGGCACAGGAGCGGGCGCCAAGTTGACCGACAAAGGCATTGCAGCCGCGGTGGATGTCGTGGCCGCGATTCGAGAGGCGGTCGGCGACGAGGTCTCTCTCTGCACCGATCACTTCGGCCACGGCCATCTCACCGTCGACGAGATGATCCGTCTCGGCCGAGCGCTGGAGCCCTTTCACCTGGCCTGGCTGGAAGACCCCATGCGCTGGTGGGACATCGACGGCCACAAAAAGGTGACCGATGCACTGCGCACGCCGATTGCCGCCGGCGAAGAACTATTTCTCTGGGACGGTTTTCGCGAGTGGATCGAGCGGCGCGCCATCGACATTCTGCACCCCGACTTGCTCACTTCCGGCGGCATGATGGAGACTAAGAAGATCGCGGACTATGGAGAACGTTACGGGCTGCCGACCGCGCTCCACTGCGCGGGCTCGCCCATCGGCTTCATGGCCAATGTCCACTGTGCAGCCGCTATTCCCAGTTTTGTCTCCATGGAACACCATGGCCTGGACCTGCCCTTCTGGCACAGCCTCGTGACCGGTTTGGACGACGACTACATGGCCGACGGCTACGTGACTGTGCCGGAGAAACCGGGTCTCGGCGTCGACCTCAACTTGGACGCCATCGAGGCCAATCTGCGCACGCCAGGCACGCTCTTTCTGCCCACTGACGAATGGAATACGCCCAAACTCGGCTTCTGGCGCCCCGACGACCGCTGGCCTGCGTGAGTCAGGCACATTTGAACGTTCACAAGTAGCCACAGATGAACACAGATGCACACAGATGTTTTCAAATAGTCCGCCGAACTATCCATCTACAGCAGATTGAAATGAATTAAGGCGAATTCTGTGACTATCCGTGTCCATCTGTGTTCATCTGTGGCTGATAAATAGGAGAGAACATGGCCCGTTTTGACCATTTGAAGGGTGTCTTTGGTTTGTTACCCACGCCCTATACCGCAGATTATGAAATCCACACGGCGGATCTGCGCGCGGCAGCGGAGTTCTGTTGCAGCAGCGGGCAGCACGGCATCGTCTGGCCGGTGATGGTCGGTGAATTTTACTTTCTGGGCGAGACAGAACGCATTGCCGCCCTGGACGCGGTGCTGGAGACGGTCAACGGCCGCTTGCCTGTTGTATTCGGCTGTTCCGGCGTCTCTGTGCCCCAGGTGCTGCTCTTCGCGCGCGCGGCACAGGAAGCAGGGGCCGATTGCGTAATCGCAATGGCACCGGCACGCACGGATCAGCCCGTTGCCATAGACATGTTTCGACGGATCGCCGATGTCTACGATGGCCCTATCATGCTGCAAAATGCCGCCATGTACGCGCCGCTCACCGGTGAGCAGATCGCAGCGCTCGTCGACGAGGTGCCCCAGATCGAATATGTCAAAGAAGAACGGCCGCCGGGTCCCAAACATATCGCAGAAGTTCAAAGTCTGGTAGGCCACAAGGTCAAGACGATCTTCGGCGGTGCGGCCGGCAAGTTTCTGCCTGATGAGCTGCGCCGCGGCGCGGACGGCTGCATGCCCGCGTGCGAGATCGCGGATCTGCTGGCCAAAGTCATGGAGCTCTGGTGGGCCGGAGACGAAGTCGCGGCACGGTCACTGCACACGCGCTTGCTGCCGCTGATCAACCTGGAGACCCATCCGTTCATGCGTTACATGCTCAAACGGCGTGGGGTCTTCACCTCCACGGTCGAACGTGCGCCGGCTGGCGCGCTCGCGTTAAATGCCGACGACAAGCGCGAGATATCCACACTGATCGACGGCATCGCAGACGAAGTAGAGTTCTATCCGTTCGGTCCGGAATAGCATCTCTTGATGACGACAGACGGAAGCAACTGGGATCGCGTCAGCGCGGCCCATCAGAAACGCTACGGATTTGACGGCAGCGACGTGAACTACGGCCCCTGGTCACCGCCGGAGAGCAAACTGAATCTCCTGGGTAAAGTCCATGGGAGACGCGTGCTGGATGCGGGCTGCGGCGGCGGCCAGAACGCGATTGCGCTGGCGAGACGGGGCGCGGTCGTCACCGGGATCGACTCGAGCGCTCTGCAACTGTCGGCAGCGCGGATGTTGGCCACGGCGACGGGGATGGACGTGTCGTTCTACCAGACTGCGGTCGAGGACATGTCCATCTTACCGGCGTCGAACTGGGATCTCATCCTGGCCAACTTCCTGTTTTCTTATGTGGCCGATGTCGAGAGGGCGTTGCAGGAATGCGTCCGTGTATTGGAGAGCCGCGGGCGGCTGGTCTTTGCGCTGGACCATCCGATCCGCGCCTGTTTTCACGATAACGAAGATGGCGCGCTCTCCATCCTGCCGCTCCGTGACTACTTCGACAGCAGTCCACTGGTGTGGACGTTCGACGACACCGACGTGGCCATGCAAAGCCGGCACCGCACCATTGGGCAGTGGTCGGCTCTCTTATCAGCGTGCGGACTGAACTTGCAGAGGATCATAGAGCCGCGGCCTCCGCAAGAATTGCTGGATGAACTGTGGCCCGAAGATGGTGCGCTGTCGCCGTTGCGTCTCCTGCCGCAAGCAATCATTTTTGTGGCAGTGAAGCCGGTGCAGTAGGATTGGTGCAGAATTCCATCATGGCTCTACAGAGGTCAACGTGAGCGGGCTACCGCAAGCAGCGCGCATTGTCGCAATTCAGCAGGAAAACTTCCGCACGCGCACCATCGTGCTCGACACTGCCGTGGAGGCGTATCCGGGCCAGTTTGTCATGGTCTGGCTGCCCCGCTTTGACGAAAAGCCCTTTTCGCTGGTCAACGCCGATCCGCTCACGCTGATGGTGACCGAGGTCGGGCCGTTTTCCGCATTGGTCCACAGGTTGGACATTGGGGATAGACTCTGGGTGCGGGGTCCATTCGGGAACGGCTTTCATGTGCCGCCGGCACAGATGCGTCTGGCGCTTGTGGCGGGCGGATACGGTGTTGCCCCGCTGCACTGGCTGGCTCGCGACCGGCTAGGAACGGCCGCTCGGATCGCGACCATCATCGGCGCCCGCACCGCGGACGACATTCTCTACGCAGATCGCTTTGCCGCACTCTCGGAGGATCGCACCGAGTTCTCGTTGCATGTGACCACCGAGGACGGCAGCCGTGGCATGACCGGACGCGTCACCGATGCGCTGGAGCCGCTGCTGGCCGAAGAGATGGTCGACGGCATCTACGCCTGTGGTCCCCACGCCATGCTTGCTGCCTTGGAGCGGATGGGCCGCAAGCACGGCGTGCCGTGCCGTCTGAGCTGGGAGGCGTACATGCGTTGCGGGGTCGGTATTTGCGGCGCCTGTGAGCACGAGGGCCGGATACTCTGTCTGGATGGCCCGGTTTTGGAAAGATAGGCAAGTTCAGGTAAGCTTTGGTATGAGATGACATTGGAACTGACGGCTGCCGGTCCCTTCCGGCAGCTTTCTTTATGGACTTTTTGGGCAGGGTACAAAGATGGAATCAACCGATACGAATCAACCAACTCCAGTCACGCCGCGTGGTGCCAGGAAATACGGCGTGTTGGCGTTGAAGGGCTTTGCCATGGGCAGCGCCGATGTGGTGCCGGGCGTCTCCGGCGGCACGATGGCCTTCATTCTCGGGATCTACGAGGAGCTGATCAACAGCATCCAGATGGTCGGCCAGCCTGAATTCTGGCGGCCGCTGTTGCGTTTTCGCATCGGCGAAGCGCTGCGCGCCGCTCAACCTCCCTTTTCTGATGGCCGTCTTCGGCGGCATCATGCTGGCCATCATCACGCTGGCCCCGGGCATCGAGTGGACGCTGGAGAACCAGCCGGTCTTGCTCTGGAGCTTCTTCTTCGGCCTGATCGTGGCCTCGGTGATTGTGGTCAGCAGGCGGATACGACGCTGGACCGGCGCGCTCGTGGCGGCCTGATGGCCGGCGCGGTCGCCGCCTTCTGGATCGTCGGTCTGGTGCCCACCGCCACGCCCAATACGTGGTGGTTCCTGATCCTGTCCGGTGCGCTGGCCAGTTGCGCCATGATCCTGCCCGGCATCTCCGGTTCGTTTATCCTGGTGTTGTTGGGCAAGTACGAGTATGTGATCAACGCCGTCAACGACCGCGACCTCGTGAGCCTCGTGCTGATGGCGATCGGCGCCGTTATCGGCCTGGTGACGCTGGCCCAGCTGCTCAGCTGGCTCTTCAAGCGCTACCACGACATGACCGTGGCCGTCCTGACCGGCTTCATGATCGGCAGCCTGCGCAAGGTCTGGCCGTGGAAAGAAGTGCTGACCACGACCATCGATCGCCACGGCGAAGAAGTGCCGCTGGTCGTGAAGAATGTGGTGCCGCCGCTGACGGTCAACGGCGCCTTCAACACCGAGATTGTCATTGCTCTGGGGCTGATGCTGTTCGGCTTTCTGCTGGTGATCCTGATCGAGCGTTTTGCCGTGCAAGAGGCGTCGTGAACCTACCGGCGCAGCTTGCGGCGTTTCGTTTCGGGTGCAGGGCCGCCGAACACGAGGTACCGGGTTCGGATCGTCGGCTATGATCCACGATCAGACAGCACGTGTGGCCGCCGTGGTGGCAGCCGCCGGGCGTAGCCGCGGATGGGAAGGCTCAAGCAGTTGCTGCCCTGGAACGGTTCTACGGTCATCGAAACGACCGTCAACAACCTGCGTGCGGCAGGCGCTGAGCCAATCATCTGTGTGGTTGGTTACCGGGCCACGGAATTGAAGTTGGTGTTACGCAATCTAGTGGTCGACGTAGTCTACAATGAAGAGTATCGTAGTGGGGAAATGTTGTCGTCGTTTCAGATAGGTCTGCTACAACTTCAGACCGGATCGGCGAAGACCACATCCAGCAGGGGGGCGTTGCTTGCGCTGGTGGATCAGCCTCACATTCGCGTACATGAGTTGGCAGCCATGGTTGATTCGGCACAGAGAGCGCCGGACAAGATCATCTTTCCCAGCTACAATATGCGGCGCGGTCACCCATTCTATTTGCCGGCCACGCTTTGGCCGGAGTTGCTGGCGCTGGGCCGGACAGAGACCATGCGCACGCTGATTCGCCGCCATCCGGCGCTCGTCGACTATGTCACGATGGAAACCGATGCCGTTCTACGCGACATGGACACACCGGCGGACTATGAAGCACTCAGGGATAGCTCGGCGTAGTCGACTCTGAGCCCAACCGGTTGTTCCTCTCTTCTACTGGTGAAATCACTACCGATGACGATCTATCATGAACTGCAAAGATTGCTCGACGACGGCATGACTGTCGCCGTTGCCACCATCACGGAAGTCAAAGGTTCCGTGCCGCGTGAGGTGGGCGCCAAGATGATCGTTCACCCCCTCGGTCGCCATATCGGCACCATCGGCGGCGGCTGCGGAGAAGCGGATGTCATTCGCGTCGGGTTGGATGTCATCCAGGACGGAGAAGCGCGTAATGTGACTGTGGACTTGACCGAAGAGATCAACATGCAGAGTCTGAGCAATCAACGCTTTTGGAGGCCAAGGTTCCAATCAGCTCTGGATTGACGATCTGCACGCCTCGGGCCAGGTGAGTCCAGCGGACATTGGCGTTGCCGATCCAACGTCCGCCCCGCGTCGGCCGAAGCCAACGCGGCCATTCCCATGCCGCGGCCCGTCTTGCGCGGCGGCGTATTCATTGGGCCGATCGACCGATGCTGCCGCGAGTGCTCACTTATCGCGGTGAGCCGTTGGAACAAATCGCCAGTCTCGGCTTCAACGTCGTCTCCATTGGGTTCGCCCCCGACGCTCGATGGGAAGAAGAGGCGGCCCAACATGGATTGTGGCTGATTGCACCAGCCCCTGTGCGCTGACCAGCTTCGGCAAACCCAGCCGATCGAAAGCCACTCTCGAGTTCTCGCCTGGAACTTGGGCGACGGCCTGGGCAAACAGCAATTAGAAGCAACTAGAAATTTGGCCGAGGCGATTCGCCGCTGGGATGGCATTGCCGGCCGTCCCTTGATTGTCGCCCCGGCCGCGGAGTTGCGCGCCTACAGCCGACTGGCCGATATTGTTGTTGCGCGGCG
>CAVQSG010000011.1:0-16191 GCA_963715415.1 uncultured Chloroflexia bacterium | reverse complement strand
CGATGCCCAAGCAGCCCCCGCAACGGAAAACCGCACCACGGCGGCACCGCAAGCCCACACGGGACACTATTGTGTTGCTGCTCGATTACATGACCAGCCCGTGGGTCGGGTGCCGGGAGTGGCCGGCCCGCTAGGGACAGAAAAGGGCAGCGGTGGCGATGTCCGCTATCGGCCAGAAGCTGTCAGTGCTCGCTTCTTCCGAAAGCAGACGCTGCGAGAAGGGAGCCGACACGTGCAAACCGTCCGGTTCCCCACGCTATGGTACTCTGCCGGCCCGACGTGCCACCTGTCGGTATCGAATGGTGCGTGGTGCCAGGCCGCGCTGGAGCAGTACGTCAAGACGAGGAGTCGATATTGAAATCCGCAAACATAGTCGCCGTCGCAGTTGCAGGCGTTTTCTCGTCCCTTGTCGGCATCGCTTCTTCAGCAGAGGAGTTGGATCGCACGACGCTTCCGATCGCGGAGCCCAAACGGCCGACCTATACAGAACTCGACGCGCGAAATGTCAAGCCACCGCAGCGGTTCGAGGTCACGGCGCCCAAGGGCGCGCCCAACGTGGTGATCGTGCTGATCGACGACGTCGGCTTCGGCGGGCCCAGCACGTTCGGCGGTCCCATCCGGACGCCAACGCTGGATCGGCTCGCCCAGGGCGGCTTGCGCTTCAACAATTTCCACACTACCGCGCTGTGCTCACCGACGCGAGTTGCCCTCAAGTCTGGCCGCAACCACCACACGGCCAATGCCGGCTCGATCATGGAGACCGCGACGGCCTTCCCCGGAAACACCGGACAGATCCCGAATAGTGTCGCGCCGCTGGCAGAAATGCTGCGGCTGAACGGCTACAGCACCGGCGCCTTCGGCAAGTGGCACGAAACCGCGGCGTGGGAGACCAGCGTGTCGGGCCCGTTCGACCGCTGGCCCACACGGCAGGGCTTTGACAAGTTTTACGGCTTCATCGGCGGCGAGACCGACCAGTGGTACCCGCTGATCTACGATGGCGTGATCAAGGTCGACCCGCCGAAGATGAAGGACTACCACTTCACCGTCGACATGACAAACCAGGCCATCAACTGGGTCAAGGCGCAGCAGTCAATGACGCCGGACAAGCCCTTCTTCGTCTACTACGCAACCGGCGCGGTACATGCGCCGCACCATGTGCCGAAGGAGTGGGCCGACAAGTACAAGGGTCAGTTCGACAAGGGCTGGGATGCCACCCGTGCGGAGACGCTGCAGCGGCAACTGCAAATGGGTGTAGTGCCGGCCGGCACGAAACTGGCCAAGCGGCCCGACGATATCAAGGCCTGGGATGCGCTGCCCGCCGAACACCGGCGCCTGTTCGCGCGCCAAGCCGAAGTCTTCGCCGGCTTCCTGGAGCAGACCGACCACGAAGTCGGCCGATTCGTGCAGGCGCTGAAGGAGATTGACGAATTTGACAACACGCTGTTCATCTACATTGCTGGCGACAACGGTACCAGCGCCGAAGGCGGCTTCGTCGGCATGTACAACGAGATGACCTATTTCAACGGCGTCGAGGAGAAGGTCGAAGACCTGATCCCGCTGATAGACAAGTGGGGCGGCCCGGAAACCTTCCCGCACATGGCCGCTGGCTGGGCGGTGGCCTTCGACACGCCGTTCCAGTGGACCAAGCAGGTCGCGTCCGACTTTGGCGGCACGCGCAACGGCACGGTCATTCACTGGCCGAAGGGGATCAAGGACCAGGGCGGCATGCGCAGCCAGTTCTCGCACGTCATCGACGTTGCGCCGACGGTGCTAGAGGCTGCCGGCCTGCCGGAACCGAAGAGCGTCAATGGCGTGGTTCAAATGCCGATCGAAGGCACTAGCTTGGTCTACACCTTCAACAATTCGAAGGCGCCGGAGCGGCATACGACGCAGTACTTTGAGATGTTCGGCAACCGCGCGATCTACCACGACGGCTGGCTGGCGCGCACCATCCACCGTGCACCGTGGCAGACCAGTAACCTGCGACCGCTGACGAGCGATGTGTGGGAGCTGTATGACGTGAAGAATGACTTCAGCCTGACCGACGACCTGGCGGCAAGGCAGCCGGCGAAGCTGAAGACGATGCAGGCGCTGTTCATGACGGAGGCGGAGAAGTACCACGTGCTGCCGATCGACGACCGCACGATCGAGCGCACCAACCCGACCTTGGCCGGCCGGCCGGACCTGCTTGGCGATCGCACCAACCTGGTCCTGTACGAAGGCATGCAGGGCATGTTGGAGAACACTTTCATGAACATCAAGAACCGCTCCAGCAAGATCACTGCCGAGATCGAAGTGCCGGAGGGCGGCGCCAACGGCGCGATCCTCTCGCAGGGCGGGCGCTTTGGCGGCTGGTCGCTGTACATGAAGGACGGCAAGCCGGCCTATACATACAATTTCCTTGGCCTGGCGCGCTACAGCGTCACCGCGCCGGAGGCGCTGCCTGCCGGAGCGGCGACGGTGACGCTGGACTTCACCTACGACGGCGGCGGGCTCGGCAAGGGCGGCAAGGCCACCCTGCTGGTGAACGGCAAGCCGGTCGCCGAGGGCCGCGTCGACAAGACGCAGCCGAACATCTTCTCGGCCGACGAGACCGCCGATGTCGGCATCGACAATCAGACGCCGGTGGCCGAAGGCATTGGCATCGGCGCGGAGACTCGGTTCACCGGCAAGATCAACAAGGTTGCTCTTGACGTGCAGCCCATGAAGTAGGGACGACTCGGGCAGCCTGTCGAGTTGGCAAGCTGCACTGACGTCCGCTTTGGGTTGCGGATTCAACCGATCGACGCAACGCATTGGCCAAAGCGTTCGGCGGGTGTTTCGAAGTTGAGTGTTTCCCTGGGTCGCTCGTTCAGTCGTCTGGCGATGGCGTTGAGCGTGTTCTGATGAACGGTCGCGAGATCCATCCCCTTGGGGAGGTACTGCCTTAGCAGACCGTTGGTGTTCTCGTTGGAGCCACGTTGCCACGGCTGCTGCGGATCGCAGAAGTGGACCTGGATATCGGTCGCCAGCGAGAACCGCTTGTGATCGGCCATCTCCTTGCCCCGGTCCCAGGTCAGTGAGCGATACAGCTCCCGTGGCAGCTTGCGAGCCTGCTTGATGAGCGCGTTGACCACCGTCTCGGTGTCCTTGCTGGGCACCTTCGCCAGGATCACGTAGCGGGTCTGGCGCTCGACCAGGGTGGCGATCTGGCTGTTGTGACTGCCGCAAAACAGATCCCCCTCCCAGTGCCCGGGCACGGCCCGGTCCTCGGCCTCGGCTGGCCGCTCCCGGATCGAGACCGTGTCGGTGATCCGGCCATGGTCGGGGGTCTTCATCGTGTGATGCCGCGAGCGTCGCATCCCCCGGCTGCGCCGCAGATGCTGCAACAGCTCCTTTTTCAGCGCCCCACGGGCCTGGATGAAGAGGGTGCGGTAGATGGTCTCGTGGGACACCTGGCGACTCTCATCGTCCGGATAGCTACGCTTCAGCCACCCGGCGATCTGGTAGGGCGACCACTCGAGCTGCAGCTTCTGCGCCACCAGGCGCGCCACTGCAGGCTGGGCTGCCAGTTTACAGCGCTTCGGCCGGCGGCTCCGGTCCCATGCGGCCTCATCGGCAGTACTGGCCCGATACGCTTGCCGGCCACCGTTGCGGTCGATCTCCCGGCTTACGGTACTCACCGCCCGGTCTAGCGAGACCGCGATGCTGCGCGCTGACAGGCCAGCCATCAGGCCGCGGGAGATCTCCTCCCGCTCCTCCAGCGTCAGCGCCAGACGCGAGCGACGCCGCGCTGGCGGACGGATGCCGCCGGTCCTGGCCAGCATGCCCTGTACTGTCGTGTGGTGACGATCAAACAGCCGACCTATCGAGTTCAGTGACTCGCCGCGCCGCCAGCGTTCCCACATCAGCGCCTTGTCGGCTTCGGTGTAGTGAATCCGTGTGCGATATCCCATCTGCAACATCCTCCCCGCAACCTCGCGAGCTTCGGTGTTGCATCGATCATATGAATCCGCAGCCAGGAACGGACATTCGCAGGAATAGAAGACCACGGCGCTGGGTCGGAGCGTCGTTAATGATATCGGACCGTGCAGGCTCCTGCAGAGGTAGCCGACGCCTGTTCGCCGCGGCAAAGAACATCCGAAGCTGTGGCATCGCATCCTCAACGGCTGCCTCGGCGCAGACTTCTTTCTCGGGCTCCAGGTACGGTAGAACGTCGGCCCGTGTCTCACGTGTCAAATTTTCCAAGCTTGTACCGCGGAAGGCCGTCAGCAATCTTCACCCATGGCGCCATTCGGTCACACCACACGTGATCATCCGGCGACACTGAATCTAACTCGTCCAGACTACACGCTGTCACATCAATCGTATCGGCGTCCTCGGCGTGCTGATAAGTCAACTGGGTTCCACACTTCCCACAAAACTGTCTGGTTACCTGCGGACTTGATTCGTATCCGCTTGGGGTTCCCGATAAAATCCTGAAATCGGAAGGCTGAAACTCCAACCAGGTGACAAATGGCGCCCCACTTGACCGGCGGCATTGGTGGCAATGACAGTTGGTGGTCCGCCTGGCTGGACCCCTGATTTCGTAGCGGATCGAGCCGCACAAACATCCGCCTTTCGTGCTTTGCCGTCGGTTTTTGTCGGTCACGACGATTGCCTCCATCAGCAAATAGGTAACTTGAGTATCGTCCACCGATCGGACAGAGTCCAAGAACCATCGAGAGGCCAATCGCCGCCTTGACCCGACTGCCAAGCGAGTCGCGTAATGCCAGCTTCGGGTCGCTGGCAGCCCTCTCGGAACGACCCCAGCGGCTCAGCCGCCAGGTCTGTTAACGGCCAGAAACATATGTCCGCTTAGTCAACCACGGCTTAAGCCTGATCCTGAATACCAAACCTTGCTTTCCGCCGCTCCACGGTGTGCCGCCAGCTATCGGCGCGCGGTTGCTCTAGCCAGGAATACGCGGATCTGTGTCAGGAATTCGTCGGATCGTGGCATGCACGATGGACGTTCCCTCAGGGGACCCAAACTGCTCGGGCCGGCCGTCACTTTCAGGGGCCTTGCACACCTCCAGCATTTGACCGACCAACCGGTAGATCGTCAGCTCACGACCTCTGACCCCGAACACGTGGAAGTCCTCCTGCACGTTGGTGAAACCGGGTGGGTCGGTCTGGAAGTCCACGTGGCGGCCGGCGGCGATCCGCACGCCATTCCGATATGCCTCGAATCGACCATCGGAATGAATGTGCTCGATGACTCCCTCAACGTCCTGGGCCTGACCGCCCCGCGTGTAGAAAACGAGCTCCCACCACCCGACGAATTCCGGTGGCTGTCCAATTGTTCCCACTGCTACACCTCAGTTGTCGCCGCCTAACTATCGATTAGATGGCCTGACTGCGTGAGACATATCACGAATTTGTGTCCGTATAGCAGCGAACTGGCAGCCGAGGACTTCCGCTTTGGGTCGTAATTTCACGCTTGGTCACGCGGGGACCGAGGCTGGGGAAATCGCTCAAAACGTCGTGTACATACCGGCATAGATTGTCAGAAATGCAATCGTGTCTGCCAATCCATGCGCGATATAAGCGGCCCAAATGGAACGGCGACTCAAAAGGTATATACCTGCCAGCACGGCCCCGTTCAAACCGGTCTCCAGCATCCCTCCAGGCCCGGACGGGAAGTGGATGAGTCCAAAGAGAATGCTGGAGAGGATAACGGACGCTGCCCAGGCAGCCTTGCTTTGGCCCAGGCAACGAGCGAGGCCGGCCATTAGAAAGCCTCGGAATATCAGCTCCTCGCCAAATCCCGCTGTTGTCCAAGACACGGTCAAGTAAATGGCCAGCAGGGAGTTGTCGCCTTCGATACTTTTCCAGCTGGATATGTCTTGTCCAGCCACACCAATCAGCTCTTCGAGCAACGGATACGCGAACTCCTCGAGCGCGAGAATGAGGACAGCGCCGCCGACTCCCAACATGAATGTGGTCGACCAACCGCTGGCTGGCTTGACAACGCCCACCACCGCCAGCGACTGGCCCTGCTGACGCAGGATGAGCCAGATAGTGAGAACGGCCGCAGGAATGCCGAGCGGTGGCAGCACCTGATCCAGCAGTAGTGGCGCGCAGCCAACCAAGAGAAGGATTGCGCCAACGGCCCGCGATCCACGTCCAGGAAGTTCCCGTCCTGCTTCTTGCATTCTCCCCTCCAGAAGCCTGCGATCGAAGTTTCCTGGCCAACTGCCAGGTCACTTCCACGGCCGGAATGTCTTGGTTTCCCGATGGTATAACGCCGAGGCCCATTTTTTTCGGGCAAAATCAACTCTGTGAGCCATTGCTGCCAGCTGTCGCAGAAGCCGGCCAATTCAAGGCGGCACATGCAGATGACTGCGTCGGGTCGTTAGCAGCCCTTTCGACCGGCCAAAAAAGCCCAAAGCCGAAGGGTCGCCTACCGGCCAGGAACAGACACTATCCGGACAGAGCAACCGCCCGTGGAGCCAGCAGCCCGTTCGCTTCGGCAATTAGCCTAGCTGTGGCGCAGCAATTTCGAATGCCGAGCATCGCCTATGAAGGTTTGGACAAGCCAATTGACTACGGGGCTAAACTCCAAGCTATCTGCGTTACATGGCGCAGATCTGAGCCGCAGCAGCCGCCAAAGATGTTGAGCCACGGCATGGTATTCGCAAGAGCACTGTACTGACTCGCCAACTCGACCGGATCACCGTCGTCAAGATGACTCGACTGGTCCAGTTCCGCATGGCTCTTGCGTGAGGCATTGCAGCGAATCCCGCGAATGCGCCTCGCCCAAGAGGAGTCCTCGATCTCATGAAAGAAGTGATCGGGGTGCGCACAGTTGACCATGAAGTAGGCCGCGGCAGACTGCGTAGCCTTGTCCACCGCAAGAATTGCCTCACGGAGTGTCAGCCCATCAGGCAACCTGCCGTCGGTTTCCACTGTGAATGACACCACGACCGGCAGTTTCGCCTTTTGCGCGGCACGTACCAATCCAATGGCCTCATTGGCCTGTGTGAACGTGGTCGCGGTAACCATGTCCACCTCTGTCTCGGCCAACCAGCCAATTTGAGTGCTGTGATAAGCCTCGGCGTCGGCCACCGCAACATTGCTATCGGGCGCATAGGCGTCGCCCCGAGGCCCAACGATCCCGTTCAGGACGATCTCTTTACACGTGGATGAAAACTGATCCCTGAGGCCTGCGATAAACGCGATGGACTGGCGGTTGGCGTCGTGTAGCTCAGTACTGTTTGCACCCAATTCGTTTGCCCAGTGCGGATGTGCCTTCCACGTCTGGCTGTCGAGAATGAACCCAGTGCCGACATCCCGGGCCAATTCCAGAAAGCCTCTAAAGTAGTCCTCCAATGCCTTGCGCCCACCAGAGTCTGCAAGTAGAAGATGAGCGGCGAAATGCGGGATCTCGACGCCGTGGTTAAATATCAGATCCGTTTCGATACCGGCATCGGCCAGAAAGATCCGATCAGAAAGCTGCGGTAATGCGCCTCGATAGCTGGTCACGACGTGCCCCCCTTGCCATTACAGCCTGAAGCCCGAATTCATCAGCTACTACGCTGACAGGTACCATTTGTACGCGCCATCACAGGCATGAGCAAACAGTAAGCACCGTGTGCAGCGCAGCAGACTAAGAGCGCGTAATAGAGATCTTCTTGAGGTCGCTAGCAGACATTTCGACGGCGCCGGAACCGCCCTGCTGGCTAAGGTCTGTTTACGGTCAGGAACGGACGTCATGTCCCTAATTTCGAATGTCCGCTGCCGGGACACGGGGTGCGTTGTCAGCTTGGGAAGCTGATGTTCTACCGTTGAACTACACCCGCTTTTCAGGGAGTTACGTCTCACTTCGGCTCGGCTGAGCACAAAAGTGAGAGTGCTTGGATTCTAAGCGATTCTGAGGCCTGTGGTGACCGTTCCCCTGTACCGGAGCCACGTCCGATGTGGGATTTCCCTGTACTTTGAAACGAAGGAAGTCCCGAAATGAAGCGCAAGCGATACTCAGAAGAACAGATCATTTCGATCTTCAAAGAGCACGAGGGGTCGGGTCGGTTACTCCTGGCCGTTCCTCCCCCCGAATGGCTTACCGCCGTCGCTGTCCTCCAGGTACTGGTCGATTTGCTCGCGGTGTTCGTCGCGCGTCTCACGGGCTTTCTCCAGTGCCTTTTGCATCTTCTCCTCAAGCTTGGCGTAGTCTTTCTCACTGAGCGGCTTCAGGAAGTCGATCTGGAAAGGACTGTAGCCCGTGCATTCCATTCCCGCGACGGACATTTCCATGTAGTACTCGCCGGTGATGAATTCTTCGGTCTCGACCTTGTAGGCACCGTCGAAAATTACCTTGGCGCCGTCTTTTTCGCCCGGGGCGACGCCAAAGAACAGGCAGTCCCGTCCGCGATCCATGAGCACGTCCTCTCGCTGCTTCTCGTAGGCCTCGGAGAAGATGGTCGAGCAATCGTCGTTCAGAATCCAGATCGCTCCGTCGTTCTTGTCCGCACGCTTGTCCTTTCGCTTAATACCGAGCACGTTGCACTCCATATAGCCCTCGTGGTTCGTGACCCTCCAGACCCCCGGTCTCGGGCAGGCGCACGCGGATCCGGATTGGTGTCCCGATTCGCCCACCTCGACTGTCTGCTCTGAGTCGCATGCTCCGACGTGGTCGCCGTGCTCCAGGTGAGTGGCAAGGGCATTTTCGCTGATGGTTATGCTTTGAGGGTTGTCGGGATTTCCCGGAGGTATGTGGCATACATCCACTTTAGCCCCTTGCGCTACTGCACCAGGTACATAGAGTGCCGCAACTCCGATACAACAATGAATGAACAAGAGTGCTTTTCTATTAGGAATCATTTCTTCCTCGTCATGTTTTGATGCAAAGAAACGCCAGCCAAGAAGTACCAATTCGCTACGAGTTTGCTTTTTGGGTCCTTTGTCGATGATTGATAAGACGCGTTAGCGAATACGTCCTCCTGCGGGAGAATTGAAAATACACCCGCCTTCTGAAGCAATTGCATGACGCGGTCATCGGCTTCCTCGATCATGATGAACTCCGGGTCGGCTGGCTTGAGTTCCTTTATCCTTTTTTGCATCGCGAACGGACTGGACTCCTCAAACTCCACGGTCCTATAAAACGAATAGCCGACCAAGGCAACGCTCCCTATCTTGGCCACCTCACCCATATTGAATTTGACCCCGGCACTGGCGGCCAGTGGCGTGATCGCGAGGCTGCACAGGAGCAAGCGCCAGTCAATCTTCTTCAGTTTTGAGACCCCCCAGTCCCGCACTCTACAGTAGTGTTCTTATTCGTCCGATGAGCGAGTTGGCCGACGATACGCGATTCGGGAGCGAGTGGGTGAGAAACTGGCTAGGAGTTGCGACTGGCGTTGATCCGGATCGCCACGGGCGGGAAATAGGGGCCGTGATCGGACTTTTCCGTGTCCATGACCCTTGGCACCTGTTGCGATGGTCTGCTTTGGGTCGTCAGCTGCCAGTTTGCTGCGCTGCGACAATGATGTCTGGGCTGGGTCGTTAGCCGCCCTCTCGGAACGAGATAACGGCTCAGTCGCCAGGTCTGCTAACGGCCAGGAAGCGACATCTGATCTGGTTTCATGCCGTACGTCGTACGTCCGCAGAAATGCCATGCTCTTCCAGCTCTAGACCAAACGTTGGCTCGGCGCTCGACCCGGATCACGGCCGTGCGGAAATTCGTAGTCATTACTAGAAACTGAACTGCAGCCTCAGGGATGGGACGAGGGCATTCTTGTAGTCACCCCTGGCCGGATTTATGTACTGGATGTCCGCCCCGATCTGCAGCCAAGAATTGACCGCCCAGCTGTAAAAGGCTTCAACAGCCGCTTCGTCCCGGAAATTGGTGAAGGCAGGATTCAGCGAGTCCTGAAGTGTGTCGCTTAGATCATAGTAGTAGGCGCCAACGCCGAAACTGTCCTGAGGCCGACCAAGAAACAATGCCTTTCCGCCAATCCCGACGATCAGCGAACGCTGGATGTAGTTGGGATTACCGTCAGCAATCGCCGCTTTGAAGTAGAACCCCCAGGCGCCATTTTCCTGCTCCTGCAGATTGTGCTTGAACTCAAAGTTGACGTTCCAGGAACCCGACTTTGTGGTTGTACCCTTGATACCACCAATGGAGGAGTAATCCACGCCCTCGGCCGTGCTGTAGAGCCCGCCAATCGCGTAGGTCGTCTTGCGACCAGCGAGCGTGGCGTTATGCGCGGCAGTCACGGAAAAATTCACGCCGTCATCGAATAGATCGCCCGGAAGATAGTCGTTGGTGCGGTCGTTGGGATCAAAGACCATGATGGTCCAGGAAACAGGCTCGGATCTGATGCTAGCAACTGCACCCATGAACACGACCGGAATCAGTCCGCTTGGTGGCGCGGTAAGGATGAGGTTCATGAATCGATCAATACCCCAGCCGCCGATGAAAGAGTCTGCCGCCAACAGGTCAACGGGATTGAACTTGCCAAGAGCGATACTGCTTCGATCGCCCATCTTCTGGGTGAAGTACAGTGACGTTGCTACCAGCTCGTTGGGAGTGTCCGTGGGCCAGTACAGGGCAGTATTGGTCGCAAAGATCGCACCGCCGAGATTGGTCGGGGCATTGTCGCTGCTGTACTCGAGGTGGGATCGAAATCCGCCGCCTTCCCGCAGGCCAAACTGGCTGCTGTCCAGGTTGATGAAGGCGTCCAGTTTGTCACCAAGACTCAAGTGCTTGTCTCCTGTTCCGGACGCAAGTCCCTGATAGAACGCGGTGTATCTGATGTCCACGCTCACGCCGTGATCGGCTAGCCAGGCACGTCTCGCCAAATAGTTATCAGGCGGCGAGATCTCCAGAACATCGTATCCTGCGGCCATGACTGGGTTCGCGGAAGCTGAAAATAGCAGCGCCGCCAAGAGTGAGAAGCTCATGCGCAAGCAGAAGAAATCAGGAACTTGAGTCATGATGCGTCGCGGCTCGCGCACTCAGCCGAACGGCTGATTCGGATCCAACCACACCCTATGCCTGCCTGGAAGGACGAGACAGTCGAGAGAAACACCTACGGTGATTAGGCCCCAAGTGACGCAGGTCCAGAAGTCTGCTCTGGGTCGTTATCGGCCGCTTTGCTGCGCTGCATCAGGATGTCTGCTCCGGGTCGGTAGCTGCCATCAAGGCGGGAGTGAGATCCGACGTAGGACAGAGTGTCCTAAGGACGGCTGTTACCGACCCATAGCGGACGCCGCTGCGCCTGCCCTCGACGCTCCTGTCTACGGATTCTTGAATTGCCCGATTCCGGGCCAATCGGTTCAGAACTCGACGTGGGTGGGGTCGTCGCGTCAGTCTCGATGACTTCACTCCTCGATCAGGGGAACTTCCGGTTTGGATTACTGCCTTCGCCGCGGTATAAGTCAGGAGAGCAGGCCCAGTGGAAAAGACGCGGGGTTCGGGAGTCATGCTGGAAGCTAAGCAAACCTATCCTCTGTTTGAGCCAAAGCAGAAATATCCGCAGGCGTTCTGCACGCCCGAGGACATCGCGATCGCCGAGTCGGTGCGCAAGTTTGTCGACAACGAGGTCATGCCACGTCGCGATGACCTGGAGGGCGGATTTCACCGCGACGAAGAGCGTGCTCTGGGCGCGCTGCATTACCTCTACCGCGCCTGCGGGCAGCTGGGCATCACCAAGATGAGCGTGCCGGAGTCGCTCGGCGGCCTGGCAGCCAGTGCCTCCGCCCGGATGATCGTCCTCGACGAGCTTTCACGCGGTGACATTGGCCTGGCCAACATGCTCGCGAAGATGGCATGGGTGTCGTCGATCATGATGGCATGTCGGCGTGATGACCTGATGAAGGAATTTGCCCCGCAGATTGTCGCCGATCCGCCCTTCGCCGCCTGCGTGGCAATCAGCGAGCCTAGTGGCGGTGCCAACATCGAGGATCCGGCGTTCAACTTCAGGACCCTTCGCACTATCGCCAGGGCGGAGGGTGACAGCTATGTGATTAACGGCCACAAGATCTGGCCGGGCCCCGCAGGTCCCGCCGAGCGCTTCAAGACCCGGGATCTGGCGGGGCACATGGGCTACTGGACGGTGGCGACACTCGATCCCGAAGCGGGCGAGCACGGTGTGGGGATTTTTTGGGTGCCTCCGGACGCGCCGGGACTCACGTTCTCCAAGCCCATCCAGAAGATGGGAATGAGCTGGACTGACGAGAACGCGGAGCTCTGGTACGACAACGTGCGCATCGACAAGCGGTACCGCATCGACACACAGCCGGGTCAAGCGGCACAGGTGCTCAAGGGCTACGTGATTGGCTACGGTCGCCTCTCCGGCGGGCCATGTTTGACCGGGCTGGCCGAGGGTGTATTGGAGACAGCGCTCGACTGGACGGCCAACCGATACATCGCAGGCATTCCCGTACGCGAGCATTCGGCGTTCGCCATGGCCTTCGGCGACATGTGGCGGCTCATCGACATTTCGCGCCAGTATTACTTGAGCGTCACGTGGCAGGCGACGAGCCGCAACCATGGCCGCCCGTGGTCCAAGGAGATGATGGCCAAGTTTTCAGCGGCACGTTCTTTCGCCGCCGATGCAGCCGACCAGGTCACCAACAAGTGCATGGAGTTCATGGGGGCATACGGCTACTCGTTCGGTAATCAGATCGAGAAGTACGCCCGCGACTATCCCATCGTCAAGCTCTGGCTCGGCGGAGCACAGCGCGACCGTATGGAGATTGCGCACGGGCTATACGGCACTCTCGGCTGGCCGATGCGAAGCGAGAAGTGAGTTGTCGAAGACAACAATTCACTGTTGGTCCGTGTGCTTAAACCGGGAGAAGCCTTGCGATAAGGCTATGTTGCATCAGGGGCCTCTTTGGCGGTGACCCCAAGGCGGACAACTTCCTGCCGATCGTACCGGGATGGAATTACATCGTCAGAATATATCAGCCGGGGCCGGGGATTCTGTATGGAAGCTGGACAGTCCCGGCACCGGAACCCTTAGTGTAGAGAGGATATGGGACGGCTTTCGCTGTCTCTACTTGGGCGCTCAGAACGGCGTCGACGAGCACACCCACCGGTGAGGCCAATGTCGCATACGGCAATTACGGTTCCTAGGCATCCGCGCCCGGGCTTCTTTCCTGGGCAAATTTCCGCTCCTGGCCGTTAGCTGCCGTTCCCGGCGGCATCCTCCGATTACTGGCGAGACGGGGCATCTGAGAGCGCCTCAGGGGCAGAGTCTTGGGCTTGCCCGAGCGAACGACACTCGCTGCCGGTTTTTTCTTCTGCAATCTGGCAACAAATGGCGGGATTTGGCCCTGCAAGGTAACCAGGAAACGATTTGTTTCCACGTGCATCCCTATGGAAAATATAGATAATTGACTCAATTTTAACCTCCTGATTTATCTACGAAAAATCTCAGGGTGTCAGGCAGGATCGACCAAGTTTGATCCCAGGCAGCACAGTTCGACAATACAATTAAATAGACGTCTAAATTATTGATACTTAATAATTAACTCAATGCAATCAGTTGATTCCCATGGGGAAAATTGCCGCAGTAGCAGCTGGCGGGATCGGGTCGCCCGAGCACTCTTCATGGGACCACCGTGCGTTGAGATACCTGCTTCAACCCGGGTGCTGAGTGGCGTGTCTGAGGGATGTAGCCCATTGGAGGCCGCTCCCATCGCTAGAATCCAGGGGTTCCCTACTTGGAGCAACCAGCATGTCAGCACCGAAGCCAGTTCGGGAGGTCACGGGGCCGGTCAGGCGAGACGGCTTTGTTGGCTACATCGCTCAGGCAGATTTGCCGACCGTGCAATCGCCGCTCTTCCGTGGTCTCCGTGTCCGCGAGTTAAGCGGCGACCCGGCGAGCGGCCGACTAGCGTTGCATGTTGAATTCGGGTCTGACTGGCGACTCCCGTCGGGCCACGTCGCAGCACAGGCCTTACAGCTGTTCGTTCTCGAGGGTGCACTGCGCGCCGATGCGCATCAGCTCGTCGAATCCGGTCTGATGCACGTACCCGCAGAGCAGGCGTGGCCCGCACTCGAAGCCGTCGCGGCTGGCAGGGCACTCGTGTTCCTGGATCCTCCGGTTGCCGGGGCGACGACAGGCGGCGAGATGATCGTCGTTCACGGCAACGCCCTCGACTGGAAGCCCGGCACCCTTGGCCAGAAGCTCGGCATCAACCTCCCGATCGAGGTCAAGCTGCTGTGGAAGGACGCGACGACCGGAGCACGTACCTGGCTCGCCGGCCTCAAGCCCGGGGACAAGTTGCCGTGGGAGAAGCACTCCGTCGTGCAGGAGGGGTACCTGCTCGAGGGTGACGACCGGGTTGCCGAATCCATCGGTGGCGAGGTGCTGCTCGGTATCTATCGTGCCGGCGGCTACTTCTACCGTCCGCCCGGTATCGTGCACATGGGCCCGTTGACCCGGACGGAGTCGGGGGCCGTCTGGTTCTTGCGTGCACCATCTGACATCGACCTGATCATCGTCCCGGAGCCGTAACGTCGTTGTATTGCTGCTCCCACTACGAATACCACCGCTTGGTAGATTTCTAAGAAGGAACACGCCTGCCGTGTCAGTAATCTCTCTGTTTGGTGCTCACTAGCACGCCCGTCGTGTCGGTCGACACGCTCGGCGCGTTGGGCTTTGATTCTTGACGCTTCTTGACAGGCTTTGGCGGTGGTGGCTTGGCCTGCTTCCATAGCCCCGAGGCAACGCGAGTGGCCGGAACATCTAGCTTCCCTCCACACTCGTCGATGGGCCGCCACGTGAGCGCATACATGTTGGGAGTGTTCAAGCCGCCCTGCCGGGTGAGTTCCAAGAATCCGTAGTAGCGGATCCTGCCAGTCGCTCGCTGGTGACATCACGCAGTGAGTGCTACTTCACGGCCTCCAACTTTGTCTTCATCGCTGAGGGAATGAACCGCAAATAGGCTTTTTCGATCATCGCCACGCTAGTACCGGTCTGAGCCGCCACCGTAAGCGGATCAATTCCGTGCAGCTGCAGCAGTTCCGATATGCGGGCATGCCGGAACGAGTAGGCACTCGCACCCACCGGGATGCGCCTCTTGCCCCTCGCCTTCTTGTTCGCCTTGGTGGTCGCGTCGCGGATACCCCTGGCCCAAACGTGCCGCCGCCAGGACTGTTCGCCGTCCTCGGTAAAGATCGACGCGCCTGGCAACCTCCCCTTGCACTGCGCTTTGAAGAACCTGGTGCCTTCGGTGCTCAAGGTCGTGTAGCGAGTCCGAAGCTTCGCGGAACGTCCCTTGCGACTCGACAATTTGATCTTCTCGCCGTCGAAGTCGCCCACAGTTGCCGCTGCCAATTCCTTTGGTCGAGCCCCTGTGTACTCCAGACCACGCAGGAACGCTGCCAGATGCCCGCAAGACGCACCAACAAGTGCCGCCCGTTGGGCTGCGGTCAGGAAGATAGCCGTGTCGCTGTCATCATCCTTGTCGTCCATGAGCGGTTCTACTTCCCACGCTGCCGGGTTGCCGACATGACCCAGCCTTCGCGCCATGTTCAAACCCGCAACGACTGCCCTCACCTGGCGATTAACCGATCTGTTCTGCCGCCCCTCCCGTAGACGCTCGCGCCATCCTCGAAAGTCGTCCAGCGTCAGCTTCTCCAAGGTGATTCTGGAGAGGTCGTCATACCAAACGACAGCCTTGTAACGACCCACTACCTCGGTGGCAGTACCACTCCTACCCTGCTCCCGCAGATACCCAAGATAGGATTCCAGGGCGTCCCTCACAGTGCCACGGGACACGACCTTGACCGGGGTCGAGGACATCTGGGCCAGCCACGCCTCGGCAGCCTTCTTGGCATCGTCGTAGTCCATCACCTCGCCAAGGGCGTTGTAGTGCTGTTTGAGCGCGGCGTCCCGGTAGCGTGCAACCCAAGTATCGGAGCCACGCCGGAACCCGAGGTACGCCCCGGCCTGCAGCTTCTGCCAGTAAGGCTCGCGCCGCTTTGCCAGCCGGTTTCTGTCCCGTTTCCTTGAAAGGTCTGTCATCGCCGTCCCTTTCCGCAGTGGTTCAGTACGGGCTCCGTCTAGTACCGAAAAGCCTCGTACGGAATGGTACGGAAATACCTAGGTGGATACCAGTGAACGATCGTGTCTTGATATCCTTTATTTACAGTAGTTTATCAGACTGCAGTGGACAACCATGAACGCTCCTTCAGCCCTCTCAAGGCTGGTACGGGCGTTC
>CAVQSG010000010.1:0-149977 GCA_963715415.1 uncultured Chloroflexia bacterium | reverse complement strand
CACGCATCCAGGCCCCTTTCGCCGTAGATGCCCGCTCCGCACCAGGTCCACCGTTCTGCGCTCGAGCGAGGATCGCTGTCAAGAACAACACTAATTATATGTTGGAGGGATGTACCGTTCGCTTGTCACGAGTCTTGATGACCGGCCATGAAATGATGCCCGAATTCTTGACGGACCGATTGGAAGTATCGAGCCCGTCGAGATTGCTGTTGTGGATGGAATCGAATTCGACAGAAATAGACATCCCACCGGACGGTGTGTATCGGCACGCTGCGCTTGCTAGGAACACGGATAACGGTGTGGTTATATTCAACAATGAGACACGCCAGCTATTGTCTCCCGGAACCTACGTTCTTGAGTTTGCCGTCTTGGCAAAGAATGTGCGATGCGTAAGATTTATCGGAACGCTGCATTATCCCTCTAACCAACCATTGACGATTATTGATTTTGATGCGGGTGACGTATCTAGTCGGTACCCGGAAGACGAGAGAAAGGGAGGAATACAGGCTGTGCAGACTCTACGCAACTAATTCCGTATATTCGACCCTGTCGGCCGACAGAAGCTCGCGCATTGCGCATTGCGGAAGATGAAGGGATTATGGCCGTTGTTGAACCTGAAATCGAACTCGTCAAGGTAAAGGTCGAGATGCTTCTTGCTGATCCGATGATACGCCCCGATGACGCAACGCTTAAGAGCGACCACGCGTTCTCGATCGAGTTTGTATGCACGTCGCCCCGCACCCATTCTTCCTCGGAGTGATTGACGGTCTCGTGCCGACGTTTCGCGGTCGACAGGTTGCCGTAGGCCCTGTACCCGTCCGTGAAGATAGCTTCGGCTACGATATGGCGACGGATGAAGTCGCGGAGCTTGACGCTTGTCGTGCGGTCGATTGTCTCAAGTGCTGCCTTCCCCTTGCGTTCAACGGCCCCGACGACGGCGGTATTATTCCCAGTGTAGGGGCGACTGCGGCCTTTGACCTTCCCTCCGATGTAGGTCTCGTCCACTTCGACAACGCCCATCATCAGGGCGTGTGGCATGTAGAGCGCCTTGCGGATGCAATGGCAGAGATACCATGCGGTGCGGTACGCCACGCCGTGTGCCGCGGCTCTGTGAGGCGTATGGGGCCGGCGTGGTCGGGCGGGCCTTGCCCGCCGCCGGGTGCGGTCAACACCGCCGAAATCGCTGCTCAGGATCAGATCGTCGCCGAGGATGCGCCCCGTGCGCGCGTCGCGCGGCAGGCGCGGCGGATCCAGGAACGGCGCGAGCTCCTCGGCCGCGACCACTCCCCCCAGGCGGCGCACGTGCGCGGCGAGCGCGCGCCACCGGCGCCGCGGGAAGCCCTCGTTGGGGTCGCCGTCGCCGAACACAAAGCTGAAGACGGCCTCGAGGAAGGAGAGGCGGTCGCCGCGGTCGGCGCGCGCGCGCTGGCGGCGGGCGTAGCGCGGGTCCCAGAAGAGCAGCCAGTCGAGCGGGTCGACCCACAGGTACAGGCCGCCGCCGCCGCGCCCGCCGCCGCCGCCAAAGCCGCCGCCGCCCCGCCGGTCGTCCCGCTGCTGCGACGACGACAGCACAAACACGGCCGACCACACGATCGCGGCCGACGCCACGAGGGCGGCGCCAAAGGCCGCGCGCACCAAAAAGGCGCCCACCTCCTCGGCGCGGCGGAGCAAAGGGACCGCGCGCACGCGCACCGATTTCCGCACGAGCGCCGCGCGAAAGTCCCTCGGGAAACAATAGGCCACGTCGCCAGAGGCGGAGACCTCGAGCGCGGCGAGGCAGTCGTACGCCAAAGCGCGCAGGCACGCGTCCGCCTCGGCCAGGCTCACGCCCGCGGACGCGGCGGCGTCGCCCACGGTGAGGCGCATGTTCGGGCTGCGCTCGATGGCGGCCTCGACGCTCTCTCGCAGGCGCGGGTCGAGCGACGCGCTCTGCACGCCGAGCTCGCGCCCGAGGGCGCGCGCGAGCGGGTTGTTGTTGGTGTTGATGTTGAGGCTGCCGCCGTTGGAGGCCGCCGCCGCCGCCGCGGCGAGCGGGCGCCGGGGGAGGGGCGGGCGGGAGGGGCGGGGGCTGCGCACTGCAGGCGCGGCGGCGAGAGACCGCGGCGCGGCCACGGGCGTCGGCGTCGGCGGCGTCGGCGTTGGCGTTGCCGCGCGCACAAACCGCGCCGCTGCTCTTGCCGCTGCGAATGCTGGCCTTGTTGCTGCTGCTGCTTTCGGCGCGACCGCCACCGGCGAGAGTCGGCGCATCAGCGGGCGCGCCTGGCCCGCCGGGGCCACCATGGTGGCGCGCATGCAAAGAAACGAGAGAGAAAGGGTTCTCCTTTTGCGAAAGGTTGGTTTGGTGGGTCCTCCTTCTCCTCACGCTCCTTCTCCTCACGCTCTCGCGTGAATGAATGCGCAGAGTGGTGCGAGGTGGGCGGTAGATGACCGTGGAGAGGTGGGAAGCACGCACGCACGCACGCAGAGAAGAGGCAGCGGGTTCACTCGTCGGTGTGGTCAGGTGAACTCTAGAGGTTTCAGTCGCGTGCGCTCCTAGCGGGCTCCCGATACCAAGCTGTCGGGCCCCCCCCTTGGCCGCAATGATGCCCAATTGCGATGGTAAATAGTCGAACATCGAATGACGGGCAATGCGCCTGCCCGGGGAATGGCTGATGAAGATGCGGCGCAAGACCGGCCCTATCGTCAACTTGTCAGCACGCTTTGCCGCCTACGTACCTCAAATAGATAATCTCCAGGCTCGCCAACGGCGCGAGACCAGCTTTCAAGTAGCGTCTTCGGCGCGATAGGTGTGACATTTGTCAGATATTCTCGCTCAGCGTCTTCATCCCATATCATTCCGAACTCATGCTGGCAATCATAGCACTTGAGTTGTGCTTCTCTTATTGTCTGTAAAAGATTGCCACAAATCGGACACACGATGTTGGCCATGATCGTTCTCCTTTACTCGGAACCTGCCACTGACGAGACACTTTGCCATATGGTTGGTGTAACGGCTACTGGCGACAGAGGAGCATTACCTACAGCATATCACAATAGTGGCTACAGAATGTCCACAGAAAATGCTGCCATCAGGATCGCTGTTCGCTGCTGCGCATCATTTCTGCCACGGATGCTGCGCAGATCTCGCCTTCCATCGGTCCAAAGGCACTGGCGTTGAGCGCACCCGCTGCGGCCGCGATTTGGCCGCACTCCGCCAGGGGTCTGCCCTCCAGCAGGCCACACAGAAAACCGGCATCAAAGCAGTCCCCGGCGCCCGTCGGATCGACTTCCTTCACGCGAAAAGCCGGTACGTCGATGGTTTGGTTGCGGGTGTAGATCGTACAGCCCGCTTTACCCCGCTTCAAGACAATGAGCTCCAGCGGTCGAGCGGTGAAGAGATGGCGCACACTCTCCCCGATCTCTGACTTGCCGGTAAGCAAGGCCAGTTCGGCCACTCCCGGGAAGAGGATAGTGCACTTGGCCAGCACCGGCTCGACGATCTCGTTGATGCTGCGCTCTCCGAGCAACTCGGGCCGGATGTTTGGGTCAAAGCTGATCTTGGCGCCATGCTCGGCGAAGATGTCCATGACCCGGAAGATACGGCTGCGGAAGTGATCATTCACCATCAGCGAGCAGCCCATAATATGGAAGTAGGCTGGGTGCTCGACTGCATCGACATGGGCCAATTCACCCATAACGGCCGGCGTATTGTCGATGTGAAAGATGAACTTGCGTGAACCGTCGGCGAAATAGGTGACAAAAGCAACGGCGGTCGCCCTGTTTGGTATCTGTGCTACGTTTATGCAGTTAACACCATCAGCTTCCAAGCGGGCGAGCACGCAACGCCCGAAATCGTCGTCGCCCACGCCGCCGATGATGCCGGCCGGGTGGCCAAGACGGGCGACGGTGTCGATGAATATGGCCGGAGCGCCGCTGGGAAAAGGCCCCAGAAACAACGCCGTTTCATAGAGTTCCATTCCAGGCTCCGGCCGCATGATCTCTACGAGAATCTCTCCCATAGTCCAGATGCCTGACATCCATCTCCCTCTCTTACTCTGGATATACGATGCAAGCTCACTTAGGGGATATGAACCACTACGTCGCTGTGCCCGGCGCTCTGCTCTACACTTACCGCATAGCTTTCGGCTACATATGGCCCCGGCGCAGACAAAAGGTCACATGTCGCTAGACAACCTTCATCTTCATCCACAGCGCCGAGTTATGAAAATTGGCCACTGCAGTACCGGGAGGCACCAGCGCGTCACACGCCTCGCGCATAGGCTCATCGAGTTGCATCTCCAATACTGGGAGCAGGTGTTCTAGTTGTTCCAACGTGCGCGGCCCGATCAGAGGCGCCGTGATGCCAGGCTGGTCTTTTACCCACAGATTGGCCAATTGTGCTCCCGTGAGGCCAGCTTCTTCGGCAAGAGCGACGAAACGATCACCCACTTCGATTCCCCTCTGCGTGACCCGCTCGGCATAGATACCGCCGCGCAAGGCCGCGCGCGAGCCCTGCCGGATGCGCTTGGGCATCACGATAGCGTCCGGCCAGAATCCCCATCGCCATCGGCGACCAGGGGATAATACCCAATCCATGTGCCTGGCAAAGCGGCACAAGCTCATTTTCGATGCGCCGGTCCAACAGATTATAGGGAGGCTGCTCCGAGATATAGCGGGCGTAGCCCTTTAACTCGCTGAACATGATCGCCTCCATCACCTGCCAGGCAGGATGGGTTGAGCAGCCAATGTAGCGTACTTTGCCCTGGCGCACTAGATCGGTCAATGCGCTCAACGTTTCACTCACGGGGATCTCAGGCGAAGGCCGGTGCATCTGATATAAGTCGATATAGTCTGTCTGCAGATTACGCAGAGAAGCCTCGCAGGCGCGCAAAAGGTGCAAGCCGAGAATTGCCGGCGTCATTAGGACCAGGCCCAATTGGATAGTGGGCCTTTGTCGCCAAGATCACTTCGTGGCGCTTCTTATTCTCGGTGAGGGTTCTGCCGATGATGCGTTCGCTTTCACCATTCGTATAGGCGTTGGCCGTGTCGATGAAGTTGATTCCCGCATCCAATGCGCGGTTGATGATGCGGCTTGACTCTTCTTCGGATGTTGCATCGGCGAAATTAGCAGTACCCAGACACAAAGGTGACACCTTCACACCCGTCTGGCCGAGCATACGATAGTTCATGATCATCTCCATGATTCCTTGCGCCAGGTTGGATATTTCCTGTCACCGCACACTGCCGGTGGCCTACGAATTATCGATACTGATCTGGCGCTCGATGGTCTTCTCTTGCCCATTCTTGGCCTTTACAGTGGCGCGCAACAGATGTGGGCCATTCGACACAGATTGGCCGCTGGGCCACTGGTTGTTGTTGTCGTAGAAGTACCAGGTATTGCAGTTGGGCTCGCCCCCAGCAAATGCACAATACTTGGCGTTACTCTCCTTTCGTTCATAGACCTTGTTGCCGTTGTAATAGATCTGCAGGGTCACATAGTCGATACCGGCGCCGTCGTAGTTGTCAACATTGGGGTCATAGGCTTCCACCTGGTAGTTCATGGCGCCCGACACATTATCATTGTTGTGCCCGGCCCCTGTTTGCACGATCTGAGCATGCAGATCAAGGGTATTCCCGTTGCCGTTTCCATTGCCGTTCCCCCCATAGATCCAGAAGTAGATCTCCCAGTAGGCGCCGGCGTGACTGGAATCATGTGGTATGGCCTCCATCTTGAGTTTATAGCGCCCTGGTGTTAGAGGTGTGTCGGTGCCAGGCCACTTGGCGCCTGGCTCAATCTTTAGCGCAGGACAGGTCGGCTCGCCCCCGCCAAATGAGCAGTAGCGCGCAGTCGTTTCGCGCTTGTAGTAGACCTGTGTTCCATCCTCTTTATAGAAGGTGAAATCAACGTAGTTGATGCCCGCGCCGTCATAGGTGCCGGCGCCCGGATCATAGACATAGGCTTCGAAATAGAACCAGTTATGGAATTCCGGCTCGTAGTCGGCGCCATATTGCTCCGGCACGAAAATTTCGTCCACTAAGTCGCCGAGATTACTCACCGGCGGATAAACCTCATAGCCGACTGGCGGCAGACCCCCTCCGTATGGCTGAGTTGCCGTGGGTGTCGGCGTGTAATACTCCGTCGGTGTCGGTGTCGGCGTGTAGGTGGGTGTGTACGTCGGCGGATAATACTCCGTCGGTGTCGGGTCGGCGTGTATAGGTAGGCGTATATTCGTAGTATTCCGTCGGCGTCGGCGTCGGCGTGTAGGTCGGCGTATAGGTCGGTGTATATTCGTAGTACTCTGTCGGTGTGGGTGTCGGCGTGTAGGTCGGTGTATAGGTAGGCGTATATTCGTAGTACTCCGTCGGTGTGGGCGTCGGCGTGTAAGTCGGCGTCTGCTCGGTATACTCCGTCGGTGTATAAGTAGGCGTGTAGGTAGGAGTGTAGTAGTCAGGCGGATAAACGGTAGGTGTGTAGGTCGGCGTATAGGTTGGCGGGACCGCTGCCTCGGGCAGATAGCCGATATCGATGCTGCAGGTAATATATTGAGGGGCCGCGCTGATCCAGCCGGTGGGACCGCCGCCACCGACCTGCACATTGATCCATGTGCCCTCTGCGTTACGCCCCATGGGGATGAGCACGGTGTCACGCGGCAACGCCCCGATCGGCGGAGCATAGTTGGAGCCTGGACCGCCGCGCAGGTTGAGCAGATTCACGATAACAAAGCAGACCGGCTGCTCTCCAGCGCCTGCGTCGCCGCCCAAACCACCCTTCGTTGCGCCAGTCGAGCCGGTGATGATTTGCGTACCGCTAATCACTTGAGTGTCGGTAATGCTACTGCTGGAGCCGGACGGTTCAGATGACGACGAAGGGAGAGTCGGCGTCAGCAACGCGCTGCCGGTCACTGAATAGGTCAATGTATAGGCGCCACGGTCGCGAATGCTTGACCCCGCCGCCATCACGATGAACTCACCGCTCTGCGGCAACACCAGTTCCTCGATGGTTGCCACACCGTCCGCCCCATATATCTGGATCAGGCTTTCGCCCTCTCCCGGTTGGCGGATCTCGACAAAAGGCGTAAAATCATCACTCTCCATGGTCAGCACAATCGTATCGCGCACACAGCCATGAATGGCCCACTCTTCGCCAAGCCGCGTCTCCACAGTACCGGTGATGGTTTCACCGTCGCCCAGGATCCCCACTATCTGGCGGTCAGAGCCGCCGCTTGATCCTGTTGTCTGCACGCTGAGTGTGTAAGCGCCACGGTCGCGAATGCTGGTCCCCGCCGCAATGATGGTGTAGGCGCCTGTTTCCGGCAGCGCAAAGCCGGAGATGCTGGCGGCTGCGCCCGGCCCTTCCACACCCGCCTCGGCCAGGCTGTCGCGGCCCGTGGGTCCATAGAGATCGAGGTAAGCGCCATAGATCGGGCTTTGCATCGTGATGGTAATCACATCGCTCATACAGCCGGCGAAGACCCATTCATCGCCCAGGCGATTTACCACCTCGCCGGCTACGGTCTGCCCATAGCCAATCGACTGTGGCTCTTGGGCGCGCAGCGCCGTGGCGCCCCACCAGAGACTCAAACTGACGGGCAGTAGCGCCAGTAGCCAGAACCAAATCCGCGTTCTCTTTCTCCATGTCCTCATAGCCGGTTCCCCCTCCCAAAGGTCCTCAGGTCTGTTGCGCACTCGTGCTTTGGCCGTGGCGGACTGTTCCCTACAGCATCTCGACAACGGGCCCCAGCCATAAGCCACGCTATCTTACCACGAATCCAGTGGTCGATCTAGGCGCGAAAAAGCAGGTGCCAACCGGTGGTACGAGTCGTCCTCTAAGAGGTCCCAGGTGAGCACCTGCTCGTCTTGGGTCAGCAGGTTGAACAGTGCGTAAAAAAACTACGAGGATCAAGCAAAAGGTGCCCGAGACCGGCTCATCGGTGAACTCACCCAGCTATAGAAACCATCCCTTATTTGCTCAATGACCACAACGCTGCCTCTCTCCAAGCCTTCACGATTTGCTTCCAGGTTTTCCAGCAGCAGCACAATCTGTCTTGCGGGGCGGCGTTCAACGCCACGACGGAACAAGATGAAGGGCTTCACGAATGTCTTCTGCTTCCAAATCAGGATAGGCTTCCAGAATTTCATTGGCTGTCATGCCATCCGCAATCATATCAATAACAGTGGCTACTGGGATGCGCAGTCCGCGAATACAGGGTACCCCCCCATTTGGTTCGGTGCTATACTTCCTCATCATAGGGATCAGCCTGCTAGTGTAGCGCCCGCTAACCACTCGCTAGAGCGGCGCGCTATGTGGCCCAACCTTCACTGGATATGACGGACAATAGTGGTGCTAGGGTTTCAGAGAAGTTTCATCAATTGTTCGGGGCACATCCGAACGCTGAACAACTTCGGAAACTGCTCGAACAGTATGGTAGTCGGGAGGACGATCGAGAGCCCGATCGCGTTCGGCTTGCCATCTTGAAGTTGAGCGAAGGAGATCCCACAAAACTGCGAAACAACGTGGAAGCGGCAATGCTAGATTATCGCGACGTACTCGCTTGGGCTGAATATCCAGAACAAATGAAAACTGGAAAGAGCGCTTTCAATACACCTCCTGACCAGATAGAGGAAATTACGAAACGAGACACCGACCAGTATCGTGCATGGCTTGAAGAGGGTTCTCATGATAGTGGCCACGCCAATCCCACCTACGATACCTAACCTGCGCGAGCCAGAACCAAACGGGGTTCCAACTCTTGGCACGTTTTCTTGCTCAACGAACAGGGTTTCGTCCAATTAGTTTCCTTTTCGAAATAGCTTATTGCTCACGCAAAGCCGCAGAGGCCCGAAGAAATCGCTCGAGAACAGACTAAATTTTCTCGCGTCGCCTAGTCCATAAATCGTTGGGCGACCCTCCAATGAATTCAACCGCGACGAAGGAACTAGTTCAGTGATTACCGATATGCTACGCCAACAAATAAGCCAATTCTTGGGCTTCAGTATTCCGGACGATCCCGTAGCCTTTGTATCTCATAGCGTGGTTGAAGAACCTGGGTATCGCAGAATACGCGTCAGTTACCCCTGCCCAGAAGGGGAACCAATCCCCGCCTTTCTCTTGCTCCCCCATGGAGATGGGCCATTTGCAGCTGTGCTTATCCACCATCAACACAACGGTCAGCGACACCGCGGAAAAAGTGAAGTCTGTGGCTTGGCCGGCGACCCCCTGCAAGCATTCGGTCCAACATTGGTCAGGCAAGGGATGGTCGTTCTGGCGCCCGACTCGATCTGTTTTGAGGACCGGCGCAGCAATCGTACGGGCACAGAGGCAGATGAAGCGGCCGACGTTGAGCAACATTACAATGAGATGTGTTACCGCTTGCTGCGTGGCGACACGCTCATGCGCAAAGTGTTGAGCGATTCTGCACAGGCTATTTCCCTTCTAATCGCCCATCCACTGATTGATGCTGAACGCATCGGCATCTTGGGGCATTCCTACGGCGGCAACACCGTGTTGTTTCATGGTGCGCTGGACGAGCGCATTCGCTTTGCATGTTCGAGCGGTGCGGCATGCTCGTATCAATACAAGATGGCCCACCAGATTGGAATCGAGATGGCAGAAGTCATTCCAGATTTCGCGACGCGTTACGATATAGCGGATCTGGTGGCCTGCTTTTCACCGCGACAGATTCTGCTAGTATCGGCCACAGACGACACGGCCTCGCAGGATGCGGACAGAATCGTTAAAGCAGCACAAGAAACGTGCGCTTCAATGGGCAGTGCAAAGCACATCGAACATAAGCGCTATGAGGGTGGACATGCCTTAACGCAAGAACGCTTTGATGATATTGTGCGCTGGCTGACGATGTATGCGAAATGAGCGCCGCGTTTCCAACACAACTGCAGCCGCCAAACCGTTCGGCGGCTGGTAGCAGATAAACAGAATGAGAAATGAATAAACCCTCCAAAACTGGGGCGTTCTGGCAAAGCTATCTTTCAACATTGTCAGAAGTAGACCAAATGAACGCATCAACCTAGGTTGTCGATTAGTTTGCTGACATCCCCGAAGCAGCTACGAGTGTCGGTAAACTCGTCTAGACAGCCGTACCTCGGCGGTTGGCCGCAAATCTCCTACTGCCGATTCCTCCCTTCTTCTGCCAGAACGAACTCCATCGCGTGTAGAGACGGTTACAGTACGCCGTGACACCTCTGACCTATCATGGCGAGTGTTGTCACCCGTCGACGGGTCGTAGGTTCCGGCGATGCCATGCGCAGGCGCTGCCGGAGTATTAGCCAACATCAATATGAAACAATCTTATGAGTATAGAGGAGGCAAACCGTGTCTACATCCGATCTGGTGACAAGCTCAACCGCCCAAACCGCCGTCCAGCAGTCGTCGACCGCCCGCAAGAGCTGGGATGGTATCCTAGGGGGCCTAGCCGGTGGCGTAGTATTCGGCGTCATGATGGCCATGCAAGGCATGCTGCCCATGGTGGGCATGCTCATCGGCCAGAGTAACACTTTCGTTGGTTTTGCCGTACATATGGCCATCAGTGCTTTCATCGGCGCCACCTTTGGCCTGCTTTTGGGCCGCATGTCCACTAATCTCGTCCGCTCCTTAATCTGGGGCGCCGCTTACGGTCTGGTCTGGTGGGTGCTGGGAGCCCTCATCCTCATGCCGGCCATGCTGGGCATGAATGAGATGATCTTCCAGGTAGGCCAGATGCAGTGGATGAGCCTTATCGGTCACGCCATCTTTGGTCTGGTCATGGGCGCTACCTACTACGGGTTCAGCCGCCGGCGCAGCTGATGGCCGGTCAACGGTATAGTGAAACTGGCGGCAGCCCCCTCGTGCGGTGGCTGCCGCCGTTCGTCCATGCACTCCTCACGCTCAAAGGACCGGCTACAGGTTAGCCGGAGCTACACAAGGACCGTCCTCGAAATCACGACAGGCTACGGTTCATGCGAAGAGGTCCGTTCAATGAGCTGAGCTGAGCGGCTTGCAGCATTGACACATCGGCCCACAGGCGCTATTCTCCCGTTCACAGCGATGCGCGAGCGAGGTACAGCTTTGAGGATGACCGACAGGAGAATCTCACATGGCGGTTGATTTTGGCATGGCATTGCCCCCGGGTCCAACCAAGGAACAACCTGACACGTGGATGGAGGTGCTTGAGTCCGCATTGCCCGTCCTGCAGGGTCACATTCGCAGTCTGTGGATGCCCGACCATTTCTTCTGGGTGGATAATCCGACCTATGAAGCCATGACCGTCCTGACCTACTTGGCAACGCGCTATCCAGACTACGAGGTCGGTTCAAGCGTACTTGGGCAGAGTTACCGCAACCCAGCCTATCTGGCCAAGTTGGCGGCTACCTTACAGGTGCTGAGCGGCGGGCGCTTCATCTTGGGTATCGGCGCAGGATGGAAAGAAGATGAATATCTTGCCTATGACTACGCCTTTCCGTCTGCCAAGATCCGTCTCGAACAGCTCGAAGATACGCTGCAGATCATTCGGTTGATGTGGGAATCAACCGGCCCTGTGAGCTATGAAGGCAAGCACTACCGTATTCAAAACGCCTACTGTGAACCGCGCCCAGATCCTGCGCCACCCATCATGGTGGGCGGCGGCGGTAATACAACCATGCTGCACGCAGCACGCTATGCAGACTGGTGGAATCTGTCCGACGCTTCCATTGAGACCTATCAAGCCCGGCTAAACATTCTGCAGCACCATTGTGATACGATCGGGCGCGACTTCTCAACAATTCGCAAAACATACTTCGGGCGCTTGGTGCTTGCAGGATCAGAAGCCGAGGCCCGCGTGCAGGCCGTTACGCAGGGGCGCTCTCATTACGACGGCTGGACGCCGGACGGTGCGCTGGTCGGAACGCCCCTGCAAGTGGTCGAGCAGATGCAGCCATTTCTCAACATCGGCGTCGATTACTTCATCGTCGAAATACTGAACATTGCCTCTCCGGATGTTCAGCAAATGGTTGTCGAGGAGGTGATTCCGCAGGTTCAGGCGTCGTAGCGTTATGCCTGATTTCACAGTGGACGCGACACTAGTAGCTGGGAGGGTATCATGATCGTCCGCACCACCAAAGGTCTTACCTTTGACGATGTCTTGCTTGTACCCAAACGTTCGCCATTCGAATCACGGCGCGACGTTAGCACCCGTACGGTGCTGACAGAAGCGATCACCATGAACATACCAATCATTAGCGCAAACATGGATACCGTTACCGAAGCGCGCATGGCCATCGCCATGGCCCGGGCCGGAGGAATCGGCGTCATCCATCGCTTCATGTCTGTCGAACAGCAGGTTAGTCAGATCAAGCTGGTTAAACGGTCTCAGGGCTTTGTGGTCGATGCCCCCCACAGTATTGGCCGGGACGCAACGATTGCCCAGGCGCGAACGTGAAATGACTCGGTATGGTGTCGGAGGCCTGGTCGTCACTTCGCCAAGCGCAAAGCTTGTTGGCATCATCACCCAGCGCGATCTGTTGCTTGCACCCGATGAGAATCGCCCAGTTGGTGAGGCCATGACCCCCTACGATCGAATCATCAGCGTCTCACCAGATGTAACACCGGAAGAGGCCCGCGCGATTCTCTACGAACATCGACTGGAGAAGCTACCTGTGCTAGACGCCGATGGCAACCTGGCTGGCCTCATCACCGCCCAGGACGTGATCAAGGAACAGCAGTATCCAAATGCCACAGTGGACGATCGCGGGCGGCTGCGCGTCGGCGCCGCCATCGGCGTTAAGCAACAGGACATTGAGCGTGCCGTGGCTCTGTCCGAGGCCGGTACCGACGTGCTTGTGTTGGACATCGCGCATGGCCATGCCGACCACTGCATTGCAATGATCAAGCGGCTCAGGCGCGATCTCCCCGAGGCCCAGATCATTGCAGGCAACGTGGCCTCAAGCGACGGCGCCCGGGAATTGAGCGAGGCGGGCGCCCATGCGATTAAGGTTGGTATCGGTCCGGGCTCAATTTGCACAACACGCATCGTCACCGGCTTCGGTGTACCGCAGCTCACCGCAATCATCGACAGCGTTCGAGGCGTTCAGGAATCTGGACGCACCATTGGGGTTGTTGCCGATGGCGGTATCAAGACATCCGGCGACATGGTAAAAGCCCTCGCCGCAGGTGCATCGACGGTGATGATCGGTAGTCTATTTGCCGGGTGCGAAGAGGCTCCGGGTGTGCCGGTGGTCCGCAACGGGCAGAAGGTTAAGGTCGTGCGTGGCATGGCGTCGCTGGGCGCCGCCATCGGGCGCAGAGCGGCAGAGCATCAGGAGCGTGCGCCCTACTCAGCCGAACAGGGCCTGGATGAAAGCGCCGAGGACCAAGCTGACTGGGACAAAGTGGTGCCCGAGGGAGTCGAAGCCATCGTGCCCTACCGCGGCAACGTACAAGAGATTCTCTATCAGCTTGTCGGCGGTCTGCGTTCCGGTCTTAGCTATGGTGGAGCTCGTAATATCCGCGAACTGCACAAACAGGCCGAGTTCATCGAGATCTCCAGTGCAGGCGTGCGCGAAAGCCAGTCACATGATGTGGATCGATACTAGCCATCGGATTTCCTGTAGCGCTCAAGATTGTTTCGCCGAACATCACCCAACTGCATACCCGCCAGCAACAACGACGCCTTGCCCGCATTGAGCAGTTCGATACACTCGTTGTATAGAGTCAGATATGTCGGCAAACACCAGCCACACGTGAGGTTTGGCCAGTATCACGCACGCGTTCTCCCCAATTTCCTCAGAGCTACGCTACAATAGAGACCAGAACCGGCAGACGCCCACCCAGTGGATGCAGCCATCCCCAAAGGGGTCCCACCCAAACCAAGAGGATCATCATCATGCAACGAACAGCAAATGCCCTGGCCAAGGTTGAGCGCATGAACAAGGCGCTGCGCCATGAAGAAGGCGATCGCGTGCCCATCAGCGACTTCTTCTGGGGCAGCTTCGTCAGTCGCTGGCGTGAGGAGTTGGGACTTGCCGCCGATGCCTCCCCCTACACCTACTACGATCTCGACTGGCAGGTAACTACGCCCAACTTGGACCCGCACATCAAACCTTTTGAGACACTCAAGGAAACCGATGAAGAGGTCGTCGTGCGCACCGGTTTCGAAGCCATCTTGCGCAAGACCTTTGTCAATCCCATGCCCCAGTTTATCGGCTTCGACACCGATACCATCGACAAGTTAGAAGCCTTCCACTTTGACGATCCTTGGGATGACCGTCGCTTTTTCAGCGCCGGCGACAATCAGATCGCCGGCGTGGGCGATGACTTCCAGCGCGATTCCCCGCCCTGGATCGAAACCGTGAACTCATTGCGCACCGATTTCGCCGTCTACGGCAGCGTCTGCGAGGCCAACGAGTACCTGACCCGCATCATTGGGCCGGAAAACAACATGCTTTGGTCGGCGCTCTATCCTGAACAGCATGGCCACTTCGTCGAGCGCGCCAATCAGTTCGCCGTTGAGTTGCTCAAGGCCCAAATCAAGGCCGCCGGCGACTTGCTGGATGGCATCGTCATCTGGGGTGACATCGCCTACAAAAAAGACCTCTTCTTCTCACCCGACCGATGGCGTACCTATTACAAGCCCTATATCAAGCAGATGGTCTCCATCTGTCATGATGCGAGCCTGCCCGTCATCTATCACGGCTGCGGTAACGTCAAGCGCATCCTGGAGGACTTCATCGAGACCGGTATCGATGCCTACAACCCCTTGGAGGCCAAGGCGGGGCTCGATGTTGTCGATCTGCGCCGCCAATATGGGCATAGGCTTGCTTTCTGCGGCAACATGGACGTAATCGAGTGGGCCAGTAGCGATCAAGAACAGCTCAAGGCCATCGCCCTGCGCAAGCTAAACGCCGCCAAAGGTGGTGGCCTCATCTTCCAGTCCGACCACTCGGTTGCCAGCAACATTCCAGGTCAGAGCTACGATTATGTCGTTAATTTGGTGAAGAAATACGGCCAATATCCGCTGGACCTGGGTGAGTACGACATTCCAGATCTGAAGTAGTGCATCAACTCATCCAAGGCTTGACTTCCTGTACGGTTTGAAATAGAGTTTTGCCCGGGAGGCGCAGCGAATGACCGTAATCCTGCCCTCAACTCGGGTGACAAACGTCGGCGCTGAAGATGAACTCGCCGAGATAATTGTCCATATCCATGCCCGGATCGTTGCAGCCGACGCAGCGCGTCGTACAGCCAACGGCTGGCTATGCCTGGAAGTAGGCGACCGGCTGCTGGCGGGCGATCCTGAGTTGCTCGTCGGCGACCGGCTTATCTAGCGTGTGCCAGTACAGTGGACCTCACCCGCCACAGGCGTGCTTGCTCAAAACGTCGGCCAGAGTATGGTCGATGCAGTAACCGGCGAGATCCTGGCGGACCCAGCCACAGCCCAGGAGATGCAACAACGTGTCGCCGCAATTGCCCATACGGTTCACCCCACAACTCCGTGACGGCTATTGCCTACCAGCATGTCGTCGTAGTAGTCGACCTCACAGCGTCAGTCGTGACTGTCCTAGATCCTGCCGAAACTGACGAATCGATAGATGTACCTGTGGATGCTTGGCAGGCCGCGTGAACCGCGATGGACTGTGTATACGCCCTGAGCAAGAAGTAAGGGACGAATCGTCCGGCACTCCACGTTAGGTGCCGTCATGATGTGAACCGGAAGGGAATAATGACTGAAACACGTAGCAGAGAAATCCACCTAAAGAAGACGCCCGGCAGGGCTGCCACAACTCGACGACTTCGCACTCGTCGAAGTGCCTGTGCCACAGCCGGGTCCAGGAGAGGTATTGGTACGCAACATCTACATGTCGGTCGATCCCTACATGCGCGGGCGCATGTCCGAGCGTAAGAGCTACGCCCAATCCTTCCAACTCGACAAGCCCCTGACTGGGGGATGCGTGGGGCAGGTGGTGCGTTCCAATCACGGCAGCTACGAGGAAGGCGCCTATGTGCTGGGCTTCCAGGGTTGGCGCGAGTTTTACGTGTCGGACGGCCAGGATCTGACCCCCATCGACCCCGCCCTTGCGCCCCTCCAGTCTTACCTCGGCGCCCTGGGTATGCCCGGGTTGACCGCCTATGTCGGTCTCCTGGACATTGGCCAGGCGAAGGAGGGCAACACGGTATTCGTTTCCGGCGCTGCTGGCGCTGTCGGATCCATCGTCTGCCAGATCGCGAGGATACAGGGGTGCCGGGTGGTAGGCAGCGCCGGTTCGCCAGCCAAAATCGCCTGGTTATTGAACGAAGCTCGCATCGACGCCGCCTTCAACTACAAGGAGGTGGCGGATCTGGTAGAGGAATTGGGCCAGCACTGCCCGGATGGAATCGACGTCTACTTTGACAACGTAGGCGGTGACCACCTCAAGGCCGCCCTGGCTCACATGAACACCTTCGGGCGTATCGCTCTTTGTGGCATGATCTCCCAATACAACGCCACCCAACCGATGCCCGGACCGAGCAACCTGGGAGTCGCTGTGGGCAAACGTCTGACCCTGCAGGGATTCATTGTCAGTGACCACGCTGATCGGCGGTCCCAGTTCTATGAAGACATGAGTAAGTGGATTTCAGCCGATCAGATTCGGTGGGAAGAAACCATCGTCGAGGGGATCGAAAATGCGCCTTTGGCCTTCATCGGCCTCTTCAAAGGCGAGAACCTAGGCAAAATGGTGGTGAAAATCGGTCCGGATCCGAAAGCTTGAAATTCACTATTGCACGGTTGTAGCCTGATTTCTGAACCGTTACCCCTCGCCACGCAGCCAGCGGTCTAGCCATGGCAGCGAGTGCTCGCCATGCCAAACATGCCCTCCGTCAAAGGTGTCCAGAGCCAGGTGATCCTCATGCCCGAGCAAGACATAGGCTTCGCGCGTAATGGCGTATTGCTCCAGAACGTTGTCGATCCCGCGCGGGCCGTTAAGAGAATCCTGGCGGGCAGCCTCAATCAAGAGCGGGCGCGGTGCAATCAACGAGGCGCAATCGCCCATGTCAGCATATTCCCAGAGGTGCGGCACATAGTTGCAGTCACAGTTGTCGGCCAGATGCAGGAGCGCGTCCGCCACACCGTAGAAATAACCGCTAATAACCGCACAGTCCACACGGTCGTCTAGGGCAGACAGCCACAGCGTCTGTAGCCCACCACCGGACAGGCCAATACAGCCGATCTTCTGGTCATGGGTTTCCGGCCGGCGTCTGGATATAATCCAGCAGCACCATCAGATCCCATGTCCACATCCCTGCCACGGTCAGGCCAAGGGGAATCCCCATGTGAGCTAGCTGGCGGCAGGAGGAATCCAGCAACATCCCAGCTTCTTGATAGAGCCATTCGCGCCGTTCGCCAAAACCACGTGCATCCGGACAGAACACTACATAACCGCGGCGCACGCTCTGTACGCCATAATCATAGTTGTGCTCACGAATGGTCTCGGCGATGGCGGGCTCATTCGCCACACCGGCTGGCGCCAGCTTGCCGCCACTGCTGTGGCCGTGGGCCGCGATCACGGCCGGCGCAGGAGCCTCCAGCTTATCGGGAATCAGTACGTAGAGCGGCATGGTCACGCCGGGTTCAGTGTCGATTTCCACACGCTGGCGGCTATAGCCATCGCACGCCACCGATTCCGTTACTCTGGGACGCATGGAGGTAGGTATCATGCGATCCAGACCAAGCAGCTCGCGCAATTTGGCGCGTAGCGCCTGGCGCCAGAATGGATATTCGTCAACCGTCGTCGCCCGCAGTGCCAACCCTCGGGCTGACACCCGGAAGCGATCCTTGAAAATAGTGTTCCGTCTCAAAAAATCGATCTGCTGCTTGTTGTGCCATTATTTGCCACCATAATAGACCACGCGTCCTGATAACTTGAACAGGATCATGGTGAAGACGATCACGATGAGGAAGAGCACCCAGGCCTGGGCCGAGGCATAGCCGATCTTGAAGAACTGGAAGGCGCTCTGATAGAGATAGATGGACATCATCAGCGTGGAGTCCGCAGGTGAGCCGGTGCCATTTGTCATGACATGGACTTCGGTGAAGAACTGGAAGGCGCCGATCAGACCCGTGAGCACGATGAACAGGATCACCGGGCTGATCATGGGCAGGGTGACATGCCAGATTTTCTGCGCTCCGTTCGCTCCATCCAACTCGGACGCCTCCAGCAGCTCGCTTGGCACATCCTGCAGTGCCGCCAGATAGATCACCACGGCGCCGCCCACACCCCACATGCTCATCAAGATTAGGGCCGGCTTGGCCCACGTGGGGCTGCCCATCCAGGCAGGACCATGGATGCCGACTAGGTCGAGCATATAGTTGACAACACCGTTGATGGGGTCAAACATCCACAGCCAGACGATGGCTGTGGCAACGACAGGCGTGATGCTCGGCAAGAAATAGACGGTACGGAAGATGGAAAGACCGCGCACCTTGGTGTTGAGCAACATCGCCAGCAGAATGCCAACGATGGTCGCCAATGGCACAGCGCCCAGCGCATAGTAGGCTGTATTGTAGAGCGAGTTGAGAAAGCGCGGGTCATCCATAAGACCGACGAAATTGTCCAGACCCACCCATTTGGGACTGCCAAGGATGGGATAGAAGGTGAAGCTGTAGTAGAGCGATGCAAAAAACGGATAGAGACGAAAGGCGACAAAGCCGATAATCCAAGGCGAGATGAAAAAGAGGCCGGTCATCAGTGCCTTGCGGTCGGCGCGAGTTAGCTTGCGGATGCGAATCGATCGAAACCATGACCTACCCCTTCAGTCCAGTCAGGGCAATACCCTCAATGAAGGTGCGTTGGGCAAAGAAAAAGAGCACGATAATGGGCAGCACGCTCATACAGGTGGCTGCCATGATCCAGGCGAAATTGGAAAAGCCGTAGCTGGCGCGCATGTTGGCGATGCCCAGCGAGATGGTATATAGCGCCTTATCGTTGATATAGATCAGCGGGCCGAAATAATCATTCCAACTGCCGATAAACTGGAAAAGGGCCACCACCGCCAGCGCCGGTTTGGAGAGTGGCAAGATGATCTGGGAAAAAATGCGCAACTCGGAGGCGCCATCCACTCTGGCGGCATCCGCCAACTCCTCCGGCAACGACATGAAAAACTGGCGCAGCAGGAAGATGAAGAAGGGATTGCCGAAAAAGGTGGGCACGATCAGAGGCAGGAAGGTATTGATCCAGTTGAGTTCTTTAAAGATCAGATAGAGCGGGATGAAGGTGACAAAAGCGGGCAAGATCAAGGTCGCCAGCACCAAACCAAAGACTACGTCCCGTCCTGGCCAGCGTACACGCGCAAAGCCGTAGGCTACCATCGCGTTGGAGAGCACAGCGCCAATCACCGACGGCACGGTGACCAGGATCGTGTTCCATAAAAAGATCGAGAAGTCGGCGCGGCGAAAGGCCTCCATGTAGTTGTCCCAGCGGATGGGGTCGGGTATCCAAATGATGGGATAGACCGCCAGCTCTTCCGGACTCTTCAAGGAGGTCGTAATCATCCAGATCCAGGGCAGGATGAAAAAACCGGCAAAGAAGACCAACAGGAAGTATTTGGTGGCGGTGCCAATCGATCGCGTCGCGCGCACGTCCAGCAGGCGCGAACGCGGCGATGCGGAGCGCGGGAACAGTCAATTCGCTCGGTGTCGCCAAGGCAAACTCTTTCCGGCTTGACTCGCTGTAACTGTGGACAAGTGCTGCTGATCACCTACCCGATAGAGGGACATGGGCTACGTAGCCCATGTCCCGCCGGGGCTCAGCGTAACATCTATCCTTGGCTCTGCTGGATCCAGATGTCCAGCTCTTTTTGCGCCTCTTCCTGCACGAAGTCCAGCGCCTCTTGCGGGCTCTTCTGCCCCAGACGCGCCTTCTCCCACTCGGCGCTCATCATGCTCTGATACGAGGCGCTAGTGGGGATCTTGGGCGGGTAGAGATAGTAGTCCGAGTCGAAGAGATCGGCCAGGAAGACCTCCTCATAGCCGGGGCACTCTCCCATGACGTCACTCTGGAACAATGGCCACTCGGTCATGTCGCTAGAAACAGGTCCGTTGACACACAGCCACGTGGTGAAGAGACTTGTGTAGACATCGCGGTCGCCGGTGGCGCCGGTCATCGTGCTGATGATTTCCCAGGTCGCCGCCGGATCGGGCGATCCCACCGGGATGATCCAGCCGTCACCATAGGTGTACATACCCTTTTCGGTCTGTCCTTGCGGTCCCGGCAGCGGCCACACGGTGAACTCAAAGCCTTCCGGCTTGAAGTTACGCAGCGTGTTGTAGTGCCACGGACCGGTGACGACGGTGGCGCGCAGGCCGGAGAGGAAGGGATCCTGGCCGGCGGAGCGTTCACCGCGCCCTGACAGCGAAGCAAAGTAGGCCGACATCTTTTCGGGGCCGACTTTAGCCCAACGGTCGACAACCCACTCAAGTGCGGCCAGGTTGTTGGGATGGTTGGCCGTAATCGTGGCCCCATCCTCCGAGACGAGTTCGCCCAGGAAGCGTCCCATGATCATGCCATCCCAGGTGAAATCGCCGCCCAACACGTCGATGTTGCCGTTGTCGTCATAGGTCGTCAACTGTTCCCAAACCGCGTCCAGCTCTTCCAAGGTCTGGGGCGGGCTGTTGGGGTCGACGCCCATCTCTTCGGCGATCGTGGTGTTGACAAAGCAGCCCATGCACTGGTTCCACATGCTGGCGTAGATGAAGCTGCCGTCGTAGACACCCAGATCCCAGATAGCGGGCTCCATCCACTCTTTGAGGGTGCCTACCTGATCCGGGGTACCCACCTCATCCAGCGCCAGCAAGGCATCTTGAGCCGCCAACTGGTAGGCGACAGAGGCGCCAAAGACCACGGCCGTAGCAGGCGGGTTGCCGGCGGAAATGGCCGCCAGCAGTTTCTGGGTCATGGCCTCCGGCACCACTACGTGCTTCGCCACAATCTCGTCCTGCGAATTGTTGTAGCCGTCTAGGATCTTCTCGATGTTGGTGGCAGCATCTTCGGTCCAGCCAGTCCATACATCCAATTCGGTGGGACCGGCGCCCGGCGCGCCAGCTTCTCCGCTTTCTGCGCCACCCGGTGCAGCGGGTACACACGCAGCCAGTGCGGCCAATCCGGCCAATCCGGCACCGGCGCGCAAAATCGTGCGCCGACTCATTTTTCCTGACGTCAATGGTGTAGCCATGGGCTCTTTCCTCCTGAATGGTAACTTTTTGATTCGCTAGGTTGAAGAAAAATCAGCGAATATCCGATACGGCAAGAAGAGCACTTTCGAATCATACTGCTGGGGAACACACCTGCATACCTGAGAGATTCTGAAGAAAGCGGACAGTAAGGCTTTGCAACGTCTCTATTGCAAAACCAATGATGGAACGCGAGAAATGGCTAAGTTGAGTGACGGACTTGGGCAAAACACCGTAACAACACTCCGCAATGGGCAATTGATGTGGGGTGTAAACGCAACTTATACTTAACCAGACTTTGCCTCTCTTGTCAATGCAGGCCTCTTGAGATTTTGAATGTCCAAACTGTAAGAGTTACCATGAATTCCCTGACGCCCGAGCACATCAAAAAATAGGAAGGTGCTCCCGCTTCGGCGTCTGGGCACGGTGCAGGATGAGGCGAACCTGGTAGCGTTTTTGTGTAGCGAGGAGGCATCGTATGTCGCCGGGCCCACGGTGGATATCAACGGCGCAGATCTGTTGTTGTAGGAAACGCAAAGCCATGGGTTTTGCCCTGTGGCTATTGTAATCAAAGACATGGTAGACAATCCCGTAGGTCCGGTTTGGTTCCGGACGAGCCCACAAACGCGTGCGCATCATCTCTATCTATCAGTACAGTTTTGTCCTGTAGCCTTGCGCTTCTCAAACGATCCAGATTGATTTCTTCCGCACGTAAGAAACGGGCAGGATCTCAAATTAGGAGTATGGATGATGGAAGTTTTCGATGCAGTGCGCACGGTGTTAGCCGTACGCTCCTACCAGCAAGACAAGCCGGTTCCATCCGGCGCCATTCGGCGCATCATCGAGGCCGCGTAGACTGACTGGAAGCAGTATGAACCGTCAGCCCTGGCATTTCATTGTGATCGAAGATCAGGCGATGTTACAAAGGTTGGGTGCGTTGGCTCAGTCCGGTCCCTACATTGCCCAAGCGCCCTTGGCCATTGCGGTGGTCGTGGAGCGAACCAGATTTGCCGTCTCCGATGGCAGCAGGGCGATCCAGTCCATGGTCTTGACGGCCTGGGCGGAGGGAATCGGCTCCAACTGGGTTGGCTTTATGGGCTTCGACGAGATCAAGCCGTTATTGGATATCCCGCAAGACCTGGACGTTTTGGCGATCCTCTCGTTTGGGTACCCGCTACAGCCAGGCGGCAAGGGGAAAAAGCGGCGCAAATCCCTGTCAGAAGTAGCCCATCAGGAGCAGCTTTGGACAACCATTCGCCTGATCATCGCTCGAGTTCTTTATAGAGAGGACTTGCGCGGTTGAGCATTTCAAGCCACAAATTCACCCAAAATCAGGTGCGTGAATTCATGAAAATCGTGTAGTGATCATGTACATGGTGGTCTTCCGTAGATCTTTTGCGCTTTGCTGAAAATAGGGATATGTCCGTCGTAAGACGAATCTTTGGCTCAGACCCTGTGCCATCGAAAGGGGCTGTGAGGATACTCCTTACAGCCCCCTCCAAGGGTCCACATTCTTACTTCCTGATTTCATCCGGGGAGCTTACGGTTCCCCGGATGATTTACCTCTGGCCTACGAGTGCCGCGCGACTATCGATACAGGACGCCGCTGACCCCGGGTGACGAGTAGGTCATCACTCCGCCAGAAGGAGCCATGTACAGATCCACCACCACAACATCTTCGTCGTCGGTCGTAAAGGTGTAAACACAACCTGACGCAACCACATAGGTGCCCGTGAAGGCTTCCATGCTGACAACACGTTCGCCGTTGACGCTGATGGAAGCGAAGCCGGAACCACTCCCTGCGCCGTCCAAGGTGAGCATGCCGGCTTCAGCAAACGGAAGCACGGCGCCGTCCGCAGCCACGACTCCCTGTCCCTGGAATACATAGGTGCCTTTGATCGAGCTGAGTGTGCACGCGCCCTGGACGTCAACCGTCCAGACCTCCCCGCCGAAGCTGACCACGTAGGCCGTGTTTCCGATGAACTCAAGCGACGTCGGCTGGTTCAGGCCCTCCGCGATGACAGTGAAGGTGCCATCCTCGTTGACCTCTAGGAGCGCGCCGGTGTTGGGCTGTGCCGGCATACCAGCTTCATCGCCGGCCCAGTCTCCCTGTGAGAGCGCGTAGAGACGGTGATCAGGTCCGAAATCGACGTCGACGATGAGTCTGGCGCCAGAAGCTACATCCGACGCACTATCCGCACCGACCTCAAAAGACACCACCTTGCCGTGCTCAGGCAGGTGGGGGACAGGACCGGCCTCAGCCATGTATACTGTGTTTCCCGACAGCGCCAGCCCGGTTGGGACGATGTTGTCCCATGCGATCAACTCGGTGATCTCGCCATCCAGTGTAACCTGCAGCACGCGGTTGTGATGCCCATCGGTGACCAGGAACCCGTCACCGTAGGGTTCCAGCGCGTACTGGACTCCCGTCGGAACTTCGATAGGAGTGTTGGTCGGCACATTCTGCGAGGAGAACTCGCCAATGTCCGCCACGACGGTGAAACTGTCTGGACCGTCTACTTGGTAGATGCCGACAATATCGCTGCCGCCGACGTCTTCGCCGACGAGGGTGACCAGTGCGTACGCAGTGTCGCCGATGAACGCCACGTCCATCGCCCCACCGATGCCGATGATCGACTTCGGCAGACCGATAGCGAACGTTGTGACATTCCCGGTCTGCGCATCGACGCGCGAGATCCGGCCGGCTGCGCCTTCGGTGACATACAGTGCCCCATCGGGGCCGACCGTGCTGCCCGAGCCGCTCGCCAGACCCGTGACTAGCAGTGCGGCGTCAGACCCACCGGAGGGCATTTCCTGTGCATATGCCTTGCCACTGCCAAAGAAGATCACACAACTTAAAACGAGACCTATCACTAAACTCATTCTGTTCATAACGTTCCTCCTTCTTGCGGTTGCCTGATTGTTCGGTGTCAGTCTGTCTCTGCCGAATGCAGATGAATAGAAGTACTTTACATCGATTCATTTATTATGTCAACATGGTGAAGAATTTCACATACTGAGGGCACAAGCGAGATGCGCGCGCACATCTACGCTAAGTACATCCCGGCGGAAATGACCGCACCGCTACCGCGCTTTGAGGGCTCCCGGCGTGGTATGTACGCCCAACTAACAGTACTAGGATTTGGCCGATATCCTATTTCCCCCAAAAATAGGGATCAAGCAAGTTTTTGCATCATTTCCTCCCAACTACTACTCTTCTTCTTGGGAGGTTGATGATATCAGATCGCTTGTGCCTTTTTTCTTCAACCTTTCAGTATATAGAAATGGAGACACCATGAACACCCGCACATTAGGCATGACCGGACTGCAGGTTTCAGAGATCGGGTTGGGCGCCTTCCCCATCTCCGGCATGTGGCAGCGAGCCGACGGCTCCGACTTTGGCTGGACAGGCACCGATGATCTCGAATCGATCGCCTTGATTCACCGCTGTGAAGATCTGGGAATCAACCTGATCGACACGGCGGAAGGCTACGGTGACGGCCACAGTGAAATCTTGACCGGCAAAGCCCTCAAGGGCCGGCGAGATCGTTGGGTGATCGCCACCAAAGTACAGCCCAATCGCGGCATCGATGCCAATTCGCCCGACGAAGCAGCCGTGCGCCGGCGTATCATCGACGCCTGCGAAGGAAGCCTGAAACGCATGCAGATTGAGGCGATTGACGTCTATCAACTCCATGCCATTCCCCACGAATGGGCGATGCCCGTTGTCATGGAAACCCTGGCGCAGCTCAAGACGGCCGGAAAGATTCGCTGGTACGGTATTTCCACCAACAATCGAGAGGCCATTGACAAGCTGCGTGCATTGGGTCCGATCCATGTCCTGCAGATCGGCTACAATCTGCTGGAACGCAGTGCCGATGCGCTGTTGAACTGGGCCAAAGCCGAAGAGATCGGCACGTTGATTCGCGTGCCCTTGGCCAAAGGCATGCTCAGCGGCAAGTATTCCGGTGATGGGGCCGCCACCATGCCCAGCGATGATCTGCGCTATGAACGCTTCAACCGCCCGGAGACCGTTGACGGTCTGAGCAAGTTGCCCCAACTCTCCTTCTTGGCCACACCCCAGCGCAGCATGGTACAAGCTTCCCTGCGCTTTGTGCTGGACCATCCAGGGGTGTCGAGCGTGCTCGCCGGGGCCAAGAACCGCCGCCAGATCGAGGAAAGCGCAGCCGCTTCTGATCTTCCCCTCGCTGACTGAGGAAGAACTGGCCCGCGCCCTGCCCATTGCCGATACCATTCAAACGCCGGGGTGGATATAGGGTATAACAGACGCAGATAAAACCCACGCGCCAGTACCCAATCACCCTCCACCGATCCTTCCCCATCCGGCACGCGGCTGATCGACCGATCTTGCCCAGGGTAAGAGTCCCAGCCGATACTATCAATCTCGGCGCCATCGGCATCAAACTGATGGACCCGGCCGCCATCGTTGTTCAGATTCAGACGACTCTCAGCTCGCCAGAGCACCGTATAGCCGCTCCCATCGATAGTTCGCGGCCTGGACCAAATAAAAAAAGCGCGCCGGATGAGGATTCACTGTGCTCATCATCCAACTGCCTGCCCATCAGCGACACCGGCACCCTGCCCGGATTGTAGCGTTCAACATACTCGTCGTAATGCACAAAACGCCCCCCCTTTGCACTGACAGCGCGCTTGGTGCGAAGTTAATTGCGAAAACTGCTAGCATCTCCAGAAATTTGCTCCGCGCCCATTGTTTTAAGCAGTGGGCCGTTCATTTGTAGCCTTTTTGTAGCCACCTGTGTGCTATACTCGCAGCCAAGGTCATACGATTGCGCCAGGGACGGACAATAGGCTACCGAGTACTATCGCCTTGCGGCCATGTCGCCTTGGACGTTGTCAATCCGGAGGTGCACCAGACCCCGTCCCGCTTCAACGGCGAGATAAAGCAGGTAGGCAATGACGTGTCCGGCCAAGCCATCAAAGATGACGAAACCGAACTGAAACGGTTGACTGCACAGTAGCAACAACAGATTCCGTACTGGGCCGGCAGTTGTGGGACAGCTAACGAAGCATGGCGCTAGCAAATGGCACCACCTTACACCAAAACCTACAGAGGGAGGGATCATGGTAGAGCGCAAAGGGGATATCATTGTCGGTGTTTTGGGACAGTGGGCGTCAGGCAAAAGTACGGCCGCTAGCACATTGGTGAGCTACTCTGGGTGGCGAGGGCGAAGTGGTGTTTATCACGGATAGAGAACTCATTGCTGGTCAAGCGGTCAACCATATTCTCGAACTGGAAGAAAGCAGCGTTACACGTAGTACTGATGAAGAGGGGAGACAGCGGCTAGAAGGCGAACTTGCCACTATCTATCTGGGACCAGGAGAGGATTTGAGAACTGTCGATCTGAACATGGTCCTTTTCGATCTCCATGATGAGCTCTTTGATAACACAGAGCAGGGATCCTACAACTGGTTCGACAGAGCAAGACTTGAACTAGGGCGTCAAATTCTTGAGAGATCTGCAGAAGGAAAACCTATCGTTGTAGAAGCTGGTTTTGGTACGAATACGGAGCCAAGAGGTGTCAACCCGTTTAGCCATACAATCTCTGACCTCTTTGTGAGATTGGAAGAAGCCGGAGTTGAACCTGAACAAGTGAAATGGATCATTATCGAGGCCAGTTATGAAAAACGATCAGAGAGAAATCGAGAAACGGAAAGACACTGTACCGGCTGCTGAATTTGATCGATTTGCTGCTGATGGCGGTGATGTTAGAGCCAGCCCAGGAGAAGAGTTGGGTAGAGAAGGGAATATCGATCAAGAGAGTATCGAACAATCACGATGATGTCCAAAGATTCAGAAATGATATCATCGCTGCATTTGAAGAACTATTTGGCGGCATTCGTGTGGCAAGTGAAGCTGATGCAAGCGAGAGAATAGCAGTCAGTCTCAGTTAGAATTGTCTTCTGGTGGGTCACCCACGTTGCCGTTGCCCAGTGCGCCGGCCTTCCCCAGAGCGGTGAAACGCTGCTTCTGTAACGCGCGAGTGCCCCCGCACGGCCGATCTGGTCTTCTCCTCAGTCCCCAGAGCTACGCTTCAATAGAGGGCAGAAAAAGCAAACGCCCACCCAGCGTTTGCAGCCGTCCCCAGCGAGGTCACAGGTGAGTGATGGCGAAGCGGAAATCTACCGGCGGTAAGACACAATCGACAGCGACCGGTAAATTCCCATGTACAGCATCCCTCGGCCCGAAACGCTCGATTGGGTGAATGAAACGGTAACATGGCCGCCGATGAAACGCTTTGCTCACGCCCGACCGGCTATGCTGGTGGCGTAGGTTTCGACCCCTCTGAAACACGCAGCAGGTGTTGAAACAGAGTCTGAGGCCAGTCAAGTAGAATGCAAGGAGAAGAATCATGTCAGCAACAGAGAACAAAGAGCTCATGAAGCGCTATGCCGCTGCCCTGGGTAAGGACAAATCGCCCGAGGTGGTCGACCAGTATGTAAGCGACGAGGAGCTCAAACACCACATCGCCCTGTTCGAGGAGGCGTTTCCCGGCTATGAACTGGAATTCAACGATATGGTGGCTGAAGGCGACAAGGTAGCCGTCAACGCGACGATGCGCGGTACGCACAAGGGCGAGCTCATGGGCATTCCAGCCACGGGCAAATCGGTCAGTATCTCGCTGATGTTGTTCTATCGTCTCGAGAATGGCAAGATCGCACAACACTGGATGGTGGCAGATCAGTTGAGTCTACTGCAGCAGATCGGCGCGCTGGCTACGCCGGCGTAGAAGAATCGACCCGCAGCTCGACCGTTGCGCAGCCGGCGTGACGGTCGAGCTACAGAAATCCCAGTTCCTGCGCCAAGGTCAAGGCCTGTTCCATGGCAGCAGTTGCCCGTTCCGCTTCACGATGATCCCAGGCCGCTATTGTGTCCCGCACCGCGCCCTCTAGTTCATCCGGCAGACGCATCTGGCCCGGCTTCAGCAGTTCCCGGGCTTGTTGCACTGCTGCGTCCGGCTGGTGCGTGGCATGCAGCGCTGCCATCAGCGGCAGCAGTGCCGTCCAGCGAAACACATAGCTGGCATGCAGTTCCGGAATCTGCTGCCAGATGGCCAGTGCTTGTTCCCCTTCGGCAAGGGCCAATCGTAAGTCTCCATCATGCCACGGCCAGCCATGACTGGTTTGCGCGGGCGGACGCTTGATATTCAGCCATGTTCGCTCTGTCGGCCGCTTCCAGACTCTGCGCCGCATAGTCTCTCGTCCGTACCACATCTCCGCAGCGCCGGTAGAGGATGGTCAAATAGGTCAGGCAGCGTGACTGGTGAACGGCGTCGCCGCGCTGCCGGGCCACCTCCAGGGCGCCTTCCATCTGTTCTCGGGCCTCCTCGAGATCGCCATGCCACAGGAGGCTGAATCCAGTGACAAATCGCGCCCAGGCGATATGACCGGGATCGCCCAACTGCAAACTGATGGCCAGACCACGGCGGAGCAGCGCCAGGCACGCATCAGAAATGCGATAGCGGGCGCGATGCGCCTGGATCCCTGCTAGGGAGAGGTAGAAGCTGATCTGCTGCTCCGGGGTCCCAGTTTGCTCAATGATGGGCCCCACTTGTCCGGTCAACTCTTCCGCCTCCTCATAGCGGTCGAGCCAGTAGCAGACCCAGGCGCGCTCCAACTGGATCTGGAGCCATGCCTGCCACCAGGCAGATCCGCTTGCGTCACATTTTGAACCTAGTGCAGCTTCTGCATCAGCATAGAACTGCAACGCCTGGTCGTATTGGCGCTCTGCATCCCAGGTTTTGCCGATCCGGCGTAAGAGGTCGGCGCGCTGGATCGGCTCCGCCGCAGGCGTCCAGGAGAGTGCCTGCCGGAAAGCCGCACGTGCTCCGCCGGCATCTCCACCCGGCTGCAGCAGTTCACCGATCTCGGTATAGAGCCGGACAGCCAAATCCGGCAGCGCCGCCGATTGTCCCGATGACTGCCAGAGGCGCAGCGCCTGCCGGTAGCTGCGGACGGCCTCTCTGTTGGCAGCGAGGCGCTGCGCCATGTGTCCGGCAATCTCATATTGCTGAATTGCATCTGCTGTCATCCCGGCGTGCTCATAGTGATGGGCAAGCTGATCGCTGACGGCTTCCCTGTTGGATGCGTGAACGGCACACAGGGCGTCCGCCATGTGCCGGTGCAGCACCTGCCGCCGCGCCGGAGAAAGTTCGGCATAGGCAACACTGCGCAGTTTGCCGTGGGTGAAACCATAGGTGTTCGACCTCCAGCTCGCGGATGATGCGCCGCCGCCACAGTTCATCCAAGGCGCGGACGAAAATCTCCTCGTCGAGCTGGCCCGCCAGAGCCAGTACATCGCCCGCAAACTGAATGCCGGCCACTGCGGCGATAGCCAGCACTTGGCGCGCCTGCGGGGAAAGATTGGTCAGGCGTGTGCGGATGGCGCCGAGAATGGCTTTGGGCAGCCTGGCCGTATCGGCGTCGTTCTCGGCAACCCATGCGGTCAGGTTGTCCGAATCGAATCGATGGGCGTGCACCGTTTCGACAATAAAGAGTGGATTGCCCTCGGTCTCTACATAGAGGTCGTGGGCCAAAGCAGGCGCCAGCGGTCGTCCGGCCACGGCTGCACCTAAGGCGGCCGTCTCGGCCCAATCCAACGGTTGCAGGGGAACTTCGGAGAGGAGCCGGTGCGCCTGGAGGGAGGACCGCCAGACATGCAGCGAATGCTCAGGCTCCAGTTCCTCGCTGCGCAACGTCGCCAGAACCAGGACGGGCACTCGGCTGTAGCGTGTCAGAAAATGGGCCAGCCAGTCCAGCGTGTCCTGGTCGACCCACTGCAAATCATCCAGCAACAGAAGAAGCGGTCGGCTGCGGGCCTGGATTGCCTGGCACAGTGCGTCCATCAGGTTTTGGCGCTGCCACACCGCAGTCAACGGTGCGGGCGGGGGCAAGGCGGCGTAAGCGGAGCGAAGTTCGGGCATGAGCCGGGACAGTTCGACTAGCCAGACCTCATCCAATCGCGGTAGAGAAGGGCGCAACGCCTGGGAGCGCATCCAGTCAATCACCGGCGCATAGGCCAGCGAGGCGGCCGAGGGGTAGGACTGCGTGCGCGCCACCGCGCCGCCCTGACGCCGGACAGGTCGAGCAGTTCTTCGGCCAGCCGTGTTTTTCCGATGCCGGCCTCACCGGTGATGAGCAGAAGCCGGGCGCGCCCCGTGGTGGCTGACTGCCACGCCGTCGTCAGTTGGCGCCATTCCTCCTGGCGGCCAACGAGCCGCGCCTGCATGCTGCGTTCCTCGACTGCCGAATCCACTTCTGCGGACTCGGCTCGATTCAGAATCGTCTCGTAGACCTTGTGGGTGGACGGGCTGGGATCCACATCCAGCTCACGCAGTAGCACGCGCGCGCAGGTGTGGTAGACATGCACCGCAGCCGCTCGATCGCCGCCGCGCGCGTGCAGTTCCATCAACAGCCGGTAGCTCTCCTCGCGCAGCGGATCGGCGCGCAGCAGGCGCTGGGCATAGACCAGCGCGTCTGCAACCTCGCCTTCGTCTTCCAGAAGGTGTACCAACCGCTCAAGACACTGCAGGTGCAGGCCTTGCAATCGCTCGCGCTCACTATCGAGCCAGTCGGCGTAGAGTTTGGGCAACAGATCGCCGGCGTAAAGGTCCACGGCCTGAGCCAGCGCCCTTCGCAGAGCGGCCTCATCCTCCGTGCAGGCCAGCGCGTTGCACCGCGGCCTCAAACTCCTCCGTGTCGATGGTGATGGCTGCACCGTCGCACCAACTCACCGTTTGCGTTGTGATCTCGAGGAACCGCTCGCTTTGCGGGAGCTGTTGGCGCAGGTAATAGAGGAGATTACGCAGGTTGGTGCGCGCCTGTTCCTCGCGACTATCAGGCCATAGAACAAAGGCCAGATGCTGGCGGGACTGGGCGCGCGCCGGTTCAGCGCCAGGTAGGCCACGAGGTGCTGCAGACGTTCACGTGTGAGGCCGGTGACGGGTGCGTCATTATAGAGAACCTGGAAATCTTCCAGCAAACAGATGGTCAGGGATGGCATATTGTGGGAAGAACTGAAAGGAGAAGTCCGCTTCGTCAAAGACGGCAGCACCCCCTGCCAGGCTGTTGACTCATCATATGGTCAATGGTGGTATTTGTCAACAGGCTCGCTCCAGGGGATATCTCAAGCAGGGGGCAAGAACAAGGTAAGACGCCTAGACCGGCATGTGCCGGCCCCGAGACCTTATCTCCGGGCTACAGCATGGCGCCTCATGTTGAAGGTTTCCAAAATAGTACTGGTATCGTAGGCGCTGCTTTTAGCTGCGCAATCTAGGCCCAACCAGACTGTGCGGCTACAAGCACGCACCTACGCTATACCAGCGTCAATTCGTCAATCTTCAAAATGAGGCTGGCGCCTGCTTCAGGCCGCGCCCGGCAGACTCCCGATAACAGGGTTGACGAGTGCGCCACTCTCACCCAACGGCGCCAATCACTCCTTCTGCACGACAGGGGCGCTCTCTACACACAGGTGAATAAACGAAGAAGGCTCGTCGTTTGCGCAGTGCGACCCTCGCTCTTAAGGGACGGTCGATTGCCATTTTCCTGTCACGATGATCGCTTCTTCTTCGCCGGGCCATGGCGGCATGGTTACGCCAACGGCAGAAAGCGGCTCGTACCCAAATGCGCGGAACTGGAAGTGTGTTCCCAAGGGTATGGTCAAGCATACACCCGGGAAGACGTCTACCACCTCGGCCTGTCCGTTCTGCTTTCGCCACATCTGTCCCCTACCTGAAATAAAAAACCAGATTTCCTCGACCGTTCGATGGGTCACTGCCGTTGACGTTTCTCCTGGCCCCAGCTCGAAATGGGCCATCCCTCCGCATTTTAGTCCTAACAACACGCGCACGTCGGAACCGTCCGGCGCAACCGCATCACGTTCTGACGGCAAGAGCTTCATCTCAAATTCACTCATTGTTGGGCCTCCGTATTGGATATCACAATTAGGTGGGCTATGGCTTGACGCGTGGATGATCGCGCCATAGTAGTGCCATCATCTCGCGTGTTTCACAACCCTTCGCCTCTTGACGCCATAATTGGGCTACGCGGTGAATACGGCTGTGTGCGAATCGGTCAGGCTGGCATATTGGATCCAATATGCAAATTGGCCATCTAGCACACGATTATCTCTCCCTCTCCCCAAAGCTACGCTACAATAGAGGGCAGAAACAGCAATCAAACCATACTGTGTAAGGAATGCGATTCACGATCGACCAAAGTCCCGTCACTAGCTTGCGGCAGAGTTGACAGTCGCACCACCACTCCTGACAAAAAGTCACAAAGGCACTTGCATAGCGGCGCTCTGGGCCACAGCGTGCCCATCTTGAATGAGCCAAGGCACAAATCATGCAACAGATTAGCCATCTCCTGCGTTCCTTTGACCCACAAAAACCATTCTTCCCACCGACCGAGATCTACAATGAGGGCTGGCTTCTTCGCATTATCCTGAACTGGTTTTCTCGCAACAGAGCATCTGATGGCTTTGGGTTGAGCTTTTCAAATAAGGCTGGCTGGTTTTCCGAAGCGCTTCTTCCGACACCATTTCGCGCACGATATCAAGGCGATCCGCTTGCAGAAGCTCGAACCCATGCCGATGGTGTCGTTGGGCATTTCGTCATTGGACAGAAAGGCAAGACCGATCTCACCCTTGCTCCGGATGCCACCCAGCTTGTGGTCCTCGAGGCAAAAATCAGCAGTTCGCTTTCATCAGGCATCAAGAATGCTCCCTACTATGATCAAGCAGCCAGGAATGTGGCCTGCATCGCCGAAGTGCTGCGGCAAGCGAATCGCCCTCCAGAAAGCATGACCAGGCTTGGCTTCCATCTCCTTGCCCCAGAGGCCAAGATAAGATCAGGCGCGTTCGACAAGAACATGGATCGACAGTCCATTAAGGAGAAGGTCAAACGGAGAGTATCGGAATATGATGGCAATCGAGACGAGTGGCACTCCGCATGGTTCGTCCCAACAATCGATCGCGTCGATATCGGGGTATTGAGTTGGGAAGAGGTCCTTGCCCGCATAGGGGAGGAGGATGGTAACGCATCAAATTCAATCGCGGAATTCTATGAAATGTGCTTGAAGTTCAATTGAGAGAGAGCTGTCCCGAATCACTCGTCGTATCAATTCTGCATCGAATAACCAAACTGGATTTCCTTGGGCAGTTCGTCCCCGTTTGCCTTATCGTTGTCCATGGCGTTTGTAAAGTCTTCTGTCTGTCTTGAAACATTCTATCATGGCAGTACACGTAGATCGGGTACGCACACACACGACTTTCCCGTTCGTACCGATAATCGAGGCTCGAACGATGCCGAGTGCGCCGCCATGAATGAACACATATTGCAGACTCATTGAAGATCGATGAGATTGCCGCTGCTACGGCCAAACTAGGCCAGAGTTGTTCTGCAGTGTGGACAATTACAGGAGTTGGTTGCTAAATCAGCAATTTATGTGTCGCTCAAGAGTCCTGGAATAATGAGAGTTAAGAATATATCCGGGTAATCGTAGGGGCGGTTTCCATACCGCCCAGGCGTCGAATTCCAGACAGTCGTGCGCTATGGAAAGCGCACCTACGGATCACATTATTGCCGATCTATTTTCTGAAACTTCATCATTCCAGGATGAGAATTTACCACTTTGCATGAGGATAGTGGGAGTGAATTCCTCGATCACCGGTGATCAAGATATCGTCGTTCAAACTGGCCTGTGCCACCAGAATGCGATCAAACGGATCGCGTGTCCACGTAAGCTGTTGTGCAATAGAGATCACGTTGTTGAAAGGTTTTGTACAGACGGTTAATCCGACGCGTTGAGATATGCTGGAGATGATTGTGTCGGCAGTGGGATTGATACGACCGATTTCATGCAAAAACTGCAGCTCCAACCGGGCAATTGGCGATATATACCAATCATGCTGGTTCATCAACGTCCGAATTGACTGCGAAAAGCGCTGTCTCTCATTAGCATAAAACCAAACGACAATATGCGTGTCAAGGTAAATCAATATCGTACTCCCACTCGATGTGGACGAGCTCTTCGGGGTCCCCGTTGATGACATCGGGTTGGAACTCCATATCGGCGAACTTATCGACCGGCTCAACAGGCGCAATGCGCAGCTTACGCTTCCCCTTTTTGACTTCGAGTGGAACACCGGTCGTAAGTACCTCTTCTAGCAAATTGTAGATGTTGTTACGCAACTCAGTGACAGAAATGGTTTTCATGTTGAATCCTCAATACGTACATGTCTCAAGAATCGTACGTACGTCAATTGTACGACCACCACAGATGACTGTCAAACACATCTTCGACCCTTGATTGATCAGTTTATTCCTGGATTCTACTGAGGTATAATCTGCAACAGTTTTGACTGTGATGCTTTCGACCGAGACCCGTCTTCATAGGTGAATCGATCTCAACCCCATGAGTAGCCTAGGAGTGGTCATTGACACCGGAGGGCCAGCCCACAGCCAGTTGATCCTCGGCGATCTCTTTCCGAGCATATCTCGGTTTTGCTCTTCTGCCTGCAGATATTTTGCGTTAGAACAAGTGAAGCCCAACCGTCCGCCCTCACCGGGCTGAAATGTGGGGAAGTGAGGATGCGGCCTGGTCACTCAGTGTGGTGGGTGCCCCCTCTTCTCAGGCCGGGGAGGGTTAGTTGGTTTCTGATGAAATGGGTGGCATGGTTTCGATCAAGGCACGCAGGACGCGATTAACCGCTTCGCCATTCCCAAAGACCGCAGCTACATCGGGATCCAAGGCAATCAGAATCTGCCGTTCCTTCAATCGCTCCGCCAATCGGTTGGGCTTGGCTTCCGACTAGTCAAACTGAATTCCCTCGGGCAATTCGTCCCCCTTGTTCCTATCGTTGTACGTGACGTTCATAATCGACCTGCCGTCTATCATGAGGCATTCTACCACGACGGTGGTCAAAGATCGACCGCCCGTCACCTCATTCCTAGCCTCATCGGAGCGCGCCCAAGCCAAGGAATGAAGTTCAGTCGCCCCGAATTCGCCACTGCTTCAGCCGGATGAATCCGGCGCCGTTTTGTAGCACGGGCCATTCATGCCCGTGCGGGTTCGCCACAACAAAACACATCCCAATGGTGGAAATACACCTAGTCGGCTAGCCGTCCGCCTACGGCCCGCCCACCTTCACCAGATCCTCCCGATGGCACACCAGCACCCGATACCCACCATTCCACGGATGCTCGCGCGCAAACTGGCTCACCATACCCTTCACCCGCCACACCTCACCCTTCAGCACATAGGGGCGCCGCCACTCCAAACTGCTGCGCACGGTCACACGCACCGGCTCTGTATCCGCTCTTCGGATCGCTCAAGTAGATGCTGTCCCCCTGCCAGCCGCTGACCACCCCGCTAAAAGTCACCAGCCGCCCCTCCAGCGACTCGCCCACCTCAGCCGCCTCGATCTCCAGTGGCTGCAGCGGCTCGCCCGGCGCATAACGCCAGATCTCGTCAGGGTGGTCCACCGACACCTCCAGTTCACCGCGAAACGACTGCAACTCCCCGCGCACCAATACCCAATCCCCCTCTTGCATAGGAAAAAACTCGCCACTCCTCAGATAGACCTGGATGCCAAGCCCGCAAACAGGCTGGCTCGCGCCACCTGCCGGCGGCGCCGGCTCAGCCACATAGACTGCGCTGTTGAACAGACCCGGCGGCACCACAACCTGCGCGCGAAATTCCACCTGCGCCTCCAGCCCCCGCAACTTGGCCATAGCCAGCGAGCCCGGTGGACCCGTTGCCTGCCCATGTGACGGTCCTATCTCCGGCTCCTCCTCCTTTTCATCCTGACCGGGCGGCGCCAGCGGCGGCGATGCACTGTGCCCGCGCTCGTTGGCGCGCCCTGGCGTAGGGTCCGTATCAAACACCCATCCTTGCCCATCCGGCACACGGCTGATCGACCGGTCTTGCCCAGGATAGGAGTCCCAGCCGATAGTATCAATCTCGGCGCCATCGCCATCAAACAGGTAGACCCGATCGCCATCGTTGTTCAGATTCAGACGGCTTTCCCCACGCCACAGCACCAGATAGCCCCGTCCGTCGATGGTACGGCCCGGTCCAAAGCTAAAGCGCGCACCGGAAGAAGATTCGCTGCGCTCGTCACCCAACTGCATGCCCGCCAACGACAGTGGCGCCTTGCCCGAATTGTAGAGTTCAACATACTCGTCGTCACTATTGACGGTGCCATCGCCGTTATGATCGTGGCCGGGCGATACCAACACTTCGTTGAGCAACACCTCACCCTCATCCCCACTCTCCACATAGAGGGGCGCCGTCACCGCAAAATCCCCATCCTCCTGGGTGGCTACAACATAGAGAAAACTGTCCCCAATCGCCGGCACAGTAAGTCGCCAATGGCCGTCAGCCGGAGGCACATCCAGCTGGCGCAGCAACGTATCGTTCTGCCACAGAGCTAGTCCGGCAGGCGCGCCGCTGCTATCGCCGTAATCGATCTCCAGTTCAACCTGATCGGCCGCCTGGATAATCGCTGCCCATCCATACGCCATCCTGCCCGCCGCTGCGCAAGGTAAGCCACAGACCCGGCGCCGTCGTCAGCCAGCCGCGATGCGCCGCCACTGCTTCCATTACGCCCCGTAGGTCGGCGGAATCTACGGCAAGTCCACTATAGCGCGGCGCCGGGTCGACAATGCCCGGTAGCGCCGGATTGGCATTGCCGGCGGGCAGAAACGTCTGCCGGGCGCGCAGCCAGGCGTCCTGCAGTGGGCCAAGCCCTCCCGGTGCGTAGATCTGGTCGGCGGCAATCGCCGCCAGTTCCCTAATGGCGGGCGGATCGGCGACCTGGGCCTGGGCCACAGCCCCATGCGCAATGAGGAATTCCCTCACATCCGCCCACGTATTCGGCGCGCCGGCCTCCCCCGTGTAGATCACGGCCTGTGCGCCATCGGCATTGTGCCAGCGCCAGGCAGGCACCTCGTATGGTAGGCGACTCGCCGGAAACAAACTGCGCATCGTGCACCATTCCTGGATCGGCGATGGCCAGAAAATCCAGCCCAGCGGCCCCGGCGGCAGCCAACAAGTAATGGGGCGGCGCCGTGCCCTCCGGCGAGAACGTGCTGGTTGCGCCCAACGATCCCCACACGGCGAGCCGCCCCTGATCAAGAGTTGGCGGCGTACGTGCTGCCGCCTTGGGCAAAGTGACCGCCTCAAACGGTGCAGGGGGCGCCATCAGAAAACGATAGCGCAGATCTTGGGTAGTGGGAAAACGCGCGCCGGGCACCCGTTGCAGGCTCTGCTCACGGGCAGGACGTAGCTCGCCGCTGGCGTGAAACGGCCGCATAGTCGGCATCGCCATAGGCCGCCACATCGGCCAATTCAGCATTCGGATTCAGAAGAAACAACTCGTCGCCGTTATCATTCAACGCCAGGCTGCCGCCGGCCAATTGCGTACGACGGCTCAACGTCGGAATAGCCGGATCCGTCTCTTCTATCTCGGCATGGGGCGCACGACCCCAACCTGGCGGAAGGCCGCGCCGTTCCGTGCAATAACAAACAGCCCACCCGCCTCCAGCATGTAGGAGTCTGGCAGCGCATGTACGCCCTCGCCATCACCCACACTTTCGGCGTCTCCCACGGACCAGCCGGTCAGTTCCAATGCGGTGCTACCCAGTTGCGCAACACCACATATTCCCCATCGGCACTCCAGGCGTAGACCTCATCAATCACCAGTGGGCCTGGGGCGGATACCGGTTGCCAACTGCTTGGCGGCGCCGGCGTGGTGGCGACGGGTAGCGGAGTGAGAGTTGGCGTCGGTGATTGTGTGGGTGCCGGCGCTATGTAAGGAGCGCCAGGCGATCCGCTGTCACCTGCCGAGCCAGGCCAGGGCTCATGCGCCAGTACCCATACCGGTGCACCTTGAAAAGTGATGCGCTCATAACTGAGACCGGGTCGAATCTTGAGTCCGGCCGCTTCGCCCCAAACCACCCGGTCCACCTCCACCCCCCAAGGCGCCGTCAGTGAAAGTTCGTCGGCCTCGTTTGCCAGTTGGATCCCCGAATAGACATAGTGCACTGCGACATTGCCGTTCACCGTCCTGTCACCGTTGCGCGCCAGCACGACATATTGGCCCGGCTGCACAAGCAGGTCGTGCGCAATGACGTGCCGGTCGGAGTCCAGATCGCTCACGAGCCAATCCTTGAGATTCACAGGATCAGCGCCGGCATTGAAAATCTCTATCCACTCTCCCTCCGTATCGGATACAGCCGCTGGGTCGGCCAGAAACTCGCAAAGTATCAGTCGCGGCGGCACAAGAGGTGGCGCCGTGGCTGTCACGGTGGACGCTTGCGTGGGCGGCAATATGGCCGTCGTGGGCGGGGGTACCGGCGTAGGTGTCGCCGTAGATGTGGGAGTGAATGATGCCGTGGGGATTGGGGTAGGTGTGGGAGGAACATAGACAGTGCCGGGACTCCCCGATCCCCGACAGAACCCGGCCACACGCTCTGTGCACGTTGCCAACCATCTTCAATCCCGAAACCGCTACGTTCCAGGCTGGCGCCTTCTGGGATAGCAAGCCCAACCTCCTTGCCCCAAATCACGCGGTCGGCCTCCACTCCCCACGGCGAACCAAGCAGCAGTTCGTCAGCTTCGTTTGCCAGCTCCAACCCCGTGTAAGTGTACCCCACCGCCACACCGCCATTGGCCGCAGGGTCCCCATTGCGCGCCAGCACCACATAGTCCCCCGGCGCTACCCACACCTCGGCCGTAATCACGTGTTCGTCATTGTCCAGATCGCGTAGCGTCCAACCCAGCAGATTCACGGCGGCGCCATCCAAATTGATCAGCTCAACCCACTCCCCCACATCGTCAGCCACGGCAGCCGGATTCGCCATGATCTCACTGATACGCAGCTTGGGCGCTGTAGACGGAGGCGGGGTGGGTGTGTCCGTCGGCACAGGGGTATCCGTGGGTACAGGCGTGCTCGTGGGTACCGGTGTAGCCGTTGGCATGGGCGACAGCGTAGGGGTGGGGGTCGGCGTTGGCGCCGTGTAGGGAGCACCGGGGCTGCCTCGATCCCCGGCCGAGCCAGGCCAGACACTCTGCGCAGTCACCCACTCCTCGCCAGCCTCGAGATGCACACGTTCCAGACTTGCCCCGGCTGTGATAATCAGGCCGCTGTCGCCGCCCCATACCACATGAGTGACGGTGATCTCTTCCGCTGTCAGCAGCAACAGAGTGCCCTCGTCGTTGTTGAGACCGATGTCACTGTACACATAATCGGGATTGACGCCTCCGTTAGCGCTGGGATTCGGGTCGCAGGCCAGCACCACATAAGCGCCCGGCTCCACCCACACATCCGCGCTGATCCGGTGCCTCTCCTCCTTATCGGCCAGCACCCATGTGCGCAAATTGACCGCTTGATCACCCGCGTTGGCGATCTCTACCCACTCCCCCTTCTCCTCCGCCACAGCCAGCGGCGCCACCATCACCTCGCTGATCAGCAGGCGTGGCGGCTCAGCCGGCTCACTCCCATCCCCGCCCTGCACAACCGGCGCCGCAAGAAGACGCCAAGTGAACCCTGCCTGCACCGCATGGTTCAGACTCAACAGCAAGAGACCCACAAGCACACCCAGCACATGCCGCCAGGGCGCGCGACAATGCCGCGGTCCAAAGCCGCCACTACGCAGTAAGCACATGATCTAATCCCCCTGACGCCGGCCTAGGCCGCAAGGTTGGTAGGTGATCAGTAGATGTGAACGAGAAACTTAGGACGCGCTGTCATTGGGGGGATTCCTGCTATAGATTGCCTCGAGGCTGTTCCCGTGAAGTTTTCGGCTGGTTTGGGCCGGGCCAGAATCCAATTACCCTGCAATTTCGCCACTTCGGCAGCCTATGCGCAAGGTCTGGCCATGATCATGCTTTTGCAACGATCTTTGAGAGAAAACTGCACCATGCCGCTTGGATATCGGCATAAGCGGTCGCCTGCGGAGCGGACCATTTAGCTGGTGACATAGTCTTTCGAAAGTCTCGATCCTGGCATCGACAACCGGCCACAATTCCTGTCCTTCGGCTTGGTGCACATTCCCATCTTCGCCCGTCATGCGCTATGCCCTTTGGCGTGTATAGTACAACTCGCCTCATGATGTCGACCAAGGCCGGAATCTGGTCACTTGCTGGCAGCGTTTCCTCCTCTATCGAGTACTTTCGCGCGGCCGCATTCTGTGATACACTCTTGATAAAGAGTCCAGCATCGTTCCCGTGCACCTTCCGTGGCAGGCAACTACTAATCCCTCCAGGTCCCCTGTCACAGATGTCGTCGAACGACTGCCGCTGACTTCCCGTCGTCGCTACACAAAATCTTACTACCGATTAAAGGAGAATGCATGATGAACAAAGTTGTTCGTTACTCCTCTGTGCTGATGATCCTTGCCATCGTGTTGGCAGCCATCAGCGCGTGCGCCGCGCCCGTCGCAGCGCCAGGCGGCGCGGCTGAGCCGCCGCAGCCGGCGAGGAAGCCGCTACTGGCGAACAGGTGAAGTTCGAATTCTGGCACATCCAGGTTACCACGCCTGAGCTGCTTCAGTCGTCAGTAGATCGTTTCATGGCCGACAATCCCAATGTCGCCGTGGAAGTAGTACCGCTGCAAAATGATCCCTACAAGACCAAGATCAAAGTCGCAATGGGCGCCGGTAACCCTCCCTGTATCTTTCCTACCTGGGGCGGCGGACCACTCTATGAGTATGTTCAGGCCGGTCAGGTCGCTGGACCTCACCGACTACATGAATCAGGACAACTACGTCGACCGCTTTGTGCCGGCCTCGTTGAGCAATGTCACCTTCGAAGACAAAATATGGGGCGTACCTGTCGAAAATAGCGCCATAGCCGTCATCTGGTATAACAAGGCTATCTTTGAGGAATACGGCCTTGACGCCGCCGGCGACCTGGGATGAACTTCTGGTCATCGTGGACACGCTGAAGGAAAACGGTATAGCACCCTTCTCCCTGGCCAACAAGACCAAGTGGACAAGCTCCATGTATCTACATGTACTTGGTCGATCGTTTAGGCGGCCCTGAGGTCTTCGCCAGTGCTGCCACGCGCAGCGGCGGAACCTTCGAAGACCCGTCTTCGTGGAGGCCGGCCAAATGGTGCAAGACCTCGTTGATCGCGGTGGATTTCATCGAGGGCTTCAACGGGTTCGACTATGACACCGGTCAGTCACGCCAACTCCTCTATTCCGGTAAAGCCGCCATGGAGCTGATGGGCAAGCTGGGAGCTTTCCACCATGCTAGCCGAAAATCCCGACTTCGTCGCCAGTGACTTGGCTTTCTTTCCTTTCCCCGCCATAGAAGGCGGCCAGGGTGACCCGTCTAACGTCGTTGGCACCGTAGGTGACAACTTCTACAGCATCTCATCCGCCTGTCCGTACCCGGACGAAGCCTTTCAGCTCATTCAGTACCTGATCGACGACACATCGGTGGCTGAACGCGGTGAAGCGGGCCGCATTCCGCCCGTCAAGGGTTTCACAACAGATGATCCCGAGCTGCAAGAGATTATTGACCTGATCGGCAACGCAGCGAGCGTGCAGCTCTGGTACGATCAGTATATGCCGCCAGAGTTGGGTGAGGCGCACAAGGATACCATGCAGGCGCTCTTTGGCCTGGAGATCACCCCAGAAGAAGCCGCTGCCGCACAAGAAGCCGCAGCGGTTAAGTTCTACGAAGAGTAAACTCAGATCGCTGTGCGATTGTGGGGATGTGTTCTGGAGCATCCCCACATTCTAATCATTCGCCGGCGAGGTCTATCATGGCTGTTACTGCTCATGAGGAGGCGCTGACTAAGGTACTTCGGCGCGCCGTAAGCCACGCATCAACGAATATACGGTAACGGCCGTCCTTTTTCTGCTTCCCACCTTTGCTTTCCTTTTCATTTTTCTCATCTGGCCGATCGTCGACTCGTTTCGACTCAGCTTCTACAAATGGAACGGTGTCGATCCTAACATGACATTCTTGCAGCTTGAGAACTGGAGCCGATTGGTCAAGGACAGGCATCTTCTGGCAGGCAGTACGTAACAACTTCGTGATCGTGATCCTGTCGATTCTGATACAGTTGCCCATTGGGCTGGCGCTGGCAATGATGCTGGACTTCATGGGACGGAAACTGCAGATTTTCAAAATCGCTCTACTTCTCTGCCGCTCCTCCTTTCCACCGTCGCTATCGGCATTCTATTCAAATACATTTACGATCCCTACTTTGGCATGCTGAACACCGGCCTCGAGGCCATTGGTCTCGGTATGCTGGCGCAACCCTGGCTGAGTGACCCTAGGCTCGCCTTTATGCGGTGATTGTCGTTATCTGCTGGCAGTACATCCCGTTCTACATGGTGCTTTTTCTGGCGGCGCTGACCGGTATCCCGCAGGAATTGCGTGAGGCATCCTTTATCGACGGCGCTACGGAGAGAATCTATTTCTGGCGCATTGCCTTGCCCTCTGCTGCGTGGCACCATTGTCACGGCCATGACACTTATCCCTCATCGGCTCGCTCAAGTATTTTGACCTGATCTGGGTGATGACCGAAGGGCGGCCCGGTCAATTCCACCGAACTGATGGCGACGTACATGTATAAGAAGGCGTTTAACTCGTTCGAGATGGGGTATGGTGCCGCTATCGCATCGGCGCTCTTTGTGATTGTACTCATAGCATCGTCGTTAGTCTTTCTTCCCGCTTCAACGCCGAGACGAAGATCTCGGCTGCATGAAAACCAGGAATTCGTTACGCACTGGGATCATTACTATTACTGGCTATTGTATGGCTGCCTGTAGCATTCATCCCGTTTTACTTTATGGTGCTTACCGGCTTCAAAGAGCCGATGGAGTTGATGTCGCTGCCGGTGTGGGCATTCCCAAGCCAGCCGACTCTGGAGAATTACACCACTGTGCTTTCCAGCCGCTTTTTTAGATTTCTGCTAAACAGCACAATTGTAGTATCTGTATCTATTATGCTGGTTGTGTTGATCAGCGCCATGGCTGCCTATGTTTTTGCGCGTATCCGTTTCCGGTTTAGCAATGTGCTTTTTGCATTCATCATCGCCGGTCTCATCGTTCCGATTCATGTTACGCTCATCCCGATCTATCTGCTTACAACACGAATCGGCATTTACGATACGCTGTTTGCGCTGATAGGTCCGTACGTTGCTTTCAGCCTGCCCATCTCGATCTTCATTCTCACGCAATTCATGCGGCAGATTCCGTATGAGCTGGAGGATGCTGCACGCATTGATGGCTGTGGCCCGATGGGTTCCTTCTTTCGCGTTATCTTGCCCCTATCAAGACCAGGACTGGCAACCATCGCCATATTCAATGCTGTAGCGTTGTGGAATGAGTTTGTCTTTGCCTTTGTGCTCACCTCTAGTCCATCCACGCGTACATTGCCGCTGGCGATATGGGATTTCCAGGGGCAGTATTCCGCTAATATTCCATTGATTATGGCTGTCTTGACGCTTTCAGCCCTGCCACTCATTATTGCCTACATCATCTTCCAGGAGCAGCTGGTTAAAGGTATTATGGCTGGCGCACTCAAGGGATGACCAACCGCCTCCCAACGGAGAACAGAACAACGAACGCTCAAGACACTTCAGGACCACGGCTCAATCCCTCGCTGCCTGTGGAACAACAGTCTCGAGCTACTGAGCGACCGGATGACGCTGCCAGAAAAGGTCGCTCAACTGGGCGGCGTGTGGATCTACGAGATTCAGAACGATGACTAGTCGCTCTCCGGCGAGAAGCTGAATACGCATCTCGCTCACGGCATCGGGCAGTCACGCGCCTGGCCGGCGGCAGCGTGCTGAAGCCCACCGAGCTGGCCGAACTCGCCGATCATATTGGTTGGCGCCATGAACCCCTGCCCCTGTGGCTATTATGGCGATGAACGCCACGAGTGCACTTGTTCCATGGGCATGGTGCAGCGCTATCAGAAAATGCGCTTCCGGGCCGCGCATTGACGCCTACGAAACCTGTCAGGCCTCATAGGCGTGGCTTACATCGACAGCTAACCCGATCGCAATCGTGCCGTCAGCGTAACCGGTTGTTGTCGATTGCGTCTATATCCACTCGCCCTTCTTCTCCGCCACGGCAAGCGGCGCCACCATCACCTCGCTGATCAGCAGCCGCGGCCGCTCTGCGGCGTCTTCCCCTTCAGAACCCGCTGCAGGCGGCTCAGCCGGCTCACTCCCAGCAAACCGGACGCGCCGCCATGGTCATCGCCGGCGGATTCTTGATTGTCAGGGCGGGATACTCCGGCATGTTTACGATTACCGGGATTCTGACGTTTGCCGGGGCGCTGTTCTTCTTGACCTATTTTCGCCGGCCGCGCAGTATGTCGGGCGAACAGGCGACGGCTGCTGACAGCCCGTAACGCGGTTTGACGCCATAGGGAAGACAAGTTGTGCAGCGACCTGTGTACGGCTTTCACAGCACGTACTCGATCATATGACCTAGACATCTCTTCCATTTGCCCGTTTGGCATCCATGCTTGGCTTGGGCACGAAACTCATGGCCGCCAGCGCTGCCAACGCAAAACATGACGCGACGAGAAAACTGGTGTGCATGGCCAGCACGGTGCTCTGTTGCTCTAGCAATGGCCCCGTGACCCCTTGAGCGGCCAGATCGATGGCGTACTGCCGGCTTCTGACCTCCACCAAACTCGCAAGCAGAGCCACGCCCATTGGCGCCGCGGTGGCATGGAGTACGGACAAGATAGTCGAGGCGTTGGCGATCTCTTTGCGCTCATCTTTCTCGATTCGCGACATGGCCGAGACCTGAATCTGGCGCGTCAGCCCAAATGCCGCGCCCAACAGGATCAATATCCCCACGATCATCCAGATCGGCGTATTCAAAGCCAGTGTCATCATCAGGGCCGTCGTGCCGGCCAACATGATCAGGCCGGTGATCACCACGGGTCGCGGCCCAATGCGGTCGCTTAGTCGTCCGCCGATGGGCAGAGCGATGGCGGTGGCCACGGCCTGCATGGCCAGGATCATACCCGTCTCCAAGACGGTCCGCCCGTGCACGGTTTGCAGGTAGATGGGCATGAGAAACAGCGTGCCAAACCGGGCGAAGGCGACAAAAACGTTAGCCAGACCACTGAACGAAAACGTGCGATCGCGGAAGCGCCGCAGATCCAGCAGCGGTTCCCGCCCACGCCGTATCCGCCATAACTCGATGGTCACAAAGGCGTACAGGAGCAAGATCCCGCCGGCCAGGAGCGCGAGAGTGCCGGCCGAGATACCACCACTTGTCACAGCGGAGACGGCGAACAAAACGATCGCGCTGCCGGCAGCCGCGGTGAGAAAGCCCGCACCGTCAAAGCGGGTCTGCGCTTCGCCGGGCGTGGGCTGCAACGCCTTCGAGCGCGATGGCGACGGCGACAAGACCTAGAGGAACATTGATGAAAAAGGCCCACGGCCAGCCAAAAGCAGAGACCAAGTAGCCGCCCAGGACAGGCCCCATCATGGGCGCAATCATCAGCGGCACCCCCATCGCGCTCACCGCCGTGCCCCGCTCCTCGGTGGAAAAGGCTTGATAGAGCAAGGTCATCACCAGCGGCAACAGGATACCGCCGCCAATCCCCTGGATCAGACGGAAGAGCACCAACATCGGCAAACTCCAGGCAAACCCGCATAGTAGCGAGCCCAGGAGAAAAGCAGTCAGGGTCCAAATATAGGCCCGCTTTCCGCCAAACTTGTTGACCAGATAGGGAGCGGTCGGGATCACGGCGGCTTGGGTGATCATATAGACCGTCACCACCCACTGGACGGCCTGAATGTCAGCCCGAAAGATGCGCTGCATGCGCGGGATCGCCACATTGACAATAGTCATGTCCATCAGACTCATGAACATGCCCAGAGTAACGGCGATGAGGACCAACCACTTGTCGGCAATGCTTACTTTGGGAAACGAGACGCTGGTTATGGGTCCCTCGTTGCTATGTGCTCTATTGCGTGTCGCAACTACTACGTGTGGTAACCACAGATGCGCCAGGCCGATGCGCCGCGCGGCGCACGCTGTGCGGTTGTAGAATTAAGATACCATTATTCAACGGAGGAAGTGAAGCGGAACAATCCGCGAGCTGTCTAAACTCAAATCAGAATGGGAACTGCAGTTTTGCGAATGACATGCTATGCTAACAACTGCCCCTGTCAATTGTCAGTAACGATGCACCACTCAAAACGGCTTTTGCGGTGTGAATCCCCATCATCATTTTGATGCGAATCTTTAACTGCTATAGAGTGACCGATTGCTATTCCAGTAGAGTTTTCCCGTGGTTGCGACCATACCAGAATGCTATTGCCCTGTAATTCCGCCAATTCGGCGGAGTACGCGTTGTTTTTGGGGATGGCCATAGCTTTCGAACTACCTGTGAGAGGACACTGCAGCATGCCGCTGGGGATGAGGCGCGGTCACGATGGGGGCGATTGCGCAGTGGCGACCACTGGGTGAACGATTCGGTTGTTTACCGGCGCAAACGTTATCCTTGCCGTCCACTGATGTATGCCTCCGTCAGCGCTACTTCGGGCGCGGTAAAGAGCGCCGAAGTTCGCTGGAATTCGACCAGCTTTCCGAGCCAAAAGAATCCTGTATAGTCGGAGGCGCGCGCCGCCTGCTGCATATTGTGGGTAACGATCACGATCGTGTAGTTGGCCGCCAGCTGTTGCATCAGATCCTCGATATGCAGCGTAGCCACTGTATCGAGCGCCGAACAGGGCTCGTCCATCAGGATCACCTCCGGTCGCACGGCCAGGGTGCGGGCGATGCAGAGCCGTTGCTGCTGTCCGGGATTGAGGCTGAGGGCGGAGGCATCGAGACGGTCCTTCACTTCGTCCCACAGAGTGACATCCTTCAGACTGCCCTCCACGGTCTCGGCCAGGTCGCGCGAATTCGGTTTCCCCAGCACGCGCGGGCCAAAAGCTACATTGTCGAAGATGCTCTGAGGGAACGGGTTGGGCCGCTGAAAGACCATGCCGACGCGCTGGCGCAGCTCGGTTACGTCCACCTCCGGCGCGTAGATGTCCTGGCCGTTGAGCAGCACTGTGCCTTCGGCGCGTGCGCCGGCCACCACATCGTTCATCCGGTTGAGCGAACGCAGGAAGGTGGATTTGCCACATCCAGACGGACCGATCAGGGCCGTGATGCGCTGCTCGTAAATAGGCAGGGTCAAGGCGTAGAGCGCTTGGAAGGCGCCATAGAAGAAGCTAAACTCCTTCACCTCGATCTTGTTCCGCAAGCTATCCAAAGCGCCCGGTGACATAGTCATTCGTCCGCTTGTCCTTGGGGTTCACGAACAATTGCCGGCTCGTGCCGGCCTCGATTAATTCGCCGTCCATCAGGAATGCCGCGCGATCCGCCACGCGTGCCGCCTGCTGCACACTGTGCGGTACCATGATGATCGTGTAGCGCGACTTCAACTCAATCAGCGAGTCTTCCACGACGGCCGTGGACAACGGGTCCAGACCCGAGGTCGGGTTATCCAACAGGATCACATCGGGCTTCATCGCCAGGCTGCGTGCCAGGCAGAGCCGCTGCTTCTGACCGCCGGAGAGGGCAAAGGCGGAACTGTGCAGGCGGTCCTTGACTTCGTCCCACAGGGCTGCCTGCTTAAGCGCGTCCCTGATGCGCCCCTCGATCATCGGTGTGTCGCGCATACCGGCCATGCGTAGTCCATAGGCGAGGTTATCGAAGATCGACCCTGGCAGCGGCGTCGGAGTCGCAAAGACCATGCTCAGACGCCGGCGCAGTTCCGTCACATCCACATTGGGGGCGAAAATATCCTGGCGATTGAAGCAGACGCAGCCTTGTCGCTGCGCATCTTCACTTAGGTCGGAAAGGCGGTTAAGCACACGTAGCAAGGTGGATTTGCCGCTGCGCGAGGGGCCGAAGATCACGAAGAGCTGATTGGGTGAGATGTCCAGCGTGACATCCTTGAGCGCGACGGTCTTGTCTGCAAACGTGAACCAGAGATGCTGAATCGAAATGATCGGCAATGGATTCTGACTCATGCGCGATCACCATTGCCGCCGGCGGCGCATCGAGGTACGCAGGATGGTTGACACCAACGTCATCGAGAGTACGACCAGGAGGAGCACCAGCGCCGTCCCATATTGCAGAGAGAGCGGCATGCCGGGCACTTGCGTCGAGATGACATACAGATGGTAGGGTAATGCCATGGTCTGGTCAAAGATCGAGCGTGGCAGTTCCGGCAAATAAAACGCCGCGACGGTAAACAAGATCGGCGCTGTCTCACCGGCGGCGCGGCCGAGGCCGAGAATGATGCCCGTGATGATGCCAGGCATGGCATGGGGCAGCACTTGGTGGCGGATCGTCTGCCAGCGCGTGGCGCCCAGACTGAGGCTGACCGTGCGAAACTGCTGCGGCACGGACAAGAGGGCTTCTTCCGCCGTGCTGATCACCACCGGCAGGGTCATTAGCCCCAACGTAAGCGCACCGGCAATGATGGAAGTGCCCAGATTCAGGAAGAGGACAAATACGCCCAGGCCGAACAACCCGTAGACGATTGAGGGAATGCCGGCCAAGTTGGTGATTGCCAGACGCACCCAACGGGTGAGCCGAGTGTCGCCCGCATACTCCGCCAAATAGATGGCCGTCGCAATCGCCAGCGGAAGTGCAGCAATGGCCGTACCAAAGGTCAGGAGGATGGTGCCGAGCAGCGCTGGCCAGATGCCCCCTTCGCGCATGCCATTGCGCGGTGCGGTGAAGAGGAATTCCCAAGAGATGGCGCTGATGCCGTGGTAGATCACATAGACGATCACCAGCACAATCGGCACGACGACCAGAAATGTTACGAGCGTGATGGCGATCTTGGCAAGACGGTTGGTCTGCTGACGAGTCATGAGTCTTCCTTACAGTTGCTTGCGCTGCCGCGGGTTTCGGCCGCCGATCAAGCAGGCTGGCCAGCGAGTTGACGGCAAATGTGATCAGAAAGAGCAGAATGCCAATCGCAAAGAGCGTCTGATAGTGCAGACTGCCCTGTGCAACCTCCCCCATTTCCGCGGCGATTGTAGCCGTCATTGTGCGCACCGGCTGGAAGAACAGGCCTGTGCGAAGCGCCGGTATATTTGCGGCGTTGCCCGTCACCATCATCACCGCCATCGTCTCTCCGATGACGCGGCCGATACCCAATACAATCGCAATGACGATCCCAGATCGCGCTGGCCGGTACGACGACCCGCCGGATCGTCTGCCAGTCGGTTGCGCCAATGGCGAGTGCTGCATCCCGATACTCTTTGGGCACAGCGTACAACGCATCTTCAGAGATGCTGATGATCGTGGGCAACGACATATAGGCCAGGATCAGCGACCCCGTGAAGGCAGTCAGCCCGGTCGGCGCGCCGGCTTGTTGAACGAGCGGGGCCAATAGCCACCCATCCCAGAAAGCCCAGGACAATGGATGGGATGCCGGCCAACACCTCAATCAGTGGCTTAAGCAATTCCTGTTGCCATATCGGTGCGATCTCGCCGAGGTAAATTGCGGAGATCAATCCCAGAGGAACAGCAATGACCACCGCGCCCAAGGTGACAAGCAACGAGCCCACCAGTAAGGGCAACAGCCCATAAGGACTCCTCGATGGGATACCAGCGCGTGCCTCAATAGATTGAACGGTGAAACCCGGAAGAGTGCTGGCAGACCTTCCCGCAACAGAAACAGGAAGATCAGGCCAATGATGAAAATCGTCGACATGCCAGCGCCGCGAATCAGCAGCTCGATCCACCATTCCCCCGATCGACGGCGTGGTGCCGCCAGTTGTGGGGCCGGCAGAGGCATAGCTATAGCCTGCTCCGTCTTCAACATCGAAAGAATGCTCCATTGCTAACAGACATAGACAATCCCTATTGCATAGATAGCGGTACAAAGCCCAATTCCGCCACGATCTGTTGGCCTGGAGGCCCCTGGATCCAGCTCAGATAGTCAGCGACGGCGGCGGTGGGTTGGCCAGCGGTATACATGTAGAGCGGGCGGGCGATTGGGTAAGCTGCCATCCATGCCGGTGGCAACCGATGGCATTACGTACGGTGAGTTGCGGTCTGCGGCGACTGCGATGAGCTTTTCATGCGCAGGATCGACGTAGCCCAAGCCATCATAACCAATGGCATTCGGATTGCGGCGCAATTCGCTTGTGATCCCAACGGAAGAAGGCATGAGCAGAGTCTGGGGAGCGAAGATATCTTTGGAGTCAGAGTCGCCCTTGCGTACTACCTCCTCAAGAAAGTAGACATGGGTGCCGGAGTTGGTCTCGCGCGAGAGGAGGACGATCGGTGCATCATGTCCGCCCAGCTCTTTCCAGTTGGTGAACTGCCCAGTAAAGATAGTCGGAGAGCTGGTCAATGGTCAACTCGCTGATCGGATTCGAGGGGTGGACGAGGACGGCTAGCGCATCGATCGCGACGACGAACTCCACCGGTTCAATGCCATTGGCATTGGCTGCGGCGATTTCGTCCGCTTTAATCCGGCGCGACGAATTGGCAATATCCACGGTGTCATTGATCAGGGCTGCAATGCCCGTCCCTGAACCACCGCCGGTCACAGCGATCAGTAGATCAGGGTTCACATCACGGTAGGTTTCGGCCCAGGCAAGGGCCAGGTTTACCAATGTATCGGAGCCTTTGTTCTGAATACTCTGCAAGGCTTGCAGCGTCCGGCGATTCCTGATTCTCAGTAGGGCCACAAGCCGCTAGCAGCATGACAACCAGCAATAACCAACCCACATACCTGGGCAATAGATGGGACGCCGTTGGCAGACGCGGTGGCTGCCGTTCTCCTCGGCGTACTCTCAGAAGTTCGAACCTAGCAGTAGACCTGTGCACTTGACCTTCGCATTTCTTGGATCCATTTCGGTTCTCGAAGGAGATGATGAACTCATACTAAGGTAGTTCCAAGGTTATACCCATCCCAAAACCTTGTGGATATCCTGCCCAAATGGCGAACTATCGGGACAGTTATTTTCTTGGAACGGCCTAACTAGATCACAGTTTGGTTTCATACGGCGAATCCAGACTTAGGTCAGCCGTCCATGTAGAATCTCTACCTGTGACCGGCTTAATCTTAGGCGACCGTGGTTAACCCATTGATAACGAATTGTAAACGGAATGTTAACACGCATTTGACACGCGCCGGATGGTGCCGTCTCAATATCCATTGCTGGTGGACCATGGCTCAACCGGCAATCGGGCCTTTCAGTCTCAACAACAAGAGGCCCACAAGCAAGATAAGCTCATGCCCATTCCCCCTGATACTGGCGCAAGTCGCAACTTCAATAGATAACTGGATTTTCGCCAGTTCAGCAGGGATATCGAACCCAGATAGGCGCTAGCTCGTCCAGGTTAGGCAACTACTACACTCGGGCGCAAGTATCTGTACGGTTTATGTAGGTGCTGTCGCCATATATGGCGCTGTAGCTGCACAGAGTGGCCGTGCGATTACAAATCGCACCTACGATCTGTCTGGTTATTTGCGCCGTCGAGCACCTACACCGATCTCGGGCCGTTGCTGCGCCCATGGCTGTGCATCTTCAAATGCCGCGGCCGCCTGCAGCACCACGGTGTCGGCATGCCAGCGACCCACGATCTGCAGCGCCACGGGCAATCCTTCGTCCGTGAATCCGCACGGTACGCTGGCTGCCGGCTGTCCGGTCATGTTGAACGGAAAGGTAAAAGGAAGCCGGTCGAACATGGACGGTGTGGGCACTCCGTCTATCTCGCTCGGTTCCTGCTCAACCGGCCAGGCGCTAACCGGCATCTGAGGCGTCAGCAGCAGGTCATAGTCCTGGAAAAACGCCAGCACCTCCCGTAGAACTCCGTACGCACCAGGGAGATACGCGCCTCTTCCATGCCCGAGACCGCACGTCCGGCCTCGATCATCTTGACCAGGCTCGGCTCAAACAAGTGCGGGTGCCGATCGTATTGCTCGCCCAGACGCACGGTAAATGTTACCAGCCAGGAAATGGTGGCCGTCTCCCTCGGGTCGTCCCAGCCGGGATCGACTTCCTCGACGACACAGCCGAAATCGACAAAACGCTGTGCTGCCTGACCGGCGAGCCGCCGCACTTCTGGATCGACCGGCGCATATCCAAAATCCGCGCTCCAGGCTACGCGCAGGCCGCACAGCGCTGCGTGCGGATGTGCCACGGCAGCGACATAGTCGTCAGGGCGACTGTCGATAGTTGTCGGGTCACGCGCATCCGGTCCAGCAATGGCATAGAGGAGGAGGGCAGCATCCGCTACCGTGCGCGCCAGCGGCCCATTGTGGGAGCGCGCCGCCCAGATATCCGGATTGGGCCAGTAGGGCACACGGCCAAACGAGGGCTTGAAGCCGAACACACCGCATAAGGCCGCCGGTATCCGGATCGACCCCGCACCGTCGGAGCCATGAGCCAGAGGACCTATTCCGGCAGCCACCGCCGCCGCGGCGCCGCCGCTGGAGCCGCCCGATGTACGGTCCAACTTCCAGGGGTTGCGGCAAGGTGGCCCCAGCAGGTTGTCGCACATATCCTTGTGGCCAAAATGGGGCGTATTGGTCTTCCCGATCACGATCCCACCGGCGGCCTTGACCCGCTGGCTGACGACGCCGTCTATATCGGCCACATGATCCGCGTACAACTTGGAACCATAGGTGCAACGCAGACCGGCGGTGGGTTCGAGATCCTTGATCGATACGGGCAATCCGTGGAGCACGCCCAAGTCATCGCCGCGCATGATGGCCGTTTCGGCGGCCTGGGCTGCGGCGCGGGCGCCGTCGACATCCACCGTCAGATAGGCGTTGATACGCGGGTTCAAGTTCTCAATGCGCGCCAGCAGAGCGTCTACGATCTCCACAGGCGAGAGCTCGCGGGTGCGCAGCATACGCGCCAGGTCGGTTGCGGGGGTATAGCACAGCTCAGTTGAATTCATAAGTCCATTTTCCCTCGTGTGTAACGGTCTCTACCGATCACGCTCAGTTTGCAGTTTCTAGAAATGGGACGCAGATTACGCGGATTACCATGATCTACGCACATCTCAGCCCAACGCTAGCCATCACACGCCGCTTTCGAGTAAAGCGAAAACAAACGTAGCGGAAAAGCGGTCGCGGGCACGACATGCTAACGTAGCGTTCCCTGAGGAAGAAAGACGAGAGGGTCGAAATCGACACAACTCAGGCAAACGGCCCCCTTGTCCTCTTGCAGCGTATTGTCAATTGCGTCTAACACCACTCATCCTACTTATCCACGACGGCCGCATCGTCAAAGATGCGTTCGAAAGCCCTAGAAACCGAAGCCGACCATCTGCCCCTTCCCGTGGCTTCCAGTCGCTCGGGATAACTGTCTCTAAGTCCTCCCACCCCTGCTCGATTACAGGCGCCAAGGATCGCCAGTATGCGTCGCGGTACAATGGCGCTTGTCTGCAATCTTCGTCCCAACGAGCAACAAGCTGACGCGCGCGCTCGACGGTCTCGGGCTCGTATTCGGCGACATCATGCAGAGTATACGGATCGGCAACCAGGACGAACAGGCTCTCTTCCGCCTGAAAGTGGAAGATATCGAAGTAGTTCGCGCGTGTAGTATAGATCCCCACCTTGCGGCGATCGAAAAAGCACCGATCTTTGGTTTCCCTGTGCGAAATTATTGAGCACCAGATACTCCCGCTCCTCCCCACCAACCGCAACGGCGTCCCATGTTGTTGGGACTGGGACACCCGCTGCTTCGAGCAGTGTCGCCGCCAGGTCTAGATGATAGTGATACGTCGGGTCTCTCACTCCACGCGCCTTGCCGGCAACGCTAGGCCACTTCAACACAGCAGGAACGTGTGCGGTCTGGTAGCTTGCCATGCCGTGACCGATCACCCCACGCTCCCCGAGGTCCTCGCCGTGGTCAGCCATGATAAGAACCGCCGTCTCGTCCGCTATACCGAGTTCATCCAGCATGCTCAGGAGCATGCCGACATGGGCATCGACATAGGCGACCGACGCATCATATGAGTTGATCATTTTCCGGTAGTCCGCCGGCGTACTGATCTCCTTCATCTGCAGGCGCGTGTCGATGTAGGCGGGCCGGCGCGTGTAGAACGTATCTCTGAACGACCTTAGGCCGGGCATCTCTCGGTACTGATCGAACCGCTCCTGCGTCATCCATTCCTTTGCTGATTCATCGTCAAACTCCATGATGTCTGAATCCGGCACCTGATAGGGAACATGAACGTCCCAGTAGTTGACATGCAGAAACCACTTCTCGGAGGTACCGTCCGCGCGAAGCCGATCCAAGGCCGCCGGCGTGATATCCTCAGCGATGTCATGCCCTCTCCCTCCCGGATCGTAAATCTCCCGAAAACCGGCAAGCCAGCCGTAGAGTTGGTGCCGCGCAGCAAAGGAACTGAAAGTTGCCGTGTGAAACCCTGCCGCGCCGCAGACAGGCTGGCAATGTGTTCTGGAAGAGCTCGGTGCCTCCCTGCCTCCGTTGTTCGGAATCAATGATCGGATCGGCCCCTGGACCTGAGTGTGATACGACACCGTTATGAACGCCGAACCGGCCCGTGAACATGCTCGACCGGCTGGGCGCACAAGGCATATCCGAGACAAAGCAGTTGTCAAAGACCACCCCATCGGCGGCAATCTTATCGATGTTTGGAGAAGTTTTCCGCGGGTAACCATAACAGGATAGATGGTCGGGCCGCAGCGAGTCAATATCAATGTAGAGAATACGCGGGATGCTCATTGTGCCTCCATTAGCCGTAGATACCTGCTTCAGATTGCCGAATGGCTGCTCTACTCCTTCAAACACTTTGGGAATACCTTGAGGTGGGTGTCTGTTGCTGATGCCTTTAGTTTACTGTACCTCTGGGGAAACGCAAGAGAGGCAACGTTGTGCTAGATTCTCCGTCGCCACAATTCGCAGCCCGTCGCCGTAGCAATGCGCTCTCGAGTAGCACTTTGATGAGTTACCTGTCCTGAGCGCATCAACTGCATCGGGTCCAGCCATTTTCGGCAGTTTGCAGCAGTGGAGTCCGTCTGTAAACTTAACGTGAAGACTCATGTACCCCCACCGGGGTGTAACGTGGACCACAGATGGCGGATGAAAAAGAGGACAAATTGGACCGAGAACGTTTGATCTGTGCTACAGTAATGGACTGGTTGAGCACTTGCGTGAACCTGTTCGGGCTATTCAAGAGCAGATCCGAGTGACTCGCCCTGGTGGGGTGGTCGCTTGCATGACGGCGAGCATCGCTGACACGGTGCATTATCCAGATTGCCCGACCATCGAACTCATTTGGCGCAAATTCGCACGGCGGATAGATTCAGATCACGAAGGTCCGTACTTCGATTGCTGGTCTGGTCGCCGCATTCTCGGCGTTTTTCGAGATGCAGGGCTGAGCGAGATTCGCCTTGTTCCGTATTTTCCACAGGCCAATGTAGCCTATGCGGGGTCGGAGTTCTTCGAGTACCGACTGGATTTCGTTCGGCAAATCTGGGGCTTGAATAACCTGCCTAAATCCCTTACAATCGAGGTAATCGAGGCCGGTGTTGTGACAAACGACGAACTCCTGGCTGCCCAAAAAGAAGTGGAGGCGTGGTCCGCTGACCCGAATGCTGTTTACATCAATTATCGAACATACATTGATGGTAAGGTGTCCTGAACAGGCCAATTCTCGCGTTAAACAGCCACACGTAGTCACACGGAGAAGGGCATGCGCCGCTTGGCCAAACTGATATTGCCCATTGTCTTCTGCGCCATCTTTCTGCCGGCGGGTGGTCATCTCGCAGGCCAGGCGGATGCTGCATCGGGTAATCGCTGGCACTTCAGTGACAACGCCGCTATTGGCAGCTTTACCGTGACCGCCATCGTGCAAGGCGCCGTCTACGTGGATGCCAATCACAACGGCCAGCAGGACGATGGCGAAGGGCTCGAAGGCGCAACCGTTGCTCTGTTCGGTTCAGCCCAGTCCCTATCTGCTGCGACCCTTGTCTTCCCTCTCATTGCTCTAAGTGGATCCGATGGCGCCTACCGCTTTGACGCTGTAACGCCGGGGGACTACACACTGACGGTCACGCTGCAAGCGGATTCCGCTCCTATCCACAGCCAAGCGCTGGCAGTGGGAAGCGAGCTGGTGACGACCGTAGACCCCATTAGGGTGACAACCGATAGCGAAACGCAGGCGGCTGTCACCGTGCAAGGTACAATATACATAGACGCCAACGACAACAACCAGCAGGACGATGGCGAAGGGATTGAAGGTGCATCGATCGCCCTCTTCCATTCAACCCAGTCCGTATCTACTGCAACCCTTGTCTTCCCTCTCTTTGCTCTAAGCGGACCCGACGGCAGGTACCGCTTCGACGACGTACCGCCTGGAGAATACACGCTGACGGCCACACTACAAGGAGCTTCTCAACCTTTTCACAGCCAAACGCTGGCAGTGGGAACTGAGCCGCTGACGACCGTAGCCCCCATTAGGGTGACGCCCGCTGCGGTGCAGGGTACCGTTTATATGGATGCCAACGGCAACGGCCAACAGGACGATGGCGAAGGCATCGAAGGCGCAACGGTCGCCCTCTTTCATTCAACCCAGTTCCTATCCACAGCCACGCTTGTCTTCCCTCTCACGACGGTAAGTGGATCCGCAGGCTATTACCGCATCGACGGTGTGCCGCCCGGCGAATACACGCTAACAGTCACGCTGCAGGGCGAATCTCAACCCATCCACAGCCAGACAATAAGAGTTGAGAAGGGGTCGCTGACGACCGTAGCGCCCATTGCCGTATCAAGAAGCCGTGGCCTCTATCTGCCCGCCATCACGAATAGACAGGCTCACAATCTACCGGATACGAGTAGCCCGAAACTTCATCTGCCGAGTGTGCTATTGGCCCCTCGCTGTCCCTCTCAACCTACATCACGTTTTGGCGTCCAGATGTACGGCGACACCGGCAGCGCCAGCCCCTATTACACGGCGCTGCGCCAATCCGGTGCGAGTTGGCTTCGAGTCGCGGTTGAGTGGGCAAGCGTGGAACCGCAGAATACCACACCAGACAGATACCGCTGGGCCAGTGCAGATGCCGCAGTCGCTGCAGCGACGGAAGCGTGTCTGACCATGATCGGTACCCATACCGGCAACCCAATATGGGCAGCCATAGATAGTGCCGGTCGGATCAGTCCGCAAAGACTTGAGGAATTGAGCGAGTATCTGGGTGCACTGGTCGAACGCTATGATGGTGATGGAATTGCCGATGCACCCAACTCTCCGATCATCAACTATTGGGAAATGTACAATGAGCCGGATGCTGCAGGGACCTATAGCGTTAACGGTTGGGGCAACCACGGTGATGAATACGCCGAGATGTTGGAACTCGTCTACCCAACAATCAAAAACGCCAACCCAAACGCCAAGGTCCTCCTTGGCGGGCTCGCCTATGACTGGTTTGTTGACAATCCCCAAAACCCGGGAGCGTTCGTACGTGATTTCCTAGACGAAGTGCTCAAACACGGTGGCGGCAACCACTTTGACATCATGAACTTTCACTCCTATCCCGCTTTTGCCAAAGAGTGGACAGACAATGAGGGACCCGGTCTCTATGAAAAGACGGCATTTGTGCGCGCCAAACTGCAGGAATATGGGCTCGATAAGCCGATAATGATCACTGAATCCGGTTGGCATAGCAGTGAAATCGAAAACGGCGCCACCGTTAACAAGTTAGGAACCCCTGAGTTGCAGGCGCGCTATATTGTTGCGCTCTTCACACAGGGAATGGCCCAGAACGTCCAAACGATAATCTATTGGATGTTACACGATCTGGGGCAACCCTTTCCCTTTGCTAGTGGATCGGTTACAAATGATTCCCCTCCCTCACCAAAGCCGGCGTTTGCTGCGTATCAGGTAGCTGTGGACTACCTGGGCATGGCTCACTTTCGGCAGCGCCTAACCCGGGGCGAAATAGAAGCGTACCAGTTCTATGATCCTCGCCGTAGCCAACCTATTTATGTGAGCTGGCTCAATCCGATCGCCTTGGACATATTCCCTGAAAGATATGGGTCGTCAAAGAACAAAACTGAAACACTTAAGCTGCCCGCTTCACGTGGAACTGTGCGCGATATCTATGGCAACGTCATCGAAGTTCTAGATGGAGACGGCGGCTCCAGCGATGGCGCCATCCGGATTCGGGTCAGCAGCCAACCGGTCTATATCATCGTGGAGGAGTAAGTGTTTGACCGGCGGACTGACATTGTTTATCATTTGGACCATAGCGGCTGCGATTCGGAGCTTCGATCGTGAACCGAAATTCACTGAAGATCTATCGGCCTAAGGTAGTTCCAAGAAAAAGACTAGCCGTAGACCTTGCGGATACCCTGCCAAACGGTCGGACATCCTGGATAACTATTTTCTTGGAACGGCCTAAAACAATTCCCATCTCAAAACAAAAAGGCATCGCCCTGTCCCCGCCCTGCTATCTCATTTCCTGGCATAGTGATAAACCGGTAGCAATAAAGCAAAACCGCGGCGGCATGGTTGTGTTTTACGCAGAAAGCACAGGAGCGCCGTGACAGATAACTTACAGTTCGCCTTTACCACCACGGAAACTTTGACGACCGCCGACGTCAAACGCCACATCAGCCATCACGTTGACGTACCGGAAGGCTGTAACAAGCTAACCGTTACTCTTCATTTCAAACCGGCTGAATTGGCCGGCGTCCGCAATATGCTGACTCTGACGGTCTTTGATCCCGATGGCTTTCGCGGCGCCGGTCACCGCGGCGGCAATACTCATCACGTCACGATCACGGCGGGGGAAGCAACAGCGGGCTATCTGGCAGGGCCTCTGCCCGCAGGTGCGTGGACCTTTCAGATCGATACGCACATGATCCTGCCAGGTGAACCCTGTACATACGAACTAACGGTGATGGCCGAGAAAACGCAAGAAGCGATCGAACCATTGAGTGCCCGCAGCCGCGTCGATTTCTCCGCCATCACCAATCCTAAGCCAGGCTGGTATCGCGGCGACCTACATACACATACGCTGCACTCGGACGCAAGTTGGAACGTTGCTGAACTGCTGGCAGCAGCCCAAGAGCAAGAGTTGGATTTCATCGCTCTAACCGACCACAATACGGTCAGCGGCCTGACAGAAATGGCGTCGAGCGCCACACCCGATTTGCTCACTCTGGGCGGGCAGGAACTGACCACCTTCTATGGCCATGCCGTCTGTTTGGGCGCAACTGACTGGATTGACTGGCGGGTGACGCAGCAGGGCGGTGAGGTGGCTGCAATCGCAGAAGAAGTCTACGCTCGCGATCAGATCTTCATCATCGCCCACCCCTACGCCATCGGTGACCCCTACTGTACCGGCTGTCGCTGGCTCTATCCCGGCATGATGCCGGGTCCTGCCCGTTTCGTCGAAGTTTGGAACGGATCATGGTGGGGAGAACATCCTGTCGAACACAACAAGAATGAGGACGGCTTGGCCCTATGGTATCGCTGGCTAAACGTGGGAAGAAGAATGGTGGCCACAGCCGGCAGTGATGCGCACAGCCCCAAACACTATGCGCGTGGATGCGGATTTAGTGTTGTGTACGCAGAGACTCTCTCGGAGCAAGGCATCATGAGCGGCCTGCGCGCCGGCCATCTTTACCTGAGCGCTGGGCCGGCCTTACATCTTAGCGTAGATACAGCGCACACAACCGCCATGATGGGCGATCTGCTGGAACTTGATGGTGGCGCTAAGGAAATCGTGGTAACAGCCGCCTGGTCAGAGGTGCCGGACGGCTCCAGCGCGCAATTGATCGTTCACGGCGCCGTCCAGGCTACGCGTCCGGCTTCCGGTCAGGGTCGGATGGAATGGCTCTTACCTGCTTACGGCGCGAGATGGTGTACGGTCGAACTACGCTCGGCCAATGGCGAGATGCTGGCTGTGACCAACCCCATCTTCTTTCGCCTCCCCTAACAACGATACATCTGGTTTGGATCTGGAAATTTCGCTGTAAAGACGAGAGACAAGAAGGCGACGTCATGAATCTGTGGCGCTCTCTCAAATCTGGGCCTTGAAAATTGCAACCAAACTCTTAGATCCAGCACAGCAAAAGGAAACATTCAAGTGACAGAAAATATCGAAGAAGGTAAACGGTTGAAGATCGGTATCGTGGGTGGCTCCATAGCGGGTTGTGCGGCTGCGATTGAGATGAGTCGCGCAGGACATGATGTCTCCGTCTTTGAGCGTTCGCTCGGTGAGTTGATAGGACGGGGGGCTGGCATCGGAACACCAGCGTCTATGGTCCGATCCCTGATCAAGCGCGACCTGCTCGATGCCGATTTCCCCTATTTCTCCCTGTCAGAAATGCCTTTTGCAGGGCGCACAACGGCCGATGATCGCCTGGGCCATACAGCCTGGGTCATGCCTATCAGCCTGGCGCTGCTCAACTGGGGAGATCTGCATCGCAATTTGCGTAGGCGGGTAGACGACAACCTGTATCATCAGGGGACTGCAGTCACCGGAGCCATGATGACCGGCAAGGAGTCGGTCCAGCTACAATTTGACGATGGCGAAACAGCAACTTTCGATCTGGCGATCTTTGCTGATGGCTATCGCTCGTTAGGACGTCAACTCCTCTTTCCACAGGTGGAATTGAGCTATCGCGGCTATGTGCTCTGGCGTGGCGTGTTGGAAGAGAAAGAACTGGACGACAGCGCGCCACTGGAAACTGCCGTCCCGCGCCTGACCTACAAGGGGCTGAGCGGTCACCTAATCCTTTACTTCGTGCCCGGACGCGACGGCTCGGTTGCCAAAGGGGAACGCCGGGTTAACTGGGCAGCCTATATTCCCGTATCGGCCGAAGAACTTCCCGGCTTTCTCGTGGATCGTGAAGGACAGCAGCGGACCAGTTCCATTCCACCCGGCAGCATGCGCCCCGAGGAAGAAGAGCGCCTCAAGCATTTGATGCAGAATCACTTGCCCACTTACTACTCGGGCATAATCAACGCCAGCCGCAACACCTTCGCTCAGCCCATTTATACAGTCGACGTGCCTGCCTACTACCAGGGTAGAATTTGCCTTATGGGTGATGCTGGCGCTCTGGCGCAGCCCTTTACCGGCAGCGGCGTATTCAAGGGCGTTCATAACGCCATTGATTTGGCCGCGGCACTGAACAGCCACGACCGCATAGAAGATGCCCTGGCAGAATGGAACAGTGCGCAAACCCAAACGGGGCGACGTCTGGTCGTTTTGGGCGAGCAGATGGAACGGGCCTTTATTTGGGAAAGCCCCGACTTTTCTCAGCTGGACGAAGCTGAAACAGCCGCCTGGTGGCAAAAAACTGTCACCTTCCCCAAAGAATTCACCTATGCCGGGGACAGCAAGTAAGATCGGCCTACTCGTCAGCCGCAACTGGAGCCCCTACTGTGCGTACCAGGCTCTGCTGCCGCAGGCCGGGCAACTTCACCCCGATCACGGCAATCAGTACCCCAGCCATTACTGCCTGAAGTGAGAGCGCGAACGGCGCACCATAGCTTTCAGCCAGCGCGCCCGTCTGCAATTGACCCAGCGGCCCTCCGCCTATTGCCAGCACCACCAACCCCATGGTGCGGCTGCGCATTTCATCGCTGGCGCCCAGCAAGATGATCGAAGACTGCATGGTGCCAAAGCAGGCCTGGCCAATACCCGCAAACAACAGCATAAGCCAGGACAGTGGGTAGAAAGTGGATTGGCTGAAGACAAGAAGCGTCACGCTCAGCCCCAATGTTCCGGCTATGAAGATCGATCCGTTGCTGACGGAACGGCGCAGACGATTGATCACGAGTAGACCGGCAAAGCTGCCCACACCGGCAGCAGCCGCCAGCAGGCCCAGACCCACCGGACCCCGGCCCAATACATCGCGAGCAAAGACGGGCAACAGGGTCATGTAGGGCATCAGCAACATGTTCACAATCAACGTGATCAGCAGCACACCCAGGATCGGCTGGCTACGTCCCGCATAACGTAGACTCTCGCCCAACATCGACCAGGGTGAGGCAGATGGGCGTAGATCGCTGCGTTCGATAGTTCGCTGCGAGAGAGGCCACAAGTTCAAGAGTGTCACACCGGAGACAATGGCCAGGAGTACAAAGCAGCCGGTTGCTCCCTGAGTGGCGAGCAAAACACCGCCAGCCCACGGTCCGAGCATGCGCGCACAGCTCTGGGCAAAATTCTCGAGCAACATGGCGTCCACCGTATGTGCCTTACCAACCAGATCCGGCAAGAGGGCGCGGCGTGCGGGCCAGTCAATCGACCAGGCACAGCCCAAGATAAAGGCGCCAACCGCCAGGTGCCAGAGGGCCAGCCGGCCACTGGCGAGAAGTAGAGTCAAGGAGGCGTAGACGGCAAAGGTGGCGCTCTGAGAGGCAAGGATAACCGGCCGGCGACCAAAGCGATCGATAATGCTCCCCCCGAAAAAGCCAAACAGGATCAGCGGCAGCGAGCGGAAAAAACCGATCACGGCGACCATCCAGGCTGAATCGGTCAGCTCCAGAACCAGCCACCCCATGGCCACGACTTCCATGAAGCGCGCAAGCCACCAGAGGAAATTGCTGCTAAGCAGCCGGCGATAGTCTGCAGACTGTAGTGGCGCCAGCGTAGGGGAACGGGCGTGAAACAAATGCAATCGGCCCCGCATTGCCTATATCCGGCTGTCGTGTGATCCGGATGAATTGAGAAAACCCGATCTGATCTTGCATCAGGCCGGACACAGGTGTCAAGCTCGGCGAGTCCTCTCTTCCCTGTTGGGATCCGCGCATTCTGGTATCGCCCACAGAGGTTGGGGATCGTATCTCGGCGGGCAGCGCACGATCTCCAGGATTGCCTATTAAGCACGAAATCATCCGCGCGTATTTCACGTTGGCGGCACGTATGATTCTAAGTGTCCCAAGATTGAAACACGCCCAAATCATCCTTGACACTTTCGCCATAGCCATAATATAGTTAGCAGACGCTGACGGTTGATCTTGAGATTAGGAAGGAAAGGCGGTGAGTCCTACAACCAAATAACCTTACACAGTTGCCGGTTCGTACGCACACGATATAGCATCAGGCCGGCATTGTCCGCACCTCTGGTCCAATATCTCAACCGCGCAACTCCCAAACTGAATCGAGCTACAGTCGAGAATCTATGCAGTGCAGGTACATGCGTTTCCCCCCCCGAAAGTGACACCTGCCCAAACCTTCGAGGAGAATTCGCATGATGCAAACAAAGAAGATCAGTTTCCTGATCGTGTTCGCCCTGTTTTTGGCCGTCTTGCCAACGGCAACGGCCATGGCAGATGAAGGTAGCACTGTCTATTTGCCCCTAGCAGCTTCGCCCATCTCCCCCTCAGACGCTCTCCAGCCACCGACCTTAGAAGTCGTACAGTCCGTAGTAGAGTTCAGCGGTGCAGGAAAACTAAAGAGCCGTTCGACTTCAATGTGACAAACCAATGCAACGACGATGAGGTCTCAATCTCCGGGACGTTCTCTGATGCTCGACAATAGAACCATCTACATATGCGTTGGCATGGAAAAGGTAATGTAGAAGCCAGCGGGGCTCGAGTATGTATTCAACGAGATACGGAAAATAAGCAAAGTTGACATTCTATATTGGGAAACCCAGACGCTTGTTCTTGTTGCAGAATCTTAACCTCATCGGCAAGGGTCAGGTTGAAAACTACCTGGTTCGGCTCAGAATTACCCTCGCCGTTGATGCCAACGGTGATGTCACCGTCGGAGGAAAGCGAATATGAGAAGTGCGACGGCGGATGGGTTCCAATTCAGTAACAACGTAACTGGTCGATCGGTGGATTTATTGCGCCCGAAAGCCGTAGACCTATTGAACCTTTACTTGACAATAACCACCGGTCTGGATTCTATCCACTGTCCCCAGACCGGTGGTTCGTTGCTAACCATGTTGTTTGGGCTCGAAAACACCTAGCGAGCCATGTGAGGTAGGAATGCCTTTACATCGGTGGTAACGAACCGTCGCGGGTCGATTGCTATCGATGGCGCCTGTGACTGGGCTCCGCACAGCCGGCAGATACAGTGAATGGATTGCCGCTGCATTGATCGTCGGCTCAGAATCATCCCAGTAGACACTGTTCCAGTTGACGCTGTTCCAGTTCACACTATTCCAATTCACGCTGTTCCAGTTGACGCTGTTCCAGTTCACGCTGTTCCAGTTGACGCTGTCCCACAGCACTGGGTCGTCGCCCGACCACAGCATCTGGCTGGCCGCAATGCCGGTGTTGGCCGATTCGGTTGTGGCGCCCGTCACCGCCGCGTGCACGTCCAGATAGGGATAGCTCTTGTCTCCCAGCGCAAGATTCCCGCTGGCCTGGGCAGTATGAATAAGGCGGTATTTGACCTGGTCGGGCGTCAAGTCGGGCTCAGCCTGCAGAAGCAGCGCCACCGCCGCCGGTGACCATAGGCGCCGCCATCGATGTGCCGCTCAGCCGAAAATAGCGATAGGCATAATGTATCCGATCGGGATGTTGCCAATACCACAGAGAATGGCCGCTTAGTACGCTAATGATGTCGGTGCCTGGGGCAACGATCTCCGGTTTGGCTACACCGTCCTGCGTTAAACCGGCAGCGGTGTAGCTTGCGATGAAGTCGTCCTCGCGTGACGCGCTGTCGCGCTCGTCCGTCGCGCCAACGGTGATGATAAAGGGATCGTTGGCCGGAGCAGCGTTGACCGTGTTGTAGCCGTCTCCCCCTCCCGTATTGCCCGATGAAGCGACCACCACAACACCGCTAAACCAGAGGATTTCGGCGGCGGCGTCCATCGGGCTAACGTGATAGGAGGATTCCACCGTGGAGTTGATGGACAGATTGACGACGCGAATATTGTACTCATCCTTGTGGTCGTAGACCCACTGCATGGCCGCCACGACGTCCGACTCATAGGACATGCCCAGGTCGTCGCTGATCTTCAAGCCGATCAGGCTGACGCCCGGTGCAATGCCCTGGTAATAGCCGCCGGAGAAGAGCCCGTTGCCGGCGATGATTCCGGCAACGTGCGTGCCGTGGCCGTAGAAATCGTTGACAGAGTTGGACTGGGAATTAAACCCTACTCTCTTTACCAGATTCGAAAAGTCATCGCTAGACTGGATACCGCTGTCGATGACGGCAACGCCAATGCCACTGCCGTCAAGGCCCAGTGCCCATGCCTCGTGCACCCCCAGGGTATCCAGATAGGTATTGGGGGGATCCTGCGTTACGGTGCTTTCGCTTTCATCCTTGTTTTTGCCACTGTTGCTGCTGTAATCAACGGCAATTTCACCCTCGGGTTCTACCTCAACGGCCAATTTCATCCTCGGGTTCTTCCGCCTCGGCAATTTCATCCTCGGGTTCTTCCTCAACAACAGTTCCACGCCGTTCTTCCTCCTCGGCATTGGCATACTCTTTTTTGATCTGACCAATGGCTCGTCCCTTGCCGGGTGTGTTCCCCCTCATTGCCTTTTCCGGCGCTGGCGACAGGCGCATCGAGACTCACCCAGCGCACCGCCGGGTGGTATTCCCAACTGCCAGGCCGCTTCTGCCTCTATCTCGACCGCCACGGCGCGGATGATCGACAGATCGCGAATGATCGTGCCGCCTAGCGCGGTCACCACCTCTGATAGAGCGTCACCCTCGACCCGCGCTTGCACAATCACGCGTACCACAGCATCCGGGTTGCGGATGGCCAACGCTTGCAGCGCCGGCTGCACATTGGCTACCGACCGCGCAGAGGCTGTCGCTTGTTCCTCCACTGCCGCCGGCGCCATGCCGGCAATCAGCAACATCGACGCCAGCAGGAGCGTAATGAGTACTCGACTTCGACTGTTCCAGTTCGCCCGCCTGAGCAAAGAGACTTTTCCGCTGCGCATATGATTTACTCCTTTTGTGGAACAGTGCCCAAAAGTGGCCACGAATTGCGCTGACGATGATGACAATAGAAGTTACGCACTTTGTGGGTCGTGCGCACACGATAGTTCGCGTCCGTACTCTGGTAGCCGTCTCTCAACTGCGTAATTCCTAGACTATATTTGCGTGAAGAAATTGACGGTTGGGTATGCATCATTTTTACTACGTTACAACCTCTGCGGCTATCCGCAGACGGTCTATCTTATTTACGTCATTTGATGTAGCTGCATCCACCGGGAGCAACTCGGAGGTTTACGGCCATTTCAGATGAATGGCTCCACACTAAGGCGCGAACATTCTGGAATGGCTTACGGCTCATGCCCTTTGGCGCGGGAAATAAATCCCTGGACAAGCCTACGGAACTCGACGTTGTATCCTCACAGACGGGGGGGATTCCGCAGTGAGATAAGCTGCCACGAAGTGAGGTCAGCTTAATGTGCCAGCAACGGGCTGGGGCTCTCTGAACTCCACTCGGAACACTTCCTGATCACCGAAATTAATATAGCGAGCAGAGTTGATGATGATTGAGGGTCCTTGCTTCTTGACCACACGTCTAAATGCCTGGACAACCTCAGGGTCGAACTGCGTGCCCGAATGTGTCTCGACCTCTTTCAGGATGTCCGCAACCAGTAAGCCTTTACGATAGGGCCGGTCTGACGCCATCGCTTCTACTGCATCTGCTAACGCCAGTATGCGCGCTTCCAAAGGGATTCTCTCACCGGAAAGCCCATCCGGATAACCATTCCCATCGTATCGTTCGTGATGACAGCGCACATACGTGGCAATATCATGCAAGGTCTCGAACTCGGTAAGCAAGTCGGACCCGATGGTCGTATGTTCCTCCACAATTGTATGTTCCTCAGCGGTCAATCGCGCAGGTTTGAAGAGAATAGCTTCCGGAATGCCGAGTTTGCCGATATCATGCATGAGACCGGCCCTTCTTACTAGCTCGATTCTGTCTGGTGCAAAAGCCAACTCCTCGGCAATCAATACTGCATAACGGGCAACATGTACAGAGTGCTCCATCACGTCTGGATCGCGGAGATCGATGGTGCCAGCCAGAGCCAGGAAGAGTTCGTCATTGAGTTTTCGTATTGCGTTCGACTGTTGGCGCAACTTCTCGTTTGTATCTCGCCATTGTTCAAGAGCCTTCTTTGTTGCCGTGATGTATTGGCGCTGGGCGAAGTGCAACATCAATAGCGGAACCAACAAAACCAGGACGCCAAACAGCCCCATTGCTGCATAGCCGAAAATAAGGGCATAGGCCAGAAATCCAAGAGCAACATAGTGCGGAGCAAGCCATTTGAATCTTTCCTGCCAGACATCTTCGGCCTGCTGGCCTGTGCTCAAACTGACCGCACCTGCAATCAAGAATGTCGTGCTAAGGTAGATCACCAGTGCTGAGAATAAGGTAAGCAAGACTTGAGCTGCCACCTGCCAGTCCATAAATGACGTTTGGCTAAGAACAACGATCGCAGCACATAATAGCGAAGCAATCAGATGGTTACTCGCATTAAAAACGAGACGGCTGATAGCCGCGCGGTGCTTGATTTGGTTGACAACGGTGATCACCGCGCTTGTTACGAGTGCACCTATGGGACCAAACATCATGGTAGCTGCTATGAGTGGCGCAACAGATGTAGATACCGATGTAGATACCGACGTATCCCGGCCATAGATATCAGTGGCCATACCTTCTGCAATTGCTGCGACGAGGACAAAGAGAAGCAACCCAACCCAATCCATGCTGGGGTCTGGTCTTACCAAAAGCCCGGCCAAAACCAATGCCGCCATGGCTACACCCGCAATATAGATATTTAGGTATTTGCTCGGTGTGGCGCGCACTCGCTCAGAAGCCTCAGATTCCGTTGGATTAGGCTCGACATGATCCTGATCAATGATCCCGTGCTTCTGATCCTGGACCCTTTCTGAAGCATCCGATTTCATGTCCTGACTTTGTTGGAGTGCCCCAACCGAGTGCCGGCTTGTCAGCAATGGAACGTTCAAAACTTGTTCATTGTACAGCACCGCATACCCATTCCCATGCGGCATAACGCCCTCACTCGTCCTCTCAGCGAACACCGCACCGATACTATCTTGCCCATAAATACAAGTGCAGTTGCGACCTGCGCGTTTTGCATTATAGACTGCCAGATCGGCACTATGAATGAGTTCGTCTGTTCGGTGTTCGCTACCGTAACATCCTGCTATGCCGAAGCTTATCGTCGCCTTGATAGGCCTTGCGCTCGCTTGAATGGAAAACTCGGCTGCCTCGACAGCCTTGCGCATGGCCTCGACGTGAACAAAAGCTTGTTCAGGCAGAAGATCGGGCATCAGGATCGCAAATTCCTCACCGCCAAATCGTGCCACAGTATCGTTTTCGCGCGCCGACGCCTGCAGGATTTGCGCTATCTTCTTGATCACAGCGTCACCGGCTAAGTGACCATAGAGATTGTTAATCTCGCGCAAGTGGTCGAGATCGGCCATCACTATCGTCAGAGGAAGACTGGATTTGTTTGCTTGCGCCAATTCATCCCTTACGGCCGAATCAAAATACTCCAAATTGTAAAGACCTGTCTTTGGATCCACTTCGCTTCTCCGTTTGAGGGCTGGAACCTGTACGACACTCCGCAAAAGATAGATCGCAACGGCAACCAATATTACGGCCAAGTAACTCACGGTCGATATCAGGGCAACAATTGCCCCTAAGCAAAGCAGGCCAAAGTCCGTCATTAACGCGGTTTGCGAGAAAACACCTGACTCCGATAAGCTCTGACCTCGAGCCAATTTGATAACTGTACCAACTAACAGATGGTTAACCACCGTGAACACCACGTTGGCAGACAACAGGAAGATGACACCAACTACACTAGACGGCCACTGACCTGCCAGGGCCAGTTCGTAAAAAATACCCGCCGTGCTTGCCGTGATGACGAAGGCAGCCATGTTAAAGCTCTGGATGTACCAGCGATAGCGGTGCGTGATCCATTCGACGAGGTGAGCCACGAGAATAACGACGATGGTCTCCGGTGTACCAAGCAGAAGAAAAGAGGCGCCATATACAACCCATCCAAGATTAAAGCTCGATGTTGGCGTTGCCCCTTCGATTTTCATGGCCTGAAGCATAGAAGCCAATACACAGGCGACCACCAGTAGCACTGGGCTCTGAAACTCTAGGCGTGCGAATTGCCAGAGCAACAATACACTGCCGGCGATTAACGTACTGACGATATACAGTTTGGCCCGATAGGAAAGATCCTTCATGCGGTCGTCCTGCGCGATGGCGTCTTCAAACGTCAACTCACTCTGCTGTTTTCATCTCTTCCTGGGAGTTGGCGATCTCGGAAGTAGCTCCACGAGGCAACTTGCCAACTGCCCCACTTGCTCCGATCGAATGTAGCTGTCGCGAAATTGCTTGATTCAGCGCCGCCAAGCTGACCGGCTTGCTGACATAATCGCTCACACCTGCTGCCAGACACCGGGCGCGATCTCCAGGCATGGCAAGCGCCGTAAGGGCAATGATCGGTGTTCCGCTCAGCTGCGGATCGGCCCGGATCTTCCTAGCAGCTTCCAGTCCGTCCATCCCCGGCATTTGAATATCCATCAGGATCAGATCCGGGTGTTCTGTTCTTGCTTTGTCGATTGCCTCTTTCCCGTTATACGCTACGACTAGCCGGTACCCTAGGGATAGCAGAGATTGGGAGAGCGCTCCATTGTTGGCCTCATTGTCTTCTGCAAGCAAGATCAAGAATGTTCTGCGGCGAAATGTTCGTTTCGTCCGCCAGTTCACTCTGGGACATCTCCGCTTTCCGTGGCGCGTCTAATGTGCTTCGAGCGGATTGGACTGGCAAAGGAGGATCCACCTGGGGAATCGCAACTTCGTTGCCCCAGTGTCATGTTTACGATCGCACCTGGCATCCCGACTTCCCCATGCCAGGGAAGAGAAAACTTGAAACGACTTCCCTTCCCTGGTTCGCTCTCAACCGAGACACCACCACCATGCAACTCCGCCATGCGTGAGACCAATACGAGTCCCAGCCCAGAGCCGCCATATTCGCGAGCTAGACCGCTATCTAGTTGAGCAAATGGCTTAAACAGCCTTTGTATGTCCTCCTGAGCTATTCCAATCCCGTGATCCCATACGGTAAATTGCACGATGTCATTTTCGATATCGCCGGTAACCTCCAGGCCAATGGAACTGCCCGCTGGTGAGAACTTGATGGCGTTGCTCAGTAAGTTGACCAACATCTGTTTCAGACGTCTGTCATCGGCAGCGATGGAAGTGACCTGTGGTTCAATTGACAGCATGACCTTTATGTTCTTCTTTTCGGCCATCGCATGAATCATGCGAAGACTGGCCTTGCAGATACTCTCAACTGAGATATCGCCAATGTCCATTTCGAACTTACCAGCATTGATTTTGACGATATCAAGAATGCCATTGATCAATTCCAGCAAGTGGCGGCCGCTTTCCTCTATGTTAGACAGGTTTTTGAGCTGCTTTTCGTTTAGTGGCCCAAGAATCTGTCGTTGCTGAAGTTCAGAAAGTAGAAGAATCGCGTTCAGGGGAGTGCGCAATTCATGGTTCATGGTTGCCAAAAACTCATCTCTGACCCGAAGCGCGTGGGCTAACTCAGCGTTGGCAGTTCGCAAATCGGCAGTACGCTCTCCAACGCGCCGCGCCAATGAGGCGCGCTCCTCACTTAACTCTTCCTCAGCCTTTCTGCGCCGCCGCTCGTTGCGATCAGCAACAATCAACTGGGCACAGGCAGAGAGCACAGGCTGCAAAAAGTCAATGGCATCTTGATCATATCCCCCCGGGCGATTAGCAAAGCCAACCACGCCAACAACTGACTTACCCATGTAAAGCGGCAAGCCGAGAAGGGCGCTACTCTCAGTACATCTATCATCAGGGCTATGCGATCCCAGAGCATTACCTGTGAGATCGGCAAGTACCTGATGGCCCGATTCGATCACTTCATCAACAAGCGTGATCAGCGCGTCAACTTCCGCCCCGTCTGGCTGGCAAGTATGAGAAAATGCCACTGTCTTGAAGCCGTCAATGGTGTCTTCCCCAACCTGTGCTTCGCCGATTAATCCATACTCGCTTTCCGTAATAGCGAGTATTTCATCCAATAGGTCCTTAAGAACAACAGGAAGCTCCACATTGGATAGAAAGTGAAACTGCGCCTTGCTAAGCGCATTGAGCAGGTTGTTTGTCTGCCGCAGAGATTTCTCGGCTTGTTGGCGCTCGTGGATCTCGGTGTACAGCCTATAGTAATAGCGGCTCTTCCTCCAGGTTGCTATAGTGCTGGCCTTTTCGGCGATAGAAGGCATTGGCTGGCCAACAACTGTGGATGAAGTCGGAGCATACAGCAGATCTAGGTTTTGCATGGACCGAATCCCTAATAGAAATGATGGACCGGGACAGTGTGGATGAAGCAACAAAAGACCAACGGTAATCACCATTTTAGGGACTATTTGTCGCAACGGCATGGGACACACGTTAGACATCGCCTACGTCAAAAGTACTAACCGTCAAAAATACTAGCGGAGTCTCGCCTCATACCAACGGGTAATCTAAAGTTATCGATGTGAAAGGGGAATACGCCCTACGAGGAAAGGAAGGCGATAATTGAGCTGACAGGGCGCTAGTGCTCGACGGCGCAAATAACCAGACAGATCGTAGGTGCGATTTCGCGCCGCGCCCACAGGGCCCCCGGCACTCGCCTTGGGCGCGCATGGCCACTCTGTGCAGCTACAGCGCCATATTGAAAGCTTCCAAAATAGTACTGGTATCGTAGGCGCTGCTTTTAGCTGCGCAATGTGGGCCCAACCAGACTGTGCGGCTGTAAGCACGCACCTATGCTATACCAGCGTCAATTCGTCAATCTTCAATATGGCGACAGCACCTACATAAACCGTACAGATACTTGCGCCCGCATGTACTAGTTGAGGCTTGGGCGACATAGCGGCGACAACAAGAGCGTTCCGCTTGGGGTAGCGGCTACAAAACGACAGATACCGGGCCGAGAATCCCTCCTCCTCACTGCCGCCAACCCTTATAGGCGGACTTTCCCAACCATACGGCAGATCGGCCAAGCTCTTCTTCGATTTCCAGCAGCCGGTTGTGATCGCCCGCCCGAACCTGCCCTGCATTCAGGCCAACGGCAAAATCGCCAATACTGCCTCGGTCGCCACGACTGCCGCAAGGATGCACGTTATAGCCATTTGCCAGCGCCTCGCGACAAGCTGCCAGCGCCTCACTCACCGTACCGACTTGCGTGATCTTGAGAACGATTGAGTTGGCGGCGCCCACGGATATTCCTTGCCTGAGTCGCTCTATATTTGTTGTAAACAAGTCGTCTCCCACGACCTCGATCCCCAATTCCTCTGTCGCCACCCGATGCCCCTCGAAGTCTTCCTCGTGCAGCGGATCTTCAAGCGAGCGGATGGGGTAACTTTCCACAAAACTCTTGAGCAGGGCAATCTGTTCGTCGCGAGTTCGTTCGCCGGGCATGAACTCCCCTACATACCGATCGATGTCCGGCTCATAATAACAGTCAGCGGCACAGTCGAAGTAGATCCCCACTTTGCCCTCGTAGCCGCACTGCACAATGCTTTCGGTCATAATCTCCAGCAATTCGCGATCATCCTCAATCACACCGGCCAAGGAATTGGTGTGATAGCTCTCCGAGAATGTGTCCGGGTATCGCTCTCGCAGAAGGCGCCTGGTCGCTTCCGAACAACGCCAACTCCAATAGAGCGCATCTTGATAACTCCCGGCGCCATAGGCTGCAAACTCGTAGCTAGGTTTGAACCAGCGCGATCGCCCAGGATCGCGGTAACGGCCGCCGGTACCGATGCCGACAATTGGAATCGGTATAGTAACGGCGTTGGCGCCGCCTATGTAGCGGTAGAGCGGGAGCCCTGTGCTAACTGCACCCGCTTTGAGCGCAGCCAGCGAGACACCCACGATTGAATTGGCGCCCAGTCGCGATTTGTCCGGCGTACCGTCCAGTTCAATCATCAGCCGGTCAATCTCTCCTTGTGCAGTCACATCTAGGCCGACCAATGCCGGGCCAATGACGGTGTTCACAACCTCAGCCGCCTTGCGCACGCCCAGTCCCTTGTACCGTTCCTCTCCGTCTAACAGGAAGGATGCTTCATAGCTACCGGTGGACACTCCCGATTCCGGAGTCGATACGCCTCGAGCACCGCCATCTGTTTCCACAACAACTTGAAGTGCAAGCAAACCACGCTGTGCCTGGATTTCCTTGGCCTGGACGTGCTGGATTTTGGCTCCCATCGATATTCTCCTGAGTATGTCAGTAGCATTGACGTTGATTGAGCATTTGTGTAGTAACGACTTCAGTCGTGCTAGCCCAAAACGATTAAAATCGTCACTACTGAACCCCTCAAGTTACGGTTGACACAATACTACTAATCAGTACGATATTTGTACCAATCTGATCTTCAAATTGCTTTCATGTAGCTGCCTGGAAGTCTTCACAATTCCTATCGCTATCTCACTCTGGAGACAAACGCCGTATACCGACTACCCACCTAGCGGACGACGGCAACGCGCAGATCGCCCAGCGCCATGCCAGTATTCCCTGTGTGGATCGCGCTCTTGAGTTTCATCAGCGCCATGGTCGAGTTATGGTTTTCCAGGTCGGCGGCCACATCGACGCCCATTGCCGATGCCGTCTCCAGCAAATAGCCATCAACAATACCTCCTGCCATACAAAGTGGTTCGCCGCAGGGCAAACCGGCGGCATCCTGGCCTTGCGTGCCGGGGCCGTCGGTACCATCTGAATCCATAGCAGCCACCACCACTCGTTTGCTGGCCAACAGCCCGCTGCCCAAAGCCTGTCCCCACAGGAGCGCAAATTCTTGATTGCGCCCGCCAATACCGGTGGCGTCGCCGATAGGCACGTCCAGATGTCCTCCTGTGATCAGCGCCACCGGCGGCGCAAACGGTCTCCCAAAGCGCACAACCTCATGCGCAATATGTGACAACACCGTGGCTGCCGCCGAAGAGAGAGCCGCCAAAGAAGCACAAAGCACCACGCCATTTAACCCCAATTCCTCGGCCCTTGCCCGCGCGCCTTCGACCATCTGATATAAGTCGATAGGCTGCCAGTAGCTGCATCGCATCTTTGCCCAATCATCCAGCGATGGCATCTCGTACTGCTCGTCTCCGCTTTCCAGCGCGGCGCGCACGGCAGGCGTAAATTCGTTCCACCAGGGTTTTGCCTGTAACTCCGCTAAGACTTGTGAGATCCGGCGGCGGGCCGGCGGCCAGCAAGGAACCCAGCTACCTTCCTCAGGCAGAACACCTTGCCAACGCGGGAAGAGTCCGACTTGCACGATAAGATTAATGGTACGCGCCGGATAGATCTGGGCGGCAATGCGTCCTGACTTCACAGCGGAGATGTAGTGCATCACACCGTGTATCAGGCGTTGCGAGCCGTACTTGATGGCCAGAGCGTAGACCTGCTGAATGTCCTCCAGGCTGATACCAGGGGCGGGTAGTGTGAAAAGCGACGACGCGCCATCGGAAAAGAGGGTGAAAACCAGGTCCCTTTCGCCGGCAGCGCGCGCGATTTCGACGATCTTGTGCGCGCCGCTCACACTCTGTTCATCGGGAATAGGATGGGCTGCCTCAGTTACATCAATACGTTGTAGATGGCATCCTTCTCCCTGTTTGACGATGATGGCGCCACCGGTCAATCTGTCACCTAGAAGTTCCTCCAGCGCTTGAGCTTGCCGCTGTACAGCCTTGCCGGCGCCGACCACGTAGATGTGTTCAACTGTAGATAGGTCGATGACTTCATCGCCATAACCCGAAACATCCTTTTGTGGATAGCCGCCAACAAGAAGCCTGTCATTCTCGATCCGGATCAGCTTCAAGATGTTTGCGTAGGGGTCTGCTGCCGCCAGGCCTGCCTCCAAAATGTCCAGAACCAAAGCTCGGCCCTCGCGGTCACCATGCGACGTCAATTCGTCCCGATTTCTGATGATCATCGGCTACCTTCCATCCATTGCCAAACGAGAAATATGGGCAGCGCACCGGGGCGCCGGCGCCCTCTTCTTGGACTGGCCTTGCCTACATTGGCAGGCCTGCCCAAATTTGGGGACTCGTAGCGGCCGTTCCAGGCGCCTTCCGGGCGCGGGAGCCCGCTCGGGCGCCTACAATGTGAAATGCACCCTACATTGAAAGGGTTGCGAAGTTGCATGGGATAGACGCTGGCGGACAGTGCTCCGTGCTTGGGATGATTCGTTGCACACTCACTGTACCGCCAACGCAGGAAACCGGCAAAAGCGGAATGTTTGACTTGCCGTCCTATTGCGGGTACGCTATCTGTTGGTCGCGCGTCAACACGCACACTGGCAATGCGTGGGCGTGCGCTCCTACTATATACCCGGCAAACCCCGTCTCCGGCACATCAAGGGCCAAGCGAAGACGTTGAGCGCATGCTAGGTACCCATCGCCACAGGCTCACCGCACAAGTTCGCGGCAAGGGGACGAACAATTGAGGCCACATCTCCATGGGTAACACGCTGGGCAAATCGCTTTACGGACTTCGGATTGACTGGAAATCTCCCCAAACACGCATCCTCATCGGCCTGATCGCACCGTCGATTCTTGTGGGGATGAGCCACCATATGTTCGGTGTCACTCTGCCGTCCATTCGCCGCGACTTTGGGATCGACGCCGATACCACCGCCTGGGTGGTCATGATCTATACGCTCCCCTTCATGACACTGATGCCACTCTATGGTCGCATGGGTGATACATTGGGCAAGAGACGACTGCTCCTCTTGGGCACTACGATCTTTCTGGCAGGAACCGTCATCACCATGACCGCAACTAGCCTGGCCTGGCTCATGTGTGGGCGCTTTGTACAGGGCATGGGCAGTGCAGGTTTTGTACCCCTCAGCATCGCCATCATCTCCCAGCGTTTTGCACCAGAGGAGCGAGGCAGGGCGCTGGGCACGTGGAACTCCGCCATTCCTCTCACCGGCCTTACCATGCCCTACATGGCCGGACTGCTGGTTGACTCTCTGGGCTGGCGCGCCATCTACCCACCGATTCTGATTGCCGGTCGTATTGGCCATCGTCGCTATCCGGCGCAACATTCAGCCGCTGACTCAAAGCGTTGACTTGGGGATTCTACGCAAGTTTGACTGGGTGGGCGTCGCCCTGCTCAGCGGGGCGCTGGCGACCCTATTGTTCTACACGTCAAGCCGTCCCATTACCGGGGTGCCTGCGCTGCAGGATCTACGACTATTGGCGCTTTGGCTGCTGCTTTTCGGCGCCCTGATCGTGTGGGAACGGCGGCGACCGGCCCCCTACATCAACCTGGCAGTCTTCACCAATCGCACCTTTTCTCTGGCATCCGTCTGCGCCGGTCTGCGCATGTCCCTCATGGTCAGTATCAGTTTTCTCATCCCACTCTACCTAACTGACATCCACACAAGCAGTGCCAGCGTGATCGGAATCGCCCTCACCTTGCAGGCCGGGATGCTCTTCCTCACTTCGCGCGTCGGCGGACAATTGGCCGACCGCTGGGGAAGTCGCTGGCCGGTTACCTTGAGCATGGCGGGACTCGTCGGCATCATGTGTTTGCTTGCCACTCTGCCAGCGTCGGCTCCGTTGTGGTTGATCTTCGCCGCAGCCATGGGCCACGGGCTGCTTATCGGCCTCTCCCTCGCCCCATTACACCGGGCAGCCATGCAACGTATCGACGACGCCGAAGTAGGCATGGCCGCAGGCCTCTACAGCATGATTCGTTTTGCCGGCCAAATCTTGGGCGTGGCACTCGCGGGCATACTCCTGCAACGAGGACTAGAGCAGTTCCACATGGTAATTGATGCCTATCAGATGGTGTACTGGGTGTTTGCGGGTGTGGCGCTGCTGGCGACCGTTACAGCCTGGCAGCTCCGCGATTCCTAAGTTATCAGCCAACCACCTGCCTTGATTTCCCCCTTGCCAAGAGCGCCAACTCGCCCTCTGTGAATCCCTGAAAGTAGTTGTGCAACTTGCCGCATACCAACAGAAGTAAGGCATTCTCACTTGTTCCGAATTCGCCACACAAGCCTATTCAGCGGAAGGAAGAAATGCGTATGAGCCGGCCAAAAGTGATCATGCTCAATAGCGCTTCACTAGATGGGAAAATCAGCAATCAGGGCCGCCGTCATCTGCAGATGATATTGTTGCAGATACTGGTCCTCGAAAAGCGCAATAGCCAGTGGAAGGGTGTGCAGGTCTCTAGAAAAAACGATGACTAGCGGCCATAGGTACAAATGCCAGTCGCCTACCGTACTGTCAATCCGCCTTCAGGCCCAGTCGCACGACCCAACCTTAAAGTTTCGGGCCAAGTCCGGCCTCGTGTCCTGTGAAATACTACGTTGCAAGAGTACACTCTCTTTCGTTTCTTCAGAACTCCCCTCCCCGACCTCACCCCGAAACGAAGAATATTCTTTTCCATAATTATTATGCCTATGTTTATTCGTCGTTTTTCGCAATATACGGCATAATATTGAAATGAGGAGACGATCCATGATAGAATACTCAGAGAACGGCGGGCTGGATGAGTTGGATATCGCCATTCTGCGCCAATTGCAGGATGACGGTCGCATTAGTAACGCCGAGCTTGCCCAACAGATTAATCTGTCGCCACCAGCCACCCACGCCCGCGTCAAACGATTGGCTGAAAGGGGCTACATCCGCCAGTACGTCGCCCTGCTCGACAAAGAGAAGCTGGGGTATGACATGACGTGCTTCATCAATGTTAGCCTGCAATTGCATCAACTTGAGGGGTTGGAGGGCTTTCGCGCCAGCGTCAGCGACCTCCCCGAAGTACTAGAATGCCATCATATCACCGGTGAATCTGACTACCTGCTTAAGGTCGTCGTGCGTAATCGCAAAGACTTGGAACGGTTCGTTGTGGACCGCTTGACGCCAATTCCCGGCGTGGGTCGAATTTACACGAGCTTGGTCCTATCTGAAACCAAGTCAACAACCGCTTACCTTTACCCATACGACTTAGAGAATGGAGACTGACAACGCACCATAGGTCTCCATCCTCCCAGCGAAGGAGCCCTGCAATGACCGACATTGTCCCCAAGACCATGGGTCAGCAGTTCGGCCGTCGTTCCTGGGCCGAGCCCTGGAAGATCAAAATGGTGGAACCCATCCACATGATCAGCCGGGAAGATCGAGCACGCGCCTTGACCGCAGCCGGCCATAATACATTCCTCTTGCGTTCCGAAGACGTCTACATTGATCTACTTACCGACAGCGGCACCAGCGCCATGAGTGACAGGCAGTGGGCCGGTATCATGATGGGCGATGAAGCCTATGCCGGCAGCCGCAACTTCTATCACATGGAAGAAGCGATCCAGACCTATTACGGCTACCCCTATATCGTGCCCACTCACCAGGGGCGCGGTGCAGAACAGCTCATTAGCAAGGCCCTGATCACAGCCGGACAGTACGTTCCCGGCAACATGTACTTCACTACCACCCGTCTACACCAGGAACTGGCCGGTGGCACATTTGTCGATGTGATCATTGACGAAGCTCACGACCCAGCCAGCGAGCACCCCTTTAAGGGCGACATCGATCTGGACAAACTGCAGGCTCTCATCGCCCGTGAAGGAGCCAAGCAGATCGCCTACATCAGCTTAGCGGGCACAGTCAACATGGCAGGCGGCCAGCCAGTCAGCATGGCCAACGTCCGCGCGCTGCGCGAGCTATGCGACCGTCACCGAATTCGCATCTACCTGGACGCCACACGCATGGTGGAGAACTGCTTCTTCATTCAGGAACGCGAGCAAGGATATTCCGGCAAACCCATCGCCGCCATCCTCAAGGAATTCTGCAGCTACACCGATGGCGCCTGGATGAGCGCCAAAAAGGACAATCTGGTCAACATTGGCGGATGGTTGGCGGTCAATCACGAAGATGTATTTGAACTGGCGCGCAACATGGTCGTCATCTACGAAGGGTTACACACCTACGGTGGTATGGCTGGGCGCGATATGGAAGCACTCGCCATCGGCATCCAGGAATCGGTACAGGATGACCACGTACAGAGCCGCGTCGGCCAGGTACGCTACCTGGGCGAACTGCTCACAGACTGGGGAATACCCATCGTACAGCCTGTAGGTGGCCATGCCATCTTTCTGGACGCCAAACGTTTTTATCCCCACATTGCGCAAGACCATTTCCCGGCGCAAACCTTAACCGCTGAACTCTATCTGGATTCGGGCGTGCGTAGCATGGAACGTGGTATCGTCAGCGCCGGCCGCGATCCCGAAAGCGGCGAACATCGCTACCCCGCCTTGGAATTAACACGCCTCACCATTCCGCGCCGCGTCTACACCCAGGCACACATGGATGTCGTCGCCGAATCGGTCAAGGCGGTCTATGATGGTCGTGAACAGACGCACGGCTTGAGGATGGTCTACGAACCAAAATATCTGCGCTTCTTCCAAGCGAGATTCGATCGCATGTAGCGATGGGTCGGAATGAGAAAATGCGGCGATTCGAATTCCTGCATCCCTGTCTTGCCATAAGGAGACGCCCGCTATGATTCCGCAATACATGAGTGAATTCTTGCACGATGTCTCTGCCGCGCAGAACCTGGCTCAACCGGTTGTGCAAAGATTGGCTCGCTGAACTTCATGGAATTTGGTCCTCTGGACGTAGACCGGCTCAATCGCCTGGGCATTGAAGTGGACCGGCTCGGTCCGTATCTGGTCGCCTGCATGTGGGATGACGAGAGCCCCTTGGAAATCGGCGGCTACCTGGTGGTGGACAACCTGGCCATGGGACGACCGTCCATGGGCGGTATTCGCATGTTGCCGGACGTGACACCCGCCGCCATTCACAATCTGGCCCGCGGCATGACCCTCAAGAATGCGGCTGCCGACCTCCCCTACGGCGGCGGTAAATGTGGCATTGTCGCTTCCAGCCGCGACCTGACCGCCCAGGAACACACCGAAATCATTCGTGGCTTCGCTCGCCTCATTCACCGCTACCACGACATCTATCTGCCCGGCCCGATGTCGGCACCAATGACAACGACATGAAGACCATCGCCATCGATAAATGGTCTGAACCACGCCCTGTCCAAGACGGTCGATATGGGTGGCAACCGCATCGACCAGCTTGGCGGCGCCGCCCAGGGCATTGTCGTGGCCATCGATACTCTGCTGGAAGAAATGCACAGGCTTGAAGGTCTTGCCCCAGTTCGCCGATCTGCATTTCCCTCCTCCCGTGCCAGAAATGACGGTCCTCATCCAGGGCTTTGGCGCTGTCGGCACCCATGTCGCCCGTATCCTGACAGAAGCCGAGTCCGCGAACATAGCGCCACGCATCGCCGGCGATCAGTGACGCATCGGGCTACATCTATAACGAAGAAGGACTGCCTATTCCCGAACTGCTCCACGTCCAGGAGAGACAAGGTGTTGTCGCTTTGCCCTATTTCCAGGAGAGTCTCAGCACTGTCCGCTTCTGCGCCACCAAATTCTCCAACAACAGCGACGATCTGCTGCGCGAATCCGCTTTCTGTCTGGTGCCGGCTGCGCCCATTGCCAATTACCTGGATGTAGACAGCAGCTCCGATCCGTCCATGACGGTCGATCGTATGGGCGACTGGGCCATGATCGTCGAAGGGGCCAACACCTACTCGCCCGCTCCTGCCCGCCACGCCGCCCGCACACGCATGGAGCGCAACGGTCTACTGGCAGAAGGGCGTTCTCATCGCCACAGACTTCTTGGTCAACTCCGGTGGCGTCATCTACGCCGCACAAGAGCACCTCATCAAAGTACCCGAGCACCTCAATATCCCGGCCGAGATCCTGGGTGACCGCGCAGCCGTAGAACGCTGGCTAGCCGACCACAGCGAGGAATTCGCTGCTCTGGCCGAGAAACGGCGCATTGCCGGCGAAGCCTGGGTCAAGCGTGTCATCCGGCGCAACATGGTGGAACTGGTCGATCTACTCGTCTCCGACCCTGATCTGCTGCCCTGCGAAGCGGCCGAACGCATCGGCATCAACCGCATCTGCCTCCAGTGAAAGCGACCGTACGGTCGTCGACGTGCTGGAAACCATTCCCACCATTGTCGAAACTCAGCCCGTCCGTGAAGCGGCCAGGATGCTCATCGCCGACAAAGGCGATATGCTGGCCGTTGTCTCCGCTCACGGTGACCTGACCGGTGTTGTCACCGACTGGAATATCACCGAAGCTGCCGCCACCGGCTACAGCGATAACGCCCCTGTCACCGACATCATGACCCGCGAGGTCATCACTGCTCGGCCCACCGACAGCATTCTGGACGTAGTGCGCAAGCTGGAACACTATGAAATCTCAGCCATGCCGGTCGTCACGGAAAAAGGCGTCAGTCGGCGTCATCAGCAGCGACATCCTGGCGCGGCGCACACTCTATCGGCTCTTGCAGGCACAGAACCAGCACTGGCGTGCACCATAGTTCATAGCACGTGGTTCTTCAGGCGGCACTGAGTACCACTATCTGATAAGGAGAAAGGAAATGTCTGAGCGCAGCAAAGTCACCATCACTACCCTGTTCCAAAAGGTCGCCAGCGGCACACCGATTACCTGGCTTACCGGCTATGACTACCCCACCGCCTATTTCCACGAACAGGCTGGAATCGACATGATCCTGGTCGGTGACAGCCTGGGCATGACCATGTTGGGCTATGACAGCACGCTGCCGGTGACTATGGAGGACATGATCCGGCATACGCAAGCCGTACGGCGCGGCGCCCCCACTGCGTTCGTCATCGGCGACATGCCCTATATGAGCTATCAGCCCAGTGTGGAAACAGCCATCCGCAACGCCGGCCGCTTCATGGCCGAAACCGGCTGCGATGCCGTCAAGCTGGAAGGCGGCGCCGAAATGGCCGACCGCGTAGCGGGCATTGTCGCGGCGGGCATCCCCACCATGGGTCACCTGGGCCTGACGCCACAGAGCGCCAGCGCATTAGGTGGATTTCATCTGCAAGGAAAAGGCGCATTGCAGGCCAAGAAGATCGCTGACGACGCCAAAGCATTGGAAGAGGCCGGAGCCTTTGCCATCCTGCTGGAACTGGTTCCCGATCGCCTCTGCCAGCTCATCACCGAGCGGGCCGACAACTGCATCATCATGAGCCTTGGCTCTGGTCCCCATGCCCATGGGCAGTTACTCATCTACCATGACCTGTTTGGGCTCTACCCGAAGTTCACGCCACGCATGGCCAAAGGTCTATGGCAACGCCGGTCAAGTCATCCTCGACGGCGTCAAACAGTATGTGGCGGAAGTCACAGACGGTGACGTTCCCGCAACCCGAGAACTATTTCGGCATGAAGGATGAGGAATACGAAGAACTCCTAGCAATGTTGGACTAGCTCGCATACCATGTCTGCCGCATGCTTTCTACCCGTTTCCCCAGAGGAGGAACCTGATGAACGACGATCTGCGCCAGCGTCTACACATTTCCGTTGACCGGCTGGACGACGCTCAATGCCATCCTGCTCAGCCCGGATATGCGTGTCGTCAACGATCTTCTGGATGTAGTGGCCAAATACGGCACGCCGGAAGAGATCAACGCACAGGCGATGGCCGCTCGCCAGACTGCCGGCCCTGCGCCAGAAGGTAGCAGCGATCCAGCCCGAATACCTGGCCGATCTGGATTGGCTCATCGAACAGCGCGACAAGGGCGCCTTTATCAGCGTGGCCGATTACCGCCGAAAAGTGCTGGGTGAAGAGGCCGACACCACCAATTTTCAAGAGGAATACGCCGTCACGCTGGAAGTCAGTGCCGCACAATATTTTCCCTACCTGATCGCGGCTGCCAAGCACACCATTGAGCGGGGCGACTTGATGCCCGGCCGCTTTATCCGCGTGCGCAAGATGAAGGAACAGGAAAAGGATGGCGACCTTCCCGCCTTCACGGCAGCCATGGACATTATTGGCGCCAGCCATGTGGAGACACTGGACACAAAGGGCACCGACGGCTCCAATGTGCATCTGGGGGGGCCGGAGACCATCACCGGCTACTTCGGTGGCGTCGGCCAGCCCAATCAGTATGCCCTGAAGTGGGCAGACGAATTTCTCTATTACTACACCAACTATGGCGTGCGCCAGGTGCTCAACATCAATCCGGGCACCGTGCTGGTGGGCTATCTGCTACACCGGCTGGGCGTTGACATCGAGTTCAAGATCTCGGTCTTCATGGGCAACGACAACCCATATGCGGCACTATGGACGTTGCTGGGCGCCAAGCTCTTCGCCCGTGATGATGGCACGTCGCCGCTGATCGGTTTCAACTGGAGCAATTCGGTAAACAACGAGACCATTGAGACCACAGCCCAATTCCGCCAAAGAACTGGGATTTGAGGATGTGGTTCGTTTTGAGCATCACATCACCGAAACCTGGAAGAGTATCGTGCGCCAGCCCTATGACCGGCGAGACGAGTTGATAGAGCTTGCCGAGCCATGTGGCGAACATCTCGGCCAAACATGAAGGAGGCGACCCGGACATTGACCAAACCCGTGAGCATCCTTCAGACATCCTGGATTATTTCCGGGACAAGCAAGAGATCATCGAATCCGGTGACTGGGACAACCTCCAGCTGAACTTCTTGGACAAGATGGATGCGACAAACAACACCGCCTGGGCACTGACGGAGAACGGGTTGTCCTTTATGGCAGCGCAGAAGCTGCACCGCTGATCTGCCGGCGCTGTACCACATCCGGCACAGGCCCACAACCCCCACTCATTTCAACCCGGTCGTGGCGATACCCTCCACAATGTAGCGCTGGGCGAAAATGTAGACGAGTAGTAGCGGCAGAATGGAGATAACGGCGCCGGCCAGGAGTAGATTCCACTGTGCCCCATATTCACTCTGGAACGTGGTGAGACCAATGGTGACCGTCCGCATCGACTTCGTTGAAATGTAGAGCACAGGACGCAACAGATCGTTCCAGTTGTGGATAAAGGCAATCAGAAAAAGAGTGGTCAAAGCAGGCACCGAAAGAGGCAGGAAGATGTTGGCGAAAATTCTAAAGGTGCCGGCGCCATCCAGAACCGCAGCCTCCACCAATTCATCCGGGATTCCTGCAAAGAATTCACGCAACATAAAGGTGCCCAAAGTGCCGACGAGAAAAGATGGCACAATCAGTGGCAGATAGGTATTAAGCCAGTCAAGGCGCGCCATCAACAAGAATTCTGGGATGATGGTAACCTCCACAGGTATCATCGTAGTCGCCAGCAAGAGGCCAAAAAGAAGTGCGCTGCCGCGAAACTGCATCTTGGCAAAGGCAAATCCGGCCAAAGATGCGGTGATGATCTGGCCGATAGCCGCCATACTTGCCACAAAGAAACTGTTTGCCGTATAACGGGTGAAATTGTGCTTGGTCAGTACCGTCACATACGAATCCCACATCCCTTCCTGAAAAAGCAGATCGGGATAGAGTTCCGGTGGCAGCGCGAAGATGGCGCCACGTGACTTAAAGGTAGTGATTACCATCCACAAGAAGGGGAAGACTGTCAGAAAGGCTAAGAGGGCCAGGAATAGATACGAGGCCCCTCTGCGTAAGAATTTCGCACGCCAGACCGCGCAGAGCATTCGGTTTTTGTTGGGAAATGGACCCTAGGCGTGTCGTCTCTGTCAACCTGAATTCTTCCCTCTAAGTGCAGTTGCGATGGGCATAGATGATTGATTTCGTATTCATCTACTCAACCGAAATCACCGCATCTATCCGCCATGTTGGCAGGCCCAGTGGTACTAGACATACTCGACCATCCGCCCCTTTAGCCGGAAGGACAGAAAAGTAGTGAGACCGACAACAAGCAGGAGAAACATAGCAAGCGCAGAGGCAAATCCCATTCGGCCAAATATGAAGGCGTTCTGGTATATGTAAAAGGCCAGTGTGGACGAGGCGTTATTGGGACCGCCCTGCGTCATGGCAAAGGTGACTTCGAATGTCCTAAATGCGTCTATCGTGGTGATTACCAACACGAAGAATGTAACGGGAGAGAGCAGCGGCAGCGTAATACGGAAGAACTTTGCGCGTGCGGATTGGCGCCGTCTATACTGGCTGCCTCGTAGAGCGCCGTGGGGATGCCCTGTAGACCGGCCAAGAAGATCAGCATCTGGAAACCGACCTGCTTCCAGATGGCGACAATTGCCAGCGCAGGCAGTGCCCAAGCCCTGTCTGCCAGCCACGCTGGCGGGTCGCCAATATAGAAAAACGTCGATAGCACATAATTCAAAATGCCGAAGCGAGTGGCAAAGATCCAATTCCACACCATGGCAACCGCCACCATGGCGGTGATATAGGGTAGGAAAAAAAGCGCTCGAAAGAAGGCAATTCCCCTGAGCTTCTGATTGACCATCACAGCCATCAACAGCGAAACAACCATCACCGTCGGAACGAAGATCAGCGTGAACAACATCGTATTGCCAAAGACCAGCCATACAGTGTCAGAACCAATCAGTTCTTGGTAATTGCCAAGACCCACAAGCTGCGGCGCCGTTTGTACATTCCAGCGCGTGAAGCTCGCCGCCATAGCCACGAGAACAGGTCCCAGCCGAAAAACGACTAGCCCGACTATCATAGGCGCAACAAACAAATAGGGGGTAAGTTTGCCATACTTCACGCCAAACACCTCCGCATCATTGACAAGGGCCCTGCATAACCGTCACTTTGTCACATCTCTCCGATGAAAAAGGAGTCCGGCACAAAACGCGTACCGGACTCCACATAGCACGATACTGGCAACTCAACAGCTCCTAGAGACTGTTTGAAAAGCTCCGAATCGACATCAACCATCGTAGCTTTGAATGGCTGCCGTAGCACTCTCTACCGCGCAATGCACAATGGGCAGCTATTCAAACCCGTGTCGATAACCCTCTTCAAACAGAATCTTACGGATAGTAGCGTTCCAAAACACTGTTGGCGTGCTCAGTAATATTCTGCAGGGCGGTGGCCAAATCTGTTACGCCATTGAACACATCGTCGAGTTGGCCCTGCATGCCGGCGCCATCCGTGTAGCCACGCCATTCACCCCAACCCGGTGTGAACGTAGTCGGCCCCGTGTGATCCGCCCAATCAAGTAGGAATCCCTTGTTGTCAGGCTGCTGGTCTGCTTCCAGGAACTCTTCGGACAGCGCCACAGGCTTGTAGATCGGGATCTTGCCGCCAAAAGTCAGCTCAATCGTGCGGTCCGGCCCGGTGATGAACTTGATGAATTCCCAGGCCTCGTCAGGGTGTTCGCAGGTGGAGGCGACGGAAAGGCTGTCCGGCCAACCGTAGGCAGTGTCTGCTTCTGCCTGAGGCCCTCTCGGCAGCGGAGCAACTGCCCAGTTGAACTCATCGCCAATCACTTCCCGGTTGTTGTCGATATTCCAGGCGCCATCGACCCACATAGCCGCCATGCCCAATCCAAACACATCTTGTTGGCGAATCCCCTCCATCTCCTTGGGTTCAGGCGCCACCTGGTGCTCATGAATCAGCGAATCCAAGAAGGCCAGTGCCTCGACCGCATTCTCATCCGGCTCGAATCGGGTCTTGTTTTCGTTGAGCAAACGCCCATTGTTCTGGTACACCCAAGGTTCGACTTGGGCGTAACGGCCGTATAACCAGAAGCCATACTGGTCTGCCGTGCCGTCTCCATCCGCATCCACAGTCAACTTCTGCGCTGCATCCAGAAAATCGTCCCAGGTCCAACCTTCTTCGGGATAGGCGACACCCGCTTCATCGAAAGCGTCGCGGTTGTAAAATAGCACGGTTTCGACAAAGGCAAAGGGAAACGCATGCATACGGCCGCTTTCCTTGTTGCGCACTACGTCGAACGTGCCGGTGAAATACTCTTCCGGATCAATATCTTGGTCAACATAGTCCTGAATGTCGGCAATTAGACCATCGCTGATCCACTGGTCGACAAATCCAGAACTCATAGAAAATACGCACGGCAGGTCATCGGCAGCCGCCAGCGCGCTCAGTTTGGTCCAGTAATCCGGCGTGCCTATCGTTTCCAACTCAACCGAAATGTCCGGATTGGCCGCCACAAACTTGTCGACGACCATCTGCTCGGTCTCTTCAAATGAGGGGTCCCACATGAAGTAACGTAGGGCCACCGGCTCTGCGCTGGTTCCAGCCCCAGCTTCAGGTGCCGGAGCAGCGCCCGGCGCCCCCACCGGAGCACACGCCACCAGCAGCGTCGCCAATAGAACGAACAGCAAGAACTTGCCTTTCATAGGGTGTCTCCTTCAATGTGTATGGTAACTATTTGAACTGTCATGCCGGCAAACTATTGTCCAGGCAACTTGATGCACCTCTCAGTCGATGATAACAACACATTGTAGTTGTGTAAAGCACCGACCCACCGTTGCCGGTCCAACGCCTCCCAATCCTACATCAGCCCCTACGCGACCGGGCCAGACCTCAGGATTGACCATAAAGGGCGGGCGCTCGCCACGCAGAACCATCAAAATCTGGTCAACCGTGCCGTTGTGCATATTGCGTATACCCTGATCCGTGCCCGAAGCAATGTGAGGCGTGACGACAACATTTGTCATCTTCAGCAGTGGATTATCCGCTTCCGGTGGTTCGGGATCAAATACATCAAGACCCGCCCCGGCCAGATGACCATCCTCCAGCGCCCTGATCAGGGCCGCTTCGTCCAGAACAGGGCCGCGGCTGGCATTGATCAGATAGCTGCCCGCTTTCATAGAGCGAATTTCGTTCTCACCAATGAGGCCACGGGTGCTAGCCAATAACGGTGTATGCACAGTGAGAAAATCGGCCTGGGAGAGCACGGCCTCCAGGCTATCGACAAGCGTAATCCCGTCCGGTGTAGCTGTCGACAGATCGATGACAGGATCATAGACAACTACCTTCATTCGTATACCCAGGGCGCAGATCTCCGCTACGCGCCGGCCGATGCGACCGTACCCGACAACGCCCAGGGTGCGGCCCAACAACTCTGTGCCCCTCATGGCGGAACGGGGGATTTCCGCTCCTCTCAGTTTCATGTCGCCCGTCATGACCCGCTTGGCCACAGCCATGAGTAGAGCGACAGCATGTTCTGCCGTGGATTCCGTGGGAGCGTCTGGATTGTTGGTCACCAGGATTCCCCGCTCGGTGGCAGATGCGATATCAATGCCATCCACGCCGATACCGGGAAAGGCGATCTGTTTCAGCTCTGGACCGGCCTGATCCATGAGCTCGCCATCGGCACGGGCCACACTAATCGCCTTGGCGCCGGGCAACCGATCCAGATCGCCGATTACCACATCCGCCGCCTGCTGCAGCCGCGCCATGATATCCTGCTCGAACTCACGCATGAGCCACACCTTCGGTTTCATCGAAACAAGATCTCCCTTTTGCTTGTGGTCTGATGTGAAATTGCCGGCCACAGCCCAGCATTGGAAAGAGGGTGCCATGTCCAGCCGGGAAGGTGCCTCCTACGTTCTTTGCTTGCTGTGCAATACATATGTCGCCAATGCTTTTGCAACGGCCTCAATGGCTATGTGCGTAGTGGCGCGCCAGAATGTCGGCGCCAAAATCATTGTGTGGGTCACGCCAAACCGAATGAATGTGATTGGCGTTGTCCTGCGTATTGTCATATTCGGCCAGGAACAGGTTGCTTTGGATGCGATAGTAATGTGGCTGGCCCCGTTCCAAGCCTCCCGCCCAGGCGAAGTGAACATTGGCGGAACCGTTTTGCTCAACCTTCATCATCTCAATCTCGGCCAATTCGTCCGGCATACGCCGGATATAATCGCCTATGAGCGCCATAAGGATTTCCTGTTGACCATCGCTAAGAGATGCAGAAGAGACCCCTTTGGGCGTAGGGGACGCGCGCAGAGCGGCCACTTCATCGTCGCGTATTCCTGCCGCAGCCCGCCACTGGTTCAGCGTCATTTCATCCGCCAATAGCGCACCATCTATCACATAGGGGTGGTTGGTCAGCACGATATCCGGCGGCGCCACCGATGCAATCAACGCAGCAGCCTTCTGTTTCTCATCCAGAGTGTGCACAAGTTCTCGAGCCAGATCCTCGATGGCCGGCAAGGGCCGCAAGGTTGCGGTGGCTCCGAGCGGAGCCTCTGCCGGATTGGCGCCAAAGAAGGTCGGTGTAGGCGCCACGATGCGGCCCTCCACAATGGTGTAGTTTAGCGAAATATGGTGTCCCTCAAAACTCCAACCCCACGGTTCCCTACTACTTGGCGTACCAAATATCTGCAGATAGTAGAGTCGGGAGTCCCGACCCGGTAACGGTCGAGTCCAACCCTCCACCCCGTCCAGTAGGGTCTCCAAACCCATGATAGCGCATGCGGTGACAAATCCGGCTCGGCTTAGCCCGGTCGCCACCAGTTTCTGGGCCAGTTGCTGTTGCGCCCGATCCATTTCGGCGAGCGTCAGACCTTCTCGGGGAATAGGTGTGTAGTGCCAGAATGTACGCGTATCATCCTGGCTAAAATCAAAGATCGCCTTGGCTTTCTGATCCGATGTCAGCGAAGCCAGGAAGTTGGCTGCGGCCTCGCCCATACGTTGAACAACTAGCTGCGCGCCATTCTCTGCAATCATGCCGCCTGAGTTTGCCACGGTCTATTCCTTCCTGTCTTGGGTAGATGTTCCAGCAAGAGAAGTGAGCGAAATAACAGTAGCTACTCTTGATCGAACCGCTTGCTGAGTAAGTAGCACGGTTATCATACCGATTTCTTCGCCACCAGGCAACTATATTTAGCGGTTTCGGCATGGGTGATTGCGGCCAAAAGACGCACACAGCCATTACCGAGACATTCGTCGCAGAGAACCACGACAGATACATGATGTATCCACCCGCCATCCCTACTACAATGCTTACAAAGGTCGATCCCGCTTCTGTGCACCTTGTCCTGCCTGTGTAGCGAAGAAGAGGAAGCTACAAATGTCCAAAATCTTGCTGCGTACGATCGCCGCCTGCATGGTTGTCCTCCTGACAACTTTGTTCCTGGCCGCGTGCGGCGCCAACAAACAGGAAAGCAACGATGGTGCCAGTCGCGCATCCATCGAAACAGCGTCGAACGGTGTCATAGGCGATACCATCCAGCGCATATCAGAGAAACTGCCGCGAGTTGGTGAGAGTCTACCTCTGCCAACAGCAACTCCGCGCCATGAGCAGTCCGCTAGCATCGCCGTCGTAGACGTGGTCCTACTTCCGACTGTAACACCAACGCCTCCCAGACTGGCAGGGGGTTATCTGGGAGTTGTCGCAGCAGACCAACTGAATGTGCGAGCTGATCCCGATACAGTTAGTAACGTCATCGCCGCGCTGGGTAAGCAGGAATGCGTCACACTCCTGGAAATTCGTGACGGCTGGTACCGTATCGCCATGCCGTCGGACGAGTCCGGTTGGGCTCATGGTGAATTTATCCAGGTCGTCGCTGAGTGCCCGACCCCTGCGCCCCCAGATTTGAACGCTACGGGCGGTAGTGTAGTGGCATTCGACATGGAGGTCAGTGCTGTTGCCCTTGAGGTTGTCGAGGCAGCGGAGATTGCGCAGCCCGTCAACTTCACTCAGGCGCCAATGGTTACCAATGCAGCCCTTGTAAATACGGGCAATATCCATGAATGCTTTGGAACGGGCGATGACGAGGTTCGCGAAGTTTCGGCCAATACTCCGGTTGAGGTGTTGGGTACAGGACCGTTTTGGCCGCCAGAGGACCAACAAGATAGATTGGGCGAAGGGCCCTACCTAAAGATTCGTCTATGGGATGGACAGTTTGCCTGGATTGCAGCAAGACACGTAGGATTTGACATTGCCCAGGCGACCGAGATCTCGGGACAATGCGAGGAAAGTGACCGGCTCGATTGGTTCCAGGTGGTGCGTCCTACCGCTACAGCCATGCCAAGAGATATGCCGACACCACGACCCGTGGCGCAACCAGTCGCGCAGCCAGTAACACGGGCCATGCCCACACCGCGTCCGGTCGTCAGTGGGGCTTCACGATATGAGCCGACGCCAACACCAACCATAACGCCAACACCTACACCCACTCAGGACAACGACCACAAATGGTTTGACGAGTAAGCACGGGGAAGATAGTAAACCGTATTCAGATGAACGTTAACTTGGATCTTTGCAGCATCGCGCAGCACCCATTGCGCCAACTCGATGGTAGCCGGGGTCGCGCAAATAGGACCATCATAGATCGCAATACGTTCCGCTATTCTTCAATGCCTCCTAGTTCAAGTTGCCGGGCGTGACCTCGCCAGGCTCTCCATAATAATCTGAACTGCCTCATCCACCGAGTCGGTAGGTTTGAACAGGTAGACGTCTTCGGAGCTGATGGTACCCCATTCATAGAGCGACTCGCGCATGAATTCGCCAATGGGTTGCCAAAAATCTACACCCATGGCCACAATGGGAAAGTTCTCGATGGTCTTGGTTTGGATCAATGTCGCTGTTTCGAACATTTCATCCAGCGTGCCATAGCCGCCGGGCATCACAATAAACGCGCAGGAATACTTGACAAGCATCACCTTGCGCACAAAGAAATGATCGAATTCGGCCACGATATCTAGGTTCTCATTGTTCTGTTTCTCATAGGGCAGGCCGATACTGCAACCAATACTAAGGCCATCGCCTTCCTTTGCGCCGAGGTTGGCGGCTTCCATGATGCCCGGGCCCCCTCCCGTCATCACTGCGAAGCCTTTTTCAGCGAGACGCCTCCCTACGGCGCGCGCCATCTCGTAGTAGCGATTACCAGCCTGAAGTCGCGCCGAACCGAAGATTGTGACGCAGGGACGGTCGATGGCGCTCATCACTTCAAAACCGCGTAGGAACTCCAGAAAGAGGCGAACTGCACTTTCAAGGTCTTCGCCACGAGTACGCTTACCGGTCAAAAACTGCTCTTCGACTGCAGCAGCGCGCCCAAGCAGCGAGAGCTCCTGCGTCATGCTGGCAACCCTTTTTGTTCCCATCTATTTCCTCCACTCTCTTTGGCAGCCGGCGCCGCCGTCGTAAAACAGCTAGGATGTACAGACTCATGGCCGCTCCACTCAATATAGAGGGACTTCAATATCTGCCATACCGGTAGGCCTCGTCGTACATGGCAATGATATTCTCCGGGGGAAATTCGGCCAGAAGCAGATCGTGGCTGGCGGCCAAACAGTATCCACCACCAGGTGCTAGGATATCTATGACCTGCTGCACCTCCTGACACACATCGTCAACGCTGCCAAAAGACAAGACATGCTGATGGTCGATCGCGCCATGAAATGTGAGATGATCGCCGTACAGTTGTTTGAGTTCCACGAGGTCCATCCCCCGTGCGCGGCGCTGGATAGGGTTGAGGGCATCCAATCCCTGCTCTACCCAGGGATCGATTAGGCCGCGTACGGCGCCACACGAGTGGAACATAGTCTTGAGCCCCGCCTCTTTCCCCAACTGCAGGAAGCGCGCAAAATGGCTCTTCAAGAACTCATCCCACATGGCCGGTGAGATGAATAACTGTCGCTGAGTGCCCAAGTCATCTCCAAAAAAGAAGATATCCAGCAGGTCTCCGCATTCCTCAAAGAAGCGGATTGCCACCTCATAATAGAAGTCACTCACCTTCTGAAGCACCGCCTTCATGACCTCTGGATGCGTGATCATCTTCATAAAGAACTCCTCCATTCCGACGAGTTCCGTTGCGTCTGTGAAGATCACTACCCAGGGACCGCCGATGATGGCGTACTCCTGCCATGCCGCACACTGCTCGCGCAAATGCGAGAAGTCAAACCAGTCCGGTGAAGGCCAGCTATATGCGTCCACCTCTTCCACCGTCTCCACACCGGCCAATGGGTGGGTCAGCGGTTGTCCATAATACGATCCGACACGCTGGACGCCCCAGAACGATTCGCGCGTGCCGTTCGCCCATGTCTTGAGTTCGGGTCCGACATAGGTCTCGCGCACGCGTCTAAAATCAATGTGGAGTCGCTGCATGAGAGACTCCTCATTGGACACCCGACAGAGCTTCATCAGGGTATCGGTCACCTCTGGGGCTGCACCATACCAAAGAGAAACACGGTCAGGAACGTTATGTTCGAACGTGGTCAAAACGCGCTCTTTGCTATTCATCACACTATCCTTTCACCAGCTCTTTCTGCTTGTGGTTGGTAGGGCCATGAAAAAAATATGCAGAACCGTCCTTATGGCATTAACAGAAAGGTTCCAGGTTGCTCGGAACTCGCCGAAAACTCCCAGAAGACCTCTACAGTATACACTGCAATTGCATGCTGTCTCGTCTCCAGTGCTCGCTCATTCTCATCTCGCTCAGCCGACATCCGGTTTGCTGATCCTGGCGACCGTCTTTGGGAAGTGGACACTGGCAGCCTAATTTCTGCGAACTGCAGCGGAGCGCTATTTGATCTGCTCTAGTGTCTGTGAAAGGAATGGAAGATGAACCGTAAAGTGCGAATTATCTGTTCAGTAGGCATTGCCATTCTGTTTCTAGGCTGGTCTCCGCCGCAGCCGGTTCGCGCGCAGGTATCCAATAACGGAGCGATGACTCTGGTGCAGGAAATCGATGTTGGAGGCATGCCTGACGTCATCGTAGTCGATCGAACGTCCAAATACAATGACGTGATCTTCTACGATCTGAATAGCCGCAAGCTGCGCTTCCTGGATGGCGACACCTTGACCGTTGTCCAGGAGACACTTGATATGCCTACCGCCGGCTTTGCAGCCTGGATGGTCTACGACCGCTTCCACCGCCACGCCTATCTGCTACAGCGAAGCCATCAGTTTGTGCCGGACACCTGGCATAAAATAGACGTCACTGCGGTGGCCAACCGGCGCGTACTGGGATCCTTTTCCGTCAATGCCTCATTCAACTCCCCGTCTGTCGAAGATACGAACTATGCTATTCAAGGAGTGGTGCTCAAACAGCCCCACGAAGAAGATGCTAGGGGTCGCCTAATCATCGACAACGCTGCCCGGGGTAGCATTGACGTCGTCGATCTCGGCGAGAGTGGTCTCAGCGCAGCGCGCGTCCAGCGGCATACCTATCGCGACGACAGCACGGCTCTGTCAGTTGTAAGGTCCTTTTATGGCAGCACACTGGCCCTGGACAGCCGCCATGAAACATTGGCACAGGATGACTTGACCGGCAGCGACCTTCTCTATATTGCCGACCAGAACGATCGCCTGCCCGGTGGCGCCTATAAGCAGGGAAATGTTCGAGTACTGCGCCTGAGTCATCCCCATCCGACTGAGGATCTTACAGTAACCACCTTGCCCGATCTGAACCTGGCCGGAACCTTCCCCTATGGCAACGGAGTAAACAGCGGTCTCTCCATGGCAGGACCGCTCGATATCCTCTATGTTGCCTCAGGCTGGCAAAGTTTTGGCACCGGATATGCTGCACAAGTCAGCACGGTACAGCACATAATGCTGCAAAATATGGAGATCGACTACGGTAATGAGAGTCCCGTGCTCGTGGACTGGTATGATCCGAAGCGTGCCTTCATTGCCGCCTATGACGGTTTTGCTCCCTCATATGACCCAAACGGATCACTGCATTTACATCTGATTTATGGTGGAAAGGTGGTTGATAGCCTACGACTCTTTGACAATTTCGAGGAGCGAAGCTTGCGGGGGATGGCATTTGACCCATATGGCCGCCGCTTGTATATAACCGTGGGTACGCGCATTCTGGTCGTCGATGTCAATTATGGCGCAGGGCCGGCCCCGGTACCCAGTGCACCGCTCGCCACCGGCTCCACAACCTTGCAGTCACCTTGGTATGGCGGCACTCTAGAGACCAGCGACCAGCGACTACGGCTGGATTTCGGGCCCAACTCGGTGAGCCAGTCTACCGCAGTCACCTGTAATGAACTGGGTACAGTCTACTCTGGCGATCGCGTCTCAGCCTATGCCTTTGAGCTGACGGCGAAATATACGGCCAGTGGTGATGCCGTCACCCAGTTTGACAAGACCTCTCTGCTCACCTTTACCTATACGGATCGAGACCTGGGTGGTGCAGACAAGGCAACCCTCGCTCTCTATCGCTGGAATGGCAAGCAGTGGGTCGAGGAGCCGGCTTCCAAAGTAACAGCACGGGATGACCGGGTGACAGCCGAACTTGGCCAAATGACAACCACTCTCAACCGGACCGGGCGCTATGCCATTTTGGGTGAAACCAACTGGCTTTTCCTACCCTGTATCCAGGCTCGCCAATAGGTCCGTTAGCGAATTGAATTTCCCAGTTCACGCAACGCCATTGGCGCCGTTGGCGGACCCGCCGCCATGATTGCCGTGCAAATCACGTTGGAAGAGCTCTTCCAGCGTGACTATGCGCTGCCAGCCGCAATAGATCTGCATCTTGTTACCGCGTACATAGCCGATAAGCGTGATATCCCATTCATGAGCCAATTCCAGCGCCAGGTAAGTCGGTGAATTGAGGGACGCCACGACCGGCACCTGCATCCGCGCTGCCTTTCCCAACATCTCCACGGAAACGCGACCGGTGGTCAGCAACATGGCGTCACGCATCGAGATACCTCGGGTCAAGCATTCACCAGCCACCTTGTCCAGCGTATTATGCCGGCCAATATCGCTGGCAATAACCAGCAGCTCGTCCTTATTGCTCAAAGCCGACGTATGAAATCCGCCGATGTAGCGATGGTCATCGGCTACCGTCGCCTTCATCTTGAGCCATCTGTTTTAATATCTGGCTGGTCGTGACCTGCAGTGAGGACTGAACCGGCATCACGGGCCACGGCCAGATCCACAAAGGTGATACCGCCGCCGCACCCGCTGGTTAGCGTGCGACGTTGGGGCAGACTCAAGTCTCGATCACGTAACTCAACCCGGATCACCTCTTCAGGTGCCCGGCCGATGTGCAGGTCGAGAACATCGTCGACGCTCGTGATCAGCCCTTCATTGTAGAGAAAGCCCAATACGAAGTGCCTCAAGCTTGATTGGCGTGCACAGAATCGTCAGCCAGTGCTGTCCATTGACCATAAACGGCCAGGCTGATTCGATGACCATCGATTTCTCGGCGCGGCGAGTATCGTCTCCAATACATTGCAAGTACGGTACCGGATCGCTCTTCGCCACGTTCTTCGAGAGAAACGCAGCCCCAGTTGCGCTATCCGCCAGCACATACTTTGCCGTTGCTTGGCATACTCACCTCCGGTTGAGAAGACATCCCTAGTCATCCCGGCTGAAATCCTAGTATCAGTTCCTACAAGACTGTAGACCCTGGATATCCGCCGTGGTATTTACGCCGAACTGCACTAGTGAATCCCTTGAAACCTCGCCATTCCTACATCGTGAAGAATGGCGTGATACCCAAAGCAAACTGACACTAGTGATATCCCTGCTCTCGCGCCAACGTATCCAGATGTGCAGTGACGACATCTTCTGCCGCGAAAACTCACCCGGCTATCCAACAAACGCTGATCTACAGTCTTGATATAGCGTTGGCACTGATCACAACAATCAACACGATGCACCACGTCGTCATCCACTGTGAAATGACGAAGCTGGGCTTGGCTGTCATCCTCACAGAAAGGACAACGCAATCGATCAAAGGACCACTCGCTGTGACACATAGAACAGACCAAAATCCGCCGGCCTTCCTCTCGAGTCAGCCGGGCCATCCTGGGCTCTGAACCGCACAGCGGACAAAATCCATGCCGCCAGCTCAGCCGTTTCAATCCAGGGCCGGTACGCAGCGGCCTGCCCTTGATAGATCGGTGTCATTACCGTGTGTAGCAGCAGTGCCAGAACATCGGGAGCTGCCGGTAAGGAGACGGCCATCTTCCGGATACGATCGCTTTCCCAGACGTCGAAGAGTAGAAAGTCAGATCGCGCGGTATCCACATAATCAGAGGCCAACAGGCGATCAAGCGCTTCGTGCGCATCCCCATCCTCGGACAACAAGGGGCGTAAAGCCACCAGGGCATCGTAGAGCTGGGATTGCGATATGGACAACGATTCAGCGCTGAGTACGGGGAGGCCTGCCTGCCAGCGTTCTTGGGCACTCTTCAACGGGATGGACGGCACTGGGCTCAAGTCTCTCCGCCTGCTCACTCTGAAAGTCAAGGAGTTGTTGAAGTGCTTCCAACTCCTCACGATAGTGCGGATAGGCTTGAGCGTAACGTTCGAGATCGGTCTCCATATAGCTTTCCTGAGCATCCCTCGTGGATGGAAAGAGTAAAAAAACAGCCCATATGCAAGACAAGGGCAGATTCAGACAAAATCCGAATCAATCGATGTCAACGGCGTCTTGCATATGGGCCATCACAACCTATAGAGCACACACGGACACGAGGTTCACACGAGAACCTGAATCAATCGATGCTCAACGACATCTTGCATACTGCCGATGCCAACCCATGTACATCCCCAAAATAGCTGTATCACTATCGAGCAACGATCGTTACCAGGAATGAATCATCTCTATAACTCATCACAGTCGACTGAACATAACCGTCATCCTATGCCGTCCGGGGTCGTACGCCCTAACTCTACCAGTGACCCTGCGCATCTGCCAGTGAATCATCCTCGAACATGGGAAGATAGCGAACTGCCAGATACCAGGCCAGCACGGCAGCAGACAGAACGCCGATGGTCGTTAGCCACTCCATGATATGGGGCGTATAGCTTGCCCCCTCAGGTACGATCTGGGCAAACAACGTCGCGCTGAAACGATTTAACATGACACCGAGCATAATCAACAGCGCCCCAGCCCACTGAACCGATCGCTGGTTTCGCAGCGACGGGATGAAGAACAGAACCATAGGCAGGATAGCAAACAAGCCCAGTTCCAGCCACATCAGCCAACTCATACTATCGAAGGCAAAGAGAGCCGCCATTTCGCCCGCCAACAACATATCTCCCAGCTTCAGCACCACATAGACCAACGCAACCCAGGCTACGCCCTTCGCCAGGCCGCTCAACACTTCCGGCTTAGAATCTCGGCCCGTGTATGCGGTTGGCGATCATGTATGTGATCATGGCCATAGACAGTCCTGCCATGACAGAGGAAACGAAGAAAAGCAGCGACAGGATGGGCGAATACCACATGGCCTCCAGCCGGTGCGGCATGTTGAGATAGAGCGTGCCCTAACGTTGATTGGTGCAGCGTAGATAGTGTCAGTCCGATGATGACCAGGGGAATCACGAATCGATGGACAATCCGGGCTGCTCTGTTGCTTGGCCATTCTCTCGGCCAGCATTGGACTGGTCTCGACAACAACACTGTCGAGTAGAGCAGGACACACCAACTAATCTCGAACAGAGGCGAATGCACATTCCAGTAGATGAGAAAGTGATAGAACCGATCCCATCGTCCCAGGTCCAGTGCCAGGATCATCAGCACGGCCGTGTAACCGATCAAGCCGGCCAGTAGCGCCGGACGCAAGGGCATCCCGATACTTCTCCATGCCCAATACGTACACCAAAGCCGCCATGGTGAAGCCGGCTCCGGCAAAGGCAATCAGGGTAAAATCGAAGCTGATCCAGATACCCCAGGGGTAACCATCCGTGAGAGCCGTCGTCGGACCCAGTCCCATGGCCAGACGATATACGCCGGCTACAAACCCGACCAGTTATCAGTACGCCTAGGATAACAACGAAAGGGTTGATGGAGACTGCCCGTCGGGCAGCGGGTTCCCCTTTATAGGTGGTGGCCACACTCATTGGTCTACCTCCTCACCTTCTGTCACCTCAACCGTGGCGGCGGCTTCTCGCTCCTGGCGGCGCTTCACGATCCAGTACAGACCGCTGGCGATGGCAGCGACACCCACGGCAATCGTGGGCGTCTGCTCCATCACGGCTTCCGCGGCCTGAGCAGTCGGTGTATCACCCAGTTCCGGAAAACCGAGTTGGGCAAATGGCACAGCCGACATATACATCATAGAAGTACCGCCAACCTCCTTTTCGCCGTAGATATGGTCTACGTAGTCTGTCCGGATTGGCGGCAATTCGATCTCGGGCCTCTTGCAGCAACTCTTCCCGATCTCCGAAGAGAATGGCGCCGGTAGGACAGGTCTTGGCACACGATGGTTCCATCCCTGCTGCCTGGCGGTCGGCGCACATGGTGCACTTGCGGATCAGACCGAGGGTTTCCTGCCACTCGAAGGCCGGAACACCAAAGGGACAGGCATACTGGCAGTAACGGCAGCCAATACACTTGTCAGCATCGTACACGACAGGACCTTCAGCGGTCTTTGCCAGTGCACTCACGGTGCAGGCCGACACACACGCCGGATGTTCGCAATGCATACACTGGCGTTTGGCAAAGATCCAAGCAAACTTGTCTTGGTACTCGATCTCGTTAAAGGTGACAACGGCCCATGTCTTGTCCGAGAACTGAGGTGGGTTCTGATAGCTACCGTTGTTGCTGGTTGTTTCGGCAGATAGTTCGTTCCATTGTTTACATGCTGTCTGGCACGCACGGCAGCCGATACACTTGGTCAGGTCCATCAGCATAGCCTTAGACATTTCCGCACCTCCTTTCTAGGCGATTTTGTTGACATCGCATAGGAACGCCTTGGTTTCGGGGATCATCGTATTGGCATCGCCCACAGGCGGAGTCAGCACGTTGGCGCTGCCGCCTGTGACCAGTCCCTTGTAACCCCAATGCCAGGGCATACCAACCTGATGCACGACCTGCCCTTGCACGTTGGAACGGTTGCATGCGTCGGGTCACAACGGCTACCGCCTCAATCGCTCCTCGAGCTGATTCCACCAGTACCTTGTCGCCGTTCTCAATACCCTTCTCCCAGGCAAGCTCGCGACTCATCTCCACGAACATATCGGGTTGCAGTTCGGCCAACCAGGGTAGATTGCGAGTCATGGCCCCAGTCTGCCAGTGTTCCGAAACACGGTAGGTGGTACCCACAATGGGATAGCGATCCCGTGAACCCTGGGAATCCATCTCCGAGTTCCATATCTTGAAAGCCGGGCTGATGCTTTGATCGGGATGGAGCAGGTTGGTTACCGGGCTCTCCCACGGCTCGTAATGTTCGGGGAAGGGGCCATCGGCCAGACCGGCGCCGAAGATGCGCGCATGGCCTTCCGGCTTCATGATGAAGGCATGTTTGGCGTCCGGCGGCCAGCCGCCGTCGGGCACATCACCTTCCCACTTCTCACCGTTCCAGCGCACAGTGAAGCGCTCGCGGCATCAAAGGGGTTTCCTTCGACATCGCACGAAGCTCGATTGTAGATAATACGCCGGTTAACTGGCCAAGCCCAGGCCCAGTTGCTATACAACCCGATTTCGGCCGGGTGGGTGTCCACGTTGTCCCGCCGGGCCATCATATTGCCGTCCTCGTTATAGCTGCCCGAGTAGAGCCAATTGGCGCTGGCGGTACTGCCGTCATCTCTGTAGTTGGGTGAAATTCTTCACCTGCTTGCCGGCGGGCACGATCACCTTGCCGTCGGCATCCAGTACATCACTCACGGCCCAGCCGTTGATCTCTTTGGCCACCTGGTGCGGATCCACCTCATCCGGACCGTAGTTCCAGGCCAGCTTGAGGATGGGATCGGCGTTGGGGCCGGGATCAGCCTTGTAGAGTTCACGCAGCCGGATCATCAGATCATTGATGATCCAGGAATCGGCCCTGGCCTCGCCAGGTGGATCCACGGCCTTCCAACGCCACTGCCCCCACCGACCGGAGTTGGTGACACTGCCCTCCTTTTCCACTGAGGCAGCCACCGGCAAGGAGAAGACTTCGGTCTGAATCGTCGTGGGATCCACATCGGGTCGCTGCCAGAAACTGGAGGTCTCCGTATCCCACAGGTTCACGGACTACCATCCAGTCCAGCTTCTCCATGGCCTTGCGGTTCATGTTGGCGTTGGCGCCACCCACAGCCGGGTTTTGTCCCCAGGCAAAGAAACCTTTGATCTCCTCCGCATACATGGCCTCAAAGAGCGCCAGCCACGAATAGTTGCCTCCATCGGCCAGCTTGGCCAACCACTGATAACCGAACTCATTCTCGGACGTGGCGTTGTCGCCGTACATCCATTTGAGTAAACTGACGGCATATTTGGGGTAGTGTTGCCACCAGTTGGCGCTCTTGGGATCGTCAGATTTGGGCGTGTAGGCCTCTAGATAGGCCTCCAACGTTTCGTCCTTAGCCCGGGATGGTTTCAAGTAGCCGGGTAAAATATGGAAGAGCAGACAGTGATCCGTCGAACCTTGCACATTGCTCTCACCACGCAGGGCATTGATGCCGCCGCCGGCCCGTCCCACGTTACCCAACAGCAGTTGAATGATGGCCGCTGTGCGGATGTTCTGCGTGCCATAGGTATGCTGGGTCCAGCCCATGGCATACATGATGGTGGCTACCTTGTCCGGCGCGCCGGTGGCGGCAATAGATCTGGTAGATCGTGTTCAGATCCTCGATGGGTGTGCCCGTGATCTGCGACACTGTCTCCATATCATAGCGAGCATAGTGTTGCTTGAGCAGTTGGAAGACGCTGTCAGAATCTTCCAGACTGGGATCCTCCAGGGGAATGCCCTCGTCGTCAACCTGGTAGGCCCAGGACGACTTGCCGTAGGCGCGCGCTTGTCAGCGTCGTAACCGCTGAAGATCCCCTCTTCGAAGGAGAAGTCAGGGTTGATTAGGAAGGGGGCATTGGTATGCTCGACAATGTATTCCCGGTGATAGAGCTCGTTGTCCAGGATGTACTTGATCAACCCACCCAGGAAGGCGATATCACTGCCAGATCGGATGGGTGCATAGTGATCGGCTTTTGCCGATGTGCGTGTAAAACGTGGATCCACACTGAGCAAGGTAGCACCGTTCTCCATGGCCTTGGTGATCCACTTAAAGGAAATGGGATGGTTCTCGGCCGGATTGGCGCCCATGATCAGGATGACGTCACTGTTCTTGAGATCGATCCAGTGATTCGTCATTGCTCCTCTGCCGAACGACTCTGCCAGAGCCGCTACAGTAGCGGAGTGTCATATACGTGCCTGGTGTTCGATGTACACCAGGCCCATGGAACGTAACGCCTTGACCAACAGACTACACTCTTCATTGTCCAGGGCAGCGCTGCCAACCGATGCGATGGCCTCGGTGCGGCGCACCAGCCGGCCGTCTGCATCTCGCTCGATCCAGTTGGCATCTCGGGTCTGTTTAACCCGTTGCGCGATCTCGTCCATGGCCCAGTCCCATTCGACTTCCTGCCATTCGCTGGCATAGGGAGCCCGGTACATCGGTTTTGTGATCCGATTCTCACTGTTCACCAACTGGCTGAGCGCGCTGCCTTTGCTACACAACGCTCCCTGATTGATGGGATGATCGGGATCACCCTCGATATTGACGACCTTGCCGTTGGCTGTCTGCACAATCATGCCGCAGCCCACAGCACAATAGGGGCAAATGGTAGCCGTCTCTTCGGCCCATTTGGCCTTGGTCGATAGAGGAATAGCCGCACTGGGCGCACGCTGGTCGCCGACTGCAATCAGCGCAGAACTAGCCCCCCCCAGTTGGATAAATTGTCGCCTCGACAGCTTCATCATGGAGTTTCCTTTCGGTGATTTCCGCCCTGTTGGGAACACCGTACAGCGGAAAATAAGACAACAGAACGAGCGATGTAAGTCTGCAACGTCAGCTACCTTTAGAGTTCCTGGGAGGAACATTAGTAGCAATCATATCGGACATTGTGAAAAAGTTCACAACCGTTTGTGAATTATATCACAATTGGATTCTGTTTGCAACCCATCCTTTAACTAGTCAGTACTATTCAAAAGTCGCAATTTTGGCTCAATCCGAGTAGCGTAGGACACTTGTGCCTAGCCCACGTACTCCAGTGGCGCCAGACGCCCAAATACTGACAAGACTTGGGAAACGGACCTTTGAAAAGCCCTGACAATCCTAGATCGACACGGCGATTCATGATAAGATAGCGCGGGATTGCTGCATTCAGGGATTGAGCTGATCTTGCGTACAACTCATGGGGGCAGCTAAATATCTAAGCGTATAAGGTGTAGGTGCATGGGAGCAGGCAGCTTCTGTGCGAACCGCGTGGAGATGGACGAGAGTTTGATCATAGGCCGAAGAGAGGATTTTTACAGAGGGAATTTCATGAGAAAGATTCTAGCCGTCTTTGCGCATCCTGATGACGAACAGATGATCGCAGGAATAGCGGCCAAATATATACAAGAAGGTGTCCATGTGACCTTGATCTGCGCCACCAAAGGTGAAGCAGGCGAAATCAGTGATGCCAGGCTCGCCACTAAGGCTAATCTGGGCAGTGTGCGGGAAAACGAGCTGCGATGTGCCTGCAATGCAATCGGCATTACCGAGCTTCACCTACTTGGCTATTGTGATTCTGGCATGATGGGTACGTCCGAAAATGAGCGGTCAACAGCCTTTATACAGGCAGATCCCGACGAAGTACGTGAGAAACTTGTACGTTTGATACGTGCAAACAGACCGGATCTGCTCATCACCTTTGAGCCCGGGGGATGGTACGGCCACCCTGACCATATCGCCGCCGGCAAATATGCCAGCGAGGCATTCCACCTTGCGGCCGATCCAGAGGCCTATCTGGAAAGTGGTGCACCATGGCGTACACAGCGCCTCTTCCACTCAGCATTCCTGCGTCGCAGATTCATACCCATTGTAGAATATGCGCGAAGTCATAACATCCAATGGGATGGTTTTGAGGACTTTCCCTTTTCCGAGCCCGATCCCATGGAAGAACAGATTACGCACACCTTTGACGTAACTGACTTTGCTGATGTCAAATCAGCCGTCATGCGCTGCCACAGCACGCAGTTTGGACAAGACAGCCTATTTCTGCAGATTCCCGCAGAATTGGTTTCGGAAGCAATGGGCTATGAGGATTTCATTCAGGTAAGCCCAGCGCCGGCAGGTCGCCGGCCAATGAGTCATGACCTGTTTCAAGGTGTTGAATAGACTCCAACACATGGTTGCGCATGTCGTGGTCGGAGCAGGGCGGAAATCCGGTCATCAGCCAAGCCGGATAGATGCCAAGTGACAACAAGTGTGGACAATTGAACTCGAGCCAGTGGTCCGATAGCACGTTTTGTAGACCATCGCCCGAATAATACAATTACCGATGTTGCCGCGAGTGCATGCAACGTACACTAGGTGATGTACAGTTTCATGCTATGACAGGAGTGGCAGCGTTAGCTCCACCACAACACCCGGGCCCGGTGTGCGATTGTACAATGTCCAAGAACCACCCACGTGCCAGATCATCGACGCCACCGTCGGCAGGCCGAGCCCCATTCCCGCCATTTCGCCCGTGAAATATTTTTCGCCCTGGTAATAGGGTATCCAGACGTTCTCCAAATGCTCGGGGCAAAGCGAAACCCCATCGTCAACGATCGTCAGGCGAACCCAGCCCTTCTCGGCCGCAGCAACCGAAATCTGCACCATGGGGGTCTGATTCGGATGAAACTTCTTGGCATTATCCAGCAACTCCCACAGCATCCACTCCAGGCTCTGTTCCGAAATCGATGTGCTGGCGTGCCGTACGTCCTGGTCAACGATCACAGACACATTGTCCAGTTGGAGGCTGGCGCTGGCGCGTTGAACAAGGCCGGGATATTCCACAAATGGGAAATAGCCGCCAATCTGGACCAAGCTGTCTCCCTTCATGTAGTTCAAAATGTCTTCGATGGACTCCTGCAGTTGCCGGCCACCTTGATAGGCCAGTTCGACCATTTCAATGATTTCGTAATCCGGCCCGAGTTCGCCACCGGCAACGATTTCCAGCCCGCCCACAAGAATATTGAGCGGGGTAAGAAGTTTGTGGGAAAGCGCCGTGTGGAACGTACGCATATCACGCCATGTGGTAACCTTTTGAGTCACATCGCGCAAACAGAGCAGGCGCGTTTCCCCCGTAATCTCAGGCTGCTCAAAGATGTCGACCGACAACCATAGGGCCCGAACCGAGGTCGATTCGGGCCGGACCAGGTAGCGTGTTTGGCTCGATCGTTCTTCGGACTGAACCGGCCAGTCTGCCCAAGAGATTTCCGGTTCGCAGCGATATCGCTCCTGGACCAGTGACAAGAATGTCATTCCCGCGGGATCGAGGTTGTCATCTGATAGCAGATAGATCCTGGCCCGTGAGTTGGCATACAGAATCTCATCCGCTACATCGACCAAGATGTAACCATCCACTGACTGTTCGGCCATCCACTCGAATTTCAGACGTTCATTGAGCAGACGGCGATAGCGATTGAGTCGGGTGACTGTCCGTACCCTCGCCCGTAGTTCACTGCGGTGAAACGGTTTAGAGATGAAGTCATCAGCACCTGCCTCAATGCCTTGCACCCGCGACTGCTGATCATCCAGAGCTGTCACCAGAATAATTGGAACCTCAGCCAATATCGGATCCTGGCGCAGACGCTGGCATACTTCAAACCCATCCATACCCGGCATCATAACATCCAGGAGGATTAGATCCGGCACCGTATTCGATGCCTGCTCTAAGGCCATGGGGCCGTCTTCAACCAGAATCAGGGTATAGCCTTGCTCATCCAGAAGCGCCTCAAGAGCCTGGCGCCCAGCCGGTTCGTCATCGACGATCAGAATCGCGGGGGAAGTAGACATCGAGATTGTCTTTCTGCTCGGTTCACCTTTACGCTGGTATTAGATTTTGGCGGTTCGCTGGAAGAGATGACAAGATAACGAGACCATGTCGTTCGGCATCACACATAAACCAAAATAAGAGTCGTCGCCCCTTTTTGTGATGGCAGACACCCAACATCGCAATAGTTCATCGACCGCACTGGATGACCTCATGATCAAGCGTACGGTCAGAAGCTTCAGACCAGATACCTGTCAATCAAGCCGATCAGCTCTTGTGGATAGATCGGTGTGCTAAGATAATCAGTAATCCCTGCCGCCAGACACCTTTCGCGATCACCGGGCATACCGAGTGCGGTGAATACAATAATGGGTGTAGATTTAAGAGACTTGATCGCCCGCATACGTCGCGAGGCTTCTAGTCCGTCGAGGTCAGGCATTTGAACATCCATCAAGATAAGGTCTGGCTGCAAGTCTCTGGCGTGGGCAATTGCCTGACGGCCATTATACGCCAGTTCCACACGACAGCCATGCTCGGCTAGGGAATCCCGAACTGCAAGGATTGTGCCCTCCATGTCCTCAACCAACAGAATCACAGGGGGACGATTTTTACCGGTGCGCAGAAGAACGTGTGTGCGTTCGGTTTGGGCGCCGTTCGCTAAAGCCGGCGCATAGATGTCATGGGCGGGCAAACCACTCCACGGGAGTACAACTCGAAATTGGCTGCCCTTTCCCACTTCGCTCTCGGCTTGAACACTGCCACCTTGGAGCCGTACCAGGCGTGACACCAGCGCCAGGCCAAGGCCAGTTCCCGCATACTTTCGCGCCAATCCCCCGTCCAACTGGACAAATGGTTTGAACAAGCGAGGCAAATCGCTGCTGGCAATTCCTATGCCTGTGTCCCACACGGTTAGAGTCACGGTGTGATGTTTTGGATCGCCCTCCACATCAAGTCCGATCTTGTCCACCCTCAGGTGTAAACTTCACAGCATTGCTCAACAGGTTGACAAGCACCTGCTTCAAACGCCGTCTGTCCGCTTCGATCTCTGACACGGACGGATCTAAATTGAGTTGTATGGCAACGCCCTGTCTGCCGCGCCTGCTCGTCGACCATACGCAGGCTGGCCTGACACATTGACTCGACGGATATAGGTTCGATTTCGATCTGCATCTTGCCCGCTTCCGCCTTGGAAAGATCCAATATGTCGTTGATTAGGGCAAGCAGATCATATCCACTCTCGATAATCGTATGCAGATAGGCCCGCTGCTTCTCATTTAACGAACCGGGATCACCCTCTGCTAGGCTTTCGGATAGGTTGAGAATTGCGCTGAGTGGGGTACGCAATTCGTGGCTCATGTTGGCGAGGAACTCATCTTTTAGACGGGCTGCCCGCGCCAGTTCGGCGTTAGCGGCAATTAGCTCGGCAGTACGCTCGACTACACGTTCGGCCAGCAACTTACGCTCTTGTTCTAGAGCATTCTCCATCTGCTTTCGAACAGTGATATCCTCGACCATCCCAATTGCATACTGCACCGGCCCATCACTAGTACGAACACCCGATACGGTGAGCAGAACCCAAATCGGCTCACCATTCTTGCGCATGTACCGTTTTTCAATCTGGTATGAGTCACGCACCCCGTCAAAGGTCTCTTGGCTTAAGTGCAGATCTTCGTCCCGATCATCTGGGTGAGTGATTTCAACGAAAGTTCGCTGAACTAATTCGACGGCAGTGTAGCCTAGCATCTCCTGTAGTGCGGCGTTCACCATGACAATGCGCCGGCTGCGGTCGCCCAATACAATGCCTATACCGGCGTGCTCGAAAATGGCGCGGAAACGCGCCTCGCTAACGCGCAGAGCTGCTTCCACTTGTCTTTGCCCGGTGATGTCGCGATTGACCGACACCAGGCCTATAGGTTGCCCACTGTGGTTGCAGATGACCGATATAGAAATGAAAACTGAGACCTCAACTCCGGTCCTATTTAACTGCAGGATCTCACCAGACCACCTTCCTTCCCCCAGTACTTGCGCAAGCACCTCACTGCGCGACTGGCACAGGTAGTCTGTTTGCAGGATCGTCTCAGCGTCCCTGCCAATAACCTCGTCAGCTCGCCAACCATAGATCTCTTCGGCAGCCCGGTTCCAGCTTTTTACGTTTCCCTCCAGATCGGTAGAAATAATCGCATCTGAAACATTGGTGACGAGTTCTGCCTGGTAATGGAACTTCTCTTCCGCCTGCGTGCGCTCCGTAATGTCCTGTTTTATAGCAATATAGTGCGTGATCTTGCCTTGCTGGCCTCGAACCGGTGTAATCGTCTGCTCTTCATAATAGAGCGTACCATCTTTACGCTTGTTGACCAGTTCCTGGTGCCAAACCCTGCCGGCGCGAAATGGTTTCCCACATTTGGCGGTAAAAGCCGTCGTCATGTACCCCTGATTTCAATATCCGGGGGGTCTTGCCAATAACTTCTTCAAATGAATAACCGGTGAGAAGCGAAAATGCCGGATTGACCCACGAGATCTCGCCCGCCTCATCGGTAATGACTATCGCGTTTGCGGCAGCGGCTAGGGCGGCGCCTTGCCAGTGCAGACGCTCTTCGGCGCGCTTTCGCTCGCTCATGTTGAGGGCGACAACAACGGCCCCGTAAATTGCTCCGTCCTGCCCAACCAGCGGCGCAATGGCCGCGCTGACATCCAATAAAGTACCATCACGTCGCTGCAGTTGAAGTTCGAGGGCCTCCAGGGTGCGTCCCTCCTTCACTGCCTCCAGCATGTCAAGGCCGCTAGACCACTGATGTTCTGGTATGATGGGTAACCTTGCGCCCAGCACCTCTTCCTCACGCCACCCAAACCACTGTTCTGCCGCAGGGTTCCACATGAGAACCTTGGCCTCTAGATCTGTGACAAATGTGGCTGGCTGGCGAGGTCTGGACAATCGCTTGCAGCCATTCCTGTGTTCTGCGTGCACTGGCTTCTGCTTCTTTGAGTTCAGTGATCTCTCGCCCGACACCAACAACGCCCATGATTTCGCCGTCGGCATTGTCCAAGGTCGAAAGAGACGTTTGAAAGTACTGCGTACCCTCTGGGCTGTCTACTGACCATTCATATACAACGTCACGCTCACCAGTGAGGGCGCGCCGGTTGGCCGTTTCATGCACAGCACCAGCTTCTGGCCCCATAATGTCGACTGCCGTTCGGCCCAGATAATCCTCTTCTGTCATGCCATACTTCGCTAGCCACCGTCCATACACACCTGTATGTCGCTGGTCGCAGTCCAGGGTAAAAATAACGTCATCGATTGAGGAGACGAGCTTTCGGAAGCGTTCCTCGCCGGCACGCAACTCTTCTTCAGTGCGTTGCTGATCGGTCATGTCGCGATGAATGGTCAATACGGTCTTTACCATGTGGTGACCGTCAAATTCCGGTATCAGTCTCGACTCGAAGCTTCTGGGACCGATCGGTGTATCAAAGTCAAACTCGATTTTGTGTCTTTCTTTAGTTTCAAAGACCTGGACTAATGATCTGTCCCATAGAGCAACCAAGTCGGGCGGCATCCCCATTTCACCGTTTGATCGGCCCAGCCAGGCACTTGCCGCAGATCCGGTGTACTTCTCCACAAGAGAGTTCGTATATACACAACGTAGGTCTCGATCGAATCGCGCCACCACATCGGGTAGATGTTCGGCCAGGGTTTCAAAACTCTGCTGTCTGCGCCAAAGAGCCATTTCTGATTCTTTACGCGCCGATGACGTCTACCAGCGTGATAGCATATGCCGGTTGCCCATCCCAAATGGTGTCGGTGGCATGCACCTCTAGAGCTACTGGCGCTGCCAGACTGCCGCGCAAAGTCAATCTCACAGCTTTCTCTGCCTACAGACTGCGCGCCCGCTGGCTGATCCCAAGAGTCTCCCGGAGCAAGCCCCAGAAGTTGCTCGCCTGAGGAATTGGCATAGAGCACCATGCCTACCTCATCCACAACCAGCATTGCCACCGGATTATTGGAGATTAGGCTGTGAAAGCGCTCTTCACAGATCTGCAGTCTTTGTTCTAGCTCCGCGACACGTCGCGTCAACGCTTCAACAGATTGAGACATCGGCACTTACTCCGGCCTTCGCTGGGGCCACATTCGTCGGCCAGCGATCGGCCACTTTCGTCGCCAGCATAGACTATTTTTAGCCAGCATGACTACTGCCTACAGAGATACCGAAAATCGGGATGCCTGATGACCATATTTAGAAACTGGGATGTACTGCAACCCAGTACGGACTCGGGGGCCATAGCCGGGCGACAATGAATTATCCGCACCAAGGGAGGGAAATGATATTAGCAGTGATGACGGCCATATCAGATCACATAGAAAGCAACCTCACTCCTTTGTCTTCACGCTTGCACTGTTGTCCACACGGTAGGTACACCGGACAATACAATGCTACCACGAGTAGGGTCCATTACCATGCTACATTTGACGTAGATATAAACGGAAATCTGGGAGAATTTCGTGTATTTGTCGCCCGATCAGCAAGAATGTTGCGTTCACAGCCACCAGATGGAGGAAGATCCGCCATTATAGCAAGTCAACGACTGTTTGCTGCAGGGAACTCAGCGCCGGCCCACAAGCGATCCAGGGCCGCACGACTACACGAATGGCAATGGTCTGACGAGAGAATCACAGGCGAGAAAAGCCTGGAACGCTCTAACGAGGTAGCCATCTTTCGCACCTGCGCTTCACGCCGGGGCCGGCGTCAGATCAGCCGGCTCTTGTCTACGAGGCCGCAGAGTTGCCGGCTCCAAGATCAGCACTGACCAGCGTCCAGCCGGCCTGCGGTTGAACAGGCCGGTCGAGTGTAGAAAGAACTACTTGTTTGTCCTGCAATACCATGAGGGGCACAACCGTGCTATCGGCATATTCTTCCTGAAAATCTTCCCAGGTGAAACTGTGTGGTCAGCGTCGTCTGTTTGATCACTGCTCCCTGTACCAACATGTCGCTCAAGCGCCGGTAAGTCGCATCCTTGGCAAAGAGAATTCGTCCGAGTTGGGCTTCGATCAGGATTGGAGCGCTGTTGGTTTGAGAAATCGGGCGGCAGTTGATAGACCGCCGACGAACCAAACTCATCTTCAAAATGCTTGCACCCCAACGCATTGGCTTCGTCATTGTTGGTCAGAGCCAGCAGACGGCCGATCCCTGATAGATCGATATGCGTTTCCAGAAAGTCTGAGAGTAGGTTACCAAGGCCGGCATTTAGCCCGCGCATGCGCGCCTGGGACACATTCACCTGATTGTCATCAATCATGCGCACGACAAATCCCGCGTCCTGTAAAACCATACCAAGTTCTTGCGCCAGCCGATTGGCGCCCATAAAGAGAAATCCCTGCGGATCGGCTTCGCTTACGCCCAGCCGGCGAGCAACGTATCGGGCCGTACCGCCCTGGATGAGCACGGTTCCCACGATGATCAGGAAGGTGAGCGGACCCAGAATGCGAGCCTCTTCATACCCGAACTGAGTCAATTCGTATGCAAAGAGCGACGAAACGGCTGCAGCCACGATACCGCGCGGGGCAATCCAGGACAGAAACAGCCGCTCATTGCGCTTCAGATCACTGCCAAGCGTGCTCAATTGCACGCCAAGCGGCCGTAGTATCAGAATGACCACACCCAACACAGCCAGACTTCGCCAGTCGAGCAGCGACAGATCATCGACCGTCACGTTGGCAGCTAGTAGAATAAACAGGGTCGAGATCAACAGAATGCTCAGTTTTTCCTTGAAGTACCAGATCTCGCGCAGCTTGCGCAGATCTGTGTTGGCCAGCAATACACCCATGACCGTTACCGCCAGCAGTCCTGACTCCGTGGCCAGCGTATTGGAGACGGCGAATACGCTGATCACCAGCGCCAGCGTAGCCACATCGCGCAAGTAATCGGGGATCAGATAATTGTGCAGCAAGAGATAGAGCACATAGCCGCCTGCCAGGCCGGCAACCACCCCTACCCCTACGATCCAGACAAGCAGTTGGGCAGATTCGGCAAAGGTCGCCTGTGTCCCAGCAATGATGAAATCGAACACTAGCACTGCCACCAGCGCGCCGATGGGATCGATGAGGATGCCTTCCCACTTCAAAACGAACGATATCTTTTCGGTTGGCCGCACATTACGCAACAGTGGAGCAATCACCGTAGGGCCGGTCACGATAATCAGTGCGCCAAAGAGCAGGGATAAGTTCCACGGCACCCCCATCAGCGTCTGGGCCGCATAGGCGCCCCCTAACCACGTAATGAGCAGCGCCAATCGTCAGCAGATTGCGCACTGTAGATGCAACCCTGCGCACTTCACGCCAAGTTAGTGTCAGCGCGCCTTCGAACAAGATCACAGCGACAGAGATGGAAACCAGCGGAAAGAAGAGATGGTCCAACTCTGCCTGTGGATGAAATATGCCGAGAATAGGACCGGCCAGAAATCCCGCCGCCAGCAGTGGAAGGATGGCAGGCACTCTGATACGCCAGGCTACCCACTGGCAGAAAATGCCGGCTGTAATCACACCGGCAATCATCAACATCTCATTGTGTTCCAATTGTTGTCTCCTATTATCAGGCAAACACGTCGCTGCCATACTGCTCTAGGCTGCATCTCATTCCCTTGGCACGTGCGCACTATAGCCGACACAGCTTTACCACGTCGTGGGTCCCAAGACAGTATGCTTGCTAGGATTCTTATCAGTTCAATTGCGCCCATCCCCCCCTTTGGACCGGCAGGCATCCCATCACTGTGCCAGGCAAGAATCCATGAGCCATTACAGATCACACGAAGTTGCAATGCCACAATTTAGAAGTACGTAAGCTGAGGGTTTCAGACTGCCCTGGAAAGACCGGACTCACGAGAGACGATTGCAAATTAGGAGACTGTATTGTGCAAATAGAGAAGCGAAACCCGCAGTCTGTTGCCGTTTGGCGGCTGCTGCCCATTCTGATCATATCGACCTTCCTCCTCTTCGCCGGCTGCGCCGGCCCCGTGGCAACAAAAACCCGCGGCAACAGCCACTCAATCTGAAGCCTGCATCCGACCCACAACAAATTGCCGCCGGCGCTGTGCCCTTCTCACCGGATCAGACCGTCCTGCAGTTGCAGCCCCTTGTCACCGGGCTGGACCAACCCGTATTCATCACCCATGCCGGTGACGATAGCGGTCGCATCTTTATTGTTGAGAAAACTGGAACCATCCGAGTCTTTCGAGGATGGTAAGCTGGATGATGCGCCCTTCCTGGACATTCGTGATCGCGTGCGCAGTTCCGGCAACGAGCAGGGTCTGCTCGGTCTTGCCTTTGCACCCGACTACGCAGACAGCGGTTTCTTCTTCGTCAACTACACAGACCGCGGCGGCAATACGATCGTATCTCGCTTCCAAGTGTCAGAGGACAATCCGGATCTTGCGGATGCGACCAGTGAATCTGTGGTGATTCAGCTTGACCAGCCCGCCCGCAACCACAACGGCGGCATGCTGACTTTTGGCCCTGACGGCTATCTCTATATTGGAACCGGCGACGGCGGCGCCGCTGCCGACCGCTTTGGCAACGGGCAAAATCCCGACACACTGCTGGGGAAAATGCTGCGCCTGGATGTTACATCAGATCTTACTGTACCCTATACAATTCCAGCCGACAACCCGTGGGTCGAGAGTGACTGGAATGGCGTCGATGCGCGCGACGAAATCTGGGCGTTTGGCTTGCGCAACCCCTGGCGCTTTAGTTTTGACCGGCAAACAGACGATCTATGGATCGCCGATGTCGGCCAAAACGTCTATGAAGAGATCAATTTCATACCGGCCGGCAGTGAGAGCGGACTCAACTTTGGATGGCCTATCCTAGAGGGCTACACACTGTTTCCGCGACCCGTCCGGCTGCGACTCGCAGGGTCTGGTACTGCCTGTGCTCGAATATTCACATGAGGGCCATTGTTCCGTGACCGGCGGCTATGTCTATCGAGGCGCACGACTTTCCCGAACTGAGTGGCGTCTATTTCTATGGCGACTACTGCAGTGGAACGATCTGGGCAGCCACCGCTGATGGCGCAGGTGGCGCCATCAGCATCCCGGTGCTCGATTCCGGCATTTCGCTCAGCTCGTTTGGCGAGGACGAAGCGGGAGAACTCTATGCCGCCGGATATAGCCAAAGGCGTAGTCTACCAATTGGTTGTCGCCCAGGAGTGACCACGCCGTCAAAGCTGCTGGCGAATTCAAGATCTGCGAATTCCTTTGAAAAAGCGCTGAAGGGTGCTAAACTCGGATCAGGTTGAGCATCGCAGTTTTGCCGCGTGTCCGACGGTCCACCCACAAAGCGAGAAAAACCAATGACTACCCAAGAAAGTTCCCGACCGTGGCTGAACACCGCCCTGCCAACCCCAGAGCGGGTAGAGCAGTTAGTCCAACAGATGACGTTGGCCGAGAAAGTTGCCCAACTGGGCAGCGCCTGGATCTATGAGATTCAGAGCGACGACCAGACCCTTTCCAAGGAGAAAATGGACGCACGCTTGGGCCAGGGTATCGGCCAAATCACGCGCCTGGCCGGTGGCAGCGTGCTGCACCCAACCGAATTGGCCGAGGTCGCCAACCAGATCCAGCACTATGTCATCGAACAAACTCGGCTTGGCATCCCGGCCATGGTGCACGACGAGTGCTGCAGCGGTATGCTGGCGCGCAACGCCACCAACTTCCCCCAGATCATCGGGCTGGCCAGCACCTGGACGCCCGAACTGGCCGAGGAAATGACCGGCGTCATTCGCACCCAGATGCGCGCCGTCGGCATCCACCAAGGCCTGGCGCCGGTGCTGGATATCGCCCGCGATCCGCGCTGGGGCCGCATTGAGGAGACATTTGGCGAAGACCCCTACCTCACCTCGTGCATGGGCGTGGCCTATGTGCGCGGGCTGCAAGGCGACGACCTGGCATCCGGCATCGTGGCAACCGGCAAGCACTTTGTCGGCTATAGCGCACCGGAAGGCGGTCTCAATTGGGCGCCTGCCCACATCCCGCCGCGCGAACTCCATGAGGTCTACCTGGCGCCCTTTGAAGCGGTCGTGCGCAAGGCCGGCCTGGCTTCGATGATGAACGCCTACCAAGAGCTGGACGGTGTGCCCTGCGCCTGTTCCAAGGAACTGCTGACCGAGATCCTGCGCGAGCGCTGGGGCTTCGACGGCACTGTGGTTTCAGACTATATGGCCATCAACCAGTTGGCCGACTACCACCGCTTGGCGCGCGATAAGGCCGAAGCCGCCCTCCTCACGCTGCAGGCCGGCATGGATGTAGAGCTACCCAGCACCGACTGCTACGGCCAACCTATCATCGACGCTGTTGAGGGCGGCAACCTGCCCATTGCACTGGTCGACCAGGCGGTGCGCCGCGGCTTGACCATGAAGTTCCGGCTGGGTCTCTTCGAGAATCCCTACGTGAGAGAGGAGAAGGTCGTCGAGGTCTTCGACACACCCGATCAACGAGCGCTGGCCCGCACCATTGCCCAAAAATCGATGGTCCTTCTCAAAAACGAAGACAACCTGCTCCCGCTCTCCAAGGCGGTCAAATCGATTGCCGTGATTGGCCCGAACGCCGATAGCAAACGCAACCTGCTCGGCGACTACGCCTGGTGGCCCTCGCCCTGGGCACCGTGAACGCACTCGAGATCGGGATCGCTCTCGATCCCGAGCGCGTGCGCGAGGCCGTGCTCTCGCTGCTCCGACCTCGCGACGACTGATCCCCCATACCGCAGTGCGTCGAGCCGTCTCGGCCTCCTGCTGCTCGCCCTTGCCTTCGTCTCGGGAGCGCGGAGGCCGTGGCCGAGGCCCCGCCCGGCTCCGCCGCACTCCGCCGAGGCCCCGGGCTCGGACCGGCGGCACCGGGCAGCCTGCAGCTCCAGGTCGCCATCTCCGAACACCTCGCTTCGGCCGCTGGGCGCCTCCTGAGAGGCTGGTCTACTTCCGCTTCCAGCGCCCCGATGCGTCCATCACGTACTGCCCGGGCTCCGCGCGCTCGATGAGCTTCGCCCCGGCCTGGGCCGCCACGGCCTCGACGGGCACGCCCCGCTTGGCGGCGATCTCAGCGTACTTCTCGCGCCGGCCCGCGTTCACGCGCTCCACGAGCGCCTTCACGTCGTCGGGGGCGTTCGCATCGACGAGCCCCAGGTAGCCGTCGACGCGCTCGCCCACCTGCCCGGCCGCCTTCGCGCCGTCGAGGTCGGCGGCGAGCGCAGGCGCCGCCGCGAGAACCAGCGCGAGCGCGCTGACCAGTGCGAGCCATCGAGCCACATTTCGCATCTGTCCGTCCTCCTCGGGGCTCAGAAGAGCTCCTCGTCCTTCTCGAAGAGCTGGTCCAGATCCTTGTCGACTTTGACGCGGATCTCGTGCTCGATCTTCACGTTGAGGTTGATCACGATGGGCTCCTCGGGTGCCTTCACCTCCACGGTGGCCTTGGGAGTGCACGCCGCCAGCAAGAAGACCCCGAGCGCGATCGCGGTCCGGGCGTAGACCCAGCTGCTCATGGACACTTCCCTCCGACTTGCATCCGAACAGGCTCAGCCTATCGGGCTCGTCTTGCGCGGTCCAGCCCGCCTGGCCCAACTCACTCCTCGCCGGCCGCGATCTCCGCCAGCCGCTTCGCGATCTCCGCGGGGATGCGGTAGGAGGCCGCTTCCCTGCGCAGCAGGTCCGCGAGCCGGGACTCGACGTTCAGGTTGAATTCGACGGGGCGCCCGTCTCTGATATTCGGGGTTCCTGCCGCGCACGTGCAGCCGGATCTCGACGATGCCCTGGGTGTCGCCGTTCATGCCGAGCTCGAGCGACTCCCAACGCAGGTTCTCGAACGCCGAGAGCGTCACCAGGAAGCCGCGTTGGCTCGGGCCGAGGCCGGCGATCCCCCCTGCGGCTGCGTAGCGAAGCCAGCCGCCCGCGGCGTCGCCCGAGAGGCTGGCGTCGCGGATCTCCAGCACGTCGCCGCGTCGCACCAGGGGAAGGCGTCCGCCGATGCGTCCTTCTCCGCTCAGCCCATCGAGCGGCACGAGCGCGAGGAGCTGTGCGAGGTCGACGTCCTCGACCTCGAGCACCAGCTCCTGCTCCTCCGCCATGGGGTCGAAGCGACCCGCGGTGTGGATTCGGCCACCCGCGAACTCCCACTCGGCGCGCTCGATCTCGATGCGTTCCGTCCGGGTGCAGCCCGTAGCGGACGAGCCCGTTGTCGAGCTCGAGGCCGAAGTCGACCCGCTCCATCCAGAGTGTTCTGTCCCGCTGGCACGGACACGGGCCAGAGGCCGTCGATGTCCACGATCGCGTTGACCCCTTCGAAACGCGCGACCGGCGACTCGAGGTTCCAGTCCCGAAGGGCCACGTGGACGGCGCCGGTGATCCGTTCGCCCTGCCATGCGGCGCTCCCCTTGGCGTCGAGCGTCCCCGAGGCGGAGTGGATCCACTCCGCCAGGGCGGGCAGCAGATGCGCTGGCTGAAGCCCCCCGGGCTCGAAGCGCACGGTCTCGAGCTCCAGCGAGGCGTCTCCGGAGGCGGTCGGGAGGTCGTGGCTTCCCTGCGCGCGGAGCGCGAGGCGGCCCTCGGCGGTGCTCGCCCGCAGGTCGAAGCCGATCGCGGATCCCGCCGGCTCGAGCTGCGCGTCGATCGCCAGGCCGGGAATCGGGAGCGGCTCCGCGTCCGCGGAGGCGAGCTCGAAGGGCTCGAGCTCGGCCTGCAGGTGGCCCCGGCCCTCGCGGTAGTCGAGCGCGGCGGCGACCTCCAGCGGCCCGACGGGAGTCGAGGCCGAGATGCGGACGTCTTCGAACGTGGCCTCCTCGAACGGCAGCACGGGAAGGCCAGCGCGAGGCCCGCTCGGCGTCATCGGGCTGCGGGCCGAGTGCCTCGGCGCCCCGCCGGCGCTTCGCCGAGCGCGGCATCGAGCGAGCCGAAGGACACCCCGGTCTCGCCGAGCGCCATCCGGAGCTTCACGCCGGCGATCCGGAGCGAGTCGAGACGCCGCTCCCGCAGGCCCGCCGCGAGTAGGTGACGTCGAGCCGCTCGACGCTGAGCTCCTCCTGGCGCCCCAGGCGCACTTCGCGCAGCCCCGCTCCGCCGATGTTCAGCTTCGCTACGGCCAGCCGTGGCTCCTCGACCCCCTGCTCGTGCAGGCGTGCGACGAGCCAATCCTCGGCCAGCGCGTGCCGCCGGGAGGCGAGCAGCACCGCACCCGCCGCCAGCAGGGCGAGCGCAACGAGCGAGGCCATCGCGACGCGCCACCACATCGCGGGAGAGCATAGTGCCTCGGGCGGGTCAGGAGTCGGCGGCGGGCTTCCGCTTCGTCATGAGCGCGATGATCGGAGACGGCTCGGCGGGGTGCCATTTCGTCTCCTCGGGCGACTGGTGCCAGCGGAAGGGCAGGTGCTCGACCTGCCCGGGGCCGGTCGCGCTCTCCGCCACGCGCAGGGCCGCGAGCAGCACCGCCCGCTGCCCCTCCGCGTCGCCGACGTCGCCGTAGGGGCGCCCGAAGGGGTATTCGATGGCCGCCACCCGCGGCATGCCGATCAGCTTTTGAAAGACCCAGATCATGTTGAGGACCACGGTCGGGATGCCGACCGCCTCGACCGCGCGCGCGACCAGTCCCACGGACCGGCAGCAGTCCGGTCAGACGGGCGCGAGGATCGCCAGGTCGACCTCCTCGCTCTTCATGGCCGCGGCGATGGCGGGCGCGGTCTCGTTCTCGAGCTGGCTCGAGTCGTTGCCCTGGAAGCCCATCGTCGAGTAGTGCGTGTCGGCCATCGACCCGACGACGCCCTCGCTTCACCAGCTCGCGCAGGCGATCGAGAGGCAGCGCGACGTTGAGATCTCGCTCGATGTAGCCCGTGTCGATGTGCAGGTGGTTGGCCTCGATCGTCTCCGACGTGGCGTCGGCGCGCAGGCGCCGGAAGCTCGGATCGCCGCGCAGGGGGTTGCGCCGCTCCATCTCCATGTCGAAGGGTGCGTCGCCCTTCATGGAGATCCCGGCCGTGCTGTGGAGCGCCACCTTCGCCTCGGCGAGCGGCTTCGAGAACGGCGCCCACGGGATCGAGTCGTAGGCCGGCTTCTCCGGGATGTTCGCCGAGAGCACCCGCTCCAAGAACGTCCCGGCAAAGCGCCAGGGGTCCACCTCCCGCACCGTCTGCTCCTCGCTCATCTCGCCTCACCTCCGTGGCCGTGGCTCACACCCAGTCTACCACCGTCCGCCGACTCGCTGTCTGTAGAGTGGCTCTTGCAGGCTACGAGGTCTCCGTTGCTGATCGACGCGCGCTCGATTCCGCAAGGCACCAGCGTCGAGACAGACGTCTGCATCATCGGCGCGGGGGCCGCGGGCATCACGCTGGCGCTCGAGTTCGCCGGGCGGCCGTTCCGCGTCTGTCTGCTGGAGAGCGGAGGCTTCGAGCCGGACGCGGAGACCCAGGCGCTCAGCCGGGGCCGCGTCTTCGGGCGCGCCTACTACAGTCTCGAAGAGGCTCGCGTTCGGCGTTTCGGCGGCTCGACGAACAGCTGGCAGGGAATCTGCCGCCCGCTGGAGTCGAGCGACTTCGAGGCGCGCGACTGGGTGCCGCACAGCGGCTGGCCCTTCGGCGCCGAGGTGCTCCGCCCGTACTACGAGCGGGCTCAGGAGCTGTGTCGCCTCGAGGCCTTCGGGTACGACGGCGAGCGTTGGGCGAGCGCCGAGCGGCCGCTGCTTCCCTTCGAGGCGGGCGTCGTCGAGTCGCGCGTGTTTCAGATCGCTCCCATCCGCTTCGGGGAGATCTACCGCAAGGACGTCACGAAGGCGCCGAACGTCGACACCTTTCTCTTCGCCAACGTGGTGGAGCTCGAGGCGAGCGAGAACGGCCGGATCGTGGAGCGCGTGGAGGTCGCGTGCCTCGCTGGCAACCGCTTCTCGGTGCGCGCCCGGCTCTTCATCCTCGCCACCGGGGGCATCGAGAACGCCCGCCTGCTGCTCGCCTCGAACCGGGTGCAGCGCGCGGGGCTCGGCAACGCGCACGACCTGGTGGGCCGCTTCTTCATGGAGCACCCCCACGTGATCTCGGCGGCCTTTCTCGCCTCGAGCGCCCGCATCCCGCTCGACTTCTATCGCGCCCGCCCGGTGAGCCGCGCGGAGGTCGCGGGGCTGCTGACGCTCTCCGAAGAGACGCGGCGACGCGAGCGCATGCTGAGCTTTGGCTGCTTCCCCCCCCAGGACGCCGAGCTTCCGGAGTTCGAGGTCTCGCTCGCGCGGATGATTCGCGAGATGGACGGGCGAGCCGGCGCGGCCGCCGAGCGGGCCGTCCTCTGGATGGGCGTCGGCGAGCAGGCGCCCAATCCCGAGAGCCGGCTGCGGCTCACCGACGAGCGCGACGCGCTCGGGATGCCGCGGGTCCAGCTCGAGTGGCGTCTGGGCGCCCTCGACAAGCGCAGCCTGCGCCGGGCCCACGAGATCCTGGCCCGGGAGTTCGGGCGGGCCGGGCTCGGCCGGCTGCAGCTGCTGCTCGGCGAGGACGATTATCAGTGGCCGCCGGAGCTGAGCGCCGGGCGACACCACATGGGTACGACGCGAATGCACCCGGACCCGCGCCGCGGGGTCGTGGACGCGCGCGGGCGAGTCCACGGCCTGGCCAATCTCTACCTGGCGGGAAGCTCGGTGTTTCCGACGTCGGGCTCGGCGGGGCCCACTCTCACGCTGCTGGCGCTGGCCCTGCGGCTCGCGGACGATCTGAAGGAGGTGCTGCGATGAGCCGCGCCCGCGAGATCGAGCGCCGTGCGTTCCTCAGGGGCGCAGGCGCCGCCACCGCGCTGGGCCTGGCGGCGCCGGCGCTGCTCGCCTTCTTTGCAGGCTGCGGCCGCGAGAGCGCGCTGGCCCGGTCGCTCTCGGGCTTCTTCGCGGACCCGGAGAGCGCCCGCGCCGTCGGCCGGGAGTATCTGGAGCTCTCTCCCGACGAGCCGGACGCCGCTACCGTGCTGGAGCGGCTGGCGGGCCCGCGCCTGCGGGAATGGGAGGCTCTGGCCGCCTCCGACCCCGAGCGTCTCGCGCAGTCGCTGCGCCTCCAGCACCGCAGCGACTTCGCGCACGAGCGAGTGGTCGCGATCCGGGGCTGGGTCCTCTCGGAGACCGAGGCCCGCCTCTGCGCGCTGGCGGCGCTCGCCGCCGACTAGACGCCGTCACCCGCTCGAGGGCCGACGCGATCCGGGCTAAGCTCGCCGCGCCGGGGTGCAGTCGCGACTGGCGCGCTGCCGGGAGGAGTCGGTGGACGTCCATGATTTTGCGGTGATCGGGGCCGGCATCGCCGGAGCGTCGGTCGCGTACGAGCTTCAGGCCCGCGGCCGCGCGATCCTGCTCGAGCGCGAGCCCCTGCCGGGCCAGCACACGACGGGCCGCTCGGCCGCCTTCCTGGTGGAGAGCTACGGCAAGCCGCTGGTGCAGAAGCTGACGAGGGGGGGGCGTCGCTTCCTGGAGAAGCCGCCCGAGGGCTTCGTCTCGCATCCCGTGCTCACCCCGCGTCCCGTCCTGTGGGTGGCCCGCGAGGATCAGCGCGAGCAGCTGCAGGCCAGGCTGGAGGCGGCCAGGGAGTCCGGCGCACACCTCGAGCCGGTGAGCGCCGCCCGCGCGCGAGCGCTCTGCCCGGTGCTGCGGGAGGGCTACGTAGCCGCCGCGGCGCTCGAGCCGAACTCCATGAGCATCGACGTCGCCGGTCTGCTCGACGCCTTTCTGCGCGGGTTCCGAGCGCGCGGCGGAACGGTCCACACCCGCGCGGAGGTCACGGCACTGGTGCGGGTGGGCGATGCCTGGGAGATCCGCGCCGGAGGCGAGGTCTACCGCGCGCCCGTCATCGTCAACGCGGCCGGCGCCTGGTGCGACGAGGTGGCCGCGCTGGCCGGCGCCCGCTCGGTCGGTCTGCAGCCGCTGCTGCGCACGGCGATCGTCTTCGACGCTCCGCCGGGGTTCGACGTGCGCTCCTGGCCCTGCGTGATCGACGCCGACGAGGACTTCTACCTCAAGTGCGAGGGCGCCCGCCTGCTCGCCTCACCCTGCGACGAGGTCCCCTCGCCGCCCTGCGACGCCACCCCGGACGACTACGGCGTGGCGCTGGCGGCGGAGCGCATCCAGCGCGCGACCAGCCTCGAGATCCGCCATATCCAGCGCCGCTGGGCGGGACTGCGCAGCTTCGTCGCCGATCGCGCACCCGTGATCGGCATGGATCCGGAGCAGCCGGGCTTCTTCTGGCTGGCCGGCCAGGGCGGCTTCGGGATCATGACCTGCTCCGCCGCAGCGCGCTCCGCGGCGTCGCTGATCGTCGACGGCAAGCTGCCCCCCGACCTCGAGGCCCAGGGCCTGACCCCCGAGGCCCTCTCCCCTGCCCGGCTCGGAGACGTGCCTGACCAGCTCACCCGGAATCCGCTGACGCGGAGAGCTCCTCGCGAATCCGCCCCAGCAGCTGACGCGGGCCGGGCGCCTGCGGAGCCAGCTCCACCAGCGCCTCGGCGAACGGGAGGGCCTTCTCCCAGCGCTGCTGCTGCGCGTAGAGGATGGCGAGGGCGTTTGCGATGGCGGGATCGCGCGTGTCGAGCTGGTGGGCTGCCAGCAGGGCGGCCTCGGCCTCCGCGTGGCGGCCCAGGCGTTGGAGGGCGAGGCCGCGGTTGTAGCGGACGCGAGCCCGACCGGGAAGCCGCACCACGGCCGCGCCGAGCGCCTCCGCTGCCTCCTCGAGGCGCCCCTCCTCCGCCAGCAGCAGACCCAGCGAGTAGTGGAGCTCCCCCGCCTCGGGAACGCGGGCGATCCCTTCCCGCAGCACGCGCTCGGCGTCCTGGTTGCGCCCCATCTGGTTGTAGAGATGAGCCAGGTTGGCCCGGGCGGGCAGGAAGCCCGGGTCGAGCCACAGGGCCTTGCGGTAGGAGCGTTCGGCCAGGTCGCGGTCTCCCATGCTCGCGCGCAGCGCGCCCAGGTTCAGATGGGCCGAGGGCATGTCCGCCTGGACCCGCTGGGCCTCTTCGTACTCGGCGAGCGCCGCCTCGAAGAGCGCGCCGCTGCCGCGGGGAGAAGCGCTCCGCGGGTAGCGACGCGAGCACGCGCGCCGCCTCCACGCGCACCGCGCGCAGCGGATCCTCGAGCAGCGGTGCGGCGGCTTCGATGCGCGGCTCCGGCGGCAGCGTGTCGAGCCCGTCCACGGCGGCGGCCCGGACCAGCGGATCGTGGTCTCTCGTCGCGGCGATCAGGGCTGGCGCGGCCTCCGGTCCCTGGACGCGCAGCAGCTCGAGCGCCGTGGCGCGGACGATCCCCGGCTGGCCGGCGTCGGCTGCGAGCGCGGCGAGCGCCGGCCCGGCCTCCGCAGCGCCGCGGCGTCCGGCGACGAACGCCTCGTCGAAGCGGGGCTCCTGCCGCCGCTCGGGGCCGTACCAGGTGGCCACCGCCTCGGCGGCCCAGTCGGCCGAGCGGTCCGCGTGGCAGTCGTTGCAGGTGTTGGGCGTGCCGAGCCTGGCCGTGAGATCGGGGCGCGGAATGCGCAAGCTGTGATCGTGCCGCGGGTCCACGACCATGTAGGTGCGCACGGGCATGTGGCAGGCGACGCAGCTGGCGCTCGGCGAGTCGGCCGGATGGAAGTGGTGCTCGGGCGTGTCGTAGCGCTTGGCGACGAGGCTGGGGAAACGCCGGTCCGGATGCTCCCCGTGGCAGCGCGCGCAGAGCGCGTTGCCCGGCGCCCAGAACGCGAGGGAATGCGGGTCGTGGCAGTCGCTGCAGCGCACCCCCGCCTGGTACATCCGGCTCTGAAGGAACGAGCCGTAGACGTACACCTCCTCCTGGATCTGGCCGTTGGCGTGGTAGAGGCCCTCGCGCAGCGTCACCGGCGCGAAGTGATCGAGGAAGGGTCGGGGCAGCCGCTCCTCGCTGCTGAGCCGGCCGCGGCGCGAGTGGCACGGCGCGCAGCCCTCGACCTCGTAGCGCGCGTCGCCAGCGGCGAAATTCACCAGCAGGCCGGTCGCTCCGTTCTCTGGCTTCACACCTTCGGGAAGAGTCCTGGCCCAGCTGGCGTGCGCCTCCCCCGGCCCGTGGCACGCCTCGCAGCCCACGTCGATCTCGACCCAGCTCGTGGCAAAGCTGTCGCTCTTGGCGTCGTAGCCCTTGTGCAGGCCGGTGGAGTGACACTCCGCGCACATCGTGTTCCAGCTCAGGTAGAGCCCCGTCCAGTGCAGCGGATCGCCGGCAGCGATGTGCTCCTCGGGATAGAGGTGGAACCAGCGCCCGGCCTGCGTGTCCCACGCCACGGTGAAGCTCTGCAGGCGCCCGCCGGGAAACGCCACCAGGTACTGCTGCAGCGGCTCCACGCCGAAGGTGTAGGCGACCTCGAAGTCGGCGAGCCGCCCGTCCGGTCCTTCGGTGTTGAAGAAGAAGCGGCCATCCCGGCGGAAGAAACGGGTGGTGACACCCAGATGGGTGAAGAGGGCATCGTCGAAGTCACCCAGGACCGTCGCCTCGTTCGCGGGCTGCATGGCGAGGTCGTGGTGCGAGCCCCTCCAGAGCGCCTGCTCCTCCGCGTGGCATTCCGCGCAGGCGTCGCTCCCGACGAACGCCGCCTCCGAGAGCTCCGCGGGGGCGGGCTCGGCTTCGCCGGGAGGGATCTCTTCCCGGGCACCACACGCGGCGAGTGCCGCGCCGGCCGCGGCGAGCACCCCCGCGAGCCAGGCCGCCCGGTGTCGTGCTTGCCAGCCTCATGCGGGCTCAGCTTACCGGGCGATCGCGAGCCGAGAGCGAAGCGTCCCGAGCGGGTGTCCGGTAAGCTGAGCCCGCGTGGACTTCCGCGACCAGGTCGTCGTCGTCACCGGCGCCTCGTCGGGCATCGGCTGGGTCACGGCGCGGGCTTTCGCGGAGCGCGGCGCCGTGGTGGTGGCCGTGGCGCGCCGGCAGGAGCGCCTGGAGCGCCTGCTGGAGCTCTGCCGCGAGTCTTCGCCGCGCTCGGAGTACCGGGCGGGCGACCTCGGCGTGCGCGCCTTCGCCGAGCAGGTGATCGACGAGACCGCGACCCGCCACGGGCGCATCGACGTGCTCGTCAACAACGCGGCGATCACGAAGCACAAGCAGATCTATCACACTTCCGTCGACGAGGCGGAGCGGGTGATGCGGGTGAACTTTCTCTCCTGCGTGTGGACGAGCTTCGCTGCGATCCCCTACATGCTCCGCGAGGGCGGCGGGACGATCGTGAACGTCTCCTCCTTCGCCGGCCGGATCGTGCCCTCCGCGCGAGGCGCTCTACGCCGCCTCCAAGGCCGCCGTCAACGCCTTCACGGAGGGGCTCTGGAACGAGCTCGAGGGCTCGAAGATCCACGCGGCCCTGGTGATTCCGGGCGCGATCGACACCGAGATCTGGGACAAGCTGGATGAGGCGCCGGCCTTCCAGGGCAGGAAGGCTCCGCCCGAGGTCGTGACCGACGCGATCTTCGAGGCGATCGAGAAGCGCCGCAGGGAGATCACCGTCCCCAAGCGCAAGCTCGACCTGATGGCCGCGAGCTTGCTGCGCTTCGTCGCTCCGGGGCTCCTGCGCCTGGGGATGCGGCGCATGGACCCCGTCCCCGGCGAGGTGATCGAGCGCGCCCGGGGGCGCGCTCGCCGCGGCGAGCGGCTCGGCGGCCCCGCTGACGATCGAGGAGGCGAACCCCCCGGCGCGGGAGCTCGCAGAGCTGCAGTAGAGGGATGCCGGGAATTGCGGGGTAGACTCCTTCTCCCGTGGGGCGCAGGGTGTCGCGACCGGTAGCGGAGCAAGACGGGGGGCGGGGAGCACCTCGCCTCGTGGCCGGCTGGCGGAGGGCCTCGCACTCCTCGGGCTCGCGGCCTGCATCGCGGCGTTCCTGCGCGAGGCGTGGCCGCTCTCGCCCCATCTGGACGACGCCTACATCTCCTACCGCTACGCCCGGAACCTCGTGGAAGGGGCAGGGCTCGTCTACAACCCGGGCGAGTACGTCGAGGGCTTCACGAACCTGCTCTGGACGCTGCTGGTCGCGGCCGGGCTCGCGCTCGGGCTCGGGGCGAAGGCGGTGGCTCACGCGCTCGGGCTGGCGAGCGGCGTCGCGGTGCTGGTGGCGACCTTCGGCTACGCGCGCACGGGGCTCGCGAGGGAGCGTGCCTGGCTAGCCGCGCTTGCCCCGGCGCTGGTGCTCTGCTCCACCGCGTTCCCGCGCTGGTCGACCTCGGGCATGGAGACGCCGCTCTTCGTCGCCGCCGTCACGGCCGCGCTCTGGGCGCAGGCGGCTGGCCGCATGGGATGGGCCACGGCCTGCGTCTGCGTCGCAACGCTCACGCGGCCCGACGGCGCCGTGCTGGCGGCCGTGGTCTTCGGCTTTCTGATCCCCCGCGTGCGAAGCGAGGGGCCGCGCGTGCTGGCGGGTCCGGCTGTGTGGCTCGGCCTGCTCGCTCTGCTCAGCGCCTTCCGCCTGGCCTACTACGGCTCCGCCGTTCCCAACACCTTCTACGCCAAGGTGCCGGGCGTGCCGCTGGTGCTGGGGGCGAAGTACCTGGCCGACTTCCTCGCCGACGGCGCCGGCTTCCTGCTGCTGCCGGCCGCGGCCGCGGCGCTGCGCGAGCCCGCCTTGCGCCCCGGGGCGCTCTTCGCCGCGGTCTTCAGCGCCTACGTCGTCTGCGTCGGCGGCGACGTCTTCGCCCATGGTCGCTTCCTGCTGCCGGTGCTCGCGGTGCTGGCCGTGCTCGCCGTGCACGGCACGCTGCGCCTCTGTCAGGAGCGGCGCAGCCTGGGGCTCGTGGCGGCGGCCTGCCTGGCGCTCGCCGTCTGGGTGCAGGTGTACGGGGGCGCACTTTCCGTTGAGGGGCTGCGCGAGTCGAAGCGCGCCGCGGCCGTGCAGGCGGCGCGGCGCCTCGACCGCAGCTTCGAGTGGGGCGGGCAGAAGAAGACCGCGCTGATCCGCGAGCGCGGCGAGCCCGTGCACCTGGTCGCGGTCACCGGGATCGGCGCCTTCGGCTACTACTCGCGCCTGCCGATCGTCGACCTGCTCGGGCTCGTCGACGTGACCATCGCGCGCGGGCCTTCGGCGTCGCCCGGCGGCGGCTATCCGGTGCCGGGTCACGTCCGCTCGAACGCGGACTACATCCTCGCTCGCGAGCCCGACTACATCCTGATGCCGAAGCAGGGCACGCCGGCGCTCCTCAACGCCCACCTGGACCTCTGGGCCCACCCCGACTTCGAGCGCCTCTACGCTCTGGGACGCCGAGCTGAAGGCCTACCGCCGACGTGCGGGCGTGGATCGTTGACGTGAGGGCGCTGCCGCCGCCGGGCTGCTGCTACTCGCCGCGGGCGCTCTGCTGGCCGGCGGGGCCGCCGCCCACCGGCTCGCGCCCTCACTGCTCGAGGTGCGCGAGCTCTCGCCCGGGCGCGTCGAGGTGCTCTGGAAGACCCCGACGCTGCGCCCGGCGGGCGTGGATCTGCGCCCCGAGCTTCCCGAGGGCTGCGCCGCGCTGGCGGACCCCGTGCCGGGCGGTTCGACGTGGCTCGACGGGCTCGGCGGCCACGCTGCGCTGGAGCGCCGACTGCGGCGAGGCGGGGCTCGTCGGCCGCAGCTTTCGGGTGCACGGGCTCGCCGAGAGCCGCACGCAGGCGCTGCTGCGCCTGGAGCTCGCCGACGGGCGGCGCCTGCAGGCCGTGCTGCGCGGCGACGCGCCGGCCTTCGTCGTGCCGGAGCGCGAGCGGCCGCTGCAAGTCGCGGGCGACTACCTCGGGCTGGGGTTCCGTCACATCCTCGGCGGGCTCGACCACCTGCTCTTCGTGCTGGGCCTGGTTCTGCTGGTGCGCAGCCGTCGCATGCTGGTGTGGACCGTCAGCGCCTTCACGGTGGGCCACAGCGTGACGCTCTCTCTCGCCGTGCTGGGCTTTCTCGGGCTGCCATCCAGGCTCGTCGAGGTCGTCATCGCCGTGAGCATCCTGGTGCTCGCCGTCGAGCTCGCGCGCGGCGAGGACGCGCCGCCCTCCCCGCTGCGTCGCCTTCCCTGGGCGATGGCGGCGCTCTTCGGCCTGCTCCACGGCTTCGGCTTCGCGGGAGCGCTGGCGGAGGTGGGCCTTCCAGAGGCCGAGATCCCCCTGGCGCTGCTCTTCTTCAACCTGGGGATCGAGGTCGGGCAGCTCGTCTTCGTGGCGGCGGTGCTCGCGGCCCAGTGGGCGCTGCGCCCCCTCGCGGCGCACGGCCCCCCGTGGTTCGCCCGGCTGCCTGCCTACGGCATCGGCTCCTTCGCGGCCTGGTGGTGCTTCGAGCGAGCCGCGGTGTTCTTCTGAAGCCGAGCGCACGAGCGGGCCTCTCGTGGCGAAGCAGGCTGCAGAGTGGCACGACGCCCCGACGGACGCGACGGCGCGTGTTAGCCTCGCCGGGCCATGGCCAGAGACGCCGGAGGCGCAGGCGATCCCGCAGCTGGGCCAGGCGCGTGGTGCGCGCTGGCGCCCTCTTCGCCGTGGCCGGCCTCGGCCTGGCCGCGCTCGCGACCGCGATCCCGATCGCCCTCTTCCGCAGCGTCCCGCCGCCGACGAGCGCCTTCATGCTGCGCAGCCACTTCGCCGATCCGGCGACGGGCTGGCCCTGCGAGCGCGTCGAGCAGCGCTGGGTCGACTGGGAGCAGATCTCCCCCCACGTCCCCATCGCCGTCGTTCTCGCCGAGGATCAGCGCTTTCGCCAGCACAGGGGCTTCGACTTCCGGTCCATCGCCAAGGCCGTGAAAGAGCGCGAGGAAGAGGGACGCCTGCGCGGGGCGAGCACGATCTCGCAGCAGCTGGCGAAGAACCTCTTCCTGTGGCCGGGCCGAAGCCTGCTGCGCAAGGGGCTCGAGGCGTGGTTCACGGTCTGGATCGAGCTCGCCTGGCCCAAGCGACGCATCCTCGAGGTGTATCTGAACGTGGCCCAGTTCGGACCCTGCATCTTCGGCGTGGAGGCGGCGAGCCGTCGCTTCTTCGACGTCGGCGCGGCCGAGCTCGAAGCGGAGCAGGCGGCGCTGCTGGCGGCGGTGCTGCCGAACCCGCTGCGCCTGCGGGCCCACAACCCCGGGCCCTACACGCGCGAGCGTACCGCCGAGATCCTGGAGCTGATGGAGCGCCTCGGCCGGTCCGCCTACCTGCGCGGTCTCTAGGGAATCTCGGGCTCCGCGGTCGTCTCTGCTTCGGGGGCGCTCGGGGGCGGCTCGGGCTTGCGGGGCCGCAGACGGGCCAGCAGGCCGTCCGCCTGCCTCCTGGCTGAGGTACATCTGCGTGACGACCACGCCCGCGCCCAGGCGGTCGTAGCAGACGCCCGACATCTGGTCGCAGGTGATGTAATCGCCGTAGCGGACGACCGCGTCGCTCGACCCGCCGGCGCGCATGCGCTTCTCCAGCCGCGCCCCGGCTTCGCCGCCGAAGTAGCTCTCCGTGAGCGAGACGCTCGCGCCGCCCTCGTCGTAGCAGGCCGTCACCAGGGTGTCGCAGCTCGCCCGGGGCGTGGGCTTGAAGATGGGATCGAAGGGATAGCCCTTCGCGCTCATGCGCGGGGCCAGGCCGTCGGCCGCGGCGTCGCCGAAGAAGAGCCGCGTGAGCCCGACGGTGGGGCCCCCCTTGTACTCGCAGATCTTCGCCGAGCGATCGCAACGCACGCCCTTGGCGGGCTCGAACACCGAGCTGGCCGGCTCCGCGGCCTGGGCGGGCTTCGGCTCCGCGGGGGTCGGCGCCTGCGTCTGGCAGCCGACGAAGAGCAGGCTCGCGCCCGCCACGAGCAACGCCAAGGTAAGACCTCTCATTTCTCTTCCTCCGGGACGTCGGCGAGCTCGCGCCGACCCAGGCCGACGCTATCGCGCCACGGCGGTCCGGTTCAAGGTCCGATGCTGTCTCGAGAGAGCCCCGCCGCGGGCCTGCTCCGCGGAGCGGGCGCGGGGCCGCCGCCTGCTGAGATCGGCTAGAACCCGAGCGCGGCGAGGCGCTTGTTCGCCCAGGTGACGATCGCTGCCTCGACCTCCGGCGGCGTCTGCTCGAAGCGCACGCCCATCCCGATCGGAAGGCTCGTCGCGGATCAGGTTGCCCGGGACGTTCGTCATCACGACCCGCGCCTGAAGCCTCAAGGGACGCGGGGAAGCCGGCAGATCGATCCGGAGCTGGGCCTGGGGCAGCGACGGGCGCCAGGTCGAGAGAAACGCCCCGCCGGCGGAAAGCGAGTAGACGCGTGCGGGCTTCCTCCGCGTTCCGGTCCACACGGCCACCGGCCAGTCGGCGGGGGCGCGCAGGCTGGTGCGGTTGCCACGGACGATCTCGGAGCTGGCGAGCGCGCGGTTCGCCTGGAATCGCAGCGTGTGCTCGCCGACCGGGTCCCAGAGCGCCAACTCCACGCCCGCATCGCGCAAGAGCCGGCGTCCCGCCCGGCCGGGGCGTTGGCCGGCGGCGACGAAGTTGAGCTCCCCGGTCGGCTCGAGGCGGCGCAGGAAGCGCAGCGCCGCCCCGAGGTCGAAGGTCGGCAGGTCGACCGGAATCACGGCCGCCGCGACGCCGCTGCCTCGCGTGCGGAGCAGCCGCTCCGCGTGATCGGGCGTCTTGGACGGCAGCACCGAATAGCCGAGCCGGCGCAGGCGCGCGGCCAGGCTGCGCATGGACGGGCTCCCGGCGTCGAGGATCACGATCTCGCGTTTCGTCACCGAGGATCCTCCATGCGGAGTGGGCCCGGGCGGCTGATCGGCGCGGGGAGAAGACCTCCGCGTGATCTCCGTCACGCTCGCGGCCAGGGTCACGCCAGAGCCGAAGGGAACGGCGGCTCCCTCCGGGGCCTCCGCAGTGGCTGTCTGGCTCAGGGCCGGAGGTCGAAGCGGACCATGACGTAGGGAGACGGGTCGGCCGTCTCGCTGCCGATCGTCTCGTCGTCCTCGCTCTTCACGCGCAGCCGCTGGTAGGCGATGGCACCGAGCGCGGCCGTGAGGCGGAAGCGGCGCGCCAGATCCCAGCGAAAGCCGAGCCCGGCGGGCAGCTGTCGGACGTGGATCTTGCCCTTCCCGATCGTTCCCCCACGATCATCCAGCCGGTACGAGCGTCCCTCGAGCCGGGCCCGGGCAAAGAGCCTGAAGCGCTCGGTCAGTCTGCGTTCGAGCTTCGAGACCCACGCCGTAGCTCCGCAGTCGCCAGTCGTCGTTGATGCGCCAGTCGACCTCGATCAAAGGGGATACGCCGACCCCGTCTTCCATCAGCTTGGTGCCGATGGAGAGGCCCGCGGCGACCTCGAGGCGCTCGGCGAGCTTGTAGCCCACCGCCAGGGTTCCGCCCCAGGTGAGCGCGTCGGAGAGGTCCGATCCCGACTCCCAGCGGGCCTTGCCGAAGGCGTCGACGAGAATCGACCAGCGCTCCTTGTCCGAGAAGAGCGTCACGTCCTCGTCGAGGAGATAGGCGCCCTGCAGCCGCAGCGTCCAGGAGTTCAGGCTGTCGAACGGCTTCTCGCTGCCGGGGCTTTCCCCGGTGAGATCCGTGACGCCGTCGAAGTCGTAGAGGATGACGCGGCCGGTCGCGAGCAGGCGCAGCCCCGCGTTCTTCGCCACGGGCACGGTCAGCTTGAGCCGTCCCTCGGGCTGGTAGGAGCGGGCCTCGAAGCTGCCGAAATCGGCCTGCCCGATGAAGCGGTTCGCCAGCTTGAGACGCAGCTTCACGTGCTTGAACAGCCCCACGTCCCGGTCCAGGTCCGTGAAGTCGTGCTCCCGCGTCTCCTGGCCGAAGGCCGCGTGGGGAGCGGCCATCAGAAGCAGCGGGAAGGAGCGCGGTCGCGAGCAGCCGGGGCGGCGTCCGCCGCTGGGGAGCGCGCCTTTCGAGCCGAGTCTTCACAAGCACCTCTCCGAGCGGACCCAATCCTATCGGATCCGTCGCCGCGCACGACACAGGGGTCGTGGGCTCGGCTCTCCGCCCCACACCGGTGAGGGACGGAGGCTCGCAGGCCTCAGCCTTCGCGCGCGGTTCGCAGGGCCTCGAGCCGCGCAAAGAGGCTCGAGGTGTCCCAGCGGTTGCCGCCCAGGGACTGCACCTCGGCGTAGAACTGGTCCACGAGCGCCGCCACGGGCAGGTGCGCGCCGTTGCGGCGCGCTTCCTCGAGGGCCAGGGCGAGGTCCTTGCGCATCCACTCGACCGCGAAGCCGAAGTCGAAGCGCCCCTCGAGCATCGTCTCGTGGCGGTTGTCCATCTGCCAGGACTGGGCCGCTCCCTTCGAGATCACCTCGACCACGGCCTTCGGGTCGAGACCCGCCGCCCGGGCGAAGTGGAGCCCCTCGGCAAGCCCCTGCACGAGCCCGGCGATGCAGATCTGATTGACCATCTTGGCCAGCTGCCCGCTGCCGGCGGGACCGAGCCGCTTCAGCATCCGGGCGTAGCAGTCGATCAGCGGCCGCGCCTTCTCGAAGGCGGCCTCGTCGCCGCCCACCATCACGCTGAGCACGCCCTGCTCGGCGCCCGACTGGCCGCCGGAGACCGGCGCGTCGAGGAAGCCGAAGCCGCCTTGCCGCGCGGCGGCGTCGAGCTCGCGAGCCAGGCTGGCGGAGTCGGTCGTGTGGTCGACGAAGACCGCTCCCGCGCCCAGGGCGCGAAAGGCGCCCGCCTCGCCGAGCGTGACCTGGCGCACGTCGTCGTCGTTTCCGACGCAGGCGAAGACGAAGTCGGCGCCCTCCGCCGCCTGCGCCGGCGTCGCGGCGAGCGCTCCGCCGTGCTCGGCGACCCAGCTCTCGGCCCTGGACCGCGTGCGGTTGTAGACGCAGACCCGGTGGCCGGCCGAGGCCAGGTGGCCCGCCATCGGGTAGCCCATCAGGCCGAGGCCGATGAAGGCGATCTTCTCCGCCATGCTGTTGCCGCTCCTTTCCCGCCATTCTACCGGCGCAGCGTCGACCGGCCGCGGTTCGCGGGCAAGCTTGCCCCGGCGCGCGCGCCGGCGTAGCCTATCCAGGATGAGGAGGCGACGCTGCGCGCCCTCGTCTACACGAACAGCTTCCCGCGGCTCGCGGCCACGAAGCTCCTCTCGGCCTTTTCCAGGCGGGCCTTCGTCGGGCCGCTGGCGCCGATCCGGCTGCGGGAGATTCCGGCCCCGGAGCTTCCCGCCCCCGACTGGCTGCGGATCCGCACGGGTCTGTGTGGCCTCTGCGGCAGCGACTACAAGCAGGTGTTCATGAACGGCGCCTTCGACAACCCGATGACGGCGCTGATCTCCTTCCCCCAGGTGCTGGGGCACGAGGTGGTGGGCCGCATCGAGAGCGTCGGGCCGGACGTCGATCCGGGCCGAGTCGGCCAGCGGGTGCTGCTCAACCCCTGGCTCTCCTGCGCGCCGCGGGGGTTGCCCCCCTGCGAATGGTGCCAGCGCGGCGAGCTGGCCCAGTGCCGCAACTTCACGCGCGGCGTGCTGACGCGCGGCATCCACCAGGGCAACAGCAGCCAGGCCACGGGCGGCTTCGCCCCGCTGCTGCCTGCCCACGAGTCGCAGTGCATCCCCGTCCCGGACGACGTGGGCGACGAGGCGGCGGTGCTGGCGGACCCCTTCTCGGTCTCACTCCACGCGATCCTGCGCTGGCCGCCGCCCGCGGACGGCGTGGCGCTCGTCTACGGCTGCGGGACGCTCGGGCTTCTGGCCGTGGCGATCCTGCGCCTGCTCCACCCGCGCGTGCGCGTGCTGGCCGTGACGCGCTACGCGCACCAGGCGCGGCTCGCCGAGAAGTTCGGCGCCGAGCGCGCGATCCCGCACCGCCCGGAGCGCGGCGTGATCGCCGCCGTGGGCGAGGCGCTGCAGCTGGAAGCCCAGGAGCCGTGGCGCGGGCTCCCGATGCTCAACGGCGGGGTCGACGTCGTCTACGACACCGTGACGGCGCCGAAGACCCTCGAGGTGGGCGTGCGCGTGACGCGGCCGCGCGGCTCGATCGTGGCCCTCGGCGTCGAGCCGCCCAGGCGCTTCGAGTGGACCCCTCTCTACTTCAAGGAGCTCTCGCTGGTGGGCTCGAACGCCTTCGCCATCGAGCAATGGGAGGGCCGCCGCCAGCACGCGATGGAGTGGTACCTCGAGTTCATCCGCGCGGGCTCGCTCGACGTCACCGCGCTGATCACCCACCGCTTCGCGCTGGAGGACTACCGCGAGGCCTTCCTCGCCTGCGGCGACCAGGGCCGGAGCGAAGCCGTCAAGGTCCTCTTCGATCGCTTCTAGCCAGCGCTTCGCACCACGCCCCGTGCTATCCGCTGGAAACCGGAAGACCTCGGAAGACAGGTGCGAACCTGCAGCGTGCCACCCACCGTCACGTCGGCTCTGCGCACCCGACGGGTCCACCACCGTCACGCGCTCTGTTGCGATCGGCGAGCGCACGGCCCGCGCGTGTTGCCCGGCGTTCACGCTGCATGCGAAGCTGAGCGTTCACTGGTTCATTTCGCCGCAACAAGAGAACGCTTGGGTGGCACCCGTCTCCGCACCCGTCTCCGCGGGCACCGCTCGACGTCACCCGCCCTCAGGGCTCGACGGTCGGCTCCAGCTCCAGCTGCTTGCGCTGAAGTGCCGCGCGTTGCCGCGCCTTTGCCCGTTCACGCTCCATCTCCAGAAGGAGCTGGCGCCGCACCTGTTGGCGCTGGAGCTCCTCGGCGGAGAGATCCACCCGCTTCACGTTGCGCAGGCAGCCGCCGAACGCGCCGCTCCCGAGGAAGTCGTACTCGCGCGGGACGGCAGCCGCGGGAGCGGTGTCGTCGAGGGTGGCGGTGAGCGTGCGGCGCACCTCCATGCCGGTCTCGGCGCGGGCGACCACCTCGATGCGATTGTCGCCGGGGGCGAGGGGCACGAAGCCGCCCCACGAGCCGCCGGGCGTCATGCGGAACGCGCGGGCCTTCTCGCCGCTGGAGCGGTTGGCGAGCTCCACGCGCACGGGCTCGGCGATCCTCACCTCCCCGATCGCTTCGAGCAGGTCTGCCGTGTTGCGCACGGGGATGAACGCGCCGCCGGTGCGCTCGGCGATCTCCACGGCCGCGACGGGGCCCTCGAGCGCCAGGGGCCCGATGGCCACCGTGCTCACGCGGATGCGCGCGCGCCGCGCGCGGTCCGCCGCCCGCAACGCGGCGCGCACGTTGTCGGCGGGCCGCTCGGGGCCGAAGGGCTGGGTGGGCGTGCCGTCGGTGAGCAGCACCGCGGCCCGGCGTCGGGACGGGTCCGCGCTGGACGTGGCCCCCGGCAATCCCAGCAGCTCGATGGTCGCCTGATCGACGCCGGCGGCCATGTGGGTCCCACCCGCCGGGGTTCCCTTGCGCAAGGCCTCGAGTCCCTCTTCCAAGTGGGCGAGGTCGTCCGTCAGGGGCACGCGCGTCAGGGCGTTCGGCAGCACGGGTTCCCCACGCACGAGGTCCGCAGGCCCGCCCGAGAAGGACACGAGACCCAGGCGCGTGCGGCGCGGGTCCAGGGCTTGCGCCAGCCGGCGCGCGGCGGCGACCTCGGCGGAGAGGATCGAGTCGCCGGGGTCTGTGCTGCGATCCCCCATGGTGAAGCCGATCCGGCCGAACTCGGATCGGCCCACCTGGCCGTCGCCGTCGACGTCGGCGCCGCTCGGGGCGGCGGTCGAGACGGAGGTGTCGATCACGATCACCACGTCGAGCTTGGGAGGACCGGCCCGGCCCGCCACGAAGAGGCCGCATTCGCTGGGGCCGAGGACGAGGCCGTCGGGCGGGTACTCGATCTCGAGCTCGACGTTCGCGTGCCTCCGCCACGTCGTCGGCGCGGGCGATCGGCCCCGCCGTCGCGGCGAGCAGCAGCAGTGCGGCGACGGCCGCCTTGCGTGCGCGAGCCGCTCTTCCCCGCGGGGCAGTGGATCTTGTGGGGGCGTACGGGGCTATACTCTGCATCGGCAATGAAGTTGCTGACGTCATTCCGCTGTCCAAGGGAATAGCGTAGGGGGGAGCAATCATGAGGAGCGGTTTCGCGAGGAGTGCGGCTGCGCTGTGCGCGGTGGCCCTGGTCTTTTCGGCCTGCGCCACGGCGCAAGACAATCCCAAGACGACGGTCGGCGCCCTGGGCGGCGCCGCCGCGGGTGGCCTGATCGGCGCCGCGGCCGGCGGCGGCCCGGCCGGCATCGCCGGGGGCGTGATCCTGGGCGGTCTGCTGGGCGGGGCCGTGGGCAACGCCCTCGACCAGCGCGACAAGGACCTGGCCATGAAGCAGGCGCAGTACTCCCTGGAGAACTCGCAGGCCGGTCACAGCTCGCAGTGGCAGAATCCAGACTCGGGCCACTCCGGCACCTTCACGCCGACTCGTACCTACCAGACGGAGAGCGGCCAGTACTGCCGGGAGTACACGCAGGAGATCCTCGTCGGCGGCGAGAAGCACGAGTCCTACGGGACCGCCTGCCGACAGCCGGACGGTACCTGGCAGATCCAGAACTAGCCCTGGGCCTGCTCAGCCCCGAGCAGGATGTCCAGGACTCACAGCTAGCCGCCTGACCCGAGACCGGGCGGTGCGGCGCGAGAGCCTTTCCCCGCGGGGAAGGTCCGCGATCGATCTCGACTCCGCTGGCGAATTTCTATACGCCACGTATCGTATAGTCTCTCGTTGCTTCGAGAAGCATCGCCGACGGAGGTGTCCCCGATGGATTTCGAATTCTCGCCCAAAGAGCAGGCCTTCTCCGAGGTGGTCGAGAAGTGGCTCGACGAGCACGACGACCCCGTGGTCATGGACCTGACCCGCGAGAACTTCTCGCAGCTCTGCGACACGCCGGAGCGCCGCGCCTTCATGAAGAAGCTCGCCTCCAGGGGCTGGCTCGGCATGTCCTGGCCCAAGGAGTACGGCGGCCAGGAGGAGGAGGGCGTCTACGAGTACATCCTGAACGAGGCGCTCGCCCGGCGGGCCGCGCCCCAGATCGGCAAGGGCGTGGGCATCATCGGCAAGACCCTGATCCGCCACGGCAACGAGAAGCTCAAGAAGGAGTTCCTGCCCAAGATCATCAACGCCGAGATCGAGTTCGCCGTGGGCTACAGCGAGCCGCAGGCCGGCTCCGATGCCGCCAACATGCAGCTCAAGGCGGAGAAGGTCGAGGGCGGCTGGAAGCTCAACGGCCAGAAGACCTGGACCACCTCGGCTCACTTCGCCGACTGGAACTGGGTCGGCGCTCGCACCGACCCGGACAAGAAGAAGCACGAGGGCATCAGCCTCTTCCTGCTGCCGATGAATGCCCCGGGCGTCGAGATCCACAGCATGCCCACCATCGGCAAGGACACCACCAACGAGGTCTTCTTCAACGACGTCTTCGTCGCCGGACGACTACATGGTGGGCGAGCGGGGCAAGGGCTTCCACTACATCGCCGAGGCCCTCGACCTCGAGCGCTTCACCATGTTCACGTTCTCTCCGATCGAGGAGCGCACGCAGCTCCTCTGCGAGTACGTGAGGAGCGCCGAGCGGGACGGTGAGCCCCTGCGCAACGATCCGGTCGTTCGCCAGAAGATCGCCCAGCTCGTGACACAGACCGAGGTGGCACGCGTGCTCGGCCTCAAGTTCGTGGCCGCGTCGATGAAGGGCGGCAAGCCCCCGACCAACGAGGCGTCGGAGTACAAGCTCTACGCCACGCAGCTCTCGCAGCGGGCGGCGAACGTCGCCCTCGACATCATGGGCGCCGAGGGACAGCTGCGCGTCGACACCGAGGACGCTCCGCTCAAGGGACGCTTCGAGGGAACCTACCGCTGCACGGTCGTGGAGACCATCGGCGGCGGCGCCTCGGAGATCCAGAAGAACATCATCGCCCGGCGCAAGCTCGGACTGCCGAAGAACTTCTAGAGCCGTGAACCGAGCGCACCACACCACGAGGAATTGACAGATGGACCTGGATTTCAGCGAAGAACAGGAGATGCTCCGCGAGATGGTGCGGGGGGTGTCCGGCGAGTACGCGTCGTTCGACGTGGTTCGGGAGATGGAGGACGATCCGACCGGCTATCCGGCGGAGCTGTGGAAGCAGCTGGGCGAGCTCGGGCTGCTGGGCCTCCTCGTGCCCGAGCAGTACTCCGGCTCGGGCCAGTCGATGCTCGAGGCGGCGATCGTCTACGAGGAGTTCGGCCGGGCCCTGGTTCCCTCCCCGCACTTCCCGAGCTGCGTGATGAGCGCAGGGGTGTTGCAGCTCGCCGGAAGCCAGGAGCAGAAGCAGGAGTGGCTGCCGAAGATCGTCTCCGGCGAGGCGATCCTGACGCCGGCGTGGATCGAACCCGGACGCGGCTTCGGCGCGCGCGGCGTGCAGCTCCGGGCGGAGCTCGACGGCGACGAGTACCGCCTGAGCGGCACGAAGCGGCACGTGCCCTTCGCGAGCAGCGCTACAAGGCTCGTCGTGCTCGTGCGCACGGGCGACGGGGAGGACGGCGTCGATCTCCTGCTCGTCGATCCGAAGTCGGCGGGCATCGAGATGACCCAGCAGAGGAGCATGGGCTCCGACACCCAGTACAAGGTCGTCTTCGACGACGTCCGCGTGCCGGTGGCGAACCGGATCGGCGCGGCGGGCTCCGGCTGGAAGACGTGGGACGAGGCCATGCACGACGGCATCATCCTGCTCGCCGCCCAGGCGATGGGAGGTGCCGAGAAGGCGCTCGAGATCACGGTGGAGTACGCCAAGGAGCGCGTGCAGTTCGACAAGCCGCTCGGCGCCTTCCAGGCCATCGCCCACTACCTCTCCGATGCCGCAACCACGGTGGACGGCGGCAAGACCCTCGTCTACGAGGCGGCCTGGGCTCGCTCCAAGGGCAAGTCGATCTCCCGCCTGGCCCCGATGGCCAAGCTCTTCGCCTGCCAGACCTATCGCGACGTCACGGCGATGGCGGAGCAGGTGTGGGGCGGCGTCGGCTTCACCATCGAGTACGACATCCAGCTCTTCTTCCGCCGCGCGAAGCAGCTCCAGCTCACGTGGTGGGATACGCGTTACCTGGAGGAGCTGGTGGCCAGCGACGTTCTCGACGGCGAAGCGGGCTAGCCCGCGGAGCCTACACCGAATCCGGGTACATCAGGGCGTGGATCCCGCCGTCCACGAAGAGCACGTGGCCGTGCACGTAGCTGGCGTCGGGCCCGAGCAGGAAGGCCACCGCGGCGGCCACCTCGTCCGCGGGCGCCGAGCGGCCCAGCGGTACGGGAAGCGCCCGGATCGTCGGCCCATGCTCCTCGTGTGCGAGCAGGGCGTCCAGCATGGGCGTTTCCATCTTTCCCGGCGCCACGGCGTTGAGCCGGACGCCGAGGCTGCCCCACTCCGAGGCGCGGCGTCGCACGGCCTGGGTCAGAGCGCGCTTGGCGTTGGTATAGGCGGTGTTGCCGTCGCGGCCGTCGATGATCTCGACCGCTCGCTCCTCGTCACCGGCGTGGCAGGCCTCCAGGTACTCCGGGATCACGAGCGCCTCCACCGCGGCGCCTATCGAGGAGATCGCCACGGCGGCCGGCCGGCTGCCTCTTGCCAGCGCGTCTCGGAGCCCGTCGAGGATCGCCAGCGCGCCGAAGAAGTTCACGCGGGTGATCGCCTTGGCCTCGTCGTACGGGCCGAGACCGGCGCAGGAGACCAGCCCGTCGAGGGCTCCCCCGCAGGCCTCCCGGGCGGCTTCGATCGCCCGCTGCCTCGCCGACGGCTCGCCGAGATCGGCGATCACCTCGGCGTCGCGCCGGTCGACGCCGACGACGCGGTGGCCGTCGCGTTCGAGCCGGCGCTGGAGTGCTGCGCCGAGGCCCGACGCGGTCCCCGTTACGACGAGGGTGCCCATGGGTGGACTGTTCTCCTGCAGCTCGGGCTGCCTCGAAGCTGACCGGAAGGGAGGCGTAGCCCTGCTTGAAGTCGCTTGCCACCCGCTCCGCGCGAGCTGGGTCCGGACGCGGGTCGGAATGCGGGCTAGACTCCCGCCGCACCAGCCCATGAGCGTCGAACCGAAGCCCTCCGGCACCGTCGTCGTGATCCGCGACGGGCGCGAGCATCTCGAGGTTCTGCTGCTCGAGCGCAGCCGAAGCCGCGGCACCTGGGTCTTCCCGGGAGGAAAGGTCGAGGAGGCCGACCGGTCGGCGCAGAGCGGGGACGCGCAGGAGCTGGCCCGCCACGCGGCGGTGCGCGAGGCGTTCGAGGAAGCAGGCCTCGCCCTGAGCGCGCCAGCCCTGCTTCCGATCTCCCGCTGGATCACGCCCGAGATGGCCCGGAAGCGCTTCGACACCTGGTTCTTCGTCGCGCGCGCGGAGCCGGACACGGAGATCCGCGTCGACGGAGCCGAGATCTGCGACCACCGCTGGCTCGCCCCGCAGCGTGTCCTGGAAGCGCACCATCGCCACGAGATGCGCCTGGCGCCGCCCACCTTCGTGACCGTGAGCTGGCTCGTCGGGCACGACACGGCCGTGGCTGCGATCGACACGCTCGGCCGGCAGTCGCTCCTCACCTTCCGTCCGCGCATCTGCTCCACTGCCGACGGAGGCTGCATGCTCTATCCCGGCGACGCCGGCTACGAGGACGGGGATGTCGAGCGTCCTGGCCCGCGGCATCGCCTGTGGGTCCTCTCCGACGGCTGGCGCTACGAACGCGGCTAGCCCGCCGTAGAGGGGTGGTGAGAAATGCGGGCTAGGCTTCGGGTCCGCAGACGCAGTTGCGCCCGGCGCGCTTGGCCCGGTACAGGCGTGCGTCGGCCCGCTCGACCAGCTCCTGGGGCGTGCGCGCGTTGGCCCCCGTGGTCGCCACGCCGGCGCTGATGCTGAGCCGCTGACACGCGTCGGGCTCGAAGCGCGTGGCCTCCACGGCGCGTCGCATCTTGTCCGCGTACCGGAGGGAGCCCTCGATGTCGGTCTCGGGCAGGATCACGGCGAACTCCTCCCCGCCGTAGCGGGCGACCACGTCGTGCGAGCGGGAGTTGGCCTCGAGCACGCGGGCCACCACGCAGAGCGCCTCGTCGCCTGCGGGGTGGCCGAAGCGATCGTTGAACGCCTTGAAGTGGTCGATGTCGATCATGACGAGGCTCAGCGCTCGGCCGTGGCGTTCCGCGCGCTCGACCTCCATCTTGAGGGTCGACCACATGTGGCCGTGGTTCGCGAGCCCGGTGAGCGAATCGCGCTGGGCCCGCTCGAGCACGGCCTCGTAGCGATGCGCGTTGGAGAGCGCGGCGGACGCGTGGCCGGCGAGCGCCTCCAGCAGGCTGAGATCCGCGGCATAGAACTCGTCCCGCGAACGCTTGTTGTTCACGTTGATCACGCCGCGCACGGCTCCCATGTGAACCAGGGGAGCGCTGATGAACGAAGAGGTGTAGTAGCGCTCGTGGTTGCGGCGCTGGAAGCGTTCGTCGTTCTCGACGTCGCTCACCAGCAGGGAGCGACCCGTCTTCGCCACGTAGCCCGAGATGCCATCGCCGATCCCGACGGCGCGTCTCCTTGACCACGTCGGCCGGCAGGCCGCGCGCGGTCACGATCCGCAGCCGCTCATCCGGCCCCAGCAGCAGGATCGAGCCGATCTCCGCCTCCAGGTGATCCAGGGCGCGGCCCATCAGCCGATCGAGCACCTCGCGCACGGAGAGCGTGCTGCTGAGATCGCGGATGGTCTCGTAGAGGAGCCTCAGCTCCGCGTGGCGCCGTTCGAGGCGCGCGAGTTCGTCGAGCCGCGGGTCATCCAGGCGTGCGGGGCCATCTTCGATCATCGCATGCACCTCCGGCACAGGTCTCCCCCGAGGCATCGTCCGGTTCGAAGCCGGCCTTGAGCACCGGCTGCGAAGGGCTGCGGCTCGCGCGCCCCGGCGCCCGACATCCCTCCCTCGAGGCGCGGACTCCTCCCCGGAGGTATGATGGCAGCCCCATCCGTTCCAGGAGGATTCCCGATGGACCTGGTCGAGATCGAGGCCATCAAGCGGCTCAAGTACAAGTACCTGCGCTGCCTGGACCAGAAGCTCTGGGACGAGCTGGCCGAGTGCTTCGTCGAGAACGCCACGTCCGCCTACGGCGGGGGGAAGTACTCGTACGAAGGGCGCGACGCGATCCTGGAGTTCCTGCGCGACGCGATGGGCGCCGACACCTTCCACTCGAGCCACCAGGTGCACCACCCGGAGATCGATTTCACCAGCGAGACCAGCGCCAGGGGCATCTGGGCGCTCGAGGACGTCGTGATCGACATGAAATGGGAGATCACCATCCGGGGCGCCGCCTTCTACGAGGACGAGTACGTGAAGGAGGACGGCGTCTGGAAGATCCAGCACACCGGCTACCAGCGGACCTACGAGGAGATCCAGTCCCGCAAGGACGTGCCCGGCCTCAAGCTCACCGCCAGCTGCTGGGACCCCGACGTGCAGGGCTAGCTTGGCCCGCCTTCAGCCGCGCAGCGTGATCGCGGCGTTCGTGATGACGGGCGCGCTGCGCTCCTTCGAGTCCACCCGCAGCAGGATCTTGTCTCCTTCCTCCCAGTAGGAGGTGAGATAGGTCTCGCCCGGGAAGCCGATGCCCGCGAAGCGCGCCTGGTAGCGCGCCACCCGCGTCGGATCGCCGCCGAGGACATGGTCCACGATCGCCTTGCAGGCGATCCCGTACGAGCACAGGCCATGGATGATGGGTCGGTCGAAGCCCGCCATCTTGGCGAAGTCGGGATCGGCGTGAAGCGGGTTCTTGTCGCCGCTCAGCCGGTACAGCAGCGCCTGCTGCGGCAGGGTCGCCGACTCGACGACGCCGTCGGGTTCCCGCTCCGGCGGCATGTTGCCGACCTTCGGGCCCGAGGGGCCTCCGAAGCCGCCCTCTCCGCGGATGAAGAGGCTCGCGCGGGTCGTGAAGAGCGGCTCGCCGGCCTCGTCGCGGCTCTCGTACTCGGTGATCACGAGAGCGGCCTTCCCCTTGTCGAAGACGTCGGCCACGCGCCCCCTGCTGAGCGTCTTCGCGGAGGTGGGAAGCGTCTGGTGGATCTCGATGTCCTGCTCGCCGTGCAGGAGCTGGGCCATGTTGAACTCGATTCCCGGGAGATTGAGGCCGCCACCGCCGCTGACGACCGCGCGCCGGCGCCCTCCGGCCACCACCACGAAGCTCGGCAGGACCTTCAGGTTCTTCTCGTAGGTGTACTCGAGCTCGCCCGGGTTGGTGGGCGGCACGCCCGCCCCGATGCCCAGGTGGTAGAGGATCACGTCGTCGACCTCCCAGCCTGATTCGCGCTCTCCCAGACTCGCACCCAGCGCCTTCTCGCGATCGACCGACATTGCTTCTCCCTCCGTTGGGTTCGCGGCGATCATACCCGATGCGCCGCGCTCCCGTAGACCGCACGCTTCGCGCGCGCTCGGCGCGAGCCCGGTTGCGCCCGGCGCCGCGTCAGCGCAGGATACCCATGCCTCCAGCCAGGACTGGAAGACCGGGAGGGTCGGATGCGACGTCGCCGAGAGTGGAGCCTCGCGAGCGCGCTCGGGCTCGCGGCGCTCGGCGCGCTCGCCTGCGCCTCGCCGGCGCCGCCGGCCCGCACCTCGCTGCCGACGCTCGCGGCGGGAGATACGAACGCATCGAAGGGCTACGAGAAGCCGCCGGTGCTGCGGGCGGCCGATGTCCTCCCGCCCGAGCTGCGAAGCGGCCCGCACCACCAGGTCGAGGACGCCGTCGCGACGGACGGCTTCATGCGAATCTACTCGATCGCCTCGGATTTCGGTGAGTTCCAGGCCTGCGGCGACGAGATGCTGCGCACGCGGGTGGCCGAGATCCAGGCGCTCGCCGCACTCCAGGAGCTGAGCGCCGGCAAGGAGTTCGGCGAGGCCTTGAGCAGGACGCTCAAGAGCCCCTTCGTCGCGACCTGGAATCTGGTCACGAAGCCCGTGAGATCCATCACGGGGATTCCCCGCGGAGCGGCGGAGGCCCTGCGCAGAACCTCGGAGCTCGCGCGCGGCGAGCGGGGCGAGCTGGAGGACAGCGCCCTGGGGGAGTTCTTCGGCTTCGAGGAGCGCAAGCGCGAGCTGGCCCACCGCCTCGGCGTCGACCCCTACTCCTCGAACCCCGTGCTCCAGGAGCAGCTCAACCGCTTCGCCTGGGTCTCCTACGTGGGGGGCTTCGGCGCGATGCTGGTTCCCTTCGCAGAGGACCCGCGCCCGGGCCCGCGCCCGACCGAGGAGCAGCCCCCACAGGCCGGCGCGCGGGAGGAGGAGATCCTCCGGGACTACTCGCCCGAGGACCTGCGCCGGCTGAACCGCATCGAGCTCGCCGTGATGGGGATCCCCGAGGAGACGAGCCGGGCGTTCATCGCCCACCCCTGGTACTCGCCCCGGCACCAGTCGCTGCTCGTGGCCCACCTCGCGGCGCTCGATCTCGTGGAGAATCGCGCCGCCCTCATCGACGCAGCGATCAGAGCGACCTCCGAGGAAGACGCGGTCCTCTACGCGCGCACCGCCGAGCTCATGCGCGCCTACCACGAGAACGTCGCGCCGCTCGAGCGGCTCGCCTTCTTCCACGACACGGTGATCGGCTTGACCGAAGACGGGCGCCTCGTCGCGCCGCTGGCGCTCGACTACGCGGTGTGGACGCGGCCGGTGCACGTGTTTGCCAACACGCTGAGGCGCTCGACGGTCTCCGACCGCCGTCAGCGTGACGAAACGCGAGATCCTCGTAACCGGCTCCTTCTCGCCGAAGGCGCGCGCCATGATCGAGGGCCGGGGCATCGTCGTCACCGAGCGGGCGCTCGAGCGTCTGCGGCCGGCGGCCGACGAGCCGGCGCCGGACGAGCGGTGACCGGTCGCTTCCCCCGCCTCCTCGCGCCGGCTCTGATCGCGCTGGCGCTTCTCGCGGGCTGCAGCTCCGCCCCGCCTGCTCGGGACGAGAAGCCCGAAATCGTACTGCGCACCGAGGCTCACGACGAGCGGGCGGGGGCGGAGGCCGCCGAACAGGTGGCGGTCGAGATCGGCCTGCTCGAGGATCGAGCCCTCGCGTCCTACGTGAGCCAGCTCGGGCAGCGGCTGGCGCGGCACGCGCCTCGCGGGCGCTTCTCCTACAAGTTCCAGGTGGTCGATCAGGATGCGCCCAACGCGTTCGCGCTGCCGGGGGGTTACGTCTTCGTCTCGCGAGGCCTTCTCGTGCTCTCGAACTCCGAGGACCAGCTCGCCAACGTGATCGGCCACGAGATCGTGCACGTGGCGCGGCGGCACGCGGCGGCGCGGCAGAGCCTGATGCGCGACATCCCCGCCCTCTTCCGCTACGCCGCCATCGGACAGGTCGCCGCCTACAGCCGCGACCAGGAACGCGAGGCCGACCGCCTGGGCCAGGGCTTGTCGGCCGTCGCCGGCTTCGATCCCCAGGGCATGGCCGACTTTCTCAAGAACCTGGACTACACCGAAAGGTTACGACTGGGTCATTCGCGGATGCCGGGATATCTCGACACCCATCCGGCCACCGGAGAACGCGTCGCCGCGGCGGGAGTACGAGCCCGCAGCATCTCCTGGCAGGGCCAGCCGGCCGTCGCCAGCGGCCGCAACGCCTACCTGCGGCGCCTCGACGGGCTCGTGGTCGGAATCGCATCGACCGAGGGCGTCTTCGCGGGCGACCGTTTCCTGCATCCCGAGCTCGGCTTCAGCATGCGCTTCCCGGCCGGCTGGGAGCTGGCCAACACGCGCAAGGCCGTCGGCGCGATCTCGCCGCGGCGGGATGGGCAGGTGTTCCTCGAATTCCAGGGCCCGGGAAGCGATCCGGAGCAGGCCTCCGCCGAGTTCATCGAGGAGGCCCGCGAACAGGGGCTGCGCATAGAGAGCTCGCGGCCGCTGCGCATCGGAGAGTTCGCGGCCTTTCGCGCGCTGGGACGGGCCGCGAGCGGTCGGAGTCCATCTCACCTGGATCGCGCGGGAAGGGGCGATCTATCGCCTCACGGGGGTGGCGAGGGGCGGCTCGGGCCAGCTCGAGGGGATCTTCAACAACGTGGCCCGCAGCTTCCGCCCCCTGACCTCCAAGCAGCGCGCCTCGATTCGCGAGACCCGCCTGCGGCTCGTCCCGGCCCGCGCCGAGGAGAGCATCGCGGAGCTCTCGCAGCGCACCGGCAACGAGTGGAACATCCAGCAGACGGCCGTGATGAACGACGTCTTCGCCAACGATCGCCTCGAGGCGGAACGACTGATGAAGATCGCCGTCTCGCAGCCCTATCGCAGCGAAGAGGCTCGCTGACCGGCCCGGATCATTCATGAAGCACGGTCAGTCGTCCCGAGGCAGCGGCCTCAGGAAGCGTGCTCGCGAAGCCAGCTGTCGTAGAGCGAGTTCCCCGGATCGAGGGATCGGGCCTTGCGCATCTCGCGGCGCGCGGCCTCGGCGTGCCCCGTTGCGTGATACGAGACGGCCAGGTGATAACGAAGCGCGGCAACGCCCGGGTAGAGCTCGATCGCTCGCTCGAGCAGCGGCACGGCGGAGGCGTGGTTGCCGAGGCGGCTTTCGACGGTGCCGAGGTTGACGAAGACGTGGGGGTCCTCGGGGTTGTTCTCGCGCAGCTCCAGGAGGGTCTCCCGGGCCCGACCGAGCGCCCGCAGGCCGAGGGCGAGCTGCTGCGGATCCTGCTCGGCGAAGCGCTCGGGGGCGATCGGGCGCAGCCACGCCGCCCGCGCGATCCGGCGCTCGGCCACCGAGATCAGCCGGATGTCACCGATGCGGTCGTGGGGATCCGGAAGCGCCGGGTCGAAGGGATCCCCCCCGACACTGCCCACCGTGTAGCCCAGGGCGCGGAGCAGATCGCCCTCGTCGGCCGCCACGCCACGGCCCTGGCTCCAGCCCAGCGGACCGTGGCGCTCCGAGAGGTTGCCCAGGGCCTCGCGCATGCGCTCGAGAAGTTCCGGAGCCTCCCCGGCCCGGTCGCGCTGCCCACCCGAAGCTTCGTCCGAGTCCGTCGTCCAGCGCGTAGAGCTCGGGGCGGCGGCCCTCGATCAGCTCGTGGCCTCGCCACACGAGCCCGCGGAAGGCGTGCCAGCGGAACGAGTGATAGGGGAGCAGGCTCTCGGTGTAGATCGCGCGCTCGGAGTCGGGCCGCCGCGGCGTGCCGTCGCGGGCGACGAGCGTCGGCGCGTGCGCGTCGGGAAGCTCGTCGCTCGGGATCCCGGCCAGCGCCAGGAACGTGGCGGGAAGGTCGACGGTCGAGACCGCGTGGCCGACGCGCTGCCCGCGCGCGCGCGCCACCGGCTCGCCGGAGAGGATCAGGGGCACGTGCAGGGTGGCCTGGTAGATGAAGACGCCGTGGGTCTCCTCGCCGTGCTCGCCGAGGCTCTCCCCGTGATCGGCCGTCACCGCGACGAGCAGGTTGCGCGCGCGGCCGGCCTCCTCCAGGGCCTCGAGCAGCCGGCCGAGCTGCGCGTCGCAGAAGGCGATCTCTCCCTCGTACGGATGCAGCGAGGGCTCACGCCAGGCCGGCGGCGGCTCGTAGGGCATGTGAGGATCGAAGAAGTGCAGCCAGACGAAGAAGCGCTCCCCGGCAGCGAGCCCGGAGAGCCAGGCCAGCGCGTCGTCGACCACCTCGTTGGCGGGGCGCTCGACGTACAAGTCTCGCATCGGCTCCCGGGTCGGCTGTGGGGCGTGATAGACCTCGAAGCCCTGGTCGAGGCCGAAGCGCGGGTGCAGCACGAAGCCCCCCACGAAGGCCGCGGTGCGCCAGCCCCGCTCGGCGAGCACCTCCGAGACCAGCCGCGCCTCCGGCGCCAGTGTGAACACGGCGTTGTCGTGCACTCCGTGGGCAGTCGGATAGACACCGGTGAGGATCGAAGCGTGCGAGGGGAGCGTGATGGGTGTCGGGGCGATCGCCCGCTCGAAGAGAATCCCCTGCCGGGCGAGCCGGTCGAGGGTGGGCGTCCGCGCTCCGTCGCGGCCGTAGGCACCGATGCGGTCGGCCCGCGTCGTGTCGAGGGTGACGAGCAGGATGCTCGGCGGCCCCGTGCCCTGCCGCGTGCAGCCGGCGAGGAATGCGAGCAGCAAGCCGGTCAGGGCTAGCTGCCAGCCCCGAGCAACACTCTTTCGCTCCGATTCCCCATCCGCCTTCTTCCGGCAGCGCCGGCTCCGTCGGGCCCGCTGTCCGCACCGGGGCCTTTTCTAGCACGAATGGCCGGCACGCGTGTGCCGGCAACTCGGCGGCAGAACGTCCGCAGAGTGACGAATTTCGTCACCCGAGGCCGCGCCCGGGCACTCACCTGGCGAAGATGGGCGGCGGAGGAACGACGATGGGAGTCTGGGAAGCTTCCCCTCTCAAGATGAGCGGAGCGGAGTTCGAGGTGCAGGAGGCGCTGCTCGGGCTGCGGCGCCTGATCGAAAGCGGCGGGATTCGCCCGACCACCCGCGTGATCCTGGAGGGAGCGGTGAAGGCTCTGGAGGGCGAGCTCGAATCCGTGAGCGCGGGCTAGCAGCCCGCATTTCTCACCAGCGTCTTCACTGCGCGCGCAGCGCGGCGCCGAAGTAGTACCCCTGGCCGTAGCGCACGCCGAGCTCGCGCAGGGCGCGCAGCTCGCGATCCGTCTCGATGCCCTCGGCGATCACCTGGGCGCCGATCCCCAGGGCCAGCGCGTTGATCGCCCGCACGACCTCCCGGCGGGGCGCGTCGGTGTCGATCCCGCGCACGAGGGTCAGGTCGGTCTTGATGAAATCCGGGGCGATCTCCATGATCGCCTCCAGGCTCGCGTAGCCCGTCCCCGCATCGTCGATGGCGATCCGGATGCCGAGCTCCCGGCAGGAGTCGGCCACCTCGCGGAAGACGCCGAAGTTGTCGATCGACTCGCTCTCGGAGATCTCGAGCACCAGTTCGTCCGGACGCAAGTTGAAGACCTCGAGCATCTTGCGCAGGCCTTCGTCGCGGAGGTTGGGGTCGCCGATCGCGGTGGGCAGGCAGTTCAGGAAGAGGATGCGGCCACTGGGGAGCTGCCTCGCCCGTTCGAGCGCCGCCTTCCGGCACAGGCAGTCGAGCTCGTAGAGCAGCCCCGCGTCCTCCGCCCGTCGGAAGAGCTCGCGCGGGCTGCTGAGATCCGTGCCCTCGGGCCCCCGAGAGAGCGCCTCGTAGCCCAGCACCTGAGCGCTGTTGATGTCCACGATCGCCTCGTAGCGCACGTGCACGTCGCCGGAGAGAATCACCTGCAAGAGCTGGCGGCTGTTCTCCCGGTCGCGCAAGCCCGCCTCCAGCTGAGCGTCGCGCCGCGCGTCCTGTACGGCCTGCAGGATCAGACGCTCGGGCTTGACCGTCGGATTGTGAAGAACCACGGCCACTCCGATCGGCAGCTCGAGCGCGTGCTTGTGGTAGGGATAGACGGCGCGCCGGCCCCTGAACAGCAGCTCCCGCGCGATCGTTCGCGCCAGCTCCGGAAGCCGCGTGCCGTAGAACTCGCTGTGGCTGCGGGGAGCAAAGACGAAGGCGACGATGTCGCCGCGGGAACGCTCCTCGGTGACGAAGATCTGCTCGTCGGGCGCGGCATCCTGCGCCAGCTCGCCCACCAGGGCCTTGAGCCCTTCCATGCTCCGGCGATAGGCCTCGCCGCCGTAGCGCCGCTCGATCCGCTCCAGCCGCCCGGCCTCGATCAGCACCAGAGCACAGGCACCGCCCCCGGCCAGGCCGGCCGCGATACCGTCCAGCTCCTGCTCGGGATGAAGCGACAGCAAGTCCACCTCCCCCCACGGGGCTGCCGTGAGCGCGCTCTGCGCCGGTTGGTGTATCGGACGAGGAGTCGGAGAGCCTTAGGAGGAGGTCCCGGGGGGAGCGATCTGCTTCGCTGGGGAGCTTGCGCGTGGGCCAGCCGCGGCGCCGAGCCCCCGCGGGGATGGCCGAAAACTCCCCGCTCCGGTGGGCGGGGGCGTACACTCTCCGTCTGCGGAGGTGAGAACGGAGGGCTTCCGATGATCGTCCGATCCAGTCGCGCTCTTCCCGCCATCATCCTGCTCGTCCTGGGCTGCGGCGGACAGGACGCGGAGGTCGCCGAGGAGAAGATCGAGGCCACCCCGATCCCGGGCAGGTACGAGGTTCGCGGGTCCACCGTCGCGATCGAGAGCGGCCGCAAGCGGGACATCGCAGGCACCATCATCCTCAGCGAGCAGGGCGGGCGCTACACCGCGACCTTCGACCTCAAGACCACCTACCCGGGCGCAGAGGCTGCGCTGCCGGCGCAGGTGATCGGCAAGGGCGAGGGCACGATCGAGGGCCGCACGCTGCGCGGGACCGCCCAGACCCAGCTCGTGATGGCCACGGTGCCGGGAGTCGACCCCGGCTTCGCATTCATCCGACCCCAGGTGAGCACCCGCCTCGTCTCGACCACGGTCGCGACGATCGCCGCCGACGGCAACCTCTCGATCGAGATCGAGAACCAGCCCGCAGAGGGCGAGGATTACGCACCGACGCGCACCACGCTGCGCGGCTCGCGCGTCTCCGCATCCGGCGTCGGCGGAGGTGCCATCGAGCCCGAGCCGCGCTGAT